>JAGAAI010000080.1 GCA_017615325.1 Clostridiales bacterium | reverse complement strand
CCAACTTCCCATTCTCCTTAACGTTCTCTTGGAACAGTAAAAATGACGAGTTAGTATCTACTCTGTCTCACTGTTGCTTGAAGTTTACAACAGTGATGAAGCTTTCACATCTCCCTGTTTAACTTTTTATCATGCCTCCTTTATCGTTCACCTGTCAAAAGATGTCATTTATTAAGATATTTCTTGGGCATGGGACGCACGAGCATATAGATCATGAAGCCCAATACCAGGATGGCTGCAATTAATCCGATGATATTAACAGAACCTGTGAAGAGCAAGCCTGCCTGATAGATGATCAGGGCCATCGCGTAAGCGAAGATGCACTGATAGCCGATCGCAAACCAGGTCCACTTGTGGCTGTTCATCTCTCTCTTGATGGCGCCGATAGCAGCAAAGCAGGGTGCGCAGAGAAGATTGAATACACGGACGATCAGATCTTCATTAACATCAGCTGCTATAAGCGGTAACATATGGCACCTCGCATATGCGTATTGGTTAGCACTTGCTAACCGGATAAATATTATTCTTTTATCAAAAACAATGCAAGTTCTATTTTGTGAAATTAGAGAACATTGCCAACAATATACAAAACAGGTTAGATATTGCTAACTTTATTTTGTGCAAATAGGATATCCTCATCGAAAAGACACCCTGCTGGTACCATTCCCTCATTTTCGAGGCCTTTGGTACCAAATAAAAAGTGCAGCGATGCTGCACTTTGTTTCAGATCAGATGACCCAGTCCCAAAGGCCCGATTCGCCGGAGCCCGCTTCGGATGAATCCCCTATGAATGTGAGTTCCATATTCTTGATCGCAACTCTCGTATTCGGCGGAACGGACTCAGTGATAAATGCGTTGCCTCCGATCGTGGAGTTCGCGCCGATCACGGTATCACCGCCAAGTATCGAAGCGTTGGAATAGATAGTAACATTATCCCTTATCGTAGGATGACGCTTAACGCCTGTAAGAAGGCGCCCTTTACGCGTCGACAGAGCGCCCAGTGTAACGCCCTGATAGACCTTAACATTCTTACCGATCTCAGTCGTCTCACCGATAACTACACCGGTGCCGTGGTCTATGAAGAAATACTCGCCAATAGTTGCACCGGGATTGATATCAACTCCGGTCCTGGAATGGCCGTACTCGGTCATGACCCTGGGTATAAAGGGTACATTCAGAAGATAGAGTTCGTGCGCTATTCTGTAGATAAAAATTGCATTAAATCCCGGGTAACTGAATATTATCTCCTCTGCAGAAGATGAAGCAGGGTCGCCGTCAACGCCTGCCTGAACATCGGTCAGGAGGATTCTCTGGATCTCGGGCAGTTTCTCAGCGAACTTATAGCAGATCTCCTCTGCCCTCTTCTTGATCTCCTCAACACTTTCCTCAGAATCGTTATGGTATCTTAGTGCAATGACAACCTGCTTTTTAAGCTCTTCTATAACGGAACTCAGCATCTCGCCTGCGAAATAGTGAGATGTAGACTTGGCAAAATCATTCTGCCCGAAATACCCCGGGAACATCAGTCTCCTGATCGCCCTTATGATCTCGACGATCCTGTCCCTGTCAGGGAGCTTATCCTTACCGAGAGCATTCAAAAGTTCGATCTGCTCGTAATTCTCGTTAAGCTTGGCTGCCAGTATATCAAGTCTTTCGCGGTTATCCGGTGAACTCATCAGTGCTTACCTCTTCCCTGTCACTCTATCGTGAGGATCCCCAGCGTTCCGGTGACCTCGAAGATCTCATATACTTCGCCTGTAGGATTCTTAACGATAAGACTTCCCTGACGGTTCATGATCTTCTGGGCAGAAAGCAGAACCCTGAGTCCCGCAGATGAGACATATTCCAGTTTTGCAATATCAAAGACCAGCTTCTCCACACCGTCGAGCGAAGCCTTAAGCTCTGCCTCGAATCCCGGTGCTGTAGTAGTATCAAGCCTGCCCCCAAGCACAAATGTCAATTCTCTGCCATTGGCGATCTTCTTGACATCCAACATCTTGACCACCTCCTGTTCCTAGTTTGAGATTATAACACAATTCGCGAGGCAACTCACACTCACTTAGTCTGTCGCAAGCGACATAAGTCGTTCGTGTGAAGTTGCCCCGCTCGAGCTTGTGCGGAAGCCGCAAACGGGATGTTGTTCGCTTTATTTATCTCCGGCCACTGCAGAACACGCAAATGGCCACTGTACAGTGGCCAAAACAGGCATTTACAGTGGCCATTCAAGGCACAAAGAAATAATACAAACCAGAAGACTCTATTTGTTTCCTACATACTTGCCGTATTTATAGAGGAATGTTACCATCTGGCGCCTCAGGCAGTTGCCGTTCGGGCGGAAAGTGCCGTCCTTATATCCTGCGAGGATGCCCTTTTCGGAAGCCCAGAGAGTTGCCTTGTAGAAGTAATCGCTCTTCTTTACATCCTTGAACTTGTTCTTGGAGGATTTGGGATCAGGCTTGCCTGCGAGTCTCCAGAGGAATGTTACTGCGTGGCGGCGGGCACATACGATCTTAGGCCCGAAAGTGCCATTCTTATATCCTTCAACTATGCCCTTCTCATTACCCCAGAGACAGGCCTTGTAGAAGTAGTCAGTCTTCTTGACGTCCTTGAACTTGCAGGTCTTTGTCTTGGGTGCGGGTTCACCCTGCATCCTCCAGATAAAGGTTACCATCTGGGCGCGGGTACATTCGTTGGCGGGTTTAAACTTTGTCTGCTTATCGTAGCCTTTTACAATACCCCTGTTGGTAAGGTCATTAGTCGGAGCATACCAGAAGTCCTTGCTGCTCGTTACGTCCTTATAGAGGACCTGAACAGATGAAGACACTTTAGTTCCGTTAGCCGTTGCCGTAATGGTTACTTTGCCGGCCATAACTCCTTTAACATTGCCCGCCGAATCGACTGTAGCGATCTTGCTGTTAGAAGATTTGAAGCTGACCTTCGCTTGAGAAGGCGTGACATTGATCTTTGCCTTGACCGACTTCCCGCATACAACAGTGCCTGCCAGGGTCATGGACAGTTTCGTGCCGGAAGGGCCTGTCGAAGACTTGGGTGTGGGGGTAGCCGTTGCTTTCGCCGTGGGCTTGGCAGTAGGATTACCGCTGGGTTTTGCAGTCGGCTGGTTTGTAGGCTTAGAGGTCGGCTTTGCCGTAGGCGTCTTTGTAGGTGTTGCCGTAGGCTTCTTTGTTACCGTAGGAGTATTGGTGGGGTCAGGTGAATACTTTGTAAAGAAGCCCTGAACTGACGAAGTGTTGATCCTTGCAAACTTTGATGTCTTGTAGTCGTTATCTGCGATATAAGAAAAACCTGCTCCTCCGACAAGATTCTTGCAGCCGTCGAAAAGCGTCCACTGATAGTCCTTGTCTTCGCTGGAGTTATCAAAGTCTTTTGTAGCATATATGGTCTTTAGTGAAGAGCACCCATTAAACATTCCGGAGAAATTGGTGACTTTGGAAGTTACGAATTTATTGCCAAACTTCAATGTTTCCAGATTGGAGCAGCCGTTGAACATATTCGACATCCTTGTAGCCGAAGACGTATCATACGAGGACAGGTCGATATTCTTCAAAGGGACCTTCTCAAACATAGCCTGGAAGTTTTCCACCTTGCTCGTATTGAAGTGCTTATACGAGAAATCAGTCAGCTCAGCGCAGCCGCCGAAGAGCCCGTACATGCTTGTTACAGATGAAGTGTTGAAATTATCAAGGCCCTTGATCTTGGTAAGTTTCTTACACTGGTAGAACATCTTCTCCATATTCGTGACCTTTGAAGAGTTAAGCCCTGTCAGATCAACTGTCGTCAGGCTCTTGCACTCTCCAAAGATGCTCCTGCAGTCAGCATTGAGATAGACCGTATCACATGAGGAGTACCAGTAGACATCCTTGAGTCCGCCTCCGGCATTAACACCCCAGCATACTGCATTACCGTTCGTATTCTCATCTATCGCAATAGCGCCCGAAGGCGGATTGCTCCCCTTCTGGAAGGACTTTACATAACGGAAATCACCGCCGGCTGCTTCCCTGATCTTATTGGCAAGGGTTTTTGTACTGGCAGGGTGCTCCGGATCAGCACCCTGCAAAAGTGTAACAGAGGTTGCCGCAGTTACAGGCCTTGCGACTAAAGCCAGACCTGACAAGGCGATCAACGATGCCATAGCAAAAGATAAAGCTCTAACAGATAGTTGTTTCATATGGAAAGGGAACTCCTTTGAATAAGTTTTTCGATATTGATGATCTCAATTCTGCCCGCCGTAGAGCATGAGCCTTAAGCTGTCGGGCACGAGAGTGAATTCGATACGGTTGCCGGAGAAATCCTCACCGTCGTAGTTGCCCAGAAGGATCTTGTCCTTAGGCGCTTCTATCGTGATCCTGCTGCACTGGAAATTGTCGGTAGCAGAAGAATTTGTGTGGGTGCCTTTCTTGTATTTCCCGAGCAGGGCTAATGCACGGATGAGAGATACGTCATCAAAAGCGCAAACATCCATAAGGCCGTCGCCGACCCTTGCTTTGGGTGCGGGATGGAAGCCGTCGCCATAGTAACCGCCGTTGCAGACAGCTACCATCGTGTAGATGTTTTTCGCAGACCTTGAAGGTTTCCCGTCTGCCCTGTTGGCCGTAAAGATCAGCTCATGCCCGCGCTTTCCGAAAAGAAGCGACAGAGCAGAAGTCATGTAAGCCGTCTTCCTTACGAGCTTGGACTTCGGGTTCCTGGCGACTTTGGCCTTTGCCATTGACTGAACGTCAGTATCAAAGCCGATCGAGGCTACATTGTTGCACCAGGCAGAGCATTCGGGGATCAGGTTCCCTGCGGTATCGTAGGATTCGACTTTGATAAGATCACAGCCTTCGATGCGGATATTCCCTGTGAGGATATCAGAGACACAGAGTTCCTTGTTGGATCTGTGCGCTTCATCCATTATGGTCCTGGAAAAGTCGTTGCCGGTACCTAAAGGCAATACGCCCATCGGAACATTGCTTCCGGCAAGGGCATTTGCGATCTCATGGATCGTTCCGTCACCGCCCGTTGCGATGACTACCGTATCACATTCTTCCGCAGGTTTGCCTTCGAAGCGCTTTACTATCTCCGATGCGATCTCGACAGCATGACCGGCATACTCGGTCTGCCTGATCTCGATCGAATCCGTGTGGTCACGGGACATGGAATTTAGCATCTCAAGGAATGCCTCAAACTCCTTCTGCCTGGCCTTACTGTTAACGATAAAAACGAATTTATAGTCCATAGGATAATTATATATGAAAAAACCGGCTCCATAAAGGAGCCGGTGCCTTGATCTTTATAAGTTTATCAAGATTTGCCCATACGCTTGTTGAACTTGTCAACGCGTCCGCCTGTATCAACGAGCTTCTGCTTGCCTGTGTAGAAAGGGTGGCACTTGGAGCAGATGTCTACACGGAGCTCGGGCTTCGTGGACCATGTCTCAAATGTCTCACCGCAAGCACAACGGACTGTAACCAGCTGGGCCTTGGGATGGATGTCTGCTTTCATTCTTTTCACCTCTCAATCAAAGATATGACGCGTATCCCGTTTGTACGTATGTCATACCGGATTTTCGTGTTGCGGAAGATATATTACTGTAATATACGCTTCTTGTCAACTGCTTAACACCTTCATCAGTCGTCTGCGACGAAAGACTTGCGGGCGCTCTCGATAAAATACCTGTTCGAAGACGTCTTCTTCATGAAATCGATGACCGCTGACGTTGCTGCGACCGTGTCGACCTCGGCAATACGCTTACGGACTGTCCATACGACATCCAGATCGTACTTATCTATGAGGAGGTCTTCCCTTCTCGTACCGGACTTATCGACTGCGATAGCCGGGAAGCATCTTCTGTCGGCAAGTTTTCTGTCGAGAACGACTTCCATGTTACCCGTTCCCTTGAACTCCTCGAAAATGACTTCGTCCATCCTCGAGCCCGTCTCGATAAGGGCTGTTGCGATTATCGTAAGGGAACCGCCGTCCTCGATGTTACGAGCAGCACCGAAGAAACGCTTAGGGCCATAGAGGGATCCCGGATCAAGACCGCCGGACAGAGTCCTTCCTGTGGGGTTGATCGTAAGGTTATATGCTCTTGCAAGTCTGGTCATGGAGTCCAAGAGAATAACCACATCCTCACCGTTCTCGACCATACGCATTGCATGCTCTAATACGAGTTCTGTTACTTTAACGTGATTTTCGGGTCTCTTATCAAATGTGGAATAAACTACCTCACCCTTGATAGACCTCTGCATGTCCGTAACTTCCTCAGGACGCTCGTCGATCAGGAGAACGATGAGCTTGCAGGAAGGATTATTTGCCGTGATGGAATTTGCGATCTTCTGGAGCAGGATCGTCTTACCTGCCTTAGGCGGCGATACGACCATACCTCTCTGTCCCTTACCGATGGGGCAGAAAAGGTCGATGATCCTAGTGGAGATATCTTCTTTCTCGGTCTCCAGGGTAAGTCTCTCATTAGGATAGATGGCGGTTAAACTCTCGAACCTCGGGCGCTTCTTCAGGAATGAAGTATCGCCGTCTTCGGGGATCTCGTAACCGTTAACTGAAATGATCTTTCTTAAAGGAGCGAATCTCTCCTTGCCTCTTATAGGCGCTACAAGGCCCTTGATGCGGTCACCCTTGCGGAGGCCGAATCTTCTGATCATCTGACCTGCAACGTAAGCATCGTCTTCGCCGGGAAGGAAATTCGTCGTATGAACAAATCCGCAGAAATCATTCTTCTCGGAACCTATGGAGAGGATCCCTTCGATCTCTCTATATGTGTCTTCAACAGGTACAGGCTGGGGCTGATCGAATCCGCCGTTCTTTGCCATCTCCTCTTCTTCGGCTGCGATCTGCTCGGGAGTTACTTCAACCTGAGTAAGCTCCTTATCGGGACCAAATGAAAGTCTTCTCTTCTTGGACTTGACGGGCTGCGGAGCAGGCTCTTCAGCAGTTTTTGTTTCTTCAGCTACTGCGGGTTCTGCCTTCTTTGCAGTTTCTTCCTTTTCAGCCTTCTTCTCTTTTGCCTTCCTGCCACGCTTCTTGGGCTCAGGCTTCTCTTCTTTCTCTGCAGCGGGTGCTTCAGCTTCTACTTCTTCTATCGTCACCTGCTCCTTCTCAGCCTTGACTTCTTCTTTTGCCTTATCCGCAGCCTTCTTCCTGCCGCGCTTCTTGGGAGCCGGAGCTTCGGCAGGCTCATCTGCCTCAGTCTTTTCCTCAGTTTTCTCGGGAGTCTTCTTGGCCGCAGGCTTCCTGCCACGCTTCTTGGGGGCTTCCTTTGCCTTCTCTTCCTTTGTGGAGGACTCGGCTGCAGGTGCGGGTGCAGCTTCTGCCTGATCAGGAGTTATACCCGTGATCTTCTGGATCAATTCCTCGCGGGACTTCTCACCAACCTCTTCGGGAGTAAAGTCACCGAAAGCCAGTGCGATCTGCCTCAAGTCGTCTGTGGATTTGGACATGATATTCTCATACTCGTTCATAAATAACCTCTTTATCTTAAAAGTCGGATTAATTCTGCCGGATATTTCCGCGCGAAAAAGCGGATCAAATTCAACTTAGATTCATTAATTCGGGAATCTCTTATTCTCGTAAACAATGAAACTTTATCATTTGATCCGCTTATTGTCAATCACTCATAACTTCCCGATTGCTTAGTGCTCCGCGCTATGCTTGTGCGGAAGTCGCAATCGGGCAAGTTATTCGTCCGGGTTATCCTTTCCCATTCACGAACTTGTCGTATTTATAAAGGAAGGTTACCATCTGGCGTCTCAGACACTTGCCGTCAGGTTTGAAAGTGCCGTCAGAGTATCCTGCCAGGATCTTCTTCTCGGATGCCCAAAGTGTCGCCTTGTAATAGTATGCGTCAGACTTAACATCCTTGAATACATTTGTCTTCATCTTGGGAGCAGGCTTACCTGCCATCCTCCACAGGAACGTTACAGTCTGAGCCCTTGTGCAGACATTCTGAGGCTTAAAGGTTCCGTCGGAATATCCTGTTGTTATCCCTTTCTCAACAGCCCAGATAACAGCCTTGTAGAAATAATCATCTGCTTTAACATCAGGGAACTTACAAGACGTTGCTTTAGTCTTGGGATTGCCGTTAAGCCTGTACATGAAGGTCAGCATCTGAGCTCTTGTGCATTCATTCGCGGGCTTGAACAGAGTCTGGTTATCGTATCCCCTTACGACATCCTTCCCCACCAGGTAGTAGGTCGGCTCATACCAGAAATCCTTACTGTCAGTTACATCCTTGAAGAGGACCTGTATCTTGCAAGCAACGCTCTTCCCTGCTGCAGTTGCAGTGATCGTAACAGAACCTGCCTGCTTTGCAGTGATCTTGCCTGCTTTATCGACTGTTGCTATCGAACTATTGGAAGACTTCCATGTGACAGCAGAACTTGCTCCTGTAAGAGAAGCTTTCAAAGTCAACGTCTTGCCACAGACGATATTTGCGCTCGACTTATTCAAAGACAGCTTTATAACAGGTGTGGGCGTCGCAGTAGCAGGCTTGGACGTCGGCTTTGCCGTAGGCTTTGCCGTGGGCTTGGAGACAGGCTTAGCCGTTGGTGTTGCTGATGGCTTAACTGTCGGTGTGGCAGTCGGGGCTTTGTCTTCCCAGCCGGCATAAAGTGTTATGCAGCATTTATCTCCGCAATTGTTTTTGTAATACTTGTTGATCTTATTATAGAATTCATATTCATCCAGTCCCGCTTCACAGACAAGTTCAGTCTTATCCGGATCGGAATACCATCCGAGGAATGTTGCATACTTTTTAACAGGGATCTCTTTTTCCAGGTCTAGAACATAAAGGTTATAGTAGTCATTATAACTGTAGATAAAAGAATCCCGACCTCTTATCGTACCGCCGTTAGCATCCAGTTTTACGGTACCAAAATCCCAACCGTTATTCTCGCCGGATCTGTAATCAGTCTTAATAAGAATGAAATCGTTCTCCTCATCCCCATGTTTTTTATTATCAAAACTGAAGCCGTAATCGTTCTGGAAACGGTTGAAAAATCGCACTTCAAAATGATCATTATCATCAGCCATTTGGTTGTAACCGCCGTAGATCGTAACCAGACAGTCGTTGCCACCCGAGCCTATCTCGTAATAATGATTGAATGAATATCCCTCTATGTAAGGTCTCGAAAGAATGAACTGTGTTCCGTCAGTCTCAGGCCATGTAACAGACAGGTCCTCAGCCCATATGACTTCGGGATTGTTGTCATCGTAGAATTCTGCACCGGCCGGTTTGTCTATGACCTGTCCGTTATCCCTGTATTGATACACAACTTTCTGATATCTTGGAAGAATGATATAAGTCAATGAGGTAACTCCCCAGTAATCAAGTGTGGCACTCGGATTATCAGGATCCTTTGTATATGCCCAGCCCGAAAAGGATGCCTTATAGCCTTGCAGCATAACGGGATTACTGCCTACTATCTCGATCTCCCTGATAAAATTTCGAGCCTGGGTTCCTCCTAAGACTTCAGTCTTTGTGATCTTGATACACCCGTCCCAAACAGTCCCCGGTGTCAGGTCCTTGTACTCATTGTTATCATAGATTGCTTTTCCGGCAATGCCATGTCCTCCGTGCCCCGTCCATTCCTTTTCCTGGGGAAGTATCTTTACCTTATCTCCGGGGAACAATATTCCACGACTTTGCAGATAATCAGCATAATTGTGCTTTGGCAAAGGATAGCTTGCAGCCAGATCATATTCATACGTCACCGGAGTATGCTTGTTAAACGGGCCTGAACTTAATGTCGTCTTTGTTGCATAGACAGGATCTGCCATCAATCCGGAGCCTGTGCCTGCAATTGAGACTATTCCTATGATCATCAAAGCAGATAAGAGTACTGCAACAGATCTTAAGATCAATTTACTTTTATATCTCATAACATCTCCTCCTTCACATCTGACAAAACTTGTCTTTACATCTATATCTAATGCCTCCAATTGGTCGCACGACCGCTATGATCATCAATATTTATATTTTATCTTTGAAAAAATACGGAAACAATTAAGCCCCCGTTAACAACGGGGGCCTAAGTTAATAGCATGTAAACAATGTTTTAACCCTTTCCATTAACAAACTTATCGTATTTATAAAGGAAGGTTACCATCTGGCGTCTCAGGCACTTGCCCTGAGGATTGAATGTGCCATCGGGCATGCCTACGAGGATCTTCTTCTCGGATGCCCAGAGTGTCGCCTTGTAGAAGTAATCGCTCTTCTTTACATCAGGGAAAGGATTCTTCTTTGTCTTAGGCTCAGGCTTCTTTGCCATCCTCCAGAGGAACGTTACCGTCTGAGCTCTCGTGCAGATCCTCTGGGGGTCGAACTTATCCTTGCATACACCTGTGGTTATTCCATTCTCTGATGCCCAGATGACAGGCTTAAAGAAGTAATCCGTCTTCTTTACATCCTTGAACTTGCAGGTTGTGGACTTTGTCTTGGGCTCACCCTGGAGCCTGTAGAGGAAAGTCACCATCTGGGCACGGCTACACTTGTTAGTGGGCTTGAACAGAGTCTGTTTGTCGTAGCCCTTAACGATGCCCTTAGCTGTAAGATAGTTTGTCGGAGTGTACCAGAAATCCTTGCTGTTGGTTACATCCTTATAAAGCACCGTAACGACACACTTAACGCTCTTCCCTGCTGCCGTTGCAGTTATAGTCACTTTGCCTGCCATCTTAGCTGTTATCTTGCCCTTGCTGTCGACTGATGCGATCTTGCTGTCAGACGTTTTCCATGCAACGCTGTCACGGGAACCCGTAAGCGTTGCTTTGAGCGATAATGTCTTGCCGCAGATCATGGTCGCAGAATCCTTGTCCAGCGATAATTTCGCAACAGCACCATTGATCTTGCAGGACTTATCGAAAGTGAATTCCCGGGAATTATCCTTATTGAAATATCCGTAGACCTTTCCGGTGTCAACCTTCTCGCCGCTGTTATACAGTTTTTTGAGGTCAGGGTTATCGATTATATCGAGTGTCTTGATATTGTTGCCGAAGCACGAGAGGCTCGAAAGGCTGCTCCTGCCCGTGAGATCCAATGAATCCAACTTGTTATTGCTCACATTAAGGATCTCTATTGAAGGGATCTTAGACAGATCGATACTCTTGATTTGGTTGTTCGCCAGAAGAAGCTTAACAAGCTTAGGGTTATTCAGTTTAACTGAACTTATCTGATTCCTCTGAGCATAGACATTTACGATTTCCGGGCACTTGCTGATATCGAGTTTGGTAACTTTGCTTCCGCTTATAGAAAGCCCGCTAAGACATGGCAGATACTCGATCCCTGTAAGGTCTTGAAGATCCGTTTCTTCCAACTTGATGTACGTTATCTTGCGGAGTTCATATCCTTTCAGAACACCGTCTTTGTTAAAATCATATCCCTTCATCAGACGGCGGAGGACAGCGTCAGGGAAATGTTCTTCATCGATCGGAACTCCGTCGATCGTGACATCAGACACCTTTATCTCCGTGGTCTTGGGGACTTCCATATAGTAATTAAAGTGTCCGTTCTGATAGTAGGGACCTTCAACTGAATATTCAATATAATCATCATGTATTTTAGGGTTGACTGTACTATATGCTTTCTGAAGTCCCAGATTATAACTTATGTCAAGAGTCTTGATGTCACAGCCCTTGATAATGAGATCACACAGTTCCGGATTCTTGCTGATATCAAGTTTGGTCAGGGGATTGTTATATACACTGAGTGTCTCAAGGCTCTCCAGATCCGAAAGGTCGATTGTCTTGAGTTTATTATCGTATGCATAAATATCACAAAGTTCCTTAAGGCCCTTAAGATTGATCGAGCTGAGGTTGTTATTGTAGATCTGCAGACAATAAAGATCGCTGCAAGGACTGAGGTCTATTGAAGTCAGTTCATTATAGCTTAAGAAAAGCCATCTCAATTTACGAAGGCCTGTAAGATCTATTTTCTTCATCCCGACCGAACCAAGTTCCAAATGAGTTAACTTACTGCATTTGTTCAGATTTTTTACAACTAATCCTTCATTCCCGTTGGCATCTAACTCGTTAAGTTCAGTTTGCTTGGTAAGATCCAGAGACGTCAAACTGCAACCATTAACATTTAGTTTCCTAAGGGATACGGCAGATGAAAGATCGATAGACTTGATCGGCGCATACGAAATCTCAACTTCTAAGAGTCTTGTCAGATTCTTAAGATTTACAGACGGGCAGTCACAACCGTAGATATTCACATATTTAAGCGATGTGTTTTTGGACAGATCTATTGCAGACATGTCTTTCAGATACTTCAAAGACAGGCTTTCCAGGGAAGTCAGATACTCTATGCCCTTAACTGACTTGACATTTAAAGCCTCATCACTGTCGTATGTGATCTCGATATTCTTTACATTGCTGATCTCGTCACGGCTCAAATACCCGTCACCGTCTGTATCGAGCTCATTTCCGACATAGACCCTGAAGATGATATCAGGGAAATTCTTTGTGGTAATGTCTACGACTTTTTCCGACTTATCAACATATTTATCGATCCTTACCTTTGTATCATTGGCATTGACAGGTGCATCCACATCCGACATAAAGACCTTGAACCTGTATTGTTTTCCCGCTTCAAGATAGACCTTCAGCCTGAAGTTATAGTATGAACCGCTGTTCCTGTCGATGATCTGGGGATTATAGGAAGAACCATCCTGTTTTCTAAGCTCGCAATCCACATTATTCGAGCCCGTTGAGTATATCTCGTAGTAACAGGATTCGTTAGGCTTGAAGCCGAGGAATACCGTTCTATCCTTGTTAAGGTCAAGCGACACTGTCTTCCCCTGCTCGATATCAAGATATGTATCATCTGCATATACCTTATCCTCTGACATCTTTCCTGTCAGCGAGAAGATTCCCGCAGCAACTAATACCGTCATGATCAGTACGATAGACTTCCCGATTTTTTTCATATTTCTCCCCCTTAATGAGTATTCATCAGAGTATTTGACAAAACTTTGATAATGATACTACAAAACAGTCAATAATTGTAGGGCAGTCCCTGTCTCCATGTGATCAATTCCAACCCTCTAAATGCTAGAATTTGTCGGTTTTAAAAGGGCTTCTTTTAATATATATTTTATTTTGGTTAGCTTATATCTTTACGTAGGAGGTATTCATGAAAAAGGTATTAACTTTAACACTTGCAGGTTTGATGCTCTTATCAGCTGTTGCCTGCAACAATGTACCCGCTGAGACTAAGATTAGCGAAAACAGTTCGGAGACTGAAGAAAGCAAGGCTACAACAGAAACGACCGAAGAGCTCTGGACGATGCCGCCCATCGAAAGCAAAGTTTCCTCTGAAGGCAACATCATCAAGAACGGACTTTTCGAGGAAGACGATGTCAGCGTCTGGTCAATAGAATGCGGCAGTTCCAAGATCTCCAAAGGCAGCGATGCACAAGAAAAAAGTGACAACTATCCTGACTACGGACTCATCGACAGAGACCCTGCTTCCGCCTCTCCCTACGACTGTTTCGCGCAGGACGTTACTGCTGATATCCAGAGCGGTGTTACTTACAATTACGAATTCTATGCAAAGCTTTCTTCCGACTACGACGGAGCTCCCTCCGATCAGTGTCAGATAGACTTTGCCCCCTACCTTACAGTAGACGGCCAGACCAGCTATCTCGGGTCTTATTCCAATGAGATCACCGGCGCTTGCAGCCAGCAGCTAAAACCCGGTGAATGGACAAGATTTTCCGGCACGTTCACTCCTCAATGGAGCGGCAACCTTGATAAGGCGGTTATCCGCATCATCGAGCAGGGAACCGACTACGGCAGCGGAACATGCGTAAAGGGTGACTACTACATCGCAGGCATGATCCTGGCTCCCGATAAGTCAGAAGAAGACTTAGGTCCCGCCGAAGTGGAAAAGGACATTCCTGACCTCTCCTCTGTCGTTGCATCTGATGACGGCATAGGCAAGGATGCCATCTGCGGCGTATCCATCGTTCAGTCCGAGCTGTCCGATGAGAAACTGATGGAAATCGTTACCAAGCACTTCAATGCGATAACGATCGGCAACGAACTTAAGCCTGATGCAATGTTCGGATACAACAACAATGCTTCCGGCAAGCGTGAAGAAGTCGAATTCAACGGTGAGAAGATGATGGTCCCCGTTCTCGATCACACACGTGCTGATGCCATCCTCGACAAGATCCTGGAATGGAATACGGCAAACCCTGACAAGATCATCAAGGTAAGAGGTCACGTGCTCGTATGGCACTCACAGACACCCGAATGGTTCTTCCACGTCGATTACGATCCTTCCAAGGACTATGTTTCCAAGGACGAGATGAATAAGCGACTCGAATGGTACATCAAGACCATGCTCGAATACTACACGGGTCCCGACAGCAAGTACAAGGATATGTTCTACGGCTGGGATGTAGTCAACGAAGCAATAAGCGACAACACCAACACTTACAGGACTCACGAGGAACCCGGCGAAGACAAGCTTACAGATTCAACTCACGGAAGCAAGTCATCCTGGTGGAAGGTCTATGGCAGCAATGAATACATCATCAACGCATTCAAGTTCGCCAACAAGTATGCCCCCTCTTCCCTCGAGCTCTACTACAACGACTATAACGAGTGCAACTCCAAGAAGTGCGCAGGAATAGTCCAGCTCATCAAGGACGTTAAGGCAGCCGAAGGAACAAGGATCACGGGATTCGGCATGCAGGGACACTATACGGTCAATGCACCTTCCGTAAGCCAGATCGAGGCATGCGTAAGAGAATATGCCAAGGTCGTAGACAAAGTCCAGTTCACAGAATTTGATGTCAAGAACAGTGCAGGCTTCGACGGAAGCAAGGAAAAACTCCCTGATGAATACAACCTCCAGGCTGTATATATCAACCAGATCTACGAGACACTTAAGACGCTCGACAAGGAAGACGGCATCGATGTCTCCGGCTTTACTGTCTGGGGAGTAATCGATCCTCACTCCTGGCTGCAGTCCCAGAACAATGTAGGCGGAGCTGCAAACGGTGCTTCGACCCAGTATCCTCTCCTTTTCGACGGAAGATATCAGGCCAAGCTCTCTTACTGGGCATTCGTTGACTCTTCAAAGCTCAACTTCGATATCAAGAAGCTGGAGCGCCCCACAATGGAGGTCAAGAAGGGCACAGTCAAGATCGACGGCAAGGTAGATAAGGAATGGGACAAGGCTGCAGAAGTCCCTCTGTCGATCAACCTCGGTGCCAAGTGCGAAGGCACTGCAAAGCTCCTCTGGGACAAGGACAACCTCTATGTCCTCTTCAACGTTAAGGATTCCGTCTTGAACAAGGCCAACGAGAACGCATGGGAGCAGGATTCCATCGAAGTCTTCATCGACGAGAACAACAGCAAGGCCGGCGGCTACGAGCCTGATGACAAGCAGTACCGTGTAAGTTACGAGAATTTCCTCTCCTTCAACGGCGACAAGTGCATCGAGAAGAATATGAAGTCCGCAGTTAAGCTCACTGACGACGGCTACATCGTCGAAGCATCCTTCAAGTGGACTGATATCAAGCCCGAAGCCGGCGCAACATCCGTAGGCCTCGAACTTCAGGTCAACGATGCAGGTTCCGCAGGATCCCGTCTCGGCACCATCAGCTGGGCTGACGACACCGGCACGGGTTACATGAACCCCGAGGTTTTCGGTACGATCAACCTGGTCGGCTGATCCATCCAACAGTTCTGACAGCAAGAGCCTCCCCTGCCCGGGGAGGCTCTCTTATTTTGTCTTAACAGGAACTTTGTGGAGGGGTGTCACGAGTTCCTTCCACTATATTGCGATCCAGTGAACCAAAGTCGTGAACAGGAATATCATATAGTAAGTTATACTTTTTGAGATCAGATTAACCCAATACTTTCCTGATCTTGCTCACAGTATCGGAATAAAAGTCCAGCAAGGCTTGAGCTCCGTTATCTATTGCAGCCTGATCCTTTATCTTTGCGGCTTCTTCCTGGGCGAGGGCCAAAGCCGACAGATCATCAGCTCCAATGGTCTTGGCCGTGCTCTTAAGTGCATGCACACGGATCTGGTAATCTGCAATATCCTTATTCTCAAAGTCAGCCCTTATGGCTTCGGACTTCTCCTTCCATTCGTCTCCAAAGGTCTTAAGCATCTCGTAGTAGAAGTCCTCGTCGCCTGCACAGTAAGCTACTCCTGAGGCTGTGTTAAAGCCCATATCAGAAAGCTCCGCAAGGCGGTCAGAAACTGAAGAAGCACTTTTCGAGGACGAAGACCCGTCATCTACGGGAGCAAAGTCCAGGATCTCGTCATCCTTATCTTCAGAAGGATCTGCCGTAATGTCTTCGATCTTCACGATCCCGCTCGGGAGATACTTAACAAGGATCTCCTCTAACTTGGAAATATCTATCGGCTTGGACAGATAGTCGTCGAAGCCCGCATTAAGATATGTTTCTTTTGCGCCTACTATAGCGTTCGCGGTAAGCGCTATCACGGTCGTGTCATATGGCAGGAGTTCCTGTTCGCGAAGCTTCTGCAGTGTCTCGATACCGTCCATCTTCGGCATCATGTGATCTAAGAAGACAATGTGGTAATGCTTGCTCCTTATGAGGGTTATTGCATCAGCTCCCGAGATCGCAAGGTCAGGCACGATACCGTTGAGGCTCATTAAGTTCCTTGCGACCTTGAGGTTCATCTCATTATCGTCAACAACCAGTATATCAGCGCCCTTAACATGCAGTCTGGTCTTGGATGAAGCAAGGTTCGAGACCTTATGGAGGCGCTCGACGTAGTTTCCTATCGGTCTGTCGTCAACTATCTTCTGATGCAGTATGAAAGAGAATTCAGAGCCTTTGCCGTAAGTGCTGTCAACCTCAAGGTGGCTGCCCATCATGGAGAGGAGGCGGTTGACGATCGCCATTCCAAGTCCCGTACCCTCGATATTGCGGTTGCGCTTCTCCTCGATACGTTCAAAGGACTCAAAGAGCTTCGAAAGGTCTTCTTCCTTGATACCGATACCGGTGTCTTTAACAGAGAAGAACAGATCTATTTCATCCTCGCTGCGGCTCTTCTCATGGATCGTAAGCAGGATCTTGCCCCTCTCGGTGTATTTGACTGCGTTCGTAAGCAGGTTCATCAGGATCTGGGTAATGCGGATATCATCGCCCCACATTATAGAGGGCAGGTTCTCGTCAACATCCAGAACAAACTCAAGATCTTTGGCCTTGGCACGCTCCATGATCGATACGGCTACATTGTTGATGGCAGATGCAGTCCCGTAGTTGACCGGAATGATCTCCATCTTTCCGTCTTCGATCTTAGAGAAGTCAAGGATAGTATTAACGAGCGACAGGAGGGTCTTGCCTGCCGTCTGGATATTTGATGAATAATCCAGTATCTCGGGTTCTTCAGACTCATGCAGGATCATCTCGTTCATTCCGATGATCGTATTGATAGGCGTACGGATCTCATGAGACATATTGGCAAGGAAGTCACTCTTTGCTTTGTTGGCAGAGTCCGCAAGACGTATCTGCTCCTGCAATGAGGACGACATCGTCTGAAGAGATCGCGACAGAGTACCGATCTCGTCTTTACTCTTAACGCTCATCTGCTCGCTGAAATCACCGTCTGCGTAGTGCTCTGCGACCTGTGTCATCTTCTTCAGAGGCTTCGTAAGAGACCTTACCCAGACCATCGTGAGCATGAGAGCGAAAACAATGATTATCACCGACACAAGAAGCAATTGCATAAGAAGATTTCTTCTGGGGGCATTGATCTCCTGGCTCGGCGCGTATATACCAAGGATCATCCCGTTCTTGAGTTCTTTCAGGATAAGCTTCTGTTCCCTGCCGTCACGGGACCTGAATACTGACAGTTCGTCAAGTTTCAGATCTAAGATGCTGTTAAAGTATTTCTGATCTTCTTCTGAAAGGTTAGAGAATTCACATCCGTCCGGCATGTCCTCGTGATAAATGACATTGCCCTTCTTATCGATAAGGAATGCGCGCCCTGTCTCGTAAACGGATACTTTCGATACGGATTCCTTGAGCAGGTCCATGCTGATATCCATTCCGATGATGCCGACCGTGTATTCGTCGTAAAAATACGGGATGATATAAGAGATCATGTCAACACCGAGGTTGGCGTTGTAGTAAGGATCCATCCACATTGGTTCCCCTGTGGCAACAGGGATATAGTACCAGCCGACATGCTCAAGATCGTCTTTGTCGTAAAGGCTCATGTCCGTAGGAACAGAAGGCTGCCAGGAGTTATCGGAGAGATTTATCGTGTACCAGAATCCGCTCGTAGGGCCGTAGTCATCGGGATTATAACGGAGATAAACGGCCATGGCGCCACGGGTGTTCTCGGCGATGCTCTTGCCGAGCTCCGATACGTCGTATGTGTACTTGTCACGCTCGTCTTCCTTCTGAAGGAATGCCGTGTAGGTCTCCGCCCTCTTCAGAGCGTAGTTATAGATAGTACCGACGGACTGCTCCGTCGAACGGAAGTTATCGTCAATTATGTTGGCATTATAATCTGCCGCTTCGCCAAGGATCTCCTTAGAGTCATCATTAAGGATCGCATTGGTCCTGGTCGTTGAAGTAACGAGAAACGCACTGATAACGACGAAGATGACAATAGATATGACAAGGATCAGCTTGGTCTGTATAGTCTTCATCAAGAATTCCCCTCTATCGTTCGAAAAGCCTACCTGTCAATAATATAAAAATATAGGGCGATTTTCAACAGAAAAACAAGAGGCTGCCCACAATGGACAGCCTCATCGATCTGACAAACTTATAACCTTTTACTCGTCACTTAATGCAGCGAACTTGTCCATAAGGTCAAGCGACTTACCTGTGCCGATAACAACGCATCTTATCGGGTCCTGAGCCAGGGAAACATCAATACCGATACGGTTCGAGAGCATGTGGTCAAGACCATAGAGCATAGCACCGCCGCCGGTCATAACGATACCCCTCTGGGAGATATCAGCCATGAGTTCCGGAGGTGTCCTCTCAAGAACGTTATGTACAGCCTCGAAGATCTGTCCGATAGGCTCTTCCAGAGCTTCGAGCATCTCTGTTGAAGATACTGTAACTGTCGAAGGAAGACCCGTGATGATATTACGTCCCTGAACATCCAGTGTGAGCTCCTCATCTCTCGGGTAAGCGCAGCCGATCTCGATCTTGAGCTTCTCGGCTGTCTTCTCACCGATGAGGATGTTGTGACGCTTACGTACGTGCTTTATTATAGCCTCGTCGAACTTGTCGCCTGCAACCTTCAAGGATGCGTCAACAACAGGCTCACAGAGGGAGATAACTGCAATATCCGTGGTTCCGCCGCCGATATCAACGATCATGGAACCGCAGGCCTTGGTAATATCGATACCTGCGCCGATAGCTGCAGCGATAGGCTCTCTAATAAGGAAGACATCCTTGGCGCCTGCGTGACGGCAGGCATTCTCAACAGCCTGCTGCTCAACGGGCGTGATTACCGAAGGAACGCAGACAACTATAGTAGGCTTAAAATATGTGGCCCTGAAGCCCTTGCAGACTTCGCCGATAAAAGCCTTGAGCATGACTTCAGTAGCTCTGAAGTCGGAGATAACACCCTCTCTTAAGGGACGGATAGCCTCTACAACGTTAGGAGTCCTTCCCAACATGAGGCTAGCCTGCTCACCTACAGCCAGGACCTTGCCGGTCTTGCTGTTAACTGCTACAACTGAAGGCTGAACGAGCTTTACGCCCTGACCTCTCTGATAGATGAGGACAGAACTTGTACCCAGATCGATGCCGATTTCCATTCCTAATGCCATATAAAATACCTCGTATATTGACAACGCATCACAAAAGATGCGAATTCTTTATCGCAAACAGATAAATTATTGCATTACAATCGTTAAAAATCAATCACAAGTAGCCTAACAAGTGTTACAATTAGTTGTTAAAAATTAAGATAAACTTGGGAGAGAAGAATAATGAAGTATTCAATCGACATCGACCGCAAGTGGCAAAAGAAGTGGGCCGATACAGGTCTTTACAACTTTGACGAGAACAAGGAAGGCAAGAAGCTCTACTGCCTTGAGATGTTCTCATACCCTTCAGGTGCCAACCTTCACTTAGGTCACTGGTACAACTACTCTCTTACGGACTCCTGGTCCAGAATGAAGAGAATGCAGGGCTTTAACGTATTCCACCCCATGGGATTCGACGCTTTCGGTCTCCCTGCCGAGAACTATGCCATCAAGACAGGGATCCACCCCAAGGATTCCACGATGAAGAATATCGAGACAATGGAGAAGCAGCTCCGCGAGATGGGCGCAACCTTCGACTGGAACTACGAGCTTGCTACCTGCACTCCCGAATACTACAAATGGAACCAGTGGTTCTTCATCAAGCTCTTCGAGAAGGGCCTGGCATACAGGAAGAACGCACCCGTTAACTGGTGTCCTTCCTGTAACACCGTTCTTGCAAACGAGCAGGTCGTAGACGGTGCGTGCGAGAGGTGCGGATCCGAAGTCATCCACAAGCACATGACCCAGTGGTTTTTCAAGATCACGGATTACGCCCAGGAGCTCCTGGACTGCATCCCTGACCTCGACTGGCCTGAGAAGACAAAGAAGATCCAGACCAACTGGATCGGCCGTTCAGAAGGCTCCCAGGTAGCTCTCTACGTCGTGAAGAACGGTGAGAAGTTAACTGACGAGAACGGTGATCCCGTCAAGCTCGAAGTATTCACGACACGTGCAGATACCTTCATGGGCTGTACATACGTTGTCGTAGCACCCGAATCCGAGCTCTGCGACAAGCTTACAACAGACGATTGCCGCGAAGCAGTCGAAGAATACAAGCGTGCTACATCCAAGGTAACGGATATCGACAGAATGTCCACGACACGTGAGAAGACAGGTGTATTCACCGGATCTTACGCCATCCACCCCTTGAACGGCCGCAAAGTCCCGATCTGGGCTGCTGACTACGTTATCGCAGGTTACGGCACGGGCGTTGTTATGGCTGTTCCATCTCACGACGAGCGTGACTTTGAATTCGCCAAAAAGTACGGCCTTGAGATCATCCGTGTAGTACAGTCCGCTCCCGGAGTCGACGACGAGCTCCCCTACTGTGAGAAGAGCGGTGTACTCGTTAATTCCGGTGAATTCGACGGTTTGGAGATGCACGAAGCCATCGATGCGATCGTTGCAAAGCTTGCCACGATGGGCATGGGCGAGAAGAAAGTCAACTACAGGCTCCGTGACTGGCTTATCTCCCGTCAGCGTTACTGGGGCACACCTATCCCCATGATCCACTGCCCTGAGTGCGGCGTCGTACCCGTTCCGGAAGAAGACCTTCCTGTCCTCCTCCCTTACGATGTCGAATTCAAGCCCGACGGAGAGTCACCTCTTGCAAAGTGCGCAAGCTTCATCAACTGCAAGTGCCCCAAGTGCGGCGCTGATGCCAAGCGTGACCCTGATACGATGGATACTTTCGTTGACTCTTCCTGGTATCAGTTCCGTTATGCAGATAACAAAAACGCAGATAAGATCTTCGACAAGGACAAGATCAACAAGATGTGCCCTGTCGATAAGTACGTAGGCGGTGCCGAGCATGCTTCGATGCATCTCCTCTACGCAAGATTCTTCACAAAGGCAATGCGTGACATGGGCCTGCTCGATTTCGACGAGCCCTTCAAGAGCCTCGTACACCAGGGTGTAATCCTTGGTTCAGACGGCCAGAAGATGAGTAAGTCCAAGGGCAACACCGTTATGCCTGACGATTACATCATCAAGTACGGATCCGACGTATTCAGAACATACTTGGGCTTCGGCTTCTCCTATATCGACGGCGGTCCCTGGAACGACGAAGGTCTCCAGGCCATAGTCAAGTTCATCAGAAGGATCGAAAGGCTCACGGAAGATGTCGTAGCGGCAGCTCCCAATGCGTCAACGCCTTCTGCTGAAGCCGCTGTAACAGCATCCGCAAAGGATCTTAACTACGCAGTTAACTATGCCATCAAGGCTGCAACGACCGATATCGACCGCTTCCAGTTCAATACGGCAATCGCCCGTATGATGGAGCTCTTAAACGCGATCGGTAAGTACCAGCAGGCTGAAGATACAGATCCGGCAGTATTAAGACAGGCATTCGAGAAGTTAGTCCTTATCCTCTCCCCCTTCGCTCCTCACTTCACTGAAGAGATCTGGGAGACATTGGGTAACGGCTACTCCATCTTCAACGAAAAATGGCCTGAGTACGACGAATCTGCACTTGTCCTCGACACGGTCGAGATCGCAGTCCAGATCAACGGCAGGATCCAGTTCAAGGTCGACATCCCTTCTGATGCAGACCAGGCTGCTGTTGAGGAGATCGTCAAGGCAGACAGCCGACTGGCTGAAGCCCTTGCCGGCCGCAACATCGTCAAGTTCATCTATGTCAAAGGAAGGCTTGCAAACATCGTAGCCAAGTAATGCGGATGCAAATCATTTCATGGATCTTGTAAAGCGGAAAAAGAATCTGATAATCTATGCAGCGGTCTTTATGCTATTCATAATGACCGCTGTATTTTCAGGCCTATGTCATGAGGCTTGGGCCGATGAAGCCCAGGCCTGGCTCATAGCGCGCGATAACAATTCTTTCCTGGATATCGTTAAGGCAGTAAGATACGAAGGAACCTTGCCAACCTGGCACCTTACGATCAAGCTCTTCCAGCTTCTGGGGCTCCAATACGAATACTTCTTCGTTATCTCGCTCATCTTCTCCAGTTGTGGAGTCATCCTCCTCTTCATGACAGAAACTCCTCTCTACGCTAAGATCCTCTTACCCTTCTCCTATTTCGTACTCTACCAGGACACGGTCATAGCCCGTCAGTACGCCATGATCTTCCCTGCCATGATGCTGATCCTGATCTTCTTTACGGACCGCGAGAAGAAGCCTTGGGGATACTTTCTCGGAATAATCTTCCTGGCATCCACGAGTTCATATGGGGTCATCCTCTCAGCATCTTTCCTGCTTTGGGATCTCATATGCATTGTAAAAACAATCAAATCAAGGCGATTGGACAAGTTCTGCAGCTTTTTTCTTGCAACAGGCGCAGTAATGGCCCTGATAGTATTGATCTTCCTTCCACCGGCAGACTGTAACTACCCCAGGATCAATGAACTGTCCTTTGCCGATTCCCTTACCACGGCTTTCCTCTTCAAGACAGACAGCCTCTGCCTTCAGATAGCATTCATCGCCATACTGCTTGCAGCCTTTATCTTCTATTTCAGGAAGAACATCGTTCAGGTCCTCATATACACAGTTCCCCTCCTGCTCTACATGATCTTTTTCTACCACAGGCCCTGGCATATGCCCTACCTTTTTTTTCTCATATTCATACTGTTGGTCATATTCCGAAGCAAAAAGGAAGAAGCAAAGACAAGAGCAAACAAGATCGCCTTCTATTCCTGCAAGGCCTTCATAATCACATTGCTGGCTTTCCAGTTTATAACAGGGATCTATTCCATCTACCTGGACTATAAGCTCGACTACTTCCCCTCCAAGGAGATAGCAAAGTTTATAAAGCCTTATATCGAAACTGGCGCAAAGGCAGATACGGTCGGTTATTCCACGTATTCTGTACAGCCCTACTTCGAAAAGAATATCTATGCAAATAACCCCACGGATAAAGCCTACTATATCTGGAGCAGCAAATACGAGTATTTCACCCTCTCCTCCCCTCCGTCGGAGATCCTGATCGTCCCAACGAACATTTCCGTCGGTAATGCAGAACGCTATAACAGTTATGTCTTTGACGGGTATAATATTTGCAAGTTCAGCGCAGTCAACGAGAGACAGTGCACGGTATACATCCTTAAGTCACTAGAGGGCAAAAATGAATAAGAAGACCATTTTGGTTACAGGCGGATCAGGTTTCTTCGGGCAGATACTGTCCCGTTATCTTATCGAGTCCAACAGCTACAGGATAGTCAACATAGATCTCGTGGACAGTGAATACGCTAATGACGACTTTATCTCCTATAAGGGCGACATCCGCGATCTCGACCTTATGAACGAGATCTTCTCCAAATATCAGTTCGAGGCAGTAATCCACCTTGCAGCCATGTTAGCTCACGACCGCAAGATGCTAAAAGAACTATGGAGTTCCAACGTTGACGGCACACAGAACGTTATGGACATGTGCCTCAAATACAAAGTAGGAAAGATCATCTTCACTTCCAGCAACTGCCTCTGGGGCAGGAACTTCGACTATCCCGTTAAGGAAGACGAGGAACCGGCTCCCGTTGAGATCTACGGCAGGTCCAAGCTTGAAGGCGAAAAGATCCTTCTGTCCCACCCTGATGAAGTCACGGGCATAATCATCAGATGCCCCACGATAATGGACGAAGGACGCCTTGGGCTCCTTGCCATCCTCTATGAGTTCGTAGACGACAATAAGAAACTCTGGCTCGTAGGCAACGGAGAGAACCGCTACCAGTTCATATACTCGAAAGACCTGGCAAAGGCATGTGAGCTCTCCTTAGGCTACGATAAGAGCACCGTTTTCAACATCGGTTCTGATGACGTAAAGAGTTTCAACTATATCTATCAGTATGTCGTTGATCATTCGGAATCAACTTCCAGGCTTGCCCACTTCCCTCCCGGATTTGCCAAGTTCATGATGAAGACATGTTATTTCCTTGGTATCTCCCCTCTTGGCGTCTACCAGTACAACATGATCTCATCCACCTTCATCTTTGACACAACAAAGATCAAAAGAGAATTGGGCTGGCAGCCTACAAGGAAAAACGAAGACATGCTCCTCGTAGCTTACGAGTACTATCACAAGCATAGAGAGGAGATCAAAGAGAGGAAAGACGTCTCCGCCCACAACCGTGCGGCTGACATGGGCTTTGCCATCAGAGTCCTGAAGTTCTTCTCCTAAACATCCAATCCACCTCGAAACCAATCAACATTATTTCATACACAAAAGACAGCGGGTGCCCCGAAGGACACCCGCTGATTCATTTTGATCAAGAGTCAGACTCTATCAGCCTTTCCCGTTAACGTACTTATCGTACTTGTAGAGGAATGTAACCATCTGACGTCTCAAGCACTTGCCCTGAGGCTTGAATGTGCCATCGCTGTAACCTGCAACGATCTTCTTCTCAGAAGCCCAGATAGTTGCCTTGAAGAAGTAATCGGAGCTCTTAACATCCTTGAACTTAGATGTCTTAGCCTTAGGAGCAGGCTTATTTGCCATTCTCCAAAGGAATGTAACTGTCTGAGCTCTTGTACAGATACCCTGAGGATCGAACTTCGTCTTGGAAACACCTGTGGTGATACCCTTCTCTACTGCCCAGAGTACAGGCTTAAAGAAGTAGTCTGTGGACTTAACATCCTTAAAGCTTGTTGTCTTAGCTTTATGATTAGGCTGACCTGCAAGTCTCCAGAGGAATGTAACCATCTGTGCACGTGAGCAGTCGTTAGCAGGCTTGAAGTTCGTCTGGTTGTCGTAACCCTTAGCAACACCGTTGTTGGTGAGGTAATAGGTAGGCTCATACCAGAAATCACTCTTGTTCTGAACATCCTTATAGAGTACCTGAACCTTGATGGTTGCCTTGATACCGGATGCAGACTTACCTGTGATAGTTACCTGTCCTGCCATCTTACCCTTTACGAGGCCGTCAGAATCAACTGTTGCGATCTTCTTGTCGGATGTTGTAAATGTTACCTTCTCGGAAGCGGAGTAAGGAAGTTTTATCTCGTTTCCTGCAACAACATTTACGCTCTTCTCATTGAAGACGATAGCGGGATTCTTGATCCTGAACTTGATGGTCTTTGTTCCGAAGAAGTTACCAATACCTGTTACAGTGATCGTAGCCTCACCGGAATTGATGTTGTCAGAATACTTGAGCTTGTAATCTGTACCTTCCTTGAGAGTCTTGTCCTTGAATGTGAGCTTGACCTTAGGAGTTACAGCCTTGCCTGTGTAGTTCTGCTCAGGAATACCCTCAGCACCTACAGCGTCAATGTTGAAGCCCGTGATGGTGAACTTCTTGGTAACAGTACCCGTGAAGTTCTTTGTACCTGTAATGGTAACTGCTGCATTGCTGCCGGAGTTGACGTTGTTGGAATATGTAACCTTATAGTCGCCGTTTCCGTCATCGTTACGTCCGATAGTCCTGCCGTTTGCCTTAAGTTCAACCTTAACGAAAGGTGTCTTTGCGGTACCGTCATAGGTAACAGGATCGATCGTGATGTTCGTGTTGGAAGCTGTGAGAGCATAAGGCTTGATCTTGAATGTCTTCTCACAAGTTCCACCGAAATCGTTCAGACCTACGAATACCATCGTAGCTGTGCCGACATTGTAGTTATCCTTGTAGTCGATCCTGTAGTCAGAACCCTCTTCAAGTGTCCTGCCGTCGTACTTGACAGTTACCTTAGGCCTGATACCTTCACCGAAGTTGAAGGTCTGGTCAGAGATAGTAGAGATCTGGCAATCACTGATCTTGGCAGAAGCGATCCTGAAGAATTTGTCTCTCGTGCCGGTGTAGTTGTTCTGACCGGTGATGATGACTCTTGCAGAACCGACCTCTATGTTCTTCTCATACTCGAGATAGTAGTCAGTACCCTGCTTAAGGACTGCGCCGGTCTCTCTGTTCTTGGCAACGATGTCAGGCCTATGCTCAGTTCCGTCGTAGAACTCTTCAGGAATATCAGAGATATCCATATTGTTTACATGCGCAGGATCGATAACGAAGTTTGCAGTAAACGTTCCCTGATAGTTCTTAACGCCCTTAATGGTTACAACAGCCTTATCTCCTGCATTGATGTTATTGGAGTATGTAACAGTGAATTCAATGTCTCTTCCAATAGTCTTGTTAAAGTCATTGACTCTGACTACAACATTCGGTGTAAGAGCCTTACCGGTATAAGTAACCTGATTTACGGTAACAGTTGTGTTATCAGCTGTCAGAGTATAAGGATCGATCGTGAAAGTAGCGGTCCTGCTGGATTCATAGTTACCGGAACCACTGATAGTAACGGTTGCCTTTCCGGCATTATTGTTATTGGCATAGGAAACATTAAAGTCTGTTCCCTTCTTAAGGGTCATGCCGTTGTACTTAACTACAGGAACAGGAGTAATACCAGCGCCATTATTGTATGTGTAATTAGGAATAGCATCTACCGTTATATCATCTTCAGAAATACTCTTCCTGAGGATAGTAAACTTCTTGGTAGTTGATTTTCCGTAATTACCCTTACCGGAAATGGTAACCGTAACTTCACCGGCATTTACATTACTAGAATAGGAAAGGTTAAAGTCAGTGCCCTTTACAAGGTAATCACCTGTGTTTCTGTTTCTTGCAACAATATCAGGAGCGTATGCCTTGCCGGTATAGACTACCTTGCCGTTGGAATCCACATACAGGTTATCAATATTAACCACATTAGCATCATTGATATCCCTGGGATTGATAGTAAAGGTCCTCTGAATTGTGCCTGTGTAGTTACCCTTACCGGTAGCATATACTACAGCACTGCTTCCTGCATCAATGTTCTGCATATAAGAAAGTGTGTAATCCGTACTGCTGTTGAGACCAACTACGTTGTTTCCGAATGTAACCTTAAGAGTAGCAGCTGCATTTACTCCCTTACCAGTATAATAATAGTTGGTAGGATTATTAACCGACATGTCAACCTGTTCATTATTATCACTTAGATCGTAAGGAAGGATATCAAATGTAACTGTCTTCGTGCCGGCATAAGATGAAGTAGAACCTGTTTTTGCCTTAATAGTTACAGAACACTTTCCTGCATTTTTGGTATTGCTTAATGTTACATCATAGTGAACGCCTTTAGTTAATTGGGTTCCTTTGTAAGTAACTTTCAATTCGTCGGCAATATCTTCGTATCTGTAATCAGCATTCTTAAATACTTTAGGAGAAATATCGTTTACTGTAGCATCTTCAAGATTATACTTTACAGTACAGTTTTCAGAGAAGAGTTTAGTATAGTATTTCAGATTCGAAGATTGAGTAAGAGCAGCATCATATGTTGCATAAACCGAAATTGTAGCCGATCCTACGCCAACTGCTTTGATAATAAACTGCTGATGTTCCTTATCAGCTGTTATCGTAAGAACAGAAGTCCTTGAAGATCTGACAAATATATCATCAATATTTGTATAATCATCGGGCAACATATAGTAAGGAAGAACCCACTCATCGCCTACAGCCATCTCACTAAAACTGTGACCCTGAGGAGCAGTATACATGATCTGCTCTGTTTTCTTGTTTACATGGAAAGAAATTGATCTCTCAGAATGTGCATTTGCAATAGTATCACCATCACTTACAGCATAAGCCGTAAAGGTGAGCACGTTATGTACATTCTTAAGGAATTTTACAATTATTCCCCTGCCATTGGAAGAATTGGGGTCAGGAGTATATGAGATATAATCTCCTGCCATATAGCTATCCAGTTCGAGATCCTGAAGTGATGTATCATTATCTACTGACATTCTCCAAATAAGCTTATCAGTAGATTCATTTCCGTCAGCATCCTTAAGCTCAGCTTTGATCAGTACAGACTGCTCATCATAAATGTTATATTCATCCAGAGTACCTTCTACAAGACGGCAGGTTTGTGAAAGGTTAATAGGACTTGTATCGTTATTTTTTGCAGTAAGGTCTATGCTTACTGCATTAACATTCCTTTGTATTGTTACAGATTTTGTAGACACGACCTCATTACCAACAGTTGTCCTGGCTGTCAGGGTAACCTGAATGCTTGTCTGATTCGGACCCCAGTCAAATGTAACAGGAGCATAGATCGTAACTTTACCAGACGCATCAGGGCCACTTACAGTGAGATGTTCTGTGTCACTTGAAGTCCATTCGATAATACTCTTATCAGCACCACTCGGAGCAACTGAATATACAACCTCTTCACCGTGGCCCTGAATAATCTTCTCAATATCATCAATGATAATACCTGTAATATCGGCCTTTACAACCACCTTACAAGTAGCAACAAGCGTACCATTGAACTTACCATATGCACTGATTGTGGTTTCACCTGCCTTTAAAGCAGTAACCTTACCAGTTTTTATATCTATTGTAGCAACCGACGGATCAGAAGACTGATAGATTACTCTGTCCGTAGTATTCTCAGGCGCATAGTCCAACTCTTTAGAGAGATCAATGTTATTGTTCGTTCCGGTAGAAAGAGTGTAAGTTGATTTTTTGAACTGAATACTTGAGATCGGAATCTCTTCAGCCTTAGTGAGATAAATAGGTATAATCACACGATACAAATCATTTTCACGTTCAGATGGTGTCATAAGATCAGAAGCGTAAGACCTTATCATGAGCATCAGAGTACAGGAGCTTCCAGCCCTGTCATTGATCGTAATATCGGCTCCTTTTTTATAATCAAAAGCAGTAGGATCTTTATCATTATCGTATTTTGGCTCATTCATTCCGAGAGCAGTAATGTCCTTATCGCTCTTATAGGAAGCTTGATGTCCTTCCAAAAGTCTATATTCGATCCAGTCATTAGTATTCTGCCCATTCTCGGTAGCACGCCTCACATAATCGAAATGCATCTTATAACCGGAAACATAGTTCATCCTACCGATTCCGATTCCACCATTAAAGGGATCATAACTAGCTATAACCTGATTTTCCCCAGACTGCTCATAGTACTCTGTCTCCTGAGCATACACCCTGGTCCACGGAATTCCCTTAACAAAAGGCATAGAATAAATACCGGTATTCCCGCCTTTAGAGATAGTAATAAAACTGGAATCTTGTGCCTGGAGACCTGCACTTAAGAGATAATACTTCTCATATTTAGTTCCCCTGAGGAACTTCAGATTAACGGCTTTTACTTCACCCTGCATAGGGTTCTCAGCGACTACAGATAACTCTTCGCCAGTTTCTGACTTTGCTTTGACGCGAAGAACTACACCATATTCATCACTGCCTTCGTTACCATCTCGGAGACCATAGGGATCGATATCGGGATAGAGTTTAGGATTCAAATTAATAGTTGTGTCTTCAGGCAGCTCAGAGAAGAAGTCTGTTTGTCTCGTATTTATATACTGCTGAAGCGACATCATGGTGTGGTGGTCATGCTGATCAACATAAATAGTGTTTTTCACATACCTTCCATGCGACACCAAACTGGTATATGTAAAGTCAAATTTAAAATTGTATGTTTTGGCAACCGTCTGATTACCATCTTTAACATATACCGTCCTGCTGGCATATTCGGTGATTGGTTCCGCATAGGTATCGTACACCTCAATCTCATAGAGATCCGAATTATCTCCCGCTGCCTGATTCTTGACAAGATCCAAGGACTTGCCGGAATCAGCAAACGCCATGGCACCTGCGGACAAGGCCATGAAAACCGTTAACAACGCGGAAATACTACGTTTGATTGTTTTCGTCATAAAAACCCTCCTAATCCTTTGTTGATCAGGGGTGAATCATGAACACACAATCCCCCGATCATGATTTTACCGATATATTATATTACAAACTTGTTACAGCGAAAAGTAAAAATATGCGTGTTTTTCAATATTTGCCATAAATTGAACAAAAATATTTCCAGCTACAGTTTGTAGTCCTGCTTTACTCTATGTCATCCTTAGGCTTGAAGATTCCCTTAACCCTCTGGGACAGGGGAAGCTCTGAATCGTCTATGTCTTCGGCACGGACCTTCTGCCCCGATGAATAGTCGTAGGGATCATTTGACATGTAAGGTTGACTGATCTTCACAGATTCATCGGCATCTGTCCTTATCCTGATGTCTTCCACGCCGCTTACGGGTGCTCCGCAGTAAGGACAGGTCTCGACTGTTCCGGACATATACTTGCCGCCACAGGCTGAGCACTGTACTTCTTTTGCTCCTTTGACTACCTGAACGGCATTACGGTATTTCCTTCTGCTGCCTATTACACCGGTCATTCCGAGAGCATGGAAGATGATGAAGCCGAAGAAGAGGATCCCCATAAAGAGGATCTGAGGTCTGAATGTTACCTTCATTAAGGTGGGAGTCAGATCGTCGAAAGCCTTCGAGATAGAGCCTGATACGTCAGGGCGGTCTCCCTGAGCCAGGAGATTGTTGAGATTATTGTTAAAACCTTCGGCAGCCTGAGTGGTGATAATGTTATCCGTGTTATCTCCCTGCATGCCTTCCCAGTAGTATCTGTCTCCTTGGACAGGATCCTGGGGCTCGGAATACATTATCAGCCAATGGTTCTCATCAGGGAAATTATCTACATACCAGTCGTAGGCATATGTTTCAAGATCAGCATAGTTTGCCTGCCAGGTCTCATTATCGACCGTAACTACTGCCGGAGCGATCCCTGTCTTATCGAGGAAGGCTTCGAGGGAGCTAGCAAGTTTTGCTTCGTCAGTTATAACATCGGCATCGTCGTTGATTACTATAGCCGTGTTGTAGTCTATTGGCAGTTTCTTGGGAATGTTGATTATCCCTTTTGCCATCGGCAGGAGAGCCGCAAGAAAAGGCAAATAGATCAGGAGCAAAAGGAACCTTAACGGACTCGGCTTTTTTGTCGGATCTATATCGGAATAGAAATAATGCGGGCTGCCGTGATGGTAGTAAACATACTGGTCAGCACCCGGAAACGGGTTATTGCTGTAATGAACGGAATCACTTCCTGAAGATCCGCTGTCAAAGCTTCCGCCTCCACCGCCAAAGGAGCCTCCGCCCCCGCCTGATGAATGTGGCATATTGTTTGCCTCCCCTTATTCACATATGCTAATACTCTACACCAAATGCCGTAAAAGTTGCATCTTCAATTTGCCTATTTGTGTTGGAATTTTTGATAATCGGAACAATTTTATTGTTTTTCGATAAAAAAGTGTTGATTTACAGAAACCCTTGTGTTATATTTCAGACGGTAAGGTCAATGCCTTCATGAAAGGAGCTATGCTTTATGGCTGATAAGGAAGAAAAGAGATACAGTTCAGGCGTTATCAGGATATCCAAGCTTGCAACGATCGTGTTCATTGCACTCGTGGTCATGGCTGATATCGGCGGATACTTTATTGCTAAGTATGTTACCTACTGCTGGATCGAGAAGTTCGATATCATGTCTCTCGTGCTCACAACGGTCGTGTTCTATGTAGCCACAGTGTGCGGATATGTCGTTCTCTTCAGCGTATATAAGCTCCTGTCCAATATGGAGAAAGACATTGTCTTTGATGTTTGTAATACCCGTCTTATGGGATATATTACAATGGGTTTGATCGCAGCAGGTATTGCCTGCGCCTGTGAGACCTTCACATGGCCCGGTGCGATCTTCTTAAGCGTCGTAGCCTGGTTCATAGCGCTGATCGTGCTCTGCGTGAAGACGGCTTTCGACAAGGCAATAGCAATGAAGGATGAAATGGATCTTACGATCTAAACGGGGGTGATTAAATGATTGTTGTAAATCTTGATGTAATGATGGCCCGCCGTAAGATGAGTTCGGGAGAACTTGCAAGCAGGATCGGGATCACACAGGCAAACCTGTCCATACTTAAAAACCAGAAAGCAAAGGCCGTGAGGTTCTCGACCTTGAACGATATATGTAAGGCACTAGACTGTCAGCCCGGAGATATCCTGGAATACCGGGAAGACGAAGAAGAATAAATAACTCTAGACAACCTAAAGGAGAAAGAAAATGGAGAATACTTCCTTACTACAAACGCGCCCTGAAAAGCTTAATAAGGGCTTGGGAAAGTGGGGAATAGGACTCGCCTTCCCCATGGCTTTCGTCTATGTAAGACTCTTCCTGTTCGGCATTTCAGACTACAGCAAGATAGCTGACGGCATCGCTAAGTTCCTCTTCTGCATACTGTTCATAGTATGGAATGAGCTGGTCCTCGCAGGAAGATGCAAGCAAAAGAAACTGTCGGGAGCAGACATATTCTGGTATCTTGCTCTCGTTTTATCCTCTGCCCTCCTCTACATGGCACCGGAATACGGATTAGCGGTACTGATATTACACATAGTCGTATTCTATGCAACTGCCGTAAGGTCCCGCGGTCTTCTCATGGGAACCACATCCTGCTACATAGTAGGAGACTTCCTGGTAACGATGTTCATAAGGCCCTTCGCTAACTTCGTAAGATTATTCCGGGACGTTGGACTCTTCTCAGGTGAGGAGCACAAAAAAGGAAAGATCTGGATCGGCGTATTGGCCATAGTCTTCATCCTCCCTGCTTTCCTGATCGCACTCTACCTGCTGGGGCAGATCGATCCGACATTCGGCAAAGTCTTTGCAAACATAACCGATTACATTACTGCTGACGAAGTTGCAAGAAATGTCTGCTCACTCTTCCTTGCCTTCCCTGTAGGATTGTATCTTTACGGCATGCTCTCAGGCTGTGCCCGCAAGGATGAAGAAGAAATGCTCTCTGACGGCAGACGTACTGATGCCCTTTTCGAGAAGCTCCGTGCGGCACCAGTTGTTATCAGCCGTATACTCCTTATCCTTTTCGACCTGCTCTACATCGTATTCTTCTGCTTCAGAGGCAACTACTATTTCGATTCATTCTCAGGCAAGATCGGCGAAGGATTCACACTGGCTGAATACGCAAGACAGGGTTTCTTTGAACTCTGCGGCATAATGGCGGTCAACCTCTTCGTATTCTGCGTCATAAGGTTCCTTACCATGAAGGAAGAATACAAGTCGGCATTCAACAAGATCCTTTTAAGCCTCTTGATGGTCGAGAGCATCGTATTTGCCATCTCTTCCCTGTCAAAGCTCGTCCTCTACTTCTCTATCTACGGATACACGGCAAAGAGGCTCCTTTCTATGTGGGGAACGATCTTCCTCGGTGCAGGCTGCGTTCTGGTAATCCTGTCACTCTTTATAAACAGGAAGGACTTCATGCGCATCTGGACGGTGATAACGATGTCCACATATATTTTGATATGCATCGCATCCGGCATCTTCACTTTTACCGGCAGCATATCCAATAACTGCGAAGTTCAGTTGGAATTAAAAAATGACGTCAAAGCCGTTACCTGGACTTTCTACGACAGCAATGGAGAAGAGATCGAGACCCATACTGAAGACAATAACGGAGAATTCATATATAAGAACGAGACTCTCTTCTGCAATAAACCCGAAGAATACGATTACTATACGATAACCATCACAAACAAAAACGGGGAAGAAAAGAGAGTTGATTACTTCCACGAGCAGTACAAGGACACGATAATACGCATCACGGAGAACGATAACGGGATATACCACAGCTCCATAAGATAAGGGATCTCATTAACTTTTGTGGAATAAGGGGGCCGCTTCCTTTTTGAGGTAAGCGGCCCTTTTTATCATTGCTTCTTCTTGTTCTTTTCCCTCATATGGAGCAGAACCTCTATGGATACAACAAGCACCAGTGAGAGGATGCTGATTATGAGCGATGGCATCAGATACATGACGTGATAGTTCATCTCTATCGTATTTACTCCCTGCCCTATCGGGACAAGAAAGAATGTATCAGCCAGAAGATCGGGTTCAATAGTCTTGCCGTTGACCTTAACTTCCCACTGTTCATCGTAAGGAACGGTTATGCAAAGATACTGCGGTTCCTGAACTTCTGCAGTCAGACTGATATGTCCGTCGCAGAATTTTGTAATGTCGACTTTACCGCTCTTGCTCCTTACGATCCCGGATGCTCTTTCGAGTTCCTTAAGGTCGAGCCTCTCAAAGTAAGGGTCTCCGTCCTTATCCGGAACATCGACATAAGAGTTTTCTTTATCGGTCGGGATCTGGAAAACGGAAGGCGCGAGCCAGTTAAAGTATGCTGTCTCGTATTCTCCGTTCACATCGATGACCATCTCCCTTGGACTGTTAAAACCTACATAACCGTAGTAGACAGAATCCTCTTTTGATGTGTCTATCTCGTATCTTACGGAATCTTCGTCTTCTTTTGCCTCGAAAGATACAGGCTCAAATATCCTTATATCTTCATCAGCGATTAGACTCCAGAGCCAGTTGTTAAACTCGAAAAAGTCATTTGTCCTGGGGAGCGATGTTTTATCCGCACTAAAAGGGATAGTGAATGCCAGATCCAAAGCAGAGGGGTTCTCATATATGCTCATGGAATTATACTGTTCGTCATGAGTCTTGACCAAACCCGGGATATCGTATCTGGAAGCTACGTACTTAACACCCAGGAAAGAATCCGTTGCAAGATTCGGTGTGTTGACTATGTTCATGGTGCCGGCAGAATAATGGTAGCCTGCCCTGTCCATGAAGATACCCGCCCTGTCTGACTGGGCGGATGAATAAGAGGTCAGACCGTAGTAACCGTATGCAAGAGAGTCGTTATAGCAGCAGGTCAGACCCTTAAAGAGGTTCTCATCCCTGAAGCCGTTCTGGGTCACACGGTATATGCCGTCCTTAGGAAGGCTGTCCTTGAGCCTGGCCTGATCTACGGAATAGTTCCTGTAAGATTCAACGTTGGCTGTACAGTAAAGAGGCAGCATGACGATAACATGCAGGGCAACCTCAGCTGCGCAAAGGGCGATAACAAAACCTGCCATGACGCGCCTTAAGTCGTATCTTATGTTTGACTGCATCAGGCTTAAGAAAACAGTGATCAAAACGACCAGACCTACACTGAACACCGTTACGGATGTGTTGCCGTCCATGATGTCACTTACAAGGAGCATAATAGCAAAGAGACCGCCGGTGATCGCGATGGGCAAGGGCTTAACGTCTGTCCTCTCCCCTCCTGTCAGGGCTTCTGCCGCTATGAAGCAAAGCAGGAACGATGCTGCGAACGCGTATCTGTATCCATATGCGAAAGCCGTGTTCTCACGCAGGAGCAGATAGAGATTTACAAGTGGTCTGAAATAGAAGATCGCAACCGTAAAAAGGAGAGCTAATGCGAATGTTATCTTCTGCCTTAACGGCTTATGTGATACGAAGAATGCTATGGATACAATAAGGACAAAAGATCCGGCAAAGACCGCAGGATTTGCCATATCAGATATCGAGAGTGGCTTGTAGTTCGTAAAGAAAGACAGAGGGTTCCCGTAGATCTCGGGCGTAAAGAGACCGGATATATCCATTCCGCCGTGAGAACCCAACGCCATCAGGGTCGGAAAAAGGACCACGACCGACAGGAGCAATCCCATCTCCATGCAGTATGTGTATCTTAAGAGGGCGCGGAGGATCTCCTTTGCAGTTCTTTTTACCCGGAACAGTTCTATCGCCAGGAGAACTACCGAATATAGGCAGCAGATGGCACCCATATACCAGTTGCAGATGACCGCGAGTGCAGTAGATGCGATAAGGATCGTACGGTTCTTCCCTTCCACAGCCTTATATACTCCCGCTGCCATAAGGGGCAGGAAGACCATTCCCTCAAGAAAAGGCAGGAAGCAGCCTGCAGTAATGCCGAATGAGCAGAATGCGTAGCATACGGCAAGGACTTCGCTTACTATCACCTGTCTGGCGCCTGTTATCTCATATCTGTTTTCGATAAAGAAGATAAAAGCCGCACCTGATAAAGCCAGCTTCAGAGCAACGGCAAAGTCAACGAATGCCGGAAGGTCCTCATAACGGAAAAATACTACGAAGAGATTTACCGGAGATGCCAGATAATAGGTAAACAAGGGGTACATATTGTCCCCAAGGCCCTTGGAGAAGGAATAGAGCATACTGCCGTCCCCTTCAAGGAAGCGCTTAAAGCACCTTAGGAAATCCAGCATCTGGATGTCCCCGTCGCGGTGGGTGAAGGACAGATTGCCGAATGGCGCAAGGCCCAGGATAAGATAAACGACATAGGAGGCCGTAAACACAGCCGCAAATGCCAGCACTATCCTGATCGCTTTGTTCCTTATCTTCTTTCTGTCCATAGTCTTATAGAATTAACAGGGCTGTCACAAGCTATATAGTTTGAGACAGCCCCTTCATATCTTGTATCGATGTTAAGCTATCAGCCCTTGAGCCTTGCCTCGAGCTCTGCCTTCATATCCTCGTAGCCGGGCTTGCCGAGAAGAGCGAACATGTTCTTCTTGTATGCTTCAACGCCGGGCTGGTTGAAAGGATTTACGGAAAGGATGTAACCTGAGATACCGCAAGCCTTCTCGAAGAAGTAGATCAGCTCACCAAGGCAGTAAGGTGTGCACTCTGACATGTGGATAGCAAGGTTCGGGACCTTACCGTCAACGTGAGCGAGGACTGTTCCCTGCATAGCCTTCTTGTTGACTTCGTTCATGTCCATTCCGGCGAGGAAGTTAAGGCCGTCAAGGTTAGCGGGATCCTTGGGGATCTCGAAGGATCTTCTTGCCTGGTCGATCTCGACAACGGTCTCGAACATGATCCTTGCGCCGTCCTGTATGAACTGGCCCATGGAGTGAAGGTCTGTCGTGTTATCTACGCCTGCCGGGAAGATACCTCTTAAGTCCTTACCCTCAGACTCGCCGTAGAGCTGCTTCCACCATTCTGTCATGTAGTGGAAGGAAGGCTCGTAGTTGACCATTACTTCAGTGGAATAACCGGACCTTAAGAGGCAGTTACGCACTGCAGCGTACTGGTAGCAGGGATTCTCAGACAAAGGCATCTTCTTATAGGCCTTGGATGCATCCCTGGCGCCCTTCATGAGCTCACGGATGTCTATACCGGATACTGCAATGGGGAGAAGTCCTACTGCCGTAAGAACGGAGAATCTGCCTCCGACATCGTCAGGTACTACGAATGTCTCATAGCCTTCCTTGTCAGCGAGGCCCTTCAATACGCCCTTCTTCTTGTCTGTTGTTGCATAGATCCTGTCTCTTGCGCCCTCACGGCCGTACTTCTTCTCCATATAAGCGCGGAGGATCCTGAATGCGATAGCAGGCTCCGTTGTCGTGCCGGACTTGGAGATTATGTTAAGAGATATGTTCTTGCCCTCGATGACATCCATCATGTCAGCCAGGTATGTGGCGCTGATGGAGTTGCCGCAGAATAAGATCATGGGGGACTTACGGTCCTTCTTGGACAATGCGTTTGCGAAAGAGTGGTTCAGAAGCTCGATAACGGCTCTTGCACCAAGGTATGAACCGCCGATGCCGATGACTACGAGCACGTCGGAATCTCTTCTGATCTTCTGTGCCGCCTTACGGATGCGGTTGAACTCATCCTTGTCGTATGCCGTGGGAAGATCGAGCCAGCCCAGAAAATCGTTGCCGGGGCCGTTCTTCTTTGCGAGCATGTCGGATGCGACCTTGACCTGAGGTTCAATACGATCGATGGCTTCCTGTCCGCCGATGAAATCAAGTGCGTTCTGATAGTCAAATGTGATCATGAAATATATCTCCTTGATATGTTTAATTTCAAAGCATTACAAAGTATACACCCCAAAGGCGGTCTCTTGCACCTTATTTTTCGAAAAGAGAACTTTTCGGCAAAATGCTATATAATAAGGGGTGATATTTAATAAAGAAAGGCTATAATCATGACCGATCTGTCTAGCGCAGACGCCAAGATACATATTCTCTACATCGTCGGCAATGTTCCGGGGATCAGCTACCATATGCTGATGGATAAGTGTCTGTCGTCACTTTACATGGAATTCTTCACTTTCAGCAAGGCATACTCCGAGCTGATCGCGGGAAACCTCATGGATGTTACGCGCGGCGAGAACGGTCATGGTGAAGCGATCGGCGGCACGGAACAGCTGGTCTTGAGTGACGGAGGTGTCGCGATCCTTGAAGATATCGTCCCTTCCATCAATCTGGAAGTCAAGTCCCACCTGGATGCAGCATGCAGGGAACTTTCCTCGAAGATCAGGGATCTCGAGAAGTTCAAGGCGACGAGCGAACCCTCAGGAGACGGCAAGATCCTGGTAAAGCTTCTATCTGACGATCTTTCCATCGATCTTCTGACAGGAGATCCCAACGAAGCTAACCTCATCCAGAGCAAATGGAGAGAAAACGGACAGGATCTCGCAAAAATCATAATTCAAACATTAACCGATAAACCGGAGGATCTCTGATCTATGGATATGACCTTAAAAAGACGTTTTCTTGCAATAAGCGCTGTTGTTCTGCTCTGTCTTTCCTTCCCCTTCTTCATGAATAACAGGGTAAGAGCCATCGACAGCGATGACGATGCCATAACCGATGATGAATTCAAGGACAGCAAGGTCACGATAACCCAGGGCTACATGAGCTATGAGACCAAGATCAAGATCTGCTGGGAGTCCCTGGCAGGTTCGTCTGGTTATGTCATCTATACTGAACAGGACGGCAAGACCAAGAACATAGCTACCGTTGACAGGATGACCCTGTCCTACAAGCTTACCGGCCTCAAGGGCGGAACGACCTACACGATAGGCGTTAAGGGTTACCGCAGATCCGGCAACAGCACTATCTACACATCATCTTCCGTCATCAAGGCGACTACCTCCCCTTCCAAGCCCATGATCAAGTCATTCAAGGTGGACAGCGCCAAGGCGGACATAAGCTGGAAGCCCGTATCCTGCTCCAAATATGCCCTCTACTACTACAACAACGGTGAACGCGCTCTTATCAAGTTCATCAATTCAGATAAGACATCCACTTCCTTAAGACGTTCCTGCTATCCCGGACTTACCGGTGAGAACGGCAGATGCAAGATCTATCTTACCGCCATCTGTAAGGATGAGAAGGGCAACACCCGTGAGAGCCGCGCATCGATCAAGATCGCCAAGACCTCGATCCAGGTCCCTTATATCGAGGATGTCAGGAAGCACGGCTGGCTTACCGACGGGATCAAGATCCTGGACGGCATGAAGAAGGGCGAATCCAACACCAAGTCGATCAAATGCTATATGTATACAAACGGCGATGCATCCAAGAAATATTCCACCCACACGATCAACTTCACCAAGGCCGACGTTGCGGCCGTCAAGAAGTTCGAGAAGGATTATTTCCACAAATCCTGGTCAGACGGAGAGAAGATCGCCTTCACGCTCTGGTGGATCAACATGAACTCAACTTATGACAAGAGTTACAAATACTCCGGCAGTCACAGCCTCGCAGACGTTATCTTCAACTACAGATACGGACAGTGTCTGCAGTATAACGGCGCTCTGGTCATGATGATGAACTATTTAGGGTACGACGCTTACCTCGTTGCAAGATTAGGCTACAGGCAGCATTACCGCGCCTTCATAGACGTTAACGGTGAACCGTACGCAATGGAGGTCGGTGCGGACTCCCGCAGATGGGGATTCTACTTCATGGAGCCCAATAACGATATGGCGATCTACAGGAACAATTCTTAAGATCACCTGTTCTCTACTTTAACGATCAGGACTTCTCCGGCATTTAAGACTCTTCTGTTGAAGAGCCTTCCGAACTTGCCGGAACTTACGACCTTTCCTTCGGCCGAATAACATGTCGCGTAGGAATTGAAGAGGTCTGCCGTTGCCGAGGAGATAACGAACTGTCTCATCTCCTGCGAGCAGTTCGCCACAACAAGGTAGTTTTCGCCCGAGGACGTGGAGAAAGCGTAAACGCCGCACATTTTCGAGAAATCGGCAACATTCTCTTCCGAAGAAGGATCCATGGGTTCAGCAAGATCCGGAACATGCATTATGAATTCGCCGCCTCCTGCGACATCTGACAACATCTTCATTGTAGAGAAGAGGTTCGTGGCGCTCTTGCCATCCTCAAACATCTTTCCGGAATTATAGTAAGCCGGCCTGTAATCTATCGCGATATTCATCATGGGGATCTCCACGAATCCTGCTTCCTCGCAAAGGAACATTGCCGTATATTCAGCGCAGGACGCCTTCTCGGCAAGGGACATCGAAGAAATGTACTGACCGCTGTCGGATGCGATCCTTGAACGCTCGGCTTCAGTATTGATCCTGTTGAAGAATGTGGCGACATTAGCCGTGTAAGACACATCCGAATTACCGACTTCCATGATGTCGCTCGCATTTACGGCAAGCGTGTGGCTGTCAGCCTTGGACAGCCTTATGCCGCCGTCGTAGTTCATGCCGTCCAGGAATACGACCTTCTCCTTGATCGCAGGATAGTATTCGGACTGCTCGATAACGGATATCATGTAATCCACATATCCGCCTCTGGCAGCATCAGAAGCAAAGCTCCCGTCCGTATCGGCGATCTCTATATAGATACGGTCGAACTCCCTGCTCCAGGGAACTGCAGTACCGTTGGTTACTCTTCGCGCGCCATACCCCTCGGATACGGAACCGCACATGTAAGACATGAAATCAGAAATATCCGCTTCACCGGCATTGGATCCTATTACTATCCAGGGATCAGATCCTGATGCCGACAGCATCTCGAGACAATCCTCCAATGAATCACATGACGATATCTTTTGGGTCTCATCAGACCTTGTGATAAAGTGGGATGCTGATGCCTGGGAATGTGAATAGAGGATATCCGGGCTGTAACCTTCGCTTCCCACGGCAAGACCTGCAAGTCTTACTGCCTTTGGAGATGCCTCTCTCAGGGTATCCGTAAGATAAGTCGGTATATAGTTCTCGCCGATGGTATCGGGACCTAAGTAAACGTCATCGATATAAATAGTCCCCTTGCCGGTAAAAGAGATATAGAGCCTTACTGTATCATCTCCTGTCATGCTGTTAGTCACGGCGAAGATGGTTGACAGAGTCTTAACAGAAGATGCCGGAATAGAGTCAGCGAAAGACACTTTCCCGAACTTATCCCCTTCAAGCCAGCATGTTACATTGACATCATCCGTACTCTTTGCGGAAAACCTCAATCTGTAAAAAACATCAGGAATGAAATTCTCGGCCGAGGTTCCGGGAAGTCTTTGCGATATTACATGCGCATTTTCACCGGTTCCCGAGACCTTAAGCGATTTGCTGCCGGAAATGGCATCCTTTGCATATGACACGGACGTTCCCTTGCCGTATATATCCCATACCATCTCCTGACCAACAGGCTCCCAGGAATCGGACGATACCGATGTTGCTGCATTGACGGCCGGATCCACCATAACGGAACAGATATCCCCCCGGCTTATGCTGTCAGGAGCAACAGATTCGCTGATCTTTATAAGCGAGAGAACAGAAGCCCTGTATAGTTTCTTGCCCGAAGAATAAAAGAACCCTTCCGCAGATCTTGCGAGGAGTTTATCCACCTGGGAATCCACTGTTGATATTATCGTATATCTGCCGCTTCTCTCATCGAAAGACATAGCCACCCTGTCTGATGTGGATATTATGAGCTTCCCGTCCTGACCGCAAACGGCGCTCCTTACAACAGGCGTACCGGAATCAAATTCCACGGTTTCTTCATTCGCGCCGTTCCTGTCGCATACGATAAGATCGCCTGCAACAGATACGATGAACAAACGCTCTTCAGACATCGCAACATCGGCAACGGAATCTTTCCCGACTGATATATCGGATTTAACGGTAAAGACATAACCGTTATCTGAATAGAAGATACCCTTGTCGGAAGCTATAATGAAGACATCACCTATCCTGCCCATACATGAAGGTTTTGCGCCGTCAGGCAATTTGACCGCAAAGAGCCCGCCGTTGTAGATGTAAAGATCCTCCGTGCCGTTCAATATCAGGAGTTTGTTGCCTGATGCAACGCACGAGGTCACATTGCGGATCTCATCATTTGCAGCAGTTACCGCAACGAAGGATCTTCCATCGGAAGCTTCATAGACAGTGCCGTCAGTCGTGATCGCATAACATATGTCGCCGGAGGATGCTATCGCAGAGAAGACGACATCATCCCCTCCCGTCTTTACAGGAGATGCGCCTGTTATGTCTGCATAGATCATGCCGTCGCCGGAAAGGATAGTAACGCAGTTGCCGTAGACTTCGACGTCAGCAATTTCTGAGATAAAGCCTCCCGGAATGAAGGACGTCATGTCCGTTACTTCAGCCATAGACTCGGGATAGTAGGATTCGACCTGGCCCGTGTATTTGCGGCTCATTACGCCGTCGGAATCAGAGCCCAATACACGCAGATCCCCGCCAGCAAGATTTTCGAGACTGATATCGCTTCCCGTGACAGAGTCAGACGTAAAGTAGATGTTCTTGCCGTCAAAGTCCGAGGCTGTCAGAGTCAGGTATTCATAACCGGTCTCGAAAGACGCATCTCTTACAAGGTTTACGCTCGGCACATGATCGATATTGATGCCGGCTCCTTCGAACTGGTCATCCCTCAAGTCATCACGGAAACTGATATTAACGAGTTCCGCGCGGAAACCGAATATTCCCATCCAAAGGAGCAGCAATGCAGCCGTCAGGATCAGTATTATCGTGAGAAAGATAAAGAGGCGGAGTCCCCTTCTCTTTGTTGCAGCAAGTCTGAACTCGAACGGTCTTAACATGACAAGGCCTCCTCAGAGTCTGCTGTATAAGCTTCTGCCGCTTCTTTTATGTGCCTTGCTTCATCCTCTTTGTTCTTCTTGTATCTGTACCAGAGATAGACAAAAGCGAGGGCCGCAGGGAACATGAAGAAATACTTAACAAGCACAAGAGTATAACTGATGTTAGCCCTGATATCTGACGGGACCCCCAACTGCTTTAGATTTAAGATATTCGAAAAAGACGATCCCAGGAAATTAAAGATCGAATGGATCAGCACCGGCATCCAGAAGTTATCGCAGAACATATAGACCAGTCCCATGACGATCCCGCAGATAAGGGCATATCCTATGTGGAGGGTAAGTCCGTGCATGAGGCCAAACACAATAGCCTGGACAAGCACGGCAAAACCCACGGGCATTATCTTCCTCATCTGTCCCATGATGATCCCGCGGAAGAGGAATTCCTCACATAAAGGGACGAGTGTAAAAGTCGTCAGGATATAGATTATGCTGTCCCATAAGGGCACCTGCTCCTGGGGAACATCAGAATATCTGTCAACTGTCTGCTTGTATTCGTCAAGGTGTTCCTTAAGACTTTCCAGATACTTGGAAAGATAAGCAGCGCCGAACATATATATCGTTACTATTCCTGCAAGCCCTATTGCAATAAGAACAACACTTATCTTCTGTGAAGGGCTTGTCTTCTTAAAGTATATGAATTCTTCAGACTGCCTTGTGATCCTCCAGAAGGTCCAGAGAAAAAGCATGATCAGACCATAAGATGAGACACAGTAAAGACCTGTATATCTGTCGCTGTCGAAGCCCAATACCGCAAGGATATAAAGGACCGCATAAGAGCATAAGTAAAAAAGGCCCAGGGCCAGAAGGGCCAGAAGGCATGAAGAGATGACGCGAAGGACGGTCTTCTTCATCTAGACGCCTCCGGTCGCTACACCGTATTTACTTTGTTTATCGGGAACTGAAGAACCGTAATAACGTCTCATGAACAGAACGAAAGCTCTCTCAAGTTCGGCACCGTCCTTGATAGAATAGAAGTACTGCTCCCCGTTATCCGAGAAAGTCGTCCTCATGATAACGAGTTCGGGCTTCCTGTGATTGCCGTCGTCTGGAACGTAGTTATACATTACGACATACTCGATCTTGGCAAGAACGAAGTTATCGATCATCATCATATAGAAATCCTTCTTGTTGTAAGGATCCCTTACCACGAGGAGCTCGTCACCGGCGTTCCTCTTGATATGCTCACCGGCGGCCTTGGCCTTGCGGTCCGCCTTTATCGCTGCCGCCTTGCGCCTGTTGGTATTTCTGTCGATACGGTTCTTCTTCATGGTCTTAAGAGATTACTCTATGTCGTCTCCTTCTTCCTCTTCCTCGTCATCGTACATCTCGCAGAGCTTGTCGTAGTAATCGAAAACGATGTCCTCTTCTTCCTCATCCAGTGTGGACAGAAGATCCTCACCGTCTTCACCCTCAGTTACCTTCATGATAACGAGATCGATCTCTTCGGGAAGATCATCGAAATCAAAGTCAGGGTTCTCTGCAGCACCCTCGGGGAGCACGATAAGAGATACATAAACGTTGCCGTTAAGAAGGAACTTGTCGTCCAGGAAGAAAGACTGTGTCTTCCCTGTCTCTTCGTCCTTCAGAGTAATGATATTTTCCTGATCCATGTTATTCACCTCATGCAAATATTTAGCGGGTCTCTTTGAGACTCCCTATATTATAGCAAACAATTAAAGAAGATGCTTATTAGCGATTAGCGTCCAGATAGTCCTGCAGGAAGACCTCTGCTGCCACCTGATCTATGACGTTCTTCTGCTTTCTGGCGTTCTTCCCTGCCGAATGAAGATACTGGGAAGCAATGACAGTCGTAAATCTCTCGTCGATATAGTGGATCGGCAGGCCGTACAGTTCCTCGAGGACTGATGCAAACTCTTCAACCTTAGCCTGAGTCTCGGAGCCCGTGCCGTCTGTCCTTAAGGGCCTACCCAGCACGATATCCGTGACATCCTGGTCCTTTATGATCTCGCCTATGCGGTTCAATGCCCAGTCGATATCGCGGCCATTCCAGTTGATGGTCTCATATCCTTTGGCGATGAGATGCGTAACATCAGACAAAGCGATACCGATACGGCGCATGCCGTAATCAATGCCCATTATCCTTCCCATATCAGATCAAAGCTTCTCGCAGAACTCGCTGATGATGACTTCAAGGAGCTCGTCACGGTCTATTCTTCTGATAAGGCCTCTGGCACCCTTGTAACTTGTAATATAAGTAGGGTCACCCGAGATAAAATAGCCGACAAGCTGATTGATCGGGTTATAACCCTTCTCCTTGAGAGCGTTCAAAACATACGTCATGAGAGCCTTGACGTCCGCGTATCTATCCCCTGACAGGTTAAATTTTGTCGTGTCCTGGTTATCCAAACAACGATTCCCCCTGTTGAATCTATATGGATTATTTTAACACACTTGTAGGAATATTAACCCCATTTTTGACATTTTTTTCGGGAACAGCAGAGATCTCGACCCGCTTGTGCTCCAAATCGCCTCTACGGAGCATTTGGAGCACAACAAGCATTCTTCAGGTATCTATCCTCACCATCTCGACCAGAGCCTTGTTCCTGTAGTTTAGATCTTCCCTTACAGTGAAGCCCTGGCTCTCCCAGAAGGCGTTGCCTACTTCGTTATACTTGAAGACAAGGCATGCAACCTTGGTTATACCCTCTTCCTCCTTAAGCGCCGTAAGGGCCCTGTTAAGAAGTTCGGTGGCTATTCCCTGCCCTCTCATGTCTTCTGCGACTGCCATGTGGTGGATAAAGCCTCTGCGGCCGTCGTGACCTGTCAGGATAACTCCTGCTACCCTGTCTCCTTCGACCGCAACGAAGCTCGTTTTTGGATTCCTCTTAAGATACTTGTCGATCCCTTCACGTGAGTCGTCTACGTTATTAAATCCCATGTTCTTGCAAGACATCCAGAGATCCCATACCTTATCGTATTCAGCCATCGTCATTACTTTGTATTCCATATCAAACCTCGCCTTTCTTTGCCAGAACGGCATATGCCGCATAGTGTTTTACCGTGAATTCTTTGGGAGCTATCTTCTCCAATAAAGCCCAATGTTCTTTATCCCACGATTCAAGTTCTTCTCCCGACAGGGATGCCCCGATGCCTCTTGATGCAAACACCCTGCCATGCCAGGATTCTCTTGTAAAGGGTACATCCAGAAGATATTCATCGTGGTCTATGAGATCGAAAAGTTCAAATGCCTCATCAGGGATATGAATGGGATGCATTGTCTCTCTTCCGCCCGTCCAGTTGGGACTGTACTTCAGGATCATTTCCTCCGATGCACCGGCAACCGGGTCTTCGTAAGGGAGCCAGGCCATAAAGAGCACAAGTATCCTGCCGTCTTTACGAAGGAGCTGATAGAGCTTGGGCATGAGTTTCTTATGGTCAAAATACCAGAAACACTGGCAGGCTGTAACGACATCAAAGGATCCCGCGGGATAATCGATATCTTCAGCAGATACGGCTTTGTATTCTATGTTCATTCCGGCTTCGGCCGACAATTTCTTTGCCTGCTCGATCTGCTCAGGCGAAATGTCAGTTCCCACCCAGTGCGCACCGAAGCGGTACATGTTGCGGGGCAGGACACCTGTGCCGGTACCTAAATCCAAAACATCCTGTCCTTCGATGCAGAGTCCGAGGTCAGCTATCTTCTGATAGAACTCCCCGGGGTATATGTCGCGGAACCTGGCATATTCCGCCGAAGTCCTTCCCCAGTCAAAAGCCTTGCCGGCATCTATTCTTGAATCTTTTATATCCATTGATTATTCCTCTTGATCACTTAACGACAAGATCACTGCCATTTGCAGCTGTGACGATACCCCTGTAAAGAGTTCCTGGGGCGATCTTATCTTCACTTTCGATAACAGCTCTTACATAATTTGCCGTATAACCTGAGTTATCCTGCTCAACCAGAATTTCGACTTCTTTTCCGACCATGGACTCAGCGAACTCGTGCTCAAGTTCATTAGACAGAGCCAGAAGTTTTGAATTCCTTGCTTTCTTAACTTCCGGCGCTATCTGGTCTGCCATCTTTGCAGCGACAGTTCCTTCTCTAACTGAGTATGGGAAACAGTGGATCTTGGCAAATCCTATCTTCTTTGCGAAAGCCAATGTCTCAGAGAACTCTTCATCAGTCTCTCCGGGGAAACCGCAGATGATGTCTGTAGTGATCGATACATCCGGGAAAAGACTCCTTACGAGAGCTACTTTCTCTTCGAATTCAGCAGATGTATAGTCACGGTTCATGCGCTTCAAGACAGTATCGGATCCGCTCTGCAAAGACATATGGAAATGAGGACAGGCCACGCCCGTTCTGGAAAGGCCTTCCAGGAAATCGGAAGTCAGAGACATGGGTTCAACAGAACCCAAGCGGAGCCTTACGATACCTTCGATTTCCGTTATCTTCTTAAGCAGGTTCAGGAGATCCATTATGTCACCGCCACGGTCTTTGGCATAGGAACATACATGGATACCGGAGACAACTATCTCCTTATAGCCTTCACTTGCGAGGAACTTTGCTTCTTCTATGGCTGACTCTTCCGTCCTGCTCGCAACCCTTCCTCTCGCGAAAGGGATAACGCAATAAGTGCAGAACTTGTTGCAGCCGTCTTCGACCTTGAGGAAAGCCCTTGTACCTTCAGGAGACAGGATCGTTCCGAAGTCGTGGTAGCTGTCAGTCTTGGATACCGGCGGACGGACATGACTCGTCTTATGGTCTCTTGTTCCTGCGTATTCTTCGACTTTCGATAAACAGAGATTCTTGTCGCGGGTGCCAAGAACGATATCAGCATCGACCACGCCGTCTGCAAGCTCCGATGCACAGCCCATGGCAACAACGATGGCATCAGGGTTGGCCCTGGCCATACGTCTTAACATCTGGCGTGATTTGCGGTCTGCTTCACCGGTAACTGAGCAGGTGTTGACTATAAGGCAGTCGGCATCTTCAGGGCGGTCTGCAACACTGTGTCCTGCAGCAACAAAATCCGCCCTGACCGCGTCAGTCTCATACTGATTGACACGGCACCCTAAAGTCAGGAAATAGACTTTCACTGTCTTACTTTGATATGTGTCTCACGGAGCTGCATCTCGGTGACATCACCGGGAGCGCCGCAGAGAAGATCCTGGGCATTTCCGTTCATAGGGAATGCGATGACTTCACGGATGTTCTCCTCACCGCGAAGGATCATGAGCATACGGTCAACGCCGGGAGCCATACCTGCATGAGGCGGTGCACCGAACTTGAATGCGTTGTAGAGAGCACCGAATCTGGTCTTGAGGTCTTCTTCACTGTAACCTGCGATCTCGAAAGCCTTCTTCATGATCTCCAGATCGTGGTTTCTGACAGCACCTGAAGACAGCTCGATACCGTTGCAGACGATGTCGTACTGGTAAGCCAGGATCTCGTCGGGCTTCTTAGTATTGAGCGCTTCGAGACCACCCTGGGGCATGGAGAAAGGATTATGCGTAAAGATATAGTGACCGACTTCCTTGTCGTATTCGAACATGGGGAAATCGTTGACGAAGCAGAATCTGAAAGCGTTCTTCTCGATGAGTTCGAGCCTTGCGCCGAGCTCGTTACGGATCTGGCCTGCAAAGAGGCAAGCCTGGGCTTCAACATCAGCGATGAAGAAGATGGTATCTCCGACTGTAAGACCTGCCATGTCGCGGAGTTCTGTCTTCATGTCATCAGGAATGAACTTGTCGATAGGTCCCTTGTAGGACATATCCTCGAGGACTTCCAGGTAGCCTAAGCCGCCCATGCCGATGCTCTGGGCGAACTTTAACATCTTCTCGTGCTGGCCCTTGGAGAGCTTTGCATGTACATTGATGGCCCTTACGCACTTGCCGTGGAAAGGAGCGAATGTACATCTCTGGAAGAACTCGGTAACATCGATGATCCTTAAGGGGTTGCGGAGGTCGGGCTTGTCGGATCCGAACTCGAGCATTGCCTGAGCATAGCTATATACAGGGTAAGGTGCAGCAGTAACCGTTGCGCCCTCGGGAGCAAACTTTTCGAAGGTCTCGGTCAGGACTTCCTCACCTGCTCTGAATACGTCCTCCTGGGTTGCGAAAGCCATCTCGAAGTCTAACTGGTAGAACTCTCCCGGAGACCTGTCAGCTCTTGCGTCCTCATCACGGAAGCAGGGTGCGATCTGGAAGTACTTATCGATGCCGGATACCATCAGGAGCTGCTTGAACTGCTGAGGTGCCTGGGGAAGGGCATAGAACTTGCCCTTATATTTTCTTGAAGGAACGATATAGTCACGTGCGCCCTCGGGAGATGAAGACGTAAGGATAGGCGTCTGGATCTCAAGGAAGCCCATGTCGGTCATCTTCTGCCTTAAGAATGAGATGACCTGTGAACGGAAGACTATGTTGTCACGGACCTTGCGGTTACGCATATCAAGGAATCTGTACTTTAAGCGGACATCCTCACGGATCTCCTTGGAAGTCTGGATCTCGAAAGGAAGCTGGGCCGTAACGCGTCCTAAGACAGTGACCTTATGTGCCTCGAGTTCGATCGTACCGGACTCTATCTTGGGGTTATATGTCTCCTCGTCACGCTTTTCGATAACGCCTTCAATGGAGATGCAGTCTTCCTTAACGAGACCGTCAAGAAGCGTTGTGTCACGCATGACGACCTGAAGGACGCCGTACATGTCCCGAAGGTCGATGAAGGATACGCCGCCGTGGTCGCGGATGTTCTCGATCCAGCCTGCGACCTTGAGTTCACTGCCGATATCATTTTCTGATATCTCATTGATGACCTTGTCTCTGTAGATGTTTGCCATTGTCTTGTCTCCTTTACATCTTTAAACAAACAAAAACGCCCTAAGCGACTTCTCGCTCAGGACGAACTATACATGTCCGCGGTACCACCTGAATTATCTGACTATTGCCAGATCTCTTATGACGGCCTTAACGCTGCCTTACGGATCACCTACTGCGCCTGTAGGGCGGTTCAGATCTCTGCTGATAAAGTGTTATCTTGTCCGGTTCGATTCACGGCAGCTTCCAGCCTCAGGCTGCCTTCTCTGTGGTGCGATAACCGGAAAGACCTGTCTTTGTCATCGCATTTTACGAATGAGATAGTACAATAAACCCCTGTAGATGTCAACTGACGATCTCAAAATCGATGCGGTCTGAATCCATATCGACGTTGACGAGTTCGACCTTCACATCGTCACCTATGTTGAATGTCTTCTTAGATGACGTCGCGCAGTACCTTCTCTCATCGAAAATATAATGATCCGGCAAAGTCCTGAAAGCAACGAATCCTTCTATCGTATTGGGGAGCCTTACGAAGAGACCGGACGTGATTATTCCCGATATCCTGCCTTCGAAGACCTCACCTATCTTCCCGTTCATGTATTCACATACCTTGACCTGAACAGATGCCCTCTCAGCTTCTGCCGCATTGCGCTCCATATCGGAACTGTGGGCGGCTACATTGCTGACCTTGCCTCCGAAGTGGGACTTCTTATCCTCACCCCTAAGGTAACTCTTTATTATCCTGTGGATATAAAGATCCGGATACCTTCTTATGGGGCTCGTGAAGTGGCAGTAGAACTTGGATGCAAGACCGAAGTGACCGAAGTTGATCGAGTCGTAAACGGCTTTGGCCATTGACCTTAAGAGGAGTTCTTCCAGCAGTTCCCTTCTCGGGTTATCGTATGCATTAGCCATGAAGCATGCGATATCCAGGGGCTTTGCTTCGGAAGGGATCCTCCCCGGGATACCAAGGTGCCTTGCGACCATATTGAATCCTGCTATCTTGATGGGATCCGGGTCATCGTGAACACGGTATACGAAAGGATACTGCAGCTTAGCGAAAGTCTCTGCCACACACTCGTTGGCAGCGATCATGAAAGACTCTATGATCCCGTGACAGAAGTTGATGGGATAAGCCATGACTTCAGTAGGATTTCCCTCATCATCCAAAAGTACTTTGGTCTCGGGAAAGTTGAAATTGATCGCGCCTCTCATCTCTCTCATTCTCTTTAGGATCTCAGCCAAGACCTTCATGTCGGTAAGCATGCCGACGATCTTGCCGTATTCATTAAGATCATCGTCAGCGGGCTCCGTCAGTATCCTGTAGCACTCGTTATAACTCATCCTGCGGTCGGATACTATAACGCTCTCATATATATCAGATTTAACGGCATGGCCATCGTTATCGAGCTCCATCTCGCAGGTCATGGTGAACCTTGCGACATTGGGATTAAGGCTGCAGATACCGTTGGACAGCTTTGCCGGCAGCATCGGGAGGACCCTGTCAGCAAGATATACGGACGTTCCTCTTATGAAGGCTTCCTCATCCAGGGCTGTCCCTTCCCTTACATAATTGGAAACATCGGCTATATGGACGTAAAGATGCCAGTTGCCGTTCGGGAGGCGCTCCAATGTTATAGCGTCATCTAAGTCCTTGGCATCCTCGCCGTCTATGGTGATCGTAAGAAGATCCCTAAGATCCCGTCTGCCGGCTTTTATTGCAGCATCCACCTCTTCATCGCTGAGGCTGATAGCTAGAGGCTCTATCTCGGTCTTCACTTCATCAGGGAAATCCGTCTTAAGGCCATACCTTCTTACGACCTCCATCATCCTTACATTGGTGTTGCCGTAATCGCCAAGAACCTCGATTATCTTCCCGCGGAACTGCCCTTTATGGGCATAGGGATTCAATATCTCGCAGACAACGGTCATGCCGAAAGGTGCGCCGTTGATATCCTTGCTGTAAATGGATACGGGACCGAAATCAGTCTCCTTGAAGGACGCTCCCGGAATGACTTCTCCGCCGTTGCCCTTGGGTCTTAATATTCCAATGACCGTATTCTTAACGGCTGCAGGTCCCCGGGGCGCAACTTCCGCATAGTTGACAGGAGCCTCCGGGGCTGCTGATACCTGCCTGGGAGTCCTGTCTCGGAGTGTGTTTTTCGAGAAGGATCTGGGATTGCCCCTGCGCTGCATGCCGGGACCGAACTTTCTTGAATGAAGTGAATTCTTCTTGCGTCTTGCCATAGTATCACCCGAAGAAATGTCTTATGACAGGAACGATAAGGCCTGCATTGGGTTTGGCCGGATCGATCCTGTTCGCCTGTACCGTCTTGCCCTTGGCATCTTTCATGTAGAGGAGGACATATGAGGGGTCCCCTGCTACCTTAACACCTTCATAGTTTGTACTGTCGATAACAACGTCTTCACCCAAACGTCTGAAAGAGATATTGTCGCGCGTGATCTTCATGTCACAGAGCGTGACTTCGCCGCCCTCTTCTATCGTCCTTATGAGTCTTCTCGTAACGCTCGCGATGACGATATCGTACATGGGCGGAGCTACCTCATCGTACTCGTGAAGGACTCTCGTTGCAGAACCTATGCCGTAAAGCGAAGTTCCTCTCCTCTCAACATGATAGGTCTGACCTGCCTTATCCTTGAATGCGAAGTCAAATGCGAAGTTCGACAGGTAGAAGACTATCCCGAAGACCTTGCTGTTGGATGCATTGACCGTAACTTCCTCAATGTCGTCGTATCTTAAGACATTGCCGTCAAATTCCATGCGGTCGTCGTAAAAGACCGCTTCCTTTTTACCATTCTTGTACTTTGCTATCGCAAGCGGTGAATCCATATCCCTTAATCCTTTACATACGTTATATATTTCCCGGCCTTCGGTATCCTGGCAAGTAACCAGGAAAGAAGAAGTCCCAGACCTAAGCCTATAAGACAGAGGATCAGCGTCATGACCGATTTATCGCACCCTATATTCATCACATATGGCTTAAACACTTCCATGAAGATAAGATGAGTGAGAAATACGGGGAATGTGTATTTCGCGATGAACCTTGTAACGGAATAGCCTATTCCCTCATATATCTTAAGTCTTGTGAAGATCTCAAAAAAGAGAACTGCCGGAATAAAGACAAAGACATTGTCGTACCAGACATACCTGTCGGTGATGGCTCCAAAAAAGCTCTGGATCATCATGAACATGAAGAGCATTATAAGCGAAGTAAAAGCAGCTATTCCCAGAATGAAACTGCTGAGTTTCTTCAAGGCACCCTTCTTAATAAAGTATCCCACAACAAGATATATACCCCATACGCCGCCTGAAAAGCCTAACACAAACTGGGTGTTCATCTGATACTCAGGGTGTATGAACTCAATGAAGGTATTGACCGTATTGCGCCCGAACTCATAAACGGCATATATAACGAAGGGGAACAAAAAGAGTTTGGGCCTTACCGACTTGAGCGCAATGGATGCAAATGGGATAAGGATATATATGCCCAATATCATGCCCATATACCAGGTATGTGAGACATCTATATTCCTTGTGATAGTAAGTTCCTCAACGAGCTTGACGGGATCAGTCGTCCCTCTTCCGACAGCGAAAAGATATATCTCGTATATAACGAACCAGATACCTGTACAGGCCAGGAGATTAAGCCATTTGCGGGTCCAGAACCTCTTTATCACTTCCTCGTTATAGTCCCTGTCAAGGAGCAGGTAACCCGTGATCATGAGGAAGAGCGGAACACCCAGCCTTCCTACTGCATGGCATAGGAAGATAAACATCCTCGAGCCCATATCGCCAAGGTCAGCGCCTTCGTAGAGCAATTCGGTCGCATGACACAAAAGAACGCCGACGATCGCGACGACTCTCACGGTATCTATCCATCTAAGATGCTGATCCGAAGCTTTAGGCATTAGCTATCCCCCTCTAAAACTTTATAGTCTGATTATATCACCAAAATCAGATTCAATAAAAATGGCTGTCTCTTGTGAAATAACACTTTGAGACAGCCTCATAAAAGATCTTATCTATTCAGAGTTTACTTATCGAGCTTAAACTCCAGCGGCGATACGTCAGCGCCTTCGACCGTTATGGTGCCGTCGCCGTTGACCTTGCCCGTAAACTCGTAATCATCCTGGATGAACTTGATCTGCTTACCTGACACGGTATACTTGCCCGTCTTGGTCTGAGGCGTCATGCTGTCAAAGCCCATCGATGCCAGGAAGTCGTTCCTCATGTAATTGGTAAACTCATCGAAATCATTGAAAGTCGTATAGCTGATGAACTCTTCCTTGGACTCTTCATCATCACCGAATCCATATGAGATGACCATAGCGGAAGTGATCTTGTCCATGTTCTTGTCAAGATAGCTTTCGAAAGATTCCCTGTAACCATCAACATCCATCTCGATAGTGAACTGTCCGTCTGATAAAGAAAGACGGTAAGGGGTGATTATCACCCCTTCCGCCTTAACGTCATAAGCCTGTTCCTCGAAAATGTTTTCGATGATATATGTGGAATCGTATTCAGCCTTGTAATCGCCCTCGATCCTCTTTGCAGCTGCAGACGTGCATCCGCTCATCAGGACGGCGGCAGATAATGTCACCGATATAGCGCTTACAATAACAGAATCCTTTATTCTCACAGTCCAGCCTGCTTCCTTACTTCTTCTGCGAAGTCGTCAACCTTCTTCTCGATGCCTTCGCCAAGACCGTAACGTGTGAAGGATACGATGGAGATTTCTGTGCCGAGATCCTTGGCAACGTTTGCAACATAAGATGCAACGTTCATGGAATCATCCTTAACGAACTCCTGATCGAGAAGGCAGTTGAGCTTGAAGAAGTTCTTGATCTGGCCGGGAACGATCCTGTCCATGATGATGTTCTCAGGCTTGCCCTCTTCGAGCGCCTTGTTCTTAACGATCTCTGTCTCCTTAGCGATCTCGTCTGCGGGAACGTCAGCCTCAGATACCCAGTTAGGGTTGGAAGCTGCGATCTGCATGCCGATATCCTTAGCGAAGTTAGCGAAAGCGTCTGTTCCGATAACTGTGTCGTCACCGACAACGATCTCGGTCATAACGCCGACCTTACCGCCCATGTGGATGTAAGATGCAACAGCGCCGTTGCCGTTTACTTCATAGATAACGAATCTTCTTACGGAGATGTTCTCGCCGATGTCAGCGATAGCTTCCTTTGTAAAGACTTCGATAGTCTTGGAAGGATCATTGTAAAGGTTGGATGCAAGAAGTGTGTCTCTGTCTGCGGGCTTTGTCTCAAGGATATCTGTTGCGATCGCGTCAACAAAATTCTTGAACTTGTCTGTGTTGGCAGCGAAGTCTGTCTCAACGTTGACTTCTACCATGACACCTGTCTTCTTGTCGTCTGTGATCTTGGAATAAACAGCACCCTCAGCTGCAATACGGGAAGACTTCTTCTCAGCCTTAGCCATACCCTTCTCACGAAGCCAAGCCTTAGCCTTCTCGATGTCGCCGTCGCTCTCCATGAGAGCCTTCTTGCAGTCCATGATACCGCAGTCTGTAAGTTCTCTTAATTCCTTAACCTGCTGTGCAGAAATATTAGCCATTCTGATTCCTCCCTATTATGCTTCTTCCTCAGCAGCAACAACTTCCTCGATGGATGTTGCTTCTTCTGCTGTCTCTTCTGTTGCTTCTGTCATCTCTTCTTCGATAGCTGCAGTATCAGCCTCTGCGATAGCAGTATCGATATCAGCGCCCTCTGCGGAGCCGTCTACGCCCTGGTTAGCTTCGATAACAGCGTCAGCCATCTTAGCTGTGATGAGCTTGATAGCACGGATAGCGTCATCGTTACCGGGGATTACGTGATCGACTTCGTCAGGATCACAGTTTGTATCAACGATAGCAACGATCGGGATGTTGAGTCTTCTAGCCTCTGCAACTGCATTGTGCTCCTTCTTTGTATCAACAACGAAGATAACTGCAGGAAGCTCGTTCATGCCGACGATACCGCCTAAGTTCTTGTCGAGCTTCTCCATCTCGAGCTTGAGCTTTGCAACTTCCTTCTTGGGACGGATATCGAAATCACCGTTGCTCTCCATCTCACGGAGCTCAACGAGACGTGCAACTCTTCTCTTGATGGTAGCGAAGTTTGTGAGAGTACCGCCCAGCCAACGGTAGTTGATGTAGAAACCGCCGCAACGCTGTGCTTCTTCCTTGATGGAATCCTGAGCCTGCTTCTTTGTTCCTACGAAAAGAACGTTGCCGAGACCTGCATAGTTGACCATTGCATCGTAAGCCTCGTCAACCTTCTTAACTGTCTTCTGCAGATCGATGATGTGGATTGAGTTACGCTCTGTGAAGATGTACTCACGCATCTTAGGGTTCCAGCGTCTTGTCTGGTGACCGAAGTGTACACCTGCTTCCAAGAGCTGCTTCATTAAAATTACGGGCATAAAAATATTCCTCCTTGTCTTGAACTTCCGGGGAGCTTGACCGTCCGGGTTTCCCGGAATAAACGGCAGATAAGGTGCACCCCGTGCTTTTTATGCCCGAATATACTACCAAAAGCCCAAGTCAATATCAAGTGCTTTTTTATATTTATATATAAATAATGAAAATGCCGCCCCGAAGGACGGCATGGAAGTCTTGATGATACTGTATCTTACCAGTTACGTGCAAGTGAGAGGTAGAGGACTACGGAGATGATAGCGAAAAGAACGGAGCAGATAACTGTCCACTTCTTAAGCTGCATCTCACGGGACTTACCCTTGATCTTGCTGTAGTATGAGTCGTTGGAAGCACTTGAACCTGCTACGACACCGATACCGTGGTCATTACCTTCCTGAACGAGGAAGAGTACGATTATAGCCAATGCCAGAACGGCATCTATTGCTGAAAGAATGATATTGACGACACTCATCTTGTGCATCTCCTATATAAGAATTTGATTATTGCCGATAAATAATAACATAGCAGTTCTATTTATGCAATCGTATCAATTTATAAATCTCTCCGGCCGCGAAAGGCAATACCGCCAGAGGCAGGATCACGAGCCAGGCCGTAGGGTTCAAAGGCACGTTATCGAAGATGGTATTGACCTTCGGAATATAGATTACAGCCAGTGTCAGAGCCAGTGAGATCAGGACTGATACGTTCATGAAGCGGTTCGAGAAGAAGCCGAGCTTGAATACTGACACGGTCTCGGATCTCGAAGCGAAAGCCCTGAAGAGCTCCGCGCAGATCAAGGTTGCGAAAGCCACGGTCCTGGCCGTGTCGATCGCCTCGATGTCAGAAGCAGCGAAAAATGCCGTCTTTGACATAAGTGCTGCAAGGAAGCCTGTAGCGACACTAATAAAGAGCACTACGGCCTGTATTCCGATGAGAGTCCTCATCTTGGCATTGATTATGGGCTCACCCTTCTTCCGGGGCGGCTCCTTCATTATGCCGGGCTCACCGAGCTCTCTTCCCAGAGCCAATGCCGGGAAACTGTCTGTTACGAGGTTGAGCCAGAGGAGTTGTATGGCGGTCATGGGGGCTGCGATACCGGGGATAACCGTATTCGGGATCAGCGAGAGGATGAATACGATCAGGATCTCACCGATATTGCAGGACAAAAGGAACCCTACGAACTTACGGATATTGGAATAGATTATCCTTCCCTGCTCTACGGCTCCGACGATGGTCGCGAAGTTATCGTCTGTCAGGATCATGTCTGCCGCATTCTTTGATACGTCAGTACCGGTTATACCCATGGCAACACCGATATCGGCAGCCTTCAGGGCAGGAGCGTCGTTAACGCCGTCACCTGTCATGGATGCTATATGGTTGCGGTCTTTGAGGGCAGATACGATGCGGACCTTGTGCTCGGGAGCGACTCTAGCATATACGCTTACGTTCTCAACTGCTTCTCTCAGCTCGTCATCTGTCATCTTCTCGAGTTCGCCGCCGGAAAGTGCCTTGACCTCGCCGTCGCACATCTTGAGGCTTTCAGCTATTGCAGCTGCAGAGTCCTTATAGTCTCCGGTGATCATGACAGTGCGGATGCCTGCCTCACGGCATACGGCAATAGCGTCACGTGCTTCGTCACGCGGCGGGTCGATCATACCGATAAGACCCAGGAAGACCATGTCCTCTTCCGACTTGAACGTTACGCCGTCGAAAGACTTGTCCTCATATACCTTATAAGCGAAAGCCAGGACTCTAATAGCCTTGCAGGCAAAGTCGTGGTTGGCCTTCTCTGCCCTCTTAAGGACTTCTGTGGTCATGGGCTTGATCTCGCCCTTGTCATCGTAGAACTTGCATCTTGCAAGCATAATGTCAGGCGCACCCTTGGTGTAGCTTATGAACCTGCCGTCGATATCGTGGAAAGTTGTCATCATCTTTCTGTCGGAATCGAAAGGAAGCTCAGCAAGTCTCGGATACTTTGCGAAAACTTCTTCTCTCAGGAGCTCGCACTTGGAACCCAAAGTCGTAAGAGCGCCCTCCGTAGGATCACCGATACAGGTGTACTTGCCGTTCTCATCCTTGACAATAGAAGCATCGTTGCAGAGGACCGAGCTTAAGACGAGATCATGAGGAGCCGTCACGGGTACTCCGTCAACATCCGTTATCTCGCCTTCGGGAGCATATCCGCCGCCGGATACGTTCATTATGGTTCCGTTGGAATAGATAACTCTAACCGTCATCTGGTTCTGTGTCAGGGTACCTGTCTTATCGGAGCAGATAACATCGACGCAGCCCAGTGTCTCAACTGCCGACAGTTTCTTAACGATGGCATTGCGCTGGGCCATAGTGGTCATGCCGAGCGACAGGACTATCGTGACGACTGCAGCCAGACCTTCAGGGATAGCGGCAACAGCGAGAGATACTGCTGTCATGAGTGAATCTTCTATGGTGTTCTTCTGAACGAAGACATTAACTGCAAAGACTATAAGACAGACGACCACGCAGACGACTGCGAGGATCTTGCCCAGGGAATTGAGGCTCTTCTGCAAGGGCGTGGTCTCATCCTTGATGTTGGTGAGCTTCTCAGCGATCTTACCGAGCTCAGAAGAAGTTCCCGTTGAAGTTACAACACCCTTGCCTCTTCCGTATGTTATGACCGTACCGGAGAATACCATGTTGGTCCTGTCGCCTACACCGCAGTCTTCTGCGAGCTTGGCATTGCAGTCCTTCTCGGAAGGGAGCGACTCACCGGTAAGTGAAGACTCGTCAGCCTTAAGGGATTCGGACTCGATGAGCCTCATGTCGGATGCGATGGCATCGCCTGCGTCGATCAGGACAATATCTCCGGGAACAACGGTCTCTGAATCCACCATCGTGACTGCTCCGTCACGCAGGACCTTTGTCTTGGGCGAACTCATCTTCTTTAAGGCATCCAGGGCCTTATCGGCTTTGCCTTCCTGATATACGCCCAGAACAGCATTAAGGATTATTATCGCAACGATTACAATTACATCTATCCAGCCCTCGGATGTGCCTTCCTTCATTGCCATGTAGGCCGAAAGGGCAGCAGCGCCAATGAGGATAAAGACCATCGCATCGCAGAACTGCAGAAGGAATCTCTTCCAGAGTGGAGTCTTCTTCTCTTCTCCCAAAGTGTTGGGACCATACTTGGCTAAGCGTTCGGATGCTTCCGCAGACGACATACCTGTCTTACTGTCAGTCGCAAGATCAGCCAGCGTCTCTTCCTTCCCCATAGAAAAATACTTATTCATATTCCCCTCCATAGTCAGGCGTACCCTGAAGTTATCCGGATACCATTATACATCAAAAGAAAAGACCGTATCGCGTCGATACGGTCTTTGGTGCCCAGACTCGGAATCGAACCAAGGACACGGGGACTTTCAGTCCCCTGCTCTACCAACTGAGCTATCTGGGCAAAACACGAGCCGACTCACGAGCCGGCTCATGTGGCGACGCAGAAGGGGCTCGAACCCTCGACCTCCAGCGTGACAGGCTGGCATTCTAACCAGGCTGAACTACTGCGCCATTTGGTGGAAACTACAGGGCTCGAACCTGTGACCCTCTGCTTGTAAGGCAGATGCTCTCCCAGCTGAGCTAAGCTTCCATTTTTGCTTTCAAGGTTCCTTAAAACGCTTGAAAATTATATACGATTATTTGCCGTTGTGTCAACAGGTTTTTTACGCTTTTTCAAAATATCCCTGCAAACCCTTATAACGCTTGACTTTCACCGCCGTATTTCAGTATATACTCCCTATATTCAATAAGACCTATCTCCTCCATCACCATCTTAGGATCGTAAGGAGTCTTGTCGCTGTAATACATGGCAAGCATATTAAATCCCGGCATCCAGCCTGATCCTATATAGTCACCTATCCTCTCCTGGATCGTAGGCAGATAATCGGGTGCCTCACACTTCCCGAACAGCTCAACAAGGATCAGAAGATCTATCCATGGAAGGTAGATCACAAAATCAGGACACCTCCTCTTCCCGTTATAAGTAATTATCTCAGGCTCATACTTATACAAGATCCCATTTTCATCCATTATCCTGGCAAAATCAGACTCAAGCTTCGATCTGTACTTCTGATCGTTATATATTACAGGATTTATAAATTTCTTCTTATTACTCCTCTCGACAAGTCTCTCAAACATCTGCCGCCTGGGTGACATGCCATAATTGGGTATATTGATCGTAGGACAATCCCCTCCATACTCATCACTCCACTCACTTTCAAGTTTGTAGAGGATCTTCTTATATGATCTGCAGACATCCATGTATAACAATAATTGTTTACCCTCAGCGGAGTCTGCCAAGTGTTCTTTTACTCTTTTTCCATTTGAAACATACCAAACATGCCTGTTTGCAACACCATTTCTGATCCAAACGCCGCAACGGATCGAAGAAAGCTCTGTGACCTTCTTTCTAAAATATGATATATGCATCCAATAGTTTTCTTTTTCCATGCATAGAGTATAGATCCTGTCAATATATATGGCACGTAGAATCGTCTCACATCGTCTCACAAAAACTACGAAAACTAACAAATCGGAAAAGATATTCGAGATTTTTGTAAGTGTTTTTCCGAAAAACCAAATTGGCAAGACACTGTAATCGCGCACAACAGACACTGCACAGTGTCAAAATCAAGCTTTTACAGTGTCTAAATATGTTTTGACACCGCAATCAAGCTAAAAAGACACTGTGCAGTGTCAAAATCCGGCTTTTACAGTGTCGCGAAAAAATAAGAGGGGGCAATCTGCGAATATATTGCCCCCAATAAAATATCCCCCTAGCACCTGCCGGGCTAGAGGGGACTCAATAATTCAAGCTGACTATTACTTAGAATAGTAGATATAAAGATAAGCTTTGCCGTCGCTTTCCTGATCTATGATGTATACGGCTGCGGCGCCCTCATAGGAGCTGTCTGCGACAGTCGTAACTTCTGTGGCAGCAGTCTTGCCGCCGCTGAGGTCGAGCACAGGTGCAGTCTGTCCGGAGGACTGTCCGTTATTCAGTGTCTTGTAACTGTTCTTGTCAGCCTCAAGCTTGGTGCCCATGAGCCAGACAGTCGCATCATTTGAAGGGTGAGGCGTTATTGATACCTTGTTCAGATTCTGCTCGGAATACTTCTGGAACTCCTTGAAATCCATGAGCTGGCCCTGATTCTCATAGAGATTGGCCAGAGCAAAGTAATAAGTCTCCCAGTAACCGTCGACTATCTCGATCTTGGCTTCGTAGGCAACCCTGTTATAGAGGAAACCATGTTTCTCTATATTGACCACTTTAAGATTCTCATCCTCGGAGATAAGGAAGCAGTTGGTCCTGTCGAGCAGAGCCGGGGTGCGGTCGTAGATAAAGCCTCCGACGAGAACGCCGAGCATTATCACCGTCACTGCTATCAGCACTATGTCTTTCTTAGATATCTTCATTGCCTGCTCCTTTCACTTCTTAAAGCTCATAAAGCCTAATTCCGTTGTCAAATGTTATCTTTGCGACTTCCTCAATACTCATTTCCAGTATCTCTGCCAGCCTCAACGCCACATAGGGCACGAACTCCGGCTCATTGCGCCTGCCCCTGTTGGGCTCGGGCGTAAGATAGGGGCTGTCAGTCTCAATGACGATCCGGTCCAGCGGCACGCTTTGGGCGAGCTTTACGCCCTTGACGTTATTCTTAAAGGTCAGCGGCCCGTCAAAGCCAATGTAGAATCCCATCTTTATGAGTTCTGATGCAACCTCGACCGACATGCCGCAGCAGTGACAGACACCGGGATTATTCCTTAAGGCACCCTTCTTATACTGAGCTTTCAGGATATCCAGAGTATCCTGCGCAGCATCCCTCTCATGCAATATTAACGGAATATCCGCCTCATATGCAATATCGAGTTGCCTTGCAAAGACTTCCCTCTGGCAGTCCCTGGGCGAAAAGTCGTAGTAGTAATCAAGACCTATCTCACCAATGGCCCGCAATCTTGAAGGGCGCGAAGATCCCAATAAGTCTTTAAGATACTCTTCGGCTTCTGAGTCGTAGTCCTTTGCTTCGTGAGGGTGCACACCCACAGAATAGTAGACGTCTACACCGAACTTACCGTCGAATGAATCAGAGAATCCGGCAGCTGCCCTGGAGGTCACAACGGAATCCGCAGGGACCAGGATCTTGCTGACACCTGCCGCCTTGGCCGCCAGAAGTATATCTTCGGGGCTTCTCCCGTCTTCAGCATACCTTCGGTCGTAAAGGTGCGCGTGAGTGTCGAAAAACTCACCCTTCCCTTCGTAATGGGCTGTCGGCTTATGCTTGCTCATATAAGATCAGCTGATATCAGCACCTGCTTCAACAGAATCGTCAAACTCTATTACCCTGTATCCGTCGCCATACTTGACGGAGAGGATCATGCCGTTACTCTCCAGACCCATCATCTTTCTGGGCTCAAGGTTAACGATCATGGCAAGGGTCTTGCCTACAAGGTCTTCAGGCTTATAGTACTTGGCGATACCGGAGAGTACCTGTCTTTCGCCGAAGCCGTCATCAACCTTGAACTTCAGGAGCTTATCGGACTTCTCTACCTTCTCGCAGGAGATTACCTTGACTGCGCGGAGATCCAGAGCTGCGAAGTTATCAAACTTAGTGAGTTCCTTTAAGGGCTCAAGATCCTTACCCTTCTCTTCTTCTGCGGGGAACATCTTGTTGAGTTCCTCGATCTCCTTGTCGATGTCGATCCTCGGGAAGAGAACTTCACCCTTGGTAACCGTAACGTCAGCTGCAAGACCGTGTCTTACGCTGGCAGAATCCCAACCGGTAACAGACTCATCTGCACCGATCTGGCTGAAGATCTTAGGTGATGTATGAGGCATTACGGGCTCCAGGAGGATAGCAACACGTCTGATCGCATCCAGGAGATTATAAAGAACTGCAGCAAGACGGGGCTTTGCCGACTCATCCTTGGCAAGTTTCCAGGGTTCGTTCTCGTCAATGTACTTGTTGGCACGTGCGATAACGCTGAAGATCTTGGCAAGACCTTCGGAGAAACGCATCGTCTCGAATGTCTCGGATACGAACTCAGGGAGAGCATCGAGCTGCTCCAGCAGATCGTTATCGGAATCGTTGAATTCCTTATCGACAGGAAGAGTGCCGTCAAAATACTTTATAGCCATAGCAACTGTTCTGGAAACAAGGTTACCCAGATCGTTTGCGAGGTCGGAATTGATCCTTGCAAACATCTGCTCGTTGGAATAAGGGCAGTCCGAACCGAAGACCATCTCTCTTAAGAGGTGATATCTCAGGGCGTCAACGCCGTATCTCTCACAAAGGACGAAAGGATCTACGACATTGCCCTTGGACTTGCTCATCTTGCCACCGTCGCCAAATGTGATCCAGCCGTGGCCGTAGATCTTCTTAGGCAGGGGCTCACCTAATGCCATGAGGAATGCAGGCCAAATGAGCGAATGGAATCTTACGATCTCCTTGGCCATAACATGCATATCGGCAGGCCAATACTTCTCGTAGTCGTCGTATGTATCGTTCATGAATCCCAACAGCGAGATATAGTTCGTCAAAGCGTCCATCCATACATAGATATAGTGGCCTTCATCGATCGTTACGGGGATACCCCACTTGACGCTCGTTCTGGAAACACAGAGGTCCTGGAGACCCGGCTCAATGAAGTTGTTGATCATCTCATTCACTCTGGACTTGGGCTCGAGGAAATTCTTCTCGGGATCCAAAAGGAGTTCCTTAAGTTGGGGAGCAAACTGAGAGAGCTTGAAGAAATATGCTTCTTCTGATGCCTCTGTTACTTCCCTTCCGCAGTCAGGGCACTTGCCGTCAACGAGCTGGCTCTCTGTCCAGAAGGATTCACAAGGCGTGCAATACTTGCCCTTGTATTCGCTCTTATAAATATATCCGTCGTTGTAGAGCTTCTCGAACATGTTCTGGACGGTCTTGATATGGTAATCGTCAGTTGTCCTGACGAATCTGTCATACTGTATGCCCAGAGTGCCCCAGAGCTTCTTGAAGTTAGCGACGATATCGTCAACGTAAGCCTTGGGCGTGGTTCCGAGTTCGATCGCCTTCTTCTCGATCTTCTGACCGTGCTCATCGGTACCTGTGGAGAACATTACATCATAGCCCTGCATTCGCTTCATCCTGGCGATAGCATCGCAAGCCAGAGTCGAATAGCAATGTCCGATATGGGGGTTGCCCGACGGATAGTAGATGGGTGTCGTGATGTAAAATTTTTCTGCCATGGTAAAGTAATTTCCTTTCCAAAGTTATACAAGCCTTTATTATAATCTTTTTGGCGCGAAAATAAAGTATCGGTTACTCCTCCCCTGTCTGCTGATAGAAAGAGCCGCCCGAAGGCGGCTCCATAAGATAAGATCAGTCTTTACTTATCCTTTGCCATTGACGAACTTGTCGTACTTGTAGAGGAAGGTTACCATCTGACGGCGTAAGCACTTGCCCTGAGGCTTGAATGTTCCGTCAGAATATCCTGCGACTATCTTTTGTTCGGATGCCCAAATTACCGGATTGTAGAAATAATCCTTCTTCTTAACGTCAGAGAACTTGCAGGTCTTAGCCTTAGGTGCAGGCTTGTTGGCCATTCTCCACAGGAACGTTACTGTCTGTGCACGGGTGCAAACGCCCTGAGGATCGAACTTCGTCTTGGATACACCTGTAGTGATGCCTTTCTCTACTGCCCAGATAACAGGCTTAAAGAAGTAATCCGTCTTCTTTACATCCTTGAACTTGCAGGTTGTGGACTTTGTCTTGGGTTCTCCCTGAAGTCTATAAAGGAATGTTACCATCTGAGCTCTTGTACAATCGTTAGCGGGCTTAAACTTTGTCTGCTTGTCGTAACCCTTTACTACTCCTGCCTTTGTCAGGTAGTTGGTCGGAGCATACCAGAAGTCCTTGGTATTGGTTACGTCCTTATAGAGGACAGTAACGGTACAAGAGGCCTTGGCAGTGCCTGCGGATGCCGTGATCGTAACCGTACCTGCCTGCTTCGTTGTGATCTTACCGTTGGAATCAACCGTTGCGATCTTCGTGTCAGAAGACTTCCATGTGATCTTTCCTGTTGATCCCTTAAGAGTTGCCTTGAGAGTCAGCTTGTCACCGCACTTGAGAGATGCCGTATCCTTATCGAGGCTGATCGAAGAATTGGCAGGTGCTGTGGTAGGAGTAAGTTTTGCTATCTTACGGGTCTGCTTGTGAGAAGAATTATTATTACAGATCCTTGTTTCTTCTCCGTCTGACGTAACCGTTGCCTTCTTTGTTACTGTCCAATTACCCCAGTCATGACCGGTTGCCGGGACCTTAACGGTCTTCTTCTCGGAAACAAACTTGCCGGTCCTGCTCTTTAAAGCCGGCAGGGTTGCTTCATAGATGATACTTCCTTCATTCACGCATTCATTGATAATATCTACCTTTACAGTCATGGGTTCTGATATCTTGTAATCAGTAGCGCCGGCTTTTGTGCATTCAAACAAAGCAGTGGCTGTTGTTTTCGAAGGATCGGAATCATTAACATTCCATCTTACGTTGAATTTCCAATCAGAAGCTGTAAGCACAACAGTGTCCGCGTCAGTGTTACAACGTATGAACAAACCAGGATCTTTTGCCAAATAAACCACACTTAAAGAGTTTTTATAGCACTCAAACTCATCAAGCTCAGAATTCTTGCTCAAGTCAAGTCTGGTCAGTAAGTTTTGGCTGCAATTTAAAAGTCTAAGTACAGCATTCGATCCCACGTCAAGATTGGTCAGTTGGTTATATCCGCAAACCAAAACTACAAGTGACGGATTATTGCTAACGTCAATACTTGTAAGTTTGTTTAAACCACAATTGAGTGTTTTCAGTGCTGTATTATTACTTACATCAAGATCGGTCAATTGGTTGCTATTACAATACAATTCTGTAAGAGCTAGATTCTGACTTACATCAAGACCTGTAAGCGGATTGTGGGAACAAGCCAAAACCGAAAGAACTGTATTATTTTTCGTATCAAGGTCAGTAATCTGGTTGTTTTCACAATCCAAATGTTTAAGTGCAGGATTATTGCTCACATTTAGAGTTTTAAGTTTGTTATAGGAGCATTTCAATATCGAAAGTCCTGTATTCTTGCTCAAATTGAGGCTAGCAAGTTGATTATCACTGCAATCTAATTCCTGAAGCTCAATATTATTAGTCACCTCAAGACTGGTAAGTTTGTTTGAGGTGCAAATCAATGTTGTAAGTGCGGTATTCTTGCTCAAATTCAGGTTAGCAAGTTGGTTATCGGAACAATCCAATTCTTTAAGTGCAGTATTTTGGTGCACATCGAGACTAGTCAATCTGTTGCCATTACAGTATATATTCGTTAACGCGGCATTCTGACTCACATCAAGGCTGGAAAGCATAATGTATTGACACCTCAAAGTCTCAAGTGCGGTAAAATACTCAATACCTTTCAAACTGTTAATTGCCAGAGTTGTTATTTCATTGCTACTAATATTAAGTTCTTTAATACCCGCAATTTCTTCTTTCGTCAGCACTCCGTTCCTGCCATAGGGTTGTTCACGGAGCCAGTTTCTAAAATGTTCATCAGGGAAGTCATGAGAATTGATAGTGACATCGCCTTCCTTAAGCACGATCTTACTTACATCTTCATCGCAATGTAGATTTATTTCTGCCGGATCTTTAGAAAAAATAATTTGAGTTAACTTACTGTTTCCCTCACAATACAGATCTTCTAATGCAATATTCTTGCTCAGATCAAGACTTTTAATATTTCCATTATTTTCGCAAGACAACCTCTTGAGCATAGCATTATTAGTTACATCAAGACTGTTCAGATTGTTATTATCGCAAAATAAAATTTCAAGTGCACTGTTATTGCTCAAATCAAGATTAGTCAAATTGTTGTCGGAACAATACAGTTTCTTAAGATTAGCATTAAGGTTCATGTATAATAACTTGGTAGATTCACAACTCAATGTTTTAAGATTTGTATTCTTGCTCACATCAAGAACTCGAATACTGGTAAAACTACACTCAAGTTCTTCAAGAGCCGTAAAATATTCAATTCCTGTAAGATCTTCAATATATTCTTCATAAGAAACATCTATGGATTTAACATTTGCGATCTCAGCTTGAGTCAGTATATTATCACCATTATCAATCTTGGCTTTAATCCAGTCTCTGAAAACTACATTAGGAAAATTGGTCGCATTGATTGCCACATCCCCGTCAGCTTTAACTGTCCCTGCCGGAACAGAAGCAATTCCAGCAGCAACAGCAAAGGTCATAGCCAGTGTTGCAATCGTTAAAAGAACTTTTTTCATATTCGTTCCCCCATGCAAAAGTATTTAGGTAACCATTAGGTGCCATGGCAACAAGGACATGGCACCTCTGGTATTCGTAGAATAACAGCTTAAATTGTAACATTGCCGTATTGGTCTGCATATCACCCATTTGTACCATTTTTAAACCCCGCACCATTATTAGTGCGGGGCAAAAAGAACTTTTATTTAGTACATTTCTTATCTTTAGCCATTTACATACTTATCGTACTTATAGAGGAAAGTTACCATCTGTCTTCTCAGGCAGTCACCGTTAGGCCGGAATGTGCCATCGTCGTAACCTGCCAGGATCTTCTTCTCGGATGCCCAGAGGGTTGCCGTGTAGAAGT
>JAGAAI010000006.1 GCA_017615325.1 Clostridiales bacterium | reverse complement strand
GATCCTAAGGTCAATGAGGACCTTAAGATCGCAACTCACTATGGGAAGGAAGAGCCTCATCTTACTTACGATAATTCAGCGATCAGGTTTTCTGACAGTTCGCACACCGGTATGAGTGCGGAAGAGGACAGGAATCTTGTGGAAGACCCGAGAGAGCCTGACGATCCCGTTATCCTTACTGACCCGGTTGTAATGAGGAGGCTTCTCACGGCAACGGTCGTAGTCTTCGTTATCCTTCTGATTTCTGTCGTGGCGCTGATAATACTTCATTAATGCCTCATTATGTAATATTCCTGAAACTTTTCGCGGGGGATTAAATGATACAATTACCGTAGATTATTCTCTTAAATTAAGAAAAAGGGTGATCATCTATGGATTTTACTTACAGCAACGACGGCTTTTTGCCGTACGAGTCATTTGATTATATCTACGGCGAAAGGCAGATGCCTGAGTTCGGGAGAGTCAAGTCCCCGTTCATAACCAAGCTTACCACTTGGAGATTTTTGCATGTGGACAGCCTTTCGCAGGTGCCGATCGGTTGCCATAAGAAGTCTTATGATGATTCCGACTGGGCACTTATAGATGTTCCTTCAACCTGGCAGACCGAAGGTTACGGTATGCCCCAGAACCTTCTCTACGATTATTCGGAAGTGTTGGCATCCGATAAGAACAAAAGAGAAGAGACAATGTCTGATAAGTACTACCTCAAATCCACGAGTGATGAGGACGATGAGACAGGTATCTACAGGGCAGAGGTAACATTTACTCCCAAGGATATAGACAGAGCACTCTATCTGGAAGCGTCCGGTATCTGCGGACAGTTCCGCGTATATATCAATGACAAGCTCGTTTGTAAGAGCCACTCTGTGCTTACGGCAAAGAGACTCCTTATCTCTGATTTCGTACATGAGGGCGTAAATCTGATCGTCATCATCGTATCGAGATTTGACAGGGACTCCAGGGGACATGTAATTACCGAGCTCATGAACTTTGGCTTCTCTGGTATTTTCCGTCCGATAAGCATCGTTTCAGAATCACTTCTTGAGATCCGTAATCTCCATCTGCAATTAGAATACGTTCCTGAAGCTTATGTAACTCAGATCGCAAAGATCGATCAGATAGAGAAGACCGTAGCCAAGAACCCGCGCGGAGACTTCATGATCAAGGTTGATTTCGGGATCCGTAACCATACGGACTACATGATCCCTTATTCGGTCAGGATCTCCCTGCTCGAGGCGAGGGGAGAGTACGACCCTTATAAGCTGCCGTTCGTAAATATCAGAGGTCAGGGCGAAGCCATTACCGGTGTCGTTGATGCAGGTATGGAGACGCGCGCCCAGACTGATTTCATGGCTTTGGATGTTGCCCAGTGGTCTGATGCAACTCCTGTCCAGTACGACCTGATCCTCGAACTTACTGATTCGGAGGGCACGGTTATCTGCGCCAAGAAGCAGAGGTTCGGATTCAGAACGACTGAGATCGTAAACGATAAACTCAATATCAACGACAGAAGAGTCAACCTTAAACTTACGAAATACTATGAGTTTGACCCGATGGGCGGTATCGCCGTTAACCGCGCTCTTGAAAGACAGGACGTCATCCTGATGAAGAGATGCGGACTCAATGGTGTCATAGTAAACAGTTTCCCCGTATCCGATGACTTCCTTAACCTTTGCGACCAGTACGGTATCTATGTCATCGCAACGGCCGGTGCCTACTACATGAGAGATTACGTTGAGTCTGCCATGAACCATCCTTCTATCGTAATGTGGGGTGTACAGGATTACGGATTCAACGAGGACTATGCTTTGAGAGCAAAGCAGGAGTGTTCCAATATCGATAAGACAAGACCCTGGTACTGCGCAGCAGAAGGCAATTCTGACGGCAGGGGCATCGTATCCGATATCAAGCCTTTCCCTACGGATGCAGGTGTTGTATTCGGACCCTGGGAAGACCTCTGTCTTGACAGGAAGAACATGTTCAGCAAGAACAAGACCGGCAAGAACCTGTTCGAGTCCATTAAGGGCAGAACAAGATTCACGGATGACGATGCCGACTATAAGTGGATCCATCATGCAGATCTTGTCGGTGGTAAGAACAAAGAGAATTCGAGCATAGGTCAGGGTATCGTTGATGCCAACCGTAACCCTCATCCTATCTATGCGGATATCAGGCAGCAGTGTGCAAACATCAGCATCTTTGCTGCTGCAGGCGACAGAACAAACCTTACGTTCAGAAACATTCATCCTTTTGCTTATACGGATGAGATGGAGCTTGAATGGAAGATCCTTCTGGGCGGCAATGCCATCATGAGCGGAAGAGGTCTCATGCAGGGAGTTGAGCCTTTCGGAACAAGGAACTTGAGATTCCCCATAACTGCAGAGATGTTTACGACACCCGGCTGGGGCGAAGGCAAGGCAGAATATATCGACGCATACATGAATGCGATGTCGCATGAACTCGTTTTCGATATTTCATTGAAGCTTGCTCACGACACATATTATGCCAAGGAAGGATACGAGGTCGTATTCTATCAGGATATCCTCGCCAAGGAGGCTGCAAATCCCGTATCCGGCAAGGTTAAGGATGATGTCCTTAAGATAGATCCCGGCAAGGAGGAACTCCCTGAGGGTATGAATGCGCCCCAGGCTCTGCCTGCCGCAGACTCTTCTGACATTTCCAAGGAGACTGCAACGGATGAAACCGCTGTGGAAGAAGAGGAAGATACAGGCGTAGCTTCCGTTATGGATGATGCCGAGATCGAGAAGATCGCAGGGCAGATAATCGGTGCGGAAGCTCCCAAGACAGAAGAAACTGAAGAGGTAACGGAAGTCCAGTACGAGCAGAAGGATGTATCTGATCCCAACCTGTCTCTGGCAGAAGATAAACTTACCGTATATGCTGACCCTTCCGGAGTCTCTGTAGCTGCAGGCAAGTTCAGGATCGGCTTCAGCCGTGCAACGGGCGGTGTTAACAGCCTCGTGATCGACGGTACGGACTTCCTGGCTGGAAGCTTTATGCCGAGTTTCTACAGGTGCCCTTCCAACATCGACCGTACGGATAAGAGCTTTATCCTTGCAAAGACAATATTCTCGGGCGAGAGTGATTACGAGAATATCCAGAAGACCTTAAGATATAAGAGCAGTGAATATTCCGTTAAGAACGGTGTATTCTCGATGATAACGAGTTATAAGTCTTTCGCAATGAAGGGTGATGTCGTTATGTTCTACGAGATCCCTTCAGAAGACACTCTCCGCATTACTATGGACTTCACACCCAGATACGACATGATCAGATACGGCGTCAGGGTTCCCATCGTAAAGAAGGATACACTCTGCACCTGGTACGGAAGAGGACCCGGAGAGTCTTATGTTGACCGTAAGAATGCCGCAAGACTCGGTGTCTATGCTGCAGGCGCAGACAAGATCTACCATCCTTACGCGCGCCCTGCGGAAAACTCTTCCCATACGGATACTCAGGTCGTTAAGATCGAAAACAGCGAAGGCTCCAAACTCATGATCAGAAGGTCAGGACCTAATGCGAGATTTGATTTTACCGTTCTTCCTTATACTCCTGAGCAGATGAATGAATACCTGCACGAAGAGCAGCTCATGATGAACGATTCAGGTGAGCTCTTCCTCGACTTCTGCAGCAAGGAGATCGAAAGAACGGTCAACAACAGGTCTTCCCAGCCTCTGAAGAAGAACGTCAACTACAGAGAGACTTTCGAGATCAAGCTTGTCAAATGAAGATAAGACTTGCGATCTTTGATCTTGACGGAACGATCCTGGATACGATATCAGGACTCGTTATATCCGTTAACAAGGCAAGAGAAAAGATGGGGCTTGCTCCTCAGCCGGATGAACTGATAACTTCTTTTATCGGACGCGGCGCCGCAAATCTCATGCGCCAGAGTCTGGCTTGTGACGGAATAGAAAGCGAAGAAGAAGTTATCAGGATGATGGACCTCTTTAACGCAGACTACAACGAGAACTGTATCGAATATACAAGAGAATACCCAGGCGTAAGATCGATGCTGATGACGCTTAAGGAGTCAGGTCTTCTTCTGGCTGTTAATTCCAATAAGAACGATTATCCAACGCAAAAGCTGATAAGGCATTTCTTCGGTGAAGATATCTTCTCAGCAGTATCAGGCAGGAAAGACGACGTTCCCCGTAAGCCTGATCCTGCCGGAGCTCTTATTCTGATGGATTCTCTTTCGTGCAAAAGGGAGGAGACTGTCTATATAGGTGACTCGGATGTTGATATCGAGACGGCCCGGAATGCGGGCTTTATGTCCCTGTCAGTTGGCTGGGGATATCAGAGCGAAGAAAGACTCATTTCGGCAGGTGCCAAAAGAATATTCAATAAAACCGACAAACTTTGTAGGTTTTTACAAGAAGAATTAGTTGAAGGCTAGTTTTATGTTTGTTATAACCTTTACAATACCCGCTGAAAGGGGATGATGAACATGAGTAATGACAGCAACAAAAGAAGATCAAATCTTGTAAAGATAGCGGTTGCAGGCGTTATGGCAGCCCTGATCTTCGTAGCAACACAGATAAGGATACCTATCCCGACAGGTTATCTTAACTTAGGTGATGTCATGATCAACATCTGTTCATTCATTTTAGGTCCCTTGGCGGCTATCCCTGCCGCTTTAGGTTCGGCTATTGCAGATCTTGTTGCAGGCTATCCCATGTATATCGGACCGACATTTGTTATAAAGGGTCTGATGGGACTTCTTGCAGGATTGTTCTTTTCTAAGAGTATTAAGCAACATACAAGGTCCGGAGAACATACGATAAAAGATTATATGCGTTCAGGAAAATACATTGCTCTGTCTGTGGCTGTGTTTATCGGATGCGAGCTTATAATGGTCTTAGGTTACTTTGCTTTCGAAGCATTGCCTCAGATGTATGGCGTTGCGGGCGCATTGGGATCGGTTCCCTACAATCTTATCCAGGCTGCTGCCGGTATCATCCTGTCGGTGCCTGTCATAAGGATACCGGGAGTTTACAGATTAAGGCTTTGATCTGTCATAGGCGACATATCCGTTAAATATTGTCTATTTTTTTTGTATGTCCGGAAAAGTATAATAATTTTGTTGATCAATATGCTTACATGCCGTTTTTGGAGGTGTTTTATGGCAATACAAAAGAAGCTTATGTGTTTTTCGGTGATCACGGCGCTCCTGTTCCTGATCTCTATGATCATAGTTCCGGGGAGCAGCGTCCGTGCAGATGAAACTCATAACATAACCGTAAACAGTTACACATGGGATGCTCATGGTTCAGAGTCGCTTGATAAGACTTCGGCGGCGCAGGGAGAGAAAGTCACCATCACACTGACGCCTGACGAAGGTTATTCGCTGTACGAGTTATACGCAAGTTTGGTAAACGATTATTTTGGTGAATTGAAACTGAGTAAAGTCAGTAACAATAAATACAGCTTTGTAATGCCTGATGATGATGTCAATATCACTGTCCATTATAGACCCTTACATACTGTTACTGTCGATTTTGGAGAAGGACATGAGAATTTTGTCCAGGAATACTTTGGTCAGGAAAGAACCGTTGCTCTGAATGATTTTAGCATGGTAAAGATCAGCGAGGCTGAGAAAGGCAAGTCAACTGTAACTACCGAGGTCTTTGGCGAGACTTGCGGAGAAGCCGTAAACTCTTTGTCGGAAATGATCAGAAAAGGATTCGAAAAAGATCTTTATGACGGCGTTCAAAAACTCTATCTGTTCGGGATTAATAAGACATATGCCGATCTTAATGAATATGCTAACGATCCCGATAATATTACCGGTTTGACGGATGACCGTGTATTTTATGCATTGTGGACAGATCCTGCGAAGGCGACCATAACGATAAATGCTCCCGCATGTGATGCAGAAATAACCAAAATATCCAAAAGAAGTGTAGGCTGTTTATCAATAGACCCTGATATCGCAACCAATGGGAACATAAGTGTCAAAGATTACAATATCTTCTTCGCGCGCTACATTTGTGAAGGTAATCTGGAAATTGGGGAGAGGTATTCTTTGAATGGTGTTGAATTCATCTCACTTTACCTTCCTTTGGATATAGAGTGGGGTTATTATCTTCCTGATGATCCCTCCGATTATCTGACTATAGAGGGCGGCGAATTTGATAGTTCTTCATCTGATGGTTCTATTTACATAAATGTCAGGATCAGGCACGATCTTGGAGAACCGGTGACCGTAGATCCCGATTGCACCAATGCAGGGTCTAAGACTTATAAATGTGCCAAATGTGATTTTGTTAAGGTTGATCCGATAGATGCTCTCGGCCACGACTGGGGCGAATGGGTCGTCACGACAAAAGCAACTGTTGACAAGACCGGCGTGGAAACCTCAACATGTTCCAGATGCGGTAAGACCCAAACACGCCCCATAGATAAACTTGAACCTACAAAGGCTCCGACCAAGGCGCCGACCAAGGCGCCGACCAAGGCGCCGACAGCGACGAGCAAGCCGGTAAATATCACTATCGATAAGAAAGCAGTTAATACCGTATGCGGGAAAACTGTTAAGCTTACCGCAAAACTCAGCGGTTCGGATTCAAAGATCAGCTGGACATCATCTGACAAGAACATCGCAACAGTTGACGGGAACGGCAAGGTAACTGCCAAGATGGCAGGCAATGTTGTGATCACGGCTTCTGCTTCCGGCAAGACGGCTACATGTGCTGTGTCAGTACATTATAAGGACGTTTTGAATATGAGTGATTTCTGGTATGCCCCCACTTACTATCTGACGGAAAAGAACGTGGTCAAGGGTTATGACAAGCAGACTCTCTTTAAGCCCGCTAACGACTGTACCAGAGCCCAGATGGTAACTTTCCTCTGGAGACTTGCCGGACAGCCTGATCCCAAATCAACATCCACAAAGTTCAAGGATATCAAGAAGTCAGACTATTTCTATAAGCCTGTACTCTGGGCAGTTGAGAAGGGAATAACTACCGGTGTTTCCAAGACCAAGTTCAATCCTCAGGGTGTCTGCACAAGAGCACAGACTGTTACATTCCTTTGGAGAATGGCAAAAAAGCCTGATCCTAAGTCAACACAGAACAAGTTCTCTGATGTAAAGAAGACGGATTACTTCTATAAGGCAACGATCTGGGCATCCGAGAAGAAGATACTCGCAGGATACTCTGACGGTACATTCAAGCCTCAGGGCAAATGCTTAAGGCGTCAGATGGTTACATTCCTTTATAAGTATGATAAGTATATCAACGGGAAAGGATGATCTGATCTTAACAAGATGATAACGACTGCCTCAGTTGTGACTATTTCTCACTTCTGAGGCAGTCTTTTTTGGAAGGGTCTGCCAAACTTCCTTATGACTTGGCATAAATCATAACTTATCCTCCTTCCGATAGTTCAAAATCGCTAATAGTTTCGTTATACAAGAACCTTTATTTGGTTTATGATATAGTCATGTTATCAATGACGTTTCAGGAGGGTCGGTCTTATGGGTATGACGATGTCACAGAAGATACTGGCAAAGCATTGCGGCTTGTCGGATCTTAATTCGGGCGACCTTATTGAAGCAAGTCTTGACCTGGTCCTCGGCAATGATGTAACGACTCCGCCTGCCATCAGGATTTTTGAGAAGATGGGGCTAAAGGATGTTTTCGACCCTGATAAGATCACCATGATCCAGGATCACTTCACCCCGAATAAGGATATCAATTCCGCAAAACTCAACAAGACGATGCGTGAGTTTGCACGTTCCCACAATATTAAGCACTACTACGAGTTGGGTCGTGCTGAGATGGGGATAGAACACGTTATCCTTCCCGATAACGGACTCGTACTGCCGGGTGATGTTGTTATCGGTGCGGATTCACATACCTGTACTTATGGTGCTTTGGGTTCTTTCTCGACCGGTGTGGGATCTACGGATCTTGCATGCGCTATGGCGACAGGGAAGACCTGGTTCAAAGTGCCTGATGCCATTAGGGTAAACCTTAATGGACATAAGGCTAAATATGTTACCGGTAAGGACGTTATCCTTTATCTTATCGGCAAGATAGGCGTAGACGGCGCACTTTACGATTCAGTTGAGTTTACGGGCGAAGGAGTCGCTGATCTTACGATGGCCGACAGGCTTACCATATGCAACATGGCAATAGAGTGCGGCGCCAAGAACGGCATATTCCCGGTAGATGACGTTACCAGGGAATATATTGCCAAGACTAATCCTGATAGATTTACCAGAGGCGACTATGCTGAATATCAAGCTGATCCGGATGCTACTTATCTTAAGACGATCGATATTGATCTTGCTGATATCGAGCCTCTTTGCGCAATGCCTTATCTGCCGTCAAATACTGTTCCTGCAAGTACCTTGTCGGACGTTGTCATTGACCAGGTCGTAATAGGTTCATGTACTAACGGAAGACTTGATGATATAAAACTTGCAGCAGAGTTCTTCTCCGGTAAGAAAGTTGCCGCAAACGTCAGATGCATTGTTATCCCGGGATCCCAGCGCGTATGGAGAGAGGCTCTTGATAAGGGCTGGTTTAAGATCTTTGACGATGCTGGATGTGTAATATCTACACCTACCTGCGGTCCCTGTCTCGGCGGACATATGGGGGTGTTGGCCGACGGAGAAATTTGTGTATCTACGACCAACCGTAACTTCGTCGGAAGGATGGGGGATACAGGATCCAAGGTTATCCTGGCAGGCATTCCCGTTGCGTGTGCCAGTGCGATCGCAGGTCACGTCGCAGTTCCATCTGATTCTTGAATATAAGGGGTGATAGTTATGACTGTTAGAGGAAAAGTACATAAATACGCTGACAATGTAGATACTGATGTCATCATCCCTGCAAGGCACCTTACGAGCGCAGATCCTAAGCACCTTGCAAGTCACTGCATGGAGGATATAGATCCTGATTTTGCATCACGTGTAGAAGTTGAGGATATCATTGTTGCTGGAAAGAACTTCGGCTGCGGATCCTCACGTGAACATGCACCTGTTGCGATCAAGGCATCAGGCGTATCGCTTGTTATCGCATCCGATTTTGCCAGGATCTTCTACCGTAACAGCATAAATGTCGGACTTCCCATAATGGAGTGTCCTGAGGCAGTTGCTGCTATCGATGCAGGAGATATCGTTGAAGCGGATTTTGACAGCGGTGTAATCACTGATGTTACCAAAGGACTCTCATTCCAGGCCGGATCTTTCCCTGAGTTCATCAAGGAGATAATGGCCGCAGGGGGCCTTGTCGAATATACAAAAGGAAAGTTGGGCAATGGCTGAAAGATATAAGATAGCAGTAATCCCCGGAGACGGTATTGGTCCCGAGATAATAGAAGAAGCGTTGCGCGTGCTGGATAAGGCAGGCGATCTATACGGATTTGAAGTTGACACTCAAATGCTTCTCGCAGGCGGCGCTTCCATAGATAAGAACGGAGTCCCTCTGACTCCCGGGACTTTGGAGATCTGCAAAGCATCCGATGCTGTATTGTTGGGCGCTGTCGGGGGTCCCCAATGGGATAATGTCGATCCATCAATAAGACCTGAGAAGGCCTTGCTTGGGTTAAGATCCGGACTGGGTCTTTATGCTAACTTAAGACCGGCTAAATTATTTGATGAACTGTCACACGCATCGCCCATCAAGGATATCAAGGATACGGATATCCTCTTCGTCCGTGAACTTACGGGTGGTATTTATTTTGGCAAGAGCGGTGAATACGACAGCAGTGAGGTTTTATCTGACGGCCAGCCTGAAGGTCATGTTGCTTTTGATACAGAGACTTATTCTGAAGGCGAGATCAAGAGGATATTGAAGATAGCTTTCGATGCCGCAATGGGAAGATGCCGCAAGGTAACTCTCGTTGATAAGGCCAATGTTTTGACTACGAGCAGATTGTGGCGCAAGCTCTTCTTTGAGATGAGCAAAGAATATCCTGAAGTTGTTATTGAATGCCTCTATGTTGACAACTGTTCGATGCAGCTGATATCGCGTCCTCATGAGTTTGATGTCATCGTTACGAGCAATATGTTCGGAGATATTTTGTCTGATGAAGCAGGCATGATAACAGGGTCTGTAGGAATGCTTCCGTCAGCGTCTCTCGGCGCTCCCGGAACTCCCGGCTTATTTGAACCCATTCACGGTTCTGCTCCTGATATAGCAGGAACGGGCAAGGCAAATCCCTGTGCAACGATCCTGTCTGTTGCCATGTTGTTGAGGTATTCCCTCGGTCTTACAGAGGCTGCTGATGCAATTGAAAAAGCTGTTGTTGATGCGGTCACTTCGGGTTACAGGACCGCTGACATCTATATCGGCAAAGAGGGCGAGATGCTCGTTAGATCAAGTCAGATGGCAGATGCAATCATCTCCGGGATCACCCGCTGAAGGTAACTTAAGATGTTATATATTGTCAGCATCGTTCTTTTTTGTTTGGCTGTTGTAGTCCTTATGTTTGCTGACAATGACCGTGCCGTTGACCTTGGAAAGGGAAAACAGGCGATTATAGATCTTATCTATAGTCTTGCCACAGGTCTCCTTGTAACTTCTGATTTTGACCTTTGTCCTTTTAACGGAAAGTACTATGGCGGAGACTCGAGTGTATTTATCTATATCGCAAGGATGATGCATAAGGGGAAAGTTCCCTACAGGGACATGTTCGACCATAAAGGTTCCTGGTTATATTTCATTGAGTATGTAGGTGAATTCCTGGGTGATACCGGTATCTGGATCCTTGAACTTCTTGCCTGTGCTATAACAGTTTTCTTCATGCTGAAGATATCGAGGCTGTTAAGCAAGAAAGTCTTTGTTCCATATCTTACGGCGTTCGCATCTATCTACCTTTTTGGATTCTATCTCTGCCTTGACGGCAATCTTACGGAGTTCTGGGCTTTGCCTTTTACTCTGTCATCTTTATATATCATTTTCCGTTTCTTCAGGAAGAAAGAATATTCTCCTTTATCGATAGTCTATTTGGGCTTTGCTTTTGGTGTCGTATTCTTCATAAGATGCAATCTCGTATCACCCTGGGCATTCTTTGTCCCGGTGATAATCATATATCTCATCAAGCTTAAGAGAAGCCGTGAGATCATAAAGTGCATCCTTCTCTTTACGGCAGGTGTTGCGCTTGCACTCTGTCCTGTGCTGATCTATCACGGAGTCACGGGTTCATTCCAAGATCTTTATAAGGATTACTGGCTCTATAACATCAGTTATGTAAAGGTAAAGGGAGGATCTTATTACGGGATCTTAAGCTTTGGCCTTTATGCCAAATACTTCATCATAGGCTGGATAGCCGTTATAGTTGCTTCCGTTGTCCACAGAAGGTCACGCTTCATGCACTGCAATACTCTTTTCCTTCTGGCTACATTTATCTTAAGCCTTGTAAGCGGAAGGGATTACGAACACTACTTTATAAGCTGCATTCCATGCTTTGTTGTTCCGGTGACGCTCTTCCTGGATATATTGTTAACTAAGAAACTTTTGTCTGATATAAAAGACCAACTGACAAAGATCATTTATATGGTTCCTGTTCTCCTGCTTGCTCTTGTGCTGGGCTGGAGGATGGTTACTGTTTTCGATATCGAGAGCAAGGCCGGTTATTATGACGGTCCCGTAGTTACATATGTGAAAGAGAATACATCTCCTGATGATGACGTCATCTATTTCTTCGGGAACGGACTATTCTATATCTGTTCTGACAGATATACAGATCAGAAGTTCTTCTATCAGTTCCCCTTAACATACAACAAAGATCTCTATTATGAATTCATAGAAGACTTGAAGACTGATACACCGGATATGCTAGTCTTCCTTAACGATAACAGCAGTAAGGAAGGAGAGGTTCCTGAAGAAGACTGGTCTTTATATAACTCATACGTGACTTATAAATTGAGACAGGACATAAATGAACTTATGACAGAACGCGGGTATATTCTCGACCAAAAGGGAAGTTTCTTCGCATATAAAAAGGGCTGATATGGGCTAAAGCCTTTGAAAATAAGGCTTTTCGGGGGGGATAAAAAACTTAAAAAGTCCTTGCATTTCTAAAACTTATGGAATATAATAACTGGTTTGCAAAAAAACACATATAACCAAGGGGGTTACTTATGAAGACCAGTTATTTTATGAAAGCTTCCGCTGCCGCACTGTTTTCGCTGGCGGTAACAGGCATGGTATTTGCCAATGTAAAAGCGGCAGATGAGGTAAAGGACAAGCAGTTCAACGATGATGTTTTCCGTGAGTTCGTCTTTACTAATTTTGATACGGACGGCAACGGTACTCTTTCCGAGAAGGAACTTGAGGCAGTTAAGGAGATCAACGTATCAGGACTTAACATCAAGAGTCTTTCCGGAATCAGACATTTCACATCGCTTGATAAGCTCGACTGCAGCAACACCAAGGTCACAAAGATCGACCTTAACGACAATGAAGCTCTTACGACTCTTAATTGTTCCGGCTGTAAGCTCTCAACGATCAATATCGCAGACTGCTATGCCTTAGAGGAGATCGACTGCTCCAACAATGATCTTAAGGAGTTCGCTTTCTCGAACGGCTTCCTTACTAAGCTTGATATAAGCAACAACAAGAGCTTAACAAAGCTTGACTGTTCCAAGAACTCTCTTACATCCGTCAATCTCGAGGGTTGTACAGCTTTAACGGATATCGATCTTACGGATAACCAGCTCGAGTCTCTTGATCTTGGCACAAATACCGCCCTTAAGAGTATCGTTTTTGAGAAGAACAGCCTTAAGTCTTTGGATCTTTCCAAGTGCATTTCTCTAGAGACGATCAATGTTGCTGACAACAAACTGACTGCGTTGACTGTCGGTACAAATGACAAGCTTACAAAGATCATTGCTAACGACAATCTCCTTAAGACTGTTGACTTAAGCAATACGAAGAATCTTACTTCTTTCGAATGCAACAGAAACGCACTTAAGTCCATCGACATAAGCAACTGCCCTGACTTGGCCGTTCTTGAAGTTGATGACAACAAGATCTCATCTCTTAACATAAGCAACAACCAGACACTCCTTATGACCTATACAACAGGTGACCTGGAAGATGTTGAGGGTACTATCACATATGTGCTTAAGAAAGACGGTGTTGAGAGCAGGCTTTCTTACGACCCTGAAGTCAAGATCGTTCTCAAGGGTGCTTTGCTGATCGACAAGACAGAAGATACTATCGTTTGCGGCGAGTCCGATACTCTTAAGGCAACACTTAAGGGCGTGACATCCAAGATCACTTGGAAGTCTTCTGACAAGAAGGTTGCTTCCGTAGATTCCAACGGTAAGGTTACCGCCAAGATGGCAGGTACAGCCAAGATCACAGCTTCTGCTGCAGGAAAGACAGTTTCCTGTGACGTTACGGTCCTTTATAAGGATGTATCCAATGCCAAGGATTTCTGGTTTAACCCCACAAATTATCTGACAGCTAAGAATGTTGTAAAGGGCTATGCCGATCAGACAGAGTTCCGTCCTGCAAATGAGTGTTCCCGTGCACAGATGGTTACATTCCTATGGAGACTTGCAGGTTCTCCTGCCCCCAAGGCAAAGACGACATCATTCAAGGATGTTAAGTCTACTGATTATTTCTTCAAGCCTGTTATCTGGGCTGTAGAGCAGGGTATTACCACAGGTGTTTCCAAGACTAAGTTCAACCCTTCCGGTATCTGCACCAGAGCACAGACAGTCACATTCCTTTGGAGAATGGCAGGCAAGCCCGCGCCCAAGGCTGATAAGTGCAAGTTCAAGGACGTAAAGGCAAAGGATTATTTCTACAAGGCAACGATCTGGGCATCTGAGAAGAAGATCGTCGCAGGATATGACGACGGTACGTTCAAGCCTGAGGGCAAGTGCCTGAGACGTCAGATGGTAACCTTCTTATATAAGTACGATAAGAACATTAAGTAAATTCGATAATTCATGTTAACTGAAAGGGTTTAGCCAAAACCTCACTATCTTTTCAGTGCGGAAGATGCGTCTTATGGCGCATCTTTTGTTTTGCCAATATTCCTCAGGTGATACATCTCTTTTTATATGCGTGTATAATAATAAGACAACTATAGACAGGTGGATAAGCCTATGACTAATAAGCCGGTAGCCGTGATCGATATAGGTTCGATCACCGCAAGACTTAAGATCTTCGATATAAGTTCCAAGGGTAAGCCGAAGCTCATTGAAGCTGTCCGCAAAGTTACCCATATAGGTTCGGGGAGTTTCAGATCCGGAAGGATGGAGACCAATCAGGTTGATACTTTATGCCGCTGCCTTAATATGTTCTCCGAAAAATGCAAAGAATATAAAGTCTCCAAAGTTTTCTGTGTCGCAACAAGCGCTTTCCGTGACGCTGAGAATGCCGACATCGTTGTTGAGAAGATCAGGAACAGAACAGGATTCCAGATAGAGGTCATCGACAATTCGATGGAAAGATACTATCAGACGATAGCAGTACAGTCTCTCTATCCTGACTTCAAGAAGATGACAGAAGACGGGACCATGATCCTCGATATCGGAGCAGGGTCTATGCAGGCGACTGTTTTCGACAAGTCGGAGATGGTATTCAGCCAGAACATATTGCTCGGGGCCTTAAGAGTATCTGAACTCCTTTCTGACCTTGAGAACAGGACGACAAAGTATAAGGATGTCTTAGAGGAGTTCGTAACCCAGGACCTTAACGATTACCATGCTGTTGAGCCCAAGGGGATAATCTACAAGACTCTGATAGCATTCTCCGGAGAGATGGGATACATAAAGAAGCTTGCAGGCTTTGATCCCATGAGCAACGTTGTCATGACAAGAGAGGAGTTCCTTAAGGTCTACGATTATCTTCTTAAGGCCAGACCTACTGATCTGACCCTTAAAGACAACGTTCCGTCTCCCGTATCTCCGCTCCTTTTGCCGGCAGCTCTTATAGTGAAGAACATGCTCGAATATACAGGTGTTGGCAGTATCTATATGCCGCATGTATCTCTTTGCGACGGCATAATCTACGACTACTGCCACAGACAGATGAAATATAAGCTCGCAGTAAAACCTGATTCGTATCTGGTATCTATGGCAAGAAATACCGCCAAGCGCTACAGGTGCGACAAGAAGCACATAGAATTCGTTGAGAAAGCATCCCTTGATATCTTCGATGAGATGAGAAAACTCTCCGGTCTTACCGAGCGTGACAGGCTCTATCTCCAGCTTGCCGCGATAATGCATGAATTAGGCAAGTTCGTTGCTGCAAGAGATTACGGTGAAGCTTCCTACGACATCATAAAGAGGATCAAGCCCATAGGCCTCGATCCGGATGAACTCAATATGGTAGCTCTTGTCGTAAGACTCTATTCCAAAGAGAACCTCTACAACAATTACTACTACGGACTCCTTACGCCGCGTGAGAAGGTCACGGTGTCCAAACTTACTGCTATCTTAAGACTTGCGGATTCCATCAATGCTTCTCACAAGGAGAAGATAAAGAAGATGACTGTGTTCCTTCAGGGCGACGATCTCCATATATCCTGCATAGCTTCGGATGATATGTCTTTCGAGGAGTGGGCCTTCGATCACAGAAGCGAACTCTTTGAGGAAGTCATGGGTATCAGACCCGTATTAAGAGTCAGGAGGGAGAAATAATGGCAACATCGTCCAAATCAGCTAAGAATACTAAGAGCACAAAGTCTGCTAAGACTTCAAAGAATACTAAAACTTCCAAGACTGCTTCAAGCTCCAAGGCTACGAAGACGGCAAAGACAGCAAAAACAGCCAAGTCTTCTAAGACTTCCAAATCTTCCAAAACGGCTAAGCCCAGCAGCAAGGCACGTCTTGCCAAGTCCCAGAAGGAAGCCAAGGCCGGCAAGATCACCAAGTCAGGTAAGATCACAGGTAAGACCAAGGAATACAGAAGCGATAAGTACGCTTCCTTCTTAAGCGGCAACTCCAAGTATTTCAACCGCGAACTGTCCTGGCTCGAGTTCAATGACAGGATCTTAAACGAAGCAAGGGACAATAAGAATCCTCTGCTCGAAAGGCTTAATTTCCTTTCTATCACCGCATCCAATCTCGATGAGTTCTACATAGTACGTGTCGCATCTCTCCGTGATATGGAAAGCGTTGATTTTGCCGAGAAAGATATCGCGGGATTCTCTGTAAAGGAACAGCTTACAAGGATCGATGAGAAGACGAGAGTGTCGATGGACCTCATGTATTCCACATTCAACAGATCACTTGTTCCCGCATTAAGGCAGGAGAAGATAATCTTCTCGTCTTACGATGAACTCGATAAGGATTTGAAGGCACAGGCAGACGAGTATTTCCACAGTGTCCTTTATCCGATATTAACGCCACTTGCGATAGATGCAGCAAGACCTTTGCCTCTTATCTATAACCGCATGCTCAACATGTGCGTCATGCTGGAGAATACTCCTGACGGTGAGTCTTTGCAAAAACACATCAACACGGGTATTAAGTCCAAGAAGGAGCAGGCAGCGCAGGAAGACGACTGTCTTTTTGCTACCGTTCAGATCCCGACCGTCGTAAAGAGGCTATTCGAGATAAAGACATCTGATGCCGAGATCTTTGTTCCGATCGAGCAGATAATAAGAGCAAATATCTCGAGCCTCTTCAATGGCCAGAAAGTAATCGCTTCCGGCTTCTACAGGGTAATGAGGAATTCGGACCTTGATATTGATGAAGACGAAGCAGAAGACCTTTTGAAGGAGATAGAAGAGCAGGTAAGACAGAGAAGGTTCGGTGAGATCATAAGACTCGAAGTAGACGATGACATCGATCCTGAGCTTCTTAACTTCATCATGAACGAACTTGATATCGACGGTGAGGATGTCTTCCGTGTATCAGGCCCCATCGATCTTACATTCCTTTCCAAGATCAGGTCGGCCTGCGAATCCACGCATCCTGATCTCTGTTATCCGCCGCATGTTCCTGCGATCCCTGCAATGTTCGCTGACGGCACGGATAACATCTTCGAGAAGATAAAGGCACATGACAGGTTCGTCCATCATCCTTATGAATCCTTCGATCCTGTATTGGAGTTCGTTAAGCAGGCTGCAACTGATCCAAACGTTCTTGCCATCAAGCAGACGCTCTACAGGGTGTCTTCGTCTTCACCGATCATAGCATCCCTCCTGGAAGCTGCCAGGAACGGCAAACAGGTAATGGTACTGGTCGAACTTAAAGCAAGGTTTGATGAAGAGAACAACATCAACTGGGCAAAGATGCTTGAGAAAGCCGGCTGCCACGTTATATACGGCCTGGTAGGCCTTAAGACTCACAGTAAGATAACGTTGGTCGTAAGGGAAGAAGAGGACGGCATCAGACGTTATGTTCATCTTGCAACGGGTAACTACAACGATATAACTGCAAAGATATATACCGATATGGGCCTGTTTACGGCATCAGAACCTTTCGGTGAGGATGCATCCGAGTTTTTCAATATGCTGTCAGGCTTTGCTATCCCCGATAACTGGAGAAGGTTCATACCGGCGCCTCTCTGGATGAAGGACCACTTCAAGGCCAAGATAAAGAGGGAAGCTGATAATGCCAGGGAAGGCAAGCCCGCAAGGATCATTGCAAAGATCAATTCGCTCGTGGATGAAGAGATCATCAAGGCTCTTTACAATGCTTCCTGCGCAGGAGTCAGGATCGACCTTATCGTCCGCGGTATCTGCTGCCTCAGGGCCGGGATCCCGGGCATGAGCGAGAATATCCATGTAAGGTCCATCACGGGCAGATTCCTCGAACATTCAAGGATCTTCTATTTCTATAACGAAGGACATGAAGACCTTTATCTTGCATCTGCAGACTGGATGCCGAGAAATCTTAACAGGAGAGTGGAGCTCATGTTCCCGGTGGAAGATCCCGAATGCCGCGCACGCGTGATGGAAGTCCTTAATGTTGAACTTGACGATACGGTCAGAGCACATATAATGGATTTTGACGGCACATACCATAAGCAGGACTTAAGAGGCAAGAAGAAGGTTGACAGCCAGAAGGACCTCATAAGACTGGCAGACGATGCGATGGCGTCATTTACAACAAACGATAAGCTTTTCGAGTTTATCCCCGAAGAATCTTCGGAAGAATAATACAGAACAAATTCAGGAGGACTATCTATGAGTATCACCAAACAAGTCTTTAAGTCACCCGCAAATCCCGGAAAGTACGATGACGTTTCTTTCCTTTATCATATGGAATCATCAACGGGTTCCTATGCCGATATCACATCTTACGGATGCAGGGTCGTAGATCTTGTCGTTCCCGATAAGGACGGCAATATGACCGATGTCCTGCTGGGTTATAAAGACCTTGACGGATATTTTGCGGATACCTGTTTCCATGGCGCTATCGTAGGACGTTCTGCAAACCGTATCGCAGGCGCAAGCTGTGTCATCAGCGGCGTTAAGTGTGATCTTCCCGTTAACGACGGCCCTCATAATCTTCACTCCGGCACACCTTCTTTCCAGGACCAGTTCTGGGATGGTGAGATCATAGATCCCGCTAAAGCTGATGCCTTCATCGCAGAGTCAGGTATAAAGGGAATAGGTTCTGTTGATTCTGACGCACTTCTCCTGCACTATGTATCACCCGACGGAGCAACAGGTTTCCCCGGCAATCTTGATACATATATCCTTTATGCATGGCTTACGGATAAGACATTCTTTATGCTCTTCAAGGGTACATCTGATAAGGATACGATCTTTGCTCCCACTAACCATTCCTACTTCAACCTCAACGGACACGACACTGGTTATGTTGGAGACCATACTATCCAGCTTGATGCAGATAAGGTCAACCTGAAGGACGATCACAACTGTTCTGACGGAAGATCCCAGGATGTAACCGGAACTGACTTTGACGCAAGAGCAGGTGTTCCTCTGACCCAGCTCATCAAGAGCTCCGATCCCCAGATTACCATGTCCAAGGGTATCGATTCCAACTTTGAGATCAATGATTACGACGGAACATATAAGAAGTGTGCATACCTTATAGGCGATAAGTCCGGCATCAAGATGGAAGTCCTTACAGACCTTCCCGGCATCCAGATCTATGCAGCTAACTTCCTGGGCGGTGATATCGGCAAATCAGGCAAGCCTTACAATCCCAATTATGCCGTATGTATGGAAGCCCAGATGTTCCCGAATGCTGTCAATATCCCTCATTTCGCATCTCCCGTGATCAAGGCAGGTGAGACCTGTTATCACGCTACGGGGTACAGATTCGTTAATAATTGACGGGTTTTACGCCATATTTGGTGAATGACAGTAAGATAAGCAAGTAATATAATTACGTGAATAACACTAAATAAAGAAGGTGATCATGATGGAAAAGAAGAATCTCGATTGGAGCAATCTCACATTCAGCTATCAGAAGACTGATAAGAGATTTGTAGCTAACTACAAGAACGGCGCTTGGGATGAAGGCGCTCTTACAGATGATGACATGATCGTCATGAGCGAGGATGCAGGTGTTCTGCAGTATGCCCAGACTGTATTCGAAGGCCTTAAGGCTTATACGACAAAGGACGGCAAGATCGTTACGTTCCGTCCCGACCTTAACGCTGACCGTCTTCACGATTCTGCAGTAAGACTTGAGATCCCTCCGATCAGCAAGGAGATGTTCTTAAGATCCATCCATGAGGTTGTTGAAGCTAACGCAGCCTGGGTACCTCCCTATGGAACAGGTGCAAGCCTTTACTTAAGACCCTATATCTTCGGTATCAGCCCCGTTATCGGTGTTAAGCCTGCTGACGACTATCAGTACAGAGTCTTTGCAACACCTGTCGGTCCTTACTTCAAGGGCGGCGCAAAGCCTATCGCAGTTAAGATCTCTGACTTCGACCGTGCAGCTCCGAGAGGAACAGGCAACATCAAGGCAGGCCTTAACTATGCCATGAGCATGCACGCTATCGTAACAGCTCATAATGAGGGCTTTGCTGAGAATATCTATCTCGATCCCGCCACAAGGACAAAGATCGAGGAGACGGGAGGTGCTAACATCCTGCTCGTTGCAAACGACGATACACTCGTTGTTCCTAAGTCTTCGAGCATCCTGCCTTCCATCACGAGAAGGAGCCTTGTTTATGTTGCAGAGCACTACTGCGGCATGAAGGTCGTTGAGAGAGAAGTTTACTTGAAGGAGATCTTCGACGGCGAGTTCAAGGAGTGCGGTCTCTGCGGTACGGCTGCAGTTATCTCTCCTGTCGGCAAGATCAACGATCACGGCAAGGAATTCGAGTTCGCAAGCGGCATGGCCGAGATGGGCCCCTGGATGACAAAGATCCGTCAGACTCTCCTGGGCATCCAGGAAGGTGACATCGAAGCACCCGAAGGCTGGATCTACACCATCGTTGAGTGATCCTTACCAACTGATTCTTACAGGCTGTTCTGCAATGCAGGGCAGCCTGTATTTTATTGTTGCCTATAAAGCATATAAATGTTGCCTAATTAGGCAACAAAAAAGCCGTTTACAGGCAACAATCGGCAAAGTTGCCTCTAAAGCATATAAATGTTGCCTAATCAGGCAACAAAAAGGCCGTTTACAGGCAACACACCTTGATGCTTCAAAAAATGGTACAAATGGGTGATATACAAGAAATAATAGTTCATTTATAATTGAGACTGTTATTCTACGAATACCAGAGGTGTCATGTCTTAGTTGTCATGACACCTCTGTTATTCTACGAATACCAGAGGTGTCATGTCTTAGTTGTCATGACACCTAATGGTGCCTTAAACACTTATACAGGGGGAACAAACATGAGAAGAATTCTATTAACGATTGCAATGCTGGGCATGTCTTGTGCCTTTGCTGCGGGTATTGCCTCTGTTCCGGCAGAGACTGTCAAAGCAGACGGGAATGTTGAGATCAATGAGACAAACTTTCCCGACAATAATTTCAGATCATGGATCGAGGGACAGTCATTCGGAGAAGATGGTGTGTTAACCGAAGAAGAGATTTCTAAAGTTGACCATATCTTTCTGTCACATAATGGCAGTAATAATCTAAAGGGCATAGAGTTCTTCACAGCGCTTAAATCTATAGATTGCTCCTTTAACGATCTTACCAGTCTTGATTTCAGCAAAAATTTAGCGCTTGAAAGTATATATTGCCCTTATAACAAACTTACCAGTATTAAAGTGAACAATACCCTTTCAGGATTGGATTGCTCCAACAACCAGCTTACCAGCCTTGATGTGAGTTATGTTAAATCACTTAAAAACCTTGACTTTTACAATAACCAAATATCCTCTATTGATGTTAGCAAGAATACTAATCTTGTTGGATTTAACTGTTCCAACAATAAAATTACCAGTCTTGATGTCAGCAAAAATATCAAGCTTAAAACACTGTGGTGCTCCGACATCCCGATTACCAGTCTTGATATCAGCAAAAATACCGAGCTTGGTTGTTTGTTCTGTCAGAATACTCAGCTTGTCAACTTGGATGTAAGCAAGAATACTGCTCTAACTGCTTTATATATTTCTGCAAACAAGTTCACCAGCCTGGATTTTAGCAATAACCTCAAATTGACTTCGATAGAATGTCAGGATAATGATCTTACAAAACTAATTCTCCCCAAGACTGAATCTCTTGAAAAGTTGTATTGCTATCACAATAAACTGAAAAGCATAGATATTTCTTTTAATCCTGATCTTGTGTTGGTGCACGAGAAAGGTTATGACGCAGGGGATGTAGATGATCCGGATTATTATGCTTTTTCATATTATTCTTCTGATGAAGGCAAGGATGCTTCTCTCTTTTATGATTATGACACAGAGATCATATGTAATCCTGATGTTTATGAGATCAAAGCTGACAATCTGTTTCCGGTATGCGGTAAGACCACAACTCTTAAGGCTTTATTAAATGATAAACCGATCAAGGAAAATGTTGTTTGGGAATCCTCAGATGATACGATCGCCAAGGTTGACGCAAACGGAAAAGTAACCACTAAGATGGCAGGCACGGTTACGATTACAGCAACCGTAGCAAAAAAGGTCTTAAAGTGCGTCATTACTGTTTTATATAAAGATGTGACTAAAAGCAAGGATTTTTGGTACGGGCCGACTAACTATATGACAGCGCTTGGTGTAGTTAAGGGTTATGACAAGCAGACGAAATTTAAGCCTGCCAATAAATGTACCAGAGCACAGATGGTGACATTCCTTTGGAGACTTAAGGGTTCCCCTGAGCCTAAGTCAAATAAATGCAAGTTTAAGGATGTCAAAAAGACAGATTATTTCTTTAAAGCAGTAGTATGGGGAAATGAACAGCATGTTGTTGAAGGATACAAGGACGGAACATTCGGCCCTCAGAAGGTCTGTCAGAGAAAGCATGCAGTAACTTTTTTATGGAGACTCGCAGGATGTCCGGAAGATTTTAACAGCAGAGGTTGTAAATTCAAGGATGTTAAGAAGAGTGACTATTATTATTATCCTGTAATCTGGGCTTCTGTAGGTGGCGTGCTTGAAGGCTATAAGGATGGTACATTCCGCCCCGAAGGTAATTGTCTGAGGCGCCAGATGGTAACATTCCTTTACAGGTTCAAATTTAACAATTGGACTTACGATGCTGAAGATTGATCTGCCGGCCGATTCTTGAAGGAATACAGGGTTGCCCTGTTTTGTAGATGCCCCCAATGTTGGACCAACATTGGGGGCCATTATATTCTGCAGTTGTATCAAAACAAGACATGAATAGTAACAGATGACGATGCGGTAGCAGTTTTAAATCGACATATGCAAAATGGTACAAATGGGTGATGTAATCAGATGAGGATAATGATTATAATTAAGACGAAACCAATAAATGGAGGTATCTTTATGAAAAGACATTTTATGGCGGGTGTCGCAGTAACTATTGCTGCTATTGCCTTCCCGGGGATCATATCGCTTGCTGACAGCGAAGTTAAGATCGATGAGACAAACTTCCCGGATGAGATTTTCAGGCAATATGTTGCGGATAACCTGGATAAAGATTCGAACGGATCACTTGATGATGACGAGATGAAATGCCATTATATCAAGGTCAGTGGCTTGGAAATAAAGAGCCTGAAGGGTATAGAATATTTCCCGGAACTTCGGACCTTGATGTGCTATAAAAATTCGCTTTCTGAACTGGATATCAGTAATAATCATAAGATCGAATCTTTGGACTGCTCGTTTAATAATATCAAGAAACTTGATATTTCGTCGGCCAAGGGCCTTTCAAAGGCATTTGGAGAGAATACTCAATATTATGATGCTGACGGGAATCTTAATGATGAGAACCCGGTATATGTGTCTTATCAGTATTATGATGCCGATGATCAGGAGGAAGAAAGTTATACTCTTGTTGTAGATGTCGATGTTGATATCATTAACAACCCGGTAAAAATGTCTGTGGACAGCAACTTTCCGGTTGTAGGCAAGCCGTTACAGTTAAAAGTAAAGCAGGGCGAGAAAGATGTTACAAAATCATGTAAATGGATCGTCTCTGATAAATCCATGGCTTCCGTTGATGATAATGGTATTTTGACGGCAAAGAAGGCAGGCCACTTTATTGTCACATGTGAATATAACAATGCTCAGGACAGTGTAAATCTCTTTGCCCTCTATAAGGACGTATCGAGCAGTAAGGATTTCTGGTATGAGCCTACAAATGTCCTGACAAGAATGGGTGTCGTAAAAGGATATAAGGATCAGTCCGAATTCAGACCTGCAAATAAGTGTACCAGAGCACAGATGGTTACATTCATCTGGAGACTTGTTGGTGAACCCGAGCCGGATTCCAAAACATGCAAGTTCTCTGATGTCAAGGAGTCAGATTATTTTTATAAAGCCTGCATCTGGGGCAATGAGAACCATATCGTTGAAGGTTATAAGGACGGAACTTTCGGTCCTCAGATAACATGCGCAAGAAAGCATGCCGTTACTTTCCTTTGGAGACTTGCAGGCAAACCCGAACCCGAGACTAAGACATGTAAGTTCTCTGATGTTAAGGAGAAGGATTATTACTACATCCCCGTAATCTGGGCAAATGAGAACCATATCCTTGAAGGTTATAAGGATGGAACATTCAGAGCGGATAACGACTGCCTGAGACGACAGATGGTTACCTTCCTCTGGAGATATTATCTTGATGATTATTATAAGAACGATAATCCGGATTTCCTGGTTGATAAATATCTCCTCTACGGGCAGAAAAGGTGAGATGAAGGATAGATAACTATATTTCGTGAAAAAGAGGCAGTTCCGGTTATATTTGGAACTGCCTCTTTGATTTTTAAGTGGAAACTTATTCTTCGCCAATGTCCTTGGCTTTGAATACGTTCTCGGCATCTGTAACGGGAACCTCGCCCGGCATCAGTATGCTTTCGGATGCAGCTTTGTTCTTTAAGGTCTCATAGAGTTCCGCATAGGTAGCTTCCATGTAGGGTGTGAGGAAGAGGAAGCCGAGGCCGAAGAAAGTTATTGAAGCCAGGATCATCCATCCGATGAATGAGAGCTGGAGTACGAAGACTTTCCACTTCTGGCCGTTCATTGTCCTCTTGCTTATCTCGAAAGCACGGGATATGGGAACTGAAGGGTTCTCTGCGATGATGTAGGGAACCATGAAGTATGAATAGTACTTGATGATGCCGGGGATTATGAAGAGAAGGGCCCAGAGACCTACATAAAGGTCTCTCATGAACATGCCCTTAATGATAGATGCATAACTCCCTCTGGTGAATGACGTGACGAGATCGCGGACCCTGCCCATCTTATTCCTGTTGTTGATGTAGTAAAGGTTCTTGGAAACGATAAAGGGATTAACAAGGAATATCTGGATCAAGGTCTTTATCAGGAATATGATCACGATAACGAGAAGATAGACCGATAAGAAGATGACTATCGTTGCTATTACGAGCTGGACTGCATCGTCTGCATTAGACTGCCCGACCAATGTCTCGAAGACGCTCTTAAAGGATAGAGTAGTGCCGTCGGGAAGCTGGCCCTGCATGTTCTTAAGCTTATCGGCATTCATTAAAGCCGATAAAGGCATGGACAGATTCCCGGAAAGGGAATTAAGGCCCATTCCGTCGATGATGCCGAATATTCCTGAGACAAGCACTGCCCACCAGAAGCGGCCGGAAAGGGCGCCTTTGGCCTGCCTTTTCAGATCTTTACGTGTCCACATGTCGTAATCCCCCTTATCCCTGGACTTGTGTATATATGTATGGTTTTGGTCAGAACTTATGCCTTGAGCCTTTCAAGTGATCTTGTGATCCTCCTGACAGTCTCATCCCTGCCGATCAGCATCATGACCTCGGCGGCACCGCCCGGAGTTACGGCAACACCGGCCGCTGCGATCCTTACGGGCCACATGACAACTGAATTCTTGAGTTCATGAGACTCAGCGTAATTCTTCATGAGCTCGGTGAGAGCCTCACGGTCCCAGTCGCATTCTGATATGAGAGGGAGCATGTCAGTTAAGACCGCAAGAGATGATTCCAAACTTGACTTGCTCTTCTTATGGCAGAAGAGTTCAAGATCGAAATCGCCATAGTTATTGATAAACTCGAGCTTCTCTGCGATCTGGGTAAATCTTGTGATCCTGGGCTGTAAGATCTCGATCAGAAGATCGTATGAATCTTCCTTTATGCCGCAGGCATCAAAGTAAGGCTTTGCATTAGCTATGAACTCATCTTTTGACATGGCCTTGATGTGTTCTGCGTTTACCCATTCGAGCTTGTCGTAATCGAAAACAGCTGGCGACTTGGATATACCGGAGATGTCAAAGGCTTTTGTGAGTTCATCTAATGTGAATATCTCCTGATTGTCCTTGGGAGCCCAGCCCAGGAGTGCTATGTAGTTGATTATGGCTTCAGGAAGGAATCCCTCTTCGATGAGATCCATAAAACCCGTGGAACCGTGACGCTTGGAAAGCTTGGAGATCGTTTCCTTGCCTTCTTCGTCAACGGATTTGCCCATGATAAGAGGCAGATGGATATAAACGGGAGTCTCCCAGCCGAAAGCATCGTAAAGGAGATTATATTTGGGTGTTGAAGAAAGATACTCGGATCCTCTTACTACGTGTGTTATGTTCATTGTATGGTCGTCTATAACGTTTGCGAAGTTATAGGTAGGGAAGCCGTCTGCCTTTATGAGGATCTGGTCGTCCAGATCCTTGTTGGGGAAGGAGATGTGGCCATAGACAAGATCGTCGTATTCGGTTACACCGTCCAAAGGCATCTTCTGCCTGATAACGTAAGGCATTCCTGCATCAAGGTTTGCTTTGATCTCGTCTTCCGGCAGGTCACGGCAGTGCCTGTCGTAGCCTGACAGCCCCTCTTCGGAATCAGACCTTAAGGACTCCAGTCTCTCTTTGGAGCAGAAACATCTGTATGCCTTGCCTTCTGCGATGAGCTGCTCGGCATAGGGCTTATAGAGACCAAGGCGCTCGGACTGAACGTAGGGGCCGAAGTTGCCGCCCTTGTCGGGACCTTCATCATGGATGAGGCCTGCCATCTTCATGGTGTTGTATATGACATCAGTTGCACCTTCAACGTATCTTTCACGGTCAGTATCTTCGATCCTCAAGACGAAGGTTCCGTCTTCGTGCTTTGCTATCAGGTATTCGTAGAGAGCTGTCCTAAGGTTGCCTACGTGCATAAATCCCGTGGGGCTGGGTGCAAATCTTGTTCTTATCGTCATCAGGGTTTCCTCCGGTCGGTCTTATTGCCTTATATTATAATATGTGCGACAACACGGAATATTTTATCACTTTTGTGGTAATATACAAATGTATTACCGATAGGTCAGGAGACTTTAAGATTTGGACAGACTGAGAGTCAATAACGAACTTGATGTGTATTGCGGCAAGAATATCGCTTTCGATTTTGCCTGCAATTATATTCTCGAACATACTGATGAAGCTGATGTTAAAGCTCCCAAGGTCGCGATAGTATCTGACCGCGCCGTGGCGGGCTACTACTACAATCTGTTCGAAAACCAGTTCATCATGCACGACATAAGACCCAAGTTAATAACGGTCAATGCCTGCGATACCGATAAGAGCCTGAAGACTGTTCTTGAGATAGCAGGGTATCTCTCGGAGTTTGATTTCGGCAGCAATGACTGGATCATTGCCCTGGGAGGCGGAGGAGTCATCGACTGCGCAAGCCTGGCATCAAGTCTTTTCAGGTCCGGCTGTGTGAACCTTCTGGCTGTTCCGACTACGATCTATGCCATGACGGACTGCATCACATCTGACAAGGCATTTGTTAACTTGGGAATGCATAAGGACGAACTGTCATGTCCCATGAAGATCAAAGCAGCTCTCTGTGATACTGAATTCTTAAAGTCCGTACCTGCCAAGTACCGTGCAAACGGTTATGCAGCAGTCATCAGGTATTCTGTCCTCGGAGATACAGGGCTTATCAGCAATCTCGGTGAACCCTCTGACGTAAGGGAATTCCTTGAGAGGGTCTATAAGGTAAGGGACGATATCAGGAAATATAATCCTGTCCTGCTTACTTTGGGAAGCGAACTGGCATTTGCCATCGATTCATATAACAGGTTCAATAATCTTGCCGAGGGAGCATCGCTTGCCCTGAGCATCTATTCTGCCCTCCCGGAGCAGGGAAGAACGGTCATGAGAAGACTCTATACATCTTTGGGGCTTCCCTATGAGATAGATCCAAAGAGTTCCCCCATGATAAAGAGAAATCTCGAGTCTTACCTTGACGGCATTCCCGAAGATACTGTCAAGATCGCAGATTACGATTCCGGCAAATGGGTAGTAAGGGACCTTTCCAAGAATGATGCGAAGAAGATCTTCTTTGACAGGATAGAGATAATAGAATCCGGAGATTATAAGGAAAATGCGTAAGGGATCGGTAACAGATAATATCTTCTTAAGATCGTTTGCTATGATCATGTCTTTGGTCATGACTTTTTCAACGGCTCTTGTCCTTTGCGGCTGCGGAGATGACGATGAGAAGGATATTCCTGCTGATTACGGTAAATACGGATCCGATATCGCAAGGGAGATAGCAAAGAACTTCCCTTACAGGATCCCTTATTCAGGTCAGGAAACATCATGCGGCTCATATATCGAGGGTAAGATCAAGGAACTGGGATATAGTCCCGAAGTCCAGGAATTCCATACGGACAAGGGAACATCCCATAACTATATTGTAAGGATCCAGGGCAAGGGTTTCTATATGCAGAATGCGGCAGGCGAGTACGTTCTGCAGCATCCTCTTGCAATAATCGGCGCACATTACGATTCTTCTTTCGATGAGGAAGGCGTAAAGGCATTCATCAAAGCGAAGGCGGCTGAAGAAAGCCAGGCTCCCGAGAGCACTGACAAGAAAAAGAAAGACAAGAAAAAGAAGGATAAGGAGACTGAAGAGACTCAAGGATCTGAACCGGAGGTGAAGATCACATACGACGGTCTCTCTGATAATGCATCAGGTGTAGGATGTCTTCTTACAGCTTTAGCTCATGCCAATGAATATAAAGAGATGGGATATGATGTTATCTTCGCCTTTTTCGGTGCGGGCAATGACGGTTTTGCGGGGGCTAAGTATTTCCTTAATTCTCTGTCTGCTGAGGATAAGGCTTTGACCGAAGTCATGTACTGCGTTGACAGCATCTATGCCGGAAGCAAGGTATATGCTTCAGCAGGTGTAAGTTCAGTCTCATCTAACGGCAACAAGTATGAACTGAGGCGCAAGCTCTATAAGACATATGATGTATGTTACAGGAATACTCTTTATTCCAACTACAGATTCGATATCTGTTACAACGAGTCTGATATCTATGCCGATGTCAATGGCGACGGCAGCGAAGAACTCTTCGCCGAGATCTCCCACAACAAGTCGGATTACATTCCTTTCGATAATGCGAAGATACCGGTAGTCTACATAGAGAGTTATGACTACAACTTCGATACGATAGAGGAGATGAAGGATACCAAAAACCTGAACCTCAAGGAATACGACGGTATCGTCAGGGGCACGCCTCTTGATTCCACTGCTGTCCTGGATCCTGTTCTGGTAACGGAAGAGAAGGATCTTCTTGAAGTCAGGATCAACTGCATTGCTTTTGTAATGCTCGAGACGATCAAGGACGGAACATCCAACGGCATGACCGAAGCAGAGTACAAGGCTTTCCTTGAGAATCAGAAGCGCGGTGCCGAATTGGCTGAATCCGCCGCCCAGGCAGGAAATGCTTAAGATCAGTGATGGTCTGCGATCTCTTTTAATCTTATTATCTCGATATCGGTAAGCTCGCGGCTCTGTCCTGCTTCGAGCTGCCCTAATACAATGTTTGCAAAACGGACTCTCTTAAGTCTTACGACATGGTATCCCAGCTCTTCGCACATCCTTCTTATCTGACGGTTGAGGCCCTGGGTAAGGATTATCTTAAAAGACCTTTCTCCGTTGGGCATTACTTCGGAGGGAATGGTAAATTTGCCCAGTTCAGGCAGAAAGATGGAAGAACTCATCTTCAGTAGGAATTCTTCCGTTACGGGTTTGTCTACGGCAACGATATATTCCTTCTCGTGGCGCCCTTCAGCACGGAGGAGCTTATTTGCGGTGATACCGTCATTTGTTAAAAGGATCAATCCGGTGGATTCCTTATCGAGACGGCCTATCGTAAAAAGTCTCTCGGGATAGCCCAGATAATCGATTATGTTGTCGGGATCGTCGGGGGACGCCGTGCAGGTTATCCCGCGCGGTTTGTTGAGCATGATATAGATCTCTTTTTTGGCGGGAGTTATGACTTCATTGTCGTAAGTTACGGTATCGTCAGGACCCACGGTATCGCCCATTACGGCAGTCCTGCCGTTGATATTGATCCTGCCTTCTTCTATAAGTTTATCGGCAGCGCGCCTGGAACATATACCGCAGGATGCGATATATCGGTTGATCCTTACGGACCCTTCTGAGTTATCACTCCCAGGCATTGCCGGCCTCCGCTTTGGATAACGTGAACGTGAATGTTGAACCTTCTCCGTACTTGCTCGTGACCTTGATGGTCTCGCCCATGTATGTCAGGAGTTCCTTTGCGATAGACAGACCAAGACCGGTGCCTTTCTTGCCACGTGCACGGTCAGCCTTAAAGAACCTGTCGAAAATATTGTTGATATCGTATTCGTGTATGCCCTGGCCTGTATCCGCAACTGACACATAGACCTTCTTCTCGGCCTCGATATAGTCGGTCATGATGGTGATCGATTTTCCGGGCGGAGTATACTTCTTTGCGTTGTCCAGAAGGATTATCAGGATCTGCTCTACTCGGTCAGGGTTGCCCATGACGGTAGGGAGGTGGCCTGAATTGAAGATAACGTTGAAGTTGAGGCCTGCTTCTTCGATAATAGGTCTCATCTTGATCTCGAGGTCAGATATCAGGTTATTAAGATCGAAGGGGAAGGTCTTCATGGCCATGGTACCGGACTGGAGCTTGGACAGCTCTAACATGTCCGTGATGAGACGCGAAAGACGCATCGTCTCATCAAGGATGATGTTGTAATATCTCTTGCGGTCTTCTTCGGACTTGACCATGCCGTCAGCCAGAGGCTCGATAAGACCTCTTAAGGTCTGCAGGGGGGTACGGAGCTCGTGTGAGATGTTGGCTACGTAATCCCTTCTGAACTGTTCGTTGCGCTGTTCGTTATAGATATCACGGAAGAATCCCGTTGCACCGATGCATTCTCCCGTATCGTCATCGAACTTGGGGATAATGGTTATCTGGTAAGCATAATCTCTGTCCAATATGGTGCGGTTCTTGGATTCCTCCGTGGAGATACACTCATCGAAGTCTTTCCACACTTCATCGAAAGGAATGAGCTGGAGTCTTTCCGTAAACATGTTGTTGGCCTCGGCCCGATCGAAGATAGTGTGGATAGCCTTGTTTACGATGATAGGATTGGAGTTCTCATCGACAACGACGATACCGTCGGATATGATGTCGAAGATATCCTGAAGTCTGTTACGCTCGGTCGTGATATCGGAGATCGAACGCGAGAGCCTGTCAGCCATCGTATTAAAAGACGCTCCGAGCTCGCCGACCTCGCCCTTGTCGGATTCGTCGGCGCGGACGTTGTAATTGCCTTTCGAGTATTCAACGGCAACGTTATTGATGGATTGGATAGGGAGGATGATCCTGCGGATAAAGAGATAAGCCGGGATCATCATGAGCATACCTGCAAGCAGGGTCGAGATGACGAGAATGTTAAGGAACTGCTGGACAACATCATTGAAGGCTGTCGTAACTGTAATAGAAACAAGATATGCAGTCTCGCCACCGTATGTGACGGTCTGTACGATTATCAGGAGTTTCTTGGTTCCGAATGAAGAATCTATCGTCTGGTGGTATAAGTTCTTGCCGAAGGTGGTCTTGTCCGAATCCCTGAAATACTGGAGGGCTTCTTCGGTCTCTTCTTTGGTTACCGACAGGGCCGATTCAGGCGTGTGGCCTATGATCCTGTCATTGCCGTCCAAAAGATAGAAGTCCTGTTTTGACTTAGAAGTCGACTGGAAGAACTTGTCACTGTAATCGGGGTTGTCAAAAAAGTCCTTCTTAAGTTCGAAGAGCTGATAATAGACTCTGTTCTGGTCGAGGGCGGAGTTGATCTCCATGTCCATGGTCGTGCGGCGTCCTGCCATGAAGAATGCGATCATGGCTATGAACATCGAAGCAGCTAATGCACCTATGACAAGGGAAGATACTCTTCGAAGCAACGTGCTTTGATGCATTACTGAACCTCGAACTTGTAACCTTTACCGTAGATAGTCTGGATACTCCAGAGAGCGTTATCGAAAGTGGTCTTCTGTCTGATCCTCTTGATATGGGTATCAACGGTCCTGGGATCGCCTGCATAGTCAGTGCCCCAGACGGACTCTAAGATCTGTGTCCTGTCGTAGATCTGGCCGGGGTGGGATGCCAGGAGATAAAGGATCTCAACTTCCTTGGGCGTGAACTGGGCATCTTCGCCGTTGACCTTGACCGAATAATTCTTGAGGTTGAGATCGAGACCCGTGTACTTGATAACGGAAGCTGCCTCGGGCTGATCTGTGATCCTGCGGAGTACCGCCTTGATCCTTGCGAGAACTTCTCTGGGGGAGAAGGGCTTTACGATGTAATCGTCAGCACCCAGCTCAAGCCCTAAGATTTTGTCGATCTCTTCACCCTTAGCAGTAAGGATGATGATGGGGACAGTCATAGTCTTGCGCAGTTCGCGGCAGACATCAAGGCCGTTCATCTCAGGCATCATGACATCCAGAAGGATGAGGTCAGGGTTGGTGGAAGAAGCCATCTCCAAAGCCTGGGCGCCGTCGTAAGCGTCCGCATGCGAGAAGTTATCGTTATCTAAATACAAAGCGAGCGACTCGTGAACGACAGGGTCATCATCGCAGATCAATATAAGCGGTACTGATTGAGACATACTATCACCTCAAGCACGATTTTTACTGATTATATCTTATTTATCGCCCCTTGTGTATGAATAAATAAAAAACAAAGGAGTTTTGCCGTATTTTGTTATATAATCATTCAAGATATCCCTTAAGGGCCTGAAAGGAGCAGCTTTTGAAGAAGGTAAGATCACGCTTTATATCTGTCATAGTCCTTCTGGCAATGATAGCTCCGCTTGCCCTTTTTACATCATGTTCGGCCGTGAGAAGAGCCATGGATGAGGATTCTGTCAAAGACCTGGTCGAAGACATGCTGGAAGATTATTTTGCTTCCCCTGATGACTATAACTGGCGCAAGGTATGTGAATCCGGTTATACCCCGGAATCGCTTAATGCGGACCAGGCTGAACTCTTAAGATATGTGGCAGGCAAGATCAGGTATTCAGCACGAGATGTTGTTTTCGACGATACGGGTGATAAGGCAAAAGTCACCTACAGGTTCAGCAAAGTTCCCGATCTTACGAAGCTTGAACTTGAGGAAGAGTCTGTCACAAGATTTAAAAACGAGATAAAGAGCCTTGATGTCATCGAATTTGACGTTACCTTCCAGATCGTATATCAGGACCGGGACTGGGTATTCCATTCACTGTCCAAGTTCGGCAAATACTTTATCCATCCCTTCTGTGACCTTAAGATCGGAAGTTCAATGTCGCCTGATCCGACTCCGGTTCCCACAGAAGCTCCTTCGCAGGATGCAGACGATATCAGGAGCAAGTATCTTGCGACCGTATGGTACGGCATTGAGACGGGGAACCCTATGAATGATCTGGTCGTATCTGACGCATATGCCGTTCAGAACGTGTTCTATTTTACTGAACCCGTATCCGGCGAATTCGTTGCCAAGCTCATCAACAGCAGCGGCAAGGATGTGCTGACAGAGACGATCAACGTTGACAGCCGAGTTACGGTAGTATGTGATTTTTCTGCCGGTCATCAGGGTTGGGGGACATTTGATCCTGACACATATTATGTCGAACTTTACTTTAGCGGACAGAAGATCGCAACATCAGAGACTATTACGGTGAACTGACATGTTTATAGCTGACAAATGGAAAGATTACGAGATCATCTATGCCGGAGACGGCATGAAATACGAGCGCTGGGGCGACGTTTTGCTTTTGCGCCCTGATCCCCAGGCTGTCTGGCCCGTCATGAAAGACGGCAAGGTCACGGATTGGAAGAAGATCGAAAGACCTGATGCCGTCTATGAGAGGAGTTCTTCAGGCGGCGGCACCTGGCATAACAACCGTAAGATCCCGTCCAAATGGAACGTATCCTATTCATGCTGCGGTGCGGAACTTAAGTTTGCAATTGAACCCATGTCCTTCAAGCACACGGGTCTTTTCCCTGAACAGGCAGCAAACTGGGACTTTATGGCAGGTCTCATCCGCCATAGCGGAAGGGAAGATATCAAGGTCTTAAACCTTTTTGGTTACACGGGCGCTGCGACCTGCGCTCTTGCGTCTGCGGGGGCTTCCGAGGTCGTTCACTGCGACGCATCGAAAGGCATGAACGCCAAAGCGAAGAACAATATCGAACTGTCCGGATTATCCGGTAAGTACGTAAGATTCATAACAGAGGACTGCAGGAAGTTCGTTGAGCGGGAACTGCGCCGCGGACGGCGCTACGACGGTATCGTCATGGATCCGCCTTCCTACGGAAGAGGACCTTCGGGAGAACTCTGGAAACTCGAGGATTCCTTCTATGAACTGGCTGAGCTTGCAGGCAGGCTCCTGTCTGACGAACCGCTCTTTTTTGTTGCAAGTTCCTATGCAACGGCGGTTACCTGTGAAGCATCAGGCCAGATCATCAAGCTTGCGGTCCCGGGTGGTAAGGTCTCCTGCGGTGAGTTGGGACTCCCCGTCACCGGCATGGGGATAAACCTCCCGTGCGGAGCTTCCGCGAGATGGACTCCCTCATGACCCCTTCAAACGGAGTAAAGATAATATTCGAAGATAACCACGTCTTAGTGGCTTATAAGCCTGCAGGCATTTTGTCTCAGGAAGACAGCACGGGCGCACCCGACATGCTCACGATCCTCAAGGATCACATCAAGATAAGGGACAATAAGCCAGGCAATGTCTGGCTGGGACTCCTTCACCGCCTTGACAGGCCCGTATCCGGAGTCATGGTCTTCGCCAAGACTTCCAAATGTGCATCAAGGATCTCTGAACAGATAAGGCAGCGCAAGGTATCAAAACGCTACAAGGCAGTTGTATCGGGGCTTTTCGGGACAAAAGAAGGCTTTCTTGAGAATTATATCCTTAAAGATCCGAAGACCAATACGGTCAAGGTCTTTGATCATGCCGTTCCTGATGCCAAGAAAGCCAGGCTCGATTACAAGGTCCTGGCTGAATCTGACGGATTGAGCCTTATAGAAGTCGAGCTCGATACCGGCAGATCCCACCAGATCAGGGCCCAGATGGCTAATGCCGGGCATGCACTTATCGGGGACCGGAAATACGGCAGGGGAGACTGGCATTGTGATATTGCTCTTCAGTCTTACCTTATAGGCTTTTCGCATCCTGTGAGCGGAGAATATATGGAATTTGAGATCCCGCTGCCCGAAGGCCGGCCCTGGGACTGCTTTGGCTGAATTTAGTATGCTGTTACCATTTTCTGCGAAAACTGTTACCACGTGGTAACAAAAAACAGCTGTTTTGGTATTTTTTCTATGAAAATTACCATTATCCTCGAAAAAAATTACCACGCGGTAACAAAAAGTGCGGTGTTTGGTAACAATTGGCGGGATTGTGTTCATCCCTTGACTTTACCGCCTTTTAATATAATAATATATACTCGAATTTTCCGCATTGCGGCTGAATAAAGGTGACGAATATGTACAAAAAAGTATCAACCAACATGAACTTCACGGAAAGGGAGCAGGAGGTCCTCGAATTCTGGAAGGCCAATGACATCTACAAGAAGTCATTGAAGCCTGCAAAGGACGGCGCGCCTGCTTTCACGCTCTACGATGGTCCGCCGACCGCTAACGGCAAGCCTCACATCGGTCACATTAAGACCCGTGTCATTAAGGACCTCATCCCGAGATACCATTCCATGAAGGGAGAATCTGTCACATTCAAGGCAGGTTGGGATACTCACGGCCTTCCCGTAGAGCTTGAAGTCGAGAAGTCTTTGGGCATCAACGGCAAGCCCCAGATAGAAGAATACGGCGTTGAGCCTTTCATCAAGAAGTGTAAGGAATCCGTCTGGACCTACAAGGACCAGTGGGAGCACATGTCCGACCGCGTAGGTTTCTGGGCTGACATGGAGAATCCTTACGTAACATACGACAACAACTACATCGAGTCCGAGTGGTGGGCTTTGAAGACCATGTGGGACAAGGACCTTATCTACAAGGGCCATAAGATCGTTCCTTACTGCCCCAGATGCGGTACGGCTCTGTCAAGCCACGAGGTTGCCCAGGGCTATAAGAAGGTCAAGGAGAATTCAGTCTTCGTAAGATTCAAGGTAAAGGGCGAGGAAGATACATACTTTGCAGCATGGACGACCACACCCTGGACATTGCCTTCCAACGCGGCACTCTGCGTAAGCCCCACGGCTGAATATGCAAGGATCAAGGTCACAAAGGACTTGGACGGCACAGAGAAAGAGATCCGTTACTACATGTGTAAGGATCTTATCGCAAGCCTGTTCGAGGATTACGAGATCGAAGAGACCTACAAGGGTGACGACCTCTGCGGCAAGGAATATGAGCCTTTGTTCCCTTACTCCAAGGATATCGTTGCAGCATCACGCTGCAAGGCATTCTTCGTTGTATCAGATAACTATGTAACCACGGAAGACGGTACGGGTATCGTTCATATCGCTCCTGCATTCGGTGAAGACGACGCGAGAGTCGGAAGAGACAATGACATCGTATTCATCCAGCTCGTTGACGAAGCAGGTCACCTGCCAGCAGAGTGTGAAGAGTTCGCAGGCATGTTCGTTAAGGATGCTGATCCTCTCATCATCAAGAAACTCAACATGGAAGGCAAGCTCATCAAGAAGCACGCCTTCGAGCACGACTATCCTTTCTGCTGGAGATGTGACACACCACTCATCTATTACGCAAGAAGCACGTGGTTCATCGCAATGAGCACAAAGAGGGAAGAGCTCCTCAAGTCCAACCGCATGGTCAACTGGATGCCTGAGACCATCCGTGACGGCCGTATGGGCGACTTCCTCGAAAACGTCATCGACTGGGGTATCTCCCGTGAGCGTTACTGGGGCACGCCTCTCCCGATCTGGGAGTGCGAGTGCGGCAAGAGACACTGCATCGGTTCCATCGAGGAACTCAAGTCCATGAGCGACGACTGTCCGGACGACATCGAGCTCCATAAGCCTTACGTAGACAACGTTCACATCAAGTGTCCTGACTGCGGCAAGCTCATGACGCGTGTACCTGAGGTTATCGACTGCTGGTTTGACTCGGGTGCGATGCCTTTCGCTCAGTACCACTATCCTTTCGAGAACAAGGAGTTCTTCGAATCCCACTATCCCTGCCACTTTATCTCCGAGGCACTGGACCAGACAAGAGGCTGGTTCTACTCGCTGATCGCAATAAGCACTGTCCTTTTCGGAAGGAGCCCCTTCGAGAACTGTATCGTTATGGGTCTCGTTATGGATAAGGACGGCATTAAGATGAGCAAGCACATCGGCAATGTCGTAGATCCCTGGGATGTACTTAACGACGAAGGCGCCGACGCTGCAAGATGGTATTTCTACAATTCATCCTCACCCTGGCTTCCTAACCGTTTCTCCCATGAGGCTGTTAAGGAAGGACAGAGGAAGTTCATCGGAACATACTGGAATACATATGCCTTCTACATCATGTATGCAGACATCGATAACTTCGATCCCAACCAGTATTCGATCGACTACAAGAACCTTGGCGTTATGGACCGCTGGATCTTCTCCAGACTCAATTCTCTCGTTCTCGATGTTAACAGGAGAATGGAGAAGTACGATATCACGGCTTCAGCAAGAGCTATCCAGGACTTCACGGATGAGCTTTCCAACTGGTATGTAAGAAGATGCCGTGACAGATACTGGGGCGGCGAGATGACCCAGGACAAGATCGATGCATACATGACGCTCTATACTGTCCTTGAGACTCTGACAAGACTCGCTGCACCTTTCGTTCCTTTCGTAACCGAGGCTGTTTACCAGAACCTCGTAAGGAGTGTTAACCCCGATGCGCCCGAGTCCGTACATCTTTGTTCTTACCCTGTTGCAGACGAGTCTCTGATCGACACAAAGATCGAAGAGAACATGGCGCTCGTTCAGAATGTCGTAGTCCTGGGAAGAGCTGCAAGAGAAGCAGGCAAGCTCAAGAACCGTCAGCCTCTGTCCGATATCTATGTCGTAACGGATAAGGATATCCCCGCTGAGTACGAGTCTGTAATCCTTGATGAGCTCAACATAAGAAAGCTCAACGTAATGGCTGATGCGTCAGCATTCGTCGATTACAGCTTCAAGCCCCAGCTTAGGACCTGCGGACGTAAGTTCGGACCCAAGCTCAACGCTGCCAAGGAAGTAATAGCTGCCCTCCCGGGTAAGGAGACGATGGCAGCCATCAAGGCAGGCCCCGTCAAGATCACTGTTGACGGCGAAGAGTTCGAGATGACAGAAGAAGACTTCATCGTTGAGACATGCCAGCCCGAAGGTTTCTCCACTCAGGAGGACAAGGGCCTTACGGTATCCGTAAGCACAGTCCTTACAGAAGATCTGATCGAGGACGGCTTCGTGCGTGAGATGATCTCCAAGATCCAGACCCAGCGTAAGGAGACAGGTCTTGATGTAACAGACAGGATCGTTCTTTCCTACGAAGGCAATGACAAGCTCGCTTCCATAATCGAAAAGAAGAAGGATTTCATGGCATCCGAAGTCCTCGCATCCGACATCAAGGCCGGAACAGGTGACAATGCCAAGGAATGGGACATCAACGGAGAGAAGATCAGATTCTCTGTTGTTAAGGCATAAGACCGGAGGTTAGTATGCTGATCGATATCCTGACAGCTGATATAGATATCAAAGAGAAGATCTTCTATGCGCTGATAATGATATTTGCGCTTACACTGTCATTCTCGATCCACGAGTTCATGCATGCTTTTACTGCAGATTGGTTAGGTGATCCGACGCCCCGCAGCATGGGAAGGCTTACGCTCAATCCTATTGCCCACATGGATCCGATGGGAACGGTCCTGCTTCTTGTAGCAGGGTTCGGATGGGGTAAACCCGTCATGTATAATCCGAGGAAACTCAATCGTTTCAAGAGTTACCGCGGAATGAACATCATGGTGCATCTTGCCGGTGTAACGGGCAACTTCGTCCTGGCTCTTATCTGTTCTGTTATCAATGTCTTTATCGTGCAGTTTGCTGATGTCAATCAGCCCGCGATAATGGCGCTTACTCTTGCTTTCTCTTATACGAGCATCTTTTCGCTGATGCTCCTGGCATTTAACCTTCTTCCGATACCGCCTCTTGACGGTTTCCATGTATTGGAAGAACTTATGCCTATAAAACTCAAGTATTCTGAAGGTTACAGGAAGTTCCAGAAGTTCGCGCCCCTGATCCTTTTGATCGTATTCGTGACGGGGTCGAGGCTTCCGTTCTTGGGATCTGCCATCGAAGTGATCAAGTTCCCATTTGCCTGGGTCATCAATGCCATCTGTAACGGACTGGTACAGCTTTTGAGTAATTTCGGCTGACGGAGGGATATCTTGGATCAGACATTGCTTCCCGAACTTAAGATACAGCATTTTGAAGGTCCGATGGACCTTCTCTATCATCTGGTCGAGAAGAATGACATAGATATCTTCGACATACCGATCGCAACTATCTGCGAACAGTATATGGATTATCTTGATAAGATGAAGAGCCTGGACATGGAGATCGCTTCAGAGTTTCTGGTCATGGCGGCTTCCCTTGTTCTCATCAAGACCAAGATGATGCTTCCGGGATCTAAAACAGGGGAGAACGGTGATGCAGAACCTGACCCGAGAGAAGATCTCGTCGTAAGTCTCATGAGATATAAGAGATGCAAGCTTTTCGCAGAGGAACTCAAGGAGAGACGCGAAAAGTATTCCGGCTGCCGTACCCGCCCTGCCATGACGGCCAAAGACTTGGGGATCAAGGTGGTCCCCGTTAAGCAGGAATTCTCAAAGGAAGCATTCGATGATGCAGTGGATGACGTCTGTACCCGTAATGAAGTAAGGTTTGCTGATATCTCTGCAAAGATAACCCATATCCTGCGTAAGGATAAACTGTCTATAAGGCAGAGGATGAAGACCCTCTGGAAGACCATTACCGGAAGGGGCAAGATGTTCTTCAGCGAGCTCTTTGCCGGCAGGAAGAAAGATGAAGATTATAAGATGGAGAAGATCGTGTCCTTCCTTGCGATATTGGAACTTGTAAGGAATGACAGCATAACTGTCGAACAGAAGAGATTGTTTGACGATATTTTGATCGAGGAGAAGAAGATCTGATATGGATGATGCAAATGATATTATCGTAACCCAGGAAGAACTGCCTGCAGCAATAGAAGCAATGCTCTTCGTGTCGGGAGACGGAATAACGGCCCAGGAGATGTCGGCTATCGTTAATGTGCCCGTTAAGGACATAGAAGCGGTCTTGTCAGACCTTATGAGCAGATATGAATCCAACCCCTGGAGCGGTATCACGATCCGCCGCGCCGATGATGTCTATGCCATGATGACAAAGCCTTCCGTTAAGAAGGTCGTAAATCAGATGTTTTCTCCCAAGAACTCTGTTCCTTTGTCGTCCGCATCCTATGAGACCCTGGCTGTAATAGCTTATAACCAGCCCTGCACGAGAGCAGCTGTTGAGACCGTAAGAGGCGTATCGTCCGACAGTATCATCAGCAGACTTCTAGACCGCGGATGGATAGAAGAAGCAGGAACTCTCGATGCTCCCGGACGCCCTGCGCTTTTCCGCACGAGCAAGCAGTTCCTTACTGAATTCGGTATATCTTCCGCTGATGAACTTCCTTCGATGGAACTCATGAGCTACCAGACGATAAGAGACCTGGAAAACTCTCTCCGCAAGGCTGCGGGCGCAGAGGACAAACAGATAACGATCGATAACATTATCGAGAAGAACGTAGATCCGACAGAAGACAAGGACCCTTCCGAAGACGGAGAATGATCCCATGGATATCATCGATATTATCAGCGAGAAATATCCCGGCATGAGCAAAGGCCATAAGGCCATAGCTGATTACTGCCTTGCAAATTACGACAGGCTTGCATACATAACTGCGGCAGGCCTGGGCGAACTTTGCGGAGTATCCGAATCTACTGTCGTAAGATTCCCTCAGGAACTGGGATTCGCAGGGTACCCCGAATTCCAGAAAGCCGTAAGGGAAGAGCACAAGTCGAATCTTACATCAGTTCAGAGATTAAGTTATACAGACAGATTCGAGACACCTGCGGATGCCGCACGAGAGGTCATGAAAGCCGATATCGCCAATGTAAAGAATTCATTGGAAGAACTTGATATGGAATCTTTTGATAAGGCGGTGAGCTGCATCCTGAATTCCCGCAAGATCTACATCATGGGTATAAGGGCATCAGCGCCTCTGTCTGAATTCATGCATTTTTACATGACGCTTCTTTTTGATGACGTAGTGCTCGTAAGGAGCACCTGTACGAACGAGCTTTTCGAGCAGGTAATGTCCATAACCGATAACGATGTCCTCATAGGGATATCATTCCCGAGGTATTCATCCAGGACGATAAACTCGATGGAGTTTGCCAAGAAAAAAGGAGCTTCGATCATTGCCATTACCGACAAGGACGATACTCCGATGACAAAGTATGCCGATATCAAGCTCTTCGCAAGATCGTCGATGGCATCGTTCGCTGATTCCCTGACAGCGCCCCTGTCTCTCATCAATGCCCTGCTCGTGGCTCTGGGCATGAACAGGAAAGACCATATCAAGGATTCACTCGAATCCCTCGAGACAATGTGGGCCCAGTACAAAGTCTATGAACTTGGCAACGACAGAAAAGACACTGACGATAACTGATGCTATAATTATCATCGAAAATAATTACCATAAAAGGAGAAAAGGACAATGGCTGCATTTCAGATCGCTATAGACGGACCTTCAGGTTCAGGCAAATCCACTCTTGCAAAGGGTGTCGCAAAGGAATTGGGTATCATGTATCTTGATACGGGCGCAATGTACCGTACCTGCGGTCTTGCAGCCTTAAAGCGCAGGATCAGCCCCAAGGATCCCGCTGAGGTAAAGCGCATGATGGGCGAGATGAAGCTCGAAGTTAAGTTCATCGACGGTGTTCAGCACATGATCTTAGACGGCGAGGATGTAACAGGTGACATAAGGACACCCGAAGTGTCCGTTGCAGCTTCCGACATAAGCGCACTTCCCGTTGTAAGAACAGCCATGGTCGACATGCAGCGTGAGATAGCCCGTCATCAGAGTTTTGTTCTTGACGGACGTGACATCGCTTCCAACGTTCTCCCTGATGCAAAGTATAAGTTCTATGTTACTGCGAAAGCGTCTGTCAGAGCCGAGAGAAGACTTGCCGAGCTGCAGGAGAGGGGAGACTTCTCACAGAATTACGAGGAAGTCTTAAGAGACATCGAATACAGGGATGAGCAGGATTCCAACAGGGAGTTCTCACCGTTGGTACAGGTCCCTGAGGCGATCGTTATCGACACTGAGAAGTTTACGATCGACGGGACGCGCGATTATCTCCTGTCCTTTGTTCACGAGGATTAAAGATGCCGGTCTTAAAGGCTAAGGACGCAGGTTTTTGCTTCGGAGTAAAGAATGCTGTTGCGAAGGCTTTCGAGATGGCGGGGGCAAATGAGTCCGGAAGCAATCTCGTAATGCTTGGAGAACTGATCCATAACGCTACTGTCATGGACAGGTTGAAAGAGGCCGGTTTTACCATCGTTGAAGATGCGGATGATGTTCCTCCGGGATCAGATGTCATAATCAGGGCTCACGGAGTTCCAAGATCACAGCTTGAGATATTGAAGGGCAAGGGCTGCATCGTAACCGACTGCACCTGTCCTTTTGTCATGAAGATACATAAGATAGTAGCTAGGGCTGCATCAGAAGGAAAGAACATAATAATCTGCGGCACTCCGGGGCATCCGGAGGTCATAGGTATCTGCGGGCAGACAGAAGATCATCCTGATGTAAAAGTAGCTGTAATTACTTCAGAATCTGACCTTGAGACTCTGGATTTCCCTATAGAAACGGCGATCCTGGTCTCACAAACTACCTTTTCCACAGAAAAATTCAAAAGAATTTGTGCAGCTGTAGAAAATAAAATTGAAAAAAATCTTGTTTTTGATACAATATGTATTACGACTGAAAATAGGCAAACAGAAGCAGCCTCGATTTCAGAACGCTCGGATGTGATGTTAGTCATCGGTTCCGGGCACAGTTCAAATACGAAGAAGCTTATGGAAGTCTGTTCCGGTCGTTGCGATAGAACGTATCTCATAAGTGGTGCCACAGAGCTTCGCGGCTTGCTGTCAGCAGGTCTCATAAAGCCTTCTGATACGGTTGGTATTACTGCGGGTGCTTCTACGCCGGAAGATATCATTTTGGAGGTTGTTCAAACAATGAACGAAGAAGACGTAAAGAACATCGAGGGACAGGAGATTCCCGAAGAGAACTCAGGCAATGAGTTCACAGACTATGTAAACAGCATTTCTCAGATCAGAAGGGGCGCTGTCGTGGAAGGAGAAATAACTTCGGCAGATGCTGATTACGTTTACGTTGACGTTCATGACAAATCCGAAGGTAAGATCCCGATCGAGGAATTCCAGGGTGAGAACGAGATCGATCTGGATGCTGCTATCGCAGAGCACAAGACAGTTAAGGTAGTAGTCAAGAAAGTCCGCAACACAGATCAGGGCAAGGACATCGATCTTTCCATGACCGCCGTTGATTACGAGAAGTACAAGGGCGAAGTAAAGGAAGCTTTCGATAACAAGACTCCTATCACATTGAAGCTCATCCGCACCGTTAAGGACGGTCTCATCGGTTCCTACCACGGTGTTGAGGTATATATCCACAAGTCTCAGATCAAGTTCGGTGAAGTAAAGGATCTTGAATCCTACATCGGCAAGGAGCTCGAAGTTGTTATCACAAAGTTCGAGACTGAGAAGAACCGCTTAAGGATCTCCGGATCCCACAGACAGCTCGCTGCACGCGAGAAGGCTGCTAAGGCTGCTGATATCTGGGACAACATCGAGGTTGGCAAGAGATATACTGGTGTCGTAAGAAGCCTTCCTGAGTTCGGAGCTTTCGTTGACATCGGCGGCGTAGACGGACTCGTTCACGTTTCCGAGATCACATGGGTACGCAACCAGAAGCCTTCTGACGTTCTCAAGGTTAACGACGAGATCGAAGTATATGTTAAGAGCTTCGATAAGGAATCCAAGAAGATCTCCCTCGGCTATAAGAAGGAAGAAGATGATCCTTACTACAACATCGCTGAGAGGATCCCTGAGGGCTCCGTAGTAGAAGGCAAGATCGTAAGGATCTGTGACTTCGGTGCATTCATCGAGCTCGAGCCCGGCATCGACGCTCTCTGCCACATCTCCCAGATCTCCGACAAGAGACTTGAGAACCCCTCTGAAGTTCTCTCCAAGGGCGACATCGTTCGTGCAAGAGTGATCAAGGTTGATTCCGAAGGCAGAAGGATCTCCGTATCCATCAAGGATATCGCTCCCATCAATCCTCCTGAGGTTGAGGAAGTAGAAGAGGCTGAGGATGAAGCAGCTGAAGCTGAAGCTCCCGTTGAAGCACCTGTAGAGGCAGCTGTTGAGGCTCCCGCAGAGGAAGTTGCTGAAGTTGTTGCAGAAAAAGCAGCACCTGCAGAAGAAGCAGTTGAGACTGTTGCTGAAGAAGCAGCACCTGTTGAAGAAGCTGTCGAGGCTGTTGCAGAAGAAGCAGCACCTGCAGAGGAAGCAGTTGAAGCTCCCGCTGAAGAGGCAGCAGAAACTCCCGCAGAGTAATCTGACAATTATTTATGTTTCTAAGGAAGCACCGGAGATCCGGTGCTTCTTTTTTGTTTTTTGGGGGATGGATAAAAGTTTACATTTTTATATCTTCCACCTGTTGTATAATTCGGGTATAAGGGCTCGGCCTGAAATAATCTGAGGGGAGGACATAATATGAAGGTGAGGAAGAAAGTATTATCTTTATTGTTGGCTGTTTTCATGATGTTTACCATGATGCCGTTAACAGTAAATGCAGACGGCATTGTGTCGCCCACCAAAGGACAGACATATCTGCCCGGGAAAAATATTGACATAAAGATCCAAACAGAAGTTTTTCAAGAATGTGATGATGGAAAAAATTATGTTGAGATCGATGTGTTTGCAGTTACCCCGGGGCTTAATGGCTGGGTGATGCACGAAGAACAGATCCCTTACACTGCTAAAGGCCAGACAATAACGAAGACCTTTACGAGCCAGTTTGAAGGCGAATATTATGTGTATTATTCGTATATGTATGTTATAAACAATACAAAGAAATACATAAATGACGGAGACAGACATATGTATTTGCTTCCCGTTAATTGGAATCCGCAAGTACATTTTGCAGCGGGTTCTACAAACTTTAAGATCTCCAAGAGCGTTCTTAAATTGGATAAGACAAACCTTTCGATCATATCCGGTAAAAATGCTTCCCTGAAAGCTACGATGGATAATTCTGATGCTGAGATTACATGGAAATCGTCAGACACAAAGGTTGCAACTGTAGACTCTAAGGGCAAAGTAACAGCTAAACAGGCGGGAACTGCTGTCATATCCGCTTCTGCGGATGGGCAGACCGTTAATTGTGATGTTCAGGTGCTTTATAAGGATGTCACATCGAAGAAGGATTTCTGGTATGAACCTACCAATTATCTTACGGCCAAAGGTGTTGTAAAAGGCTATGCCAACCAGACAGAATTCCGGCCTGCCAACAAGTGTACCAGAGCGCAGATGGTAACCTTTATCTGGAGATTGCAGGGAGAACCCAAGCCTAAGTCTTCGACATGCAAATTCAGTGATGTAAAGAAAACGGATTATTTCTATAAAGCATGTATCTGGGGTAATGAGAACCATATCGTAGAAGGTTATAAGGACGGAACGTTCGGCCCTCAGATCGTATGCGCAAGAAAGCATGCCGTAACATTCCTCTGGAGGCTTGCAGGGCAGCCTAAGCCGACTTCGACTAAGAACAAGTTCTCCGATGTAAAGAAGACTGATTATTTTTATAAGGCAACTCTCTGGGCTTCAGAGAAGAAGATCCTCGCAGGATACGATGACGGTACGTTCAGACCTAACGGTGACTGTCTGAGACGTCAGATGGTAACGTTCCTTTATAAGTTCGATAAATATGCCGGAAGCGGCAGCGGCAGCAACGGTAATGGCTCCGGTAATAAAACAACTGAGAAAAAGGTCTTGAACATCTGGTCCTTTAATGATGAAGTTCCGTCGATGGTCGATACCTATATGAAGACTCATCAGGATATTGCAAAGCAGTATGAGGTCAAGACCAAGATCCTTTCCAATGACAACGGCAAATATCAGGATGAACTGGATCTAGCACTTTCAAAGGGCGGAACAAGTGCTCCTGATATCTATGCTGCAGAGGAAGCTTTTGTTCTCAAGTATACCCAGGGGGCAGCATCGAAGTATGCAGCAACATATAAGGACCTTGGGATCGATGTTAAGAGCGGAATATCCAAGGCTAAGATCGCTCAGTACACGGTCGATATCGGAACAAGACCTTCTGACAACAATATCGTAGGTTTGGGATTCCAGTCAACAGGCGGTGCTTTCATTTACAGAAGATCCATTGCCAAGGAGGTTTTCGGGACTGATGATCCGGCTAAGATCGCAAATCAGGTTGGCCCCGGCTGGGATAAGTTTATGGCAGCAGCCAAGAAACTCAAGGATAAGGGCTATGTTATCTGTTCGGGCATCGATGATGTCTGGCACGCAGTAGCAGGAGGTTCATCCAAGGGTTGGATCAACAGCAAGGGCAAGCTCGTTATCGATCCTGACCGCGAGGCATTCCTTGATATTGCCAAACAGCTTGTAGATAACGGATATACTAACGATACCAGGCAATGGTCCGGAGAGTGGAATGATGATATGGCAGGATTGGGTCCTAAAGAATGCTTCGGTTTCTTAGGCCCCGCATGGCTTATCAATTACACCATGGGCGATAACTGCGGATCATGGGATGGTGCCGGAGACACCAAAAAACTTGATACTTCTAAGGGAACATACGGAGACTGGGCAGTATGCACCCCTCCTGTAGGCTTCTTCTGGGGCGGTACATGGGTCATGGCGAATAAGAATACCTCCAATAAAGATGTTGTTGCCGATATCATCAAATACATTACTTTGGATACTTCCAAGGATGGCGTACAGTATGCCTGGGCAAATGGTCTTTTGAACGATACCGGCACCAAGGATGCTGTTGCTTCTGCAGTCGTAATGGGCAAATCAGATGGTAAATGTGATTTCCTCGGAGGTCAGAATATGTTTGATGTATTCAGTTCTGCCAGTGATTATGCGACAGGTAAGAATAAGAGCGAATACGATGACGGTATAGGTTCTTACTGGTGTGATCAGGTCTGGCAGTATTCTCATGGAGAGAAGACAAGAGATGAAGCATTGACTGATTTTAAGAATGCCATTAAGGATGATTATGGTATCAACCCTGCTTGATCAAACATGATCAGATGACAGAAACGGGTCCTTCGGGACCCGTTTTTTTGATATAAGGCTTGCATTATCTTCTTACTTGTACTATTATTATTTAGCCTGTGATTTGGAAAGACTCCGGGGTGTGGCTCAGGTGGTAGAGTGCTTGCTTCGGGAGCAAGAGGCCGCGAGTTCGAGTCTCGCCACTCCGACCATTTTTCAAATCATAAGCGACCGATAACATCGGGGTGTAGCTCAGGTGGCTAGAGTGCTTGCTTAGGGAGCAAGAGGTCGTGGGTTCGAGTCCCGTCACTCCGACCAAACCGCAGGAATCAGTTCCTGCGGTTTTTTATTTGTGATCATCTTTTGATCTTGACACTGTTAAATGCCAATTTACGCACTCTACGGTGTCATTGAGATGAGTTTACGGTGTTCCGGTGGTAGAAATATATAAAACAATGGTAACAAAACTGTTACTACTATCTTGACATATCGACTGTTCAAGATTATTATACAGGCATAAGTAATAAATTAGTTACCACAATATAGGAGTTAATATGAGTAATGAGATAAATCTGACAGGAAATGAATGGGACATCATGAAGATCATATGGGCTAAGCAGCCCTGCACATTAAGACAGATCTGTGATGAAGTTAACAAGCAGCATTCCTGGACCCGTCATGCCGTTATATCCTTCCTTAAAAGGATGGAGACCAAGGGTACCATCAAGGTCGAGGAAGCTAATCCCAAGTTATACAGGGCTGCATTCAAGCAGGACGAAGTAATAAGGGAAGAGCTTGATAACACGCTTTCCCGTGTTTTCGATGATAACCCGCTTACGATGGTTTCCTATCTTGCGAAGTCAGATAAGCTTTCTGATGAAGATATCGACCAGATGATCGCTCTTCTGAAAGGCGGAAAAGACTGATGATCAGCAGCTTACTGACAGTCATTAGCGAGATCACCATACAGGCTTCTATCCTTATAGCAGTCGTTATGCTGATCAGGCTTCTTTTGGAGAAGAAGCTCGACAAGAGATTGCAGTACTATCTGTGGATCCCTGTTGCGCTGCGCCTCTTGCTTCCTTTCTCGATCGAGAGCGAACTGAGTTTGTTGAATCTCTTTGCTCCGGCAACAGATAATGACGTCAGTAAGATCGTTATAAGCAATGATACCCTTGTAAAAGAAGTTGCAATTAGCCACGCAGGTGAGGTTTCTCATGTTGTTAGAGCCTTGTCTGTTACGGATGTTCTTCTTCTTGTATGGATAGCAGGAGTTGCTGTCGTAGGGATCTTTACTCTTGTAAATAATCTGCGTTTTACTTTTAAACTTAAGAAAGGCCGCAGACTCTTCGCATCAGAGCTTTCCAAGGTCTTGTGTGACAGCGGGATCAATAAGGATCTCCTGGATATCCTTGAACTTGAACAGATGCCAGCTATCTATGTTTCCGACAATGCATCATCCCCTTGTGCTGTCGGCATCATAAGCCCTTCGATCTATCTTCCTACATGGGTAATGGATACTCCCGAAGATCTTCGCTACATACTCATTCATGAGTTAACACATATCAAGCACCACGATAATCTCTTTGCATTCTTCCTGTCCCTTTGCTGCACCATTTACTGGTTCAATCCTCTTGTATGGGTTATGGGATGTTCAGCCCGCTTCGACCGTGAGCTTGCATGTGATGCCCAGGTTACCAGGGACATGAGCATTGAGGAGAAAAGAGAATACGGTATGGTGCTGATCGCAGCTTTGAGAAAACAGTCCATTCGTTACAGATATTCATTCGTATCTCCCATGGCCAACAAAAAGAAGGAGATGAACAGACGTCTTTACCTTATCGGAAGACCTCAAACATATTCTTCTGTCATAGCAGTCCTCGTTCTTCTGGTCATGGCTTCGGCTCTTCTGACGGCTGGTACATCAGCTGTAAAGACCAGTCCGGAAAAATATGTAAATAATCTGAAGGAAGCGAAAGTGCATTTCGATTATGAATCAACGTATTTAACTAGACAGGAGAGATTCAAATATACTCCTCCTGTAGAAGAGCCGGAGATAATACCTACTTCCGCGTTGTTGACGGCAGAGAACCTCGATCAGTATACGACATATACCCAGATGTCGGTAAACGATCCTGATACGCTTCAGGAACTTAACTCATTACTCAAGACCGATAACTGCCTTTTCAGGATCAACGAGGACAGTGTTTCCAAGGAGGCTGACAATGCGCTCTATGTAAAGCTTCAGGACGGTCAGGATCCGGGCAATGACAGATACTGCAGGGTTTTGTATTCAGCCAAGACACATGCTGTCTATTTAAGCGACAATTACAGTAAGAGGAACACTTCATATCAGCGTATGTCTTATTCAGACAGTGACAGGTTTATGGATATCATGTCGAAGCTGTCCCAAAACGCCCCGACAATATAGTACTCAGGAATTATTCCATATATAGAATCTTGGAGGAGAAAACATGAAAAAGTATTTTGCTCTATTTCTATCGCTCACCCTGTTTTTGGGAGCTGCGGCATGTAATACAGCACCTGCCGAGACGACTTCCGACAGCAGCGGATCCGTAACGGAAACTTCTGCAACGGAGACCACGGCTGAAGCTACAGAATCTACGGAGGCAAAATATATGCGTTATGCCAAGATGACTCCCGAGGAGATCGTAGCAGATCTTACCTTGGAGCAGAAGGCTGCCCAGATGGTCCAGCCCAGCAAGTATAATATCCCAAGCGATATCCTCATGAAGACCAACTGTTACGGAAGCCTCTATGCAGAAGCCGGTGCCGTATCCATGAAAGATTGGCGTAAATACCTGGACGGCTTTATGGAAGCATCCATTAAGTCTGAAGCAGGGATCCCTTTTATCGTAGCCCAGGACCATGCACACGGAGTAGGTTATACACTTAATTCTGTTTATTTCCCTCACAACATCGGCCAGGGTGCCGCCAACGATGAAGAACTTGAATATCAGATGGGACTTATAACGGCTGAAGAAAGTAAGCTCTGCCATATCGCGTGGAATCTTTATCCATGCGTTGCCCAGTCTGAAGATCCCAGATGGGGAAGAACATATGAATCCTATGGTTCTGATCTTGATACTATTACAAGACTTTCAACAGCCTATACCAAGGGCCTTATCGATGGTGGCGTCATTGCATGTGCAAAGCACTTCTTCGGTGACGGCAACGTAGAATATGGAACAGGTGAAAAGACTCCTTTAGATCGCGGTAATTCTGAACTTACCGAGAACGAGATCAATGAACTCCTCAAGGTCTATCAGTCCCAGATAGATGCGGGTGTCCAGACCATTATGGTCAGTTTCTCAGCCCTTAACGGCAAGCAGATGCATGAGTACGGCGAATACATAATGAAGCTCAAGAATGAGATGGGTTTTGAAGGTTTCATTATCAGTGACTATGAGGGATCCCAGAGGACATCTCCCGCAACATACGAAGAACAGATAATCCTGGGTGTTAATTCCGGGATCGATATGTTCATGGAAGTAACACGCTTCGATGAAGCCATGCAGAGCATTGTCAACGGTGTTAAAGACGGAAGGATCACGGAAGAACGTTTGAACGATGCCGTAACAAGGATAATCAGGGTTAAGAAGGAAGCAGGCCTTTTCGACGATCCCTTCTTCGAGAATATCGAGACAAAGCAGTCTGATGTAGGATCAGCTGAATACAGGGCAGTTGCAGAAAAGCTCGTAGAAGAGAGCCTTGTCCTTTTGAAGAACGATAAGAAGACACTTCCTCTGAAGGAAGGAACGAAGGTCTATATCACAGGCCCTGCTGCAGATAATGCCCAGTCACAGTGCGGCGGCTGGACTATCGACTGGGTCGAGAGCCCCTCCAAAGTCATCGCCGGTGTAACTACTATTCAAAAGGCTTTCGAGACTTATTCTGCTGACTACGGTATTGAAGTGATAACTGATCCGGCAGATGCAAAGAAGGCTGACGTGGTTCTTCTCTGTGTGGGGGAGAAGTCCTATGCAGAGTGGTATGGCGATACTGAAGACCTTGAGCTCTGCGGAGCGCTCGGGATCCCGGAGAACAGGGAAGCAATAGATGAAGTGAAGAAACTCGGCAAACCTACCGTAACATGCATCCTGGCGGGAAGACAGGTCATCCTCGATAAGAATGATTACAAGAACTGGGACAGCGTCGTAATGTGCTACCTGCCCGGCTCAGAAGGCAAGGGTATATCTGATGTCCTCTGCGGCTGCGCTGACTTTAGGGGCAAACTTCCTTCGCCCTGGTATGGATCAGTTGACCAGATCGGAACTGACGGGTGCTTCCTCGAAAAAGGATACGGATTAACATATGGTGAAGAATTTGTCCCGAGAACAGAACCTGCTGCCGTATATAGCGACGATATAACAAATCCTGATAAGGACAAAACTGCGGTCGAATACCCCGGCAATATCGAAACCGGAGTTTATACAAACAGCACGAGCGGATTAAAGATCATATTGCCTGACGGCTATCACACAAAGGATAATTCGACCAGTGTTTCATCAAACAGGGACATGCTTAAAAGCAGGTTTGCTTCAGTAGGATATTTTGACGAACTCTTCCTAGGCGACAACGATGATATGCTGCTCTATTTTCTTGACCTGGATCTTTGTGACGTAGCTGACAGTTCCCCTGAGGGCTGCGTTAAATTTGTAGGTGACTTTCTTGGCGGTCAGATCGAGATTAGCCAAACAGATAAAGTTACCTTATGCGGAAAAGAATATACAAGGATATTGACTAACGTAACAGCACAGGGACAGACCTGTAAAGTCTACTTCTACGTGGCGAAGATCGGGGATCGTGTTTTCTCCTGTATCCAGATCGATATCAACACAGGAGAAAAGGCCCCTGAGGATTTTGAGAGCTGGTTTGATACAGGGGCGGCAGCTTGATGGATGGCCCGTTCCAGATGTTCAAGGAACTGATCGGAAAGATCAAGCAGTGATGTTGGGGAGGGTGTATATGAAAAAACAAATTACGGGAATAATGGCATGGATAATGCTCCTTTCGTTTGCATCGTGCACTGTAAGACCTGAAGGCGGGACGACATCGGAGACTTCTGAACCTGATGCAGAGCCGACAACTGTGACTGAAGCAGAAATAGAATCAGAATATTCGCTGTCTAAGATAAAGCTTGCAGCGGAAGAACGGTCGTGGATTAATCCTGAGTCCAAATACTCAGATATAGTTGAGTCATACAGCAAGGAACGCTGCAACGGAGCGTATCTGGTTGCAACAGATGAGGATGTTCTATATCTTTATTGCGAAGATGCATCAGAGAAGGACGGGACTACGATCACATCGCAGGATACTATCTTTGATATGGCTTCCGTAAGTAAGACCTTTACGGCTGTCGCAGTTATAAAGCTGGCTGAAGACGGAAAGCTTACATTGGAGGATACTCTCGATAAGTATTTCCCTGAATATGAGACAGGGAAGAAGATAACGATATATAATCTTCTTCACATGAAATCGGGGATCCCTGATTACTGCAACGATCCTGATCCTTTCTGGAATATATCAGGCGCGGATGCAGCGAATAAGAAATTAAGCGACATCTTTCTTGATAAGATCGGCGATGAGGAATTCCTGCAGGCTTTGTATAAAGCTCCTCTTAATTTCGAGCCCGGAACTCAATACGAATACAGCAACAGCAACTATCATATTCTTGCTTTCGTTATCGAGAAGGTGTCAGGAATGAAATACTGCGATTACGTTAAAGAGATGATCTTTGATAAGTGCGGCATGACGAAGACCTCATCAATGGCTAAAGATGACATGACATATGTTCCTGTCGATTTTGAAGAACTTGCCCAATACGGATTTACCGACAAGTCCGGGTATCCTGCCGGCCCCAACAACTACAGGGGCGACAGCGGTATCCATTCATGCCTTACGGATATGATCAAGTTCGATAGAGCGCTTTTCACGGGCAAGCTCCTTAATGAGCAATCCATGAAGACTCTTCTTACTGACGATAACGGATACTGTTGTGGCTTAATGAAGAAGGAAACAGGGTACATGCACGACGGATCGTCTTTTACCTGCCAGACCTTAAACAGGATCATCGAATCTGATGAGTTCGGGCATATCTATGAGATAAGACTTGAAAGGACCGGTTCAGTCCATAAGGGAGATGTGACAGATCCCATGGAAGGTACGGACTTTAAGAAGGGCGTTTTCGAGAACAACGTATACAGCAATGAATTTGCCGGCATCAAGGTTGAAATTCCTGAAGGATATCAGCAGATCCCTGAAGATAAGATCTCTGATACATCCGAGATCGTAGCAGGATGCGATGAGGAACGTGACAAGCGCCGTGAGGCTGCGACAAGATGGGACTGTTCCTTCTACAGCATTGACGATAATATCCACGATAACGTTCACTTCAAGTACGTTAATGTTGAACTTGCCGCTATGGACGGACAGGCCTACACGGTGGAAGACTATCTTGATGACTTCTGCGCTATGAACATGACAGAAGAGATCGGCTGGGATAAGAATGAGGGAAGACAGACAGTTACGTTCGGAGGGAACGAGTATGTAAGACAGGTATATTCGGGCTACGACAGTTATGTCGAACTCCCTGAGAAGTCTTTCTTATATGCAAGGATGGTCGACGATAAGGTCATGAGCGTTATCTGGATCATTGCTTTCTACGAAGACGCAGCTCCTGCTGATTACGAGAAACTGTTCAAATAAAAAGGCTTAGTGAAACGGAGGGATTGATATGAAAAAGGCAATTGCATCGATAATGTCATTAGCTGTCTTGTTATCGGTGAGCTCATGTACAATGCAGCCTGCCGAGACTACGACGACAGCTGCAAATACGGAAACTACAACTACGGCCGAGGCTCCCAAGGAAACAACTGAACCTGAGGAGATCAAGTATCAGCGTTATGCCGGGATGACTCCCGGAGAGATCGTTGCTGAGATGACTCTGGAGCAGAAGGCTTATCAGATGGTCCAGCCGGCCATCTACATGACGAGCAATGAAGATATGAAGCTCCATGACTACGGCAGCATATTGTCCACATCAGGCCCGACAACGGCATCCGAGTGGAGAGATATAATATCAGGTTTTCAGCAGGCTGCCATCGATTCTAAAAGCGGTATCCCGTTTATCTACGGGCAGGATGACGTGCATGGTGTTAATTACTGCGTCAACGCAGTTTATTTCCCGCATAACATCGGCCAGGGAGCAGCTAACGATGAGGAACTTGCTTACCAGGTAGGACTTATCACGGCTGACGAGGCTAAGATCTGCAATATGATGTGGAACTTCTCACCAGTAGTTGCCCAGTCGGCAGATCCCCGCTGGGGAAGGACATACGAATCCTATGGATCAGATCTTGATATCATTACAAGACTTTCCACTGCATATACCAAGGGTCTGATCGACGGCGGCATCGTTGCCTGCACGAAGCATTTCTTTGCTGACGGTAATGTCAAATACGGTACGGGTGAACAGGGTGACATCAAGATGCTGATAGACAGGGGCGATGCCCGGCTCTCCGACGAGGAGATCAACGAGCTCCTCAAGGTCTATCAGGCTCAGATAGATGCAGGCGTTCAGACGATCATGATCAGCCACTCATCCCTTAACGGCGTCAAGATGCACGAAAACAAAGAGTACATCATGAAACTCAAGGATGAGATGGGTTTTAAGGGCTTTATCGTAAGTGACTGGGGTTCTATACAGAACATCCCCGCTGCAAGCTATAAGGAACAGGTAATAAAGAGCGTCAATGCCGGTATCGATATGCTGATGGAGACAGACCGCTTCGAAGAAGCAAAGCAGATCATAGTTGAAGCAGTCGGAAGCGGCGATATAAGTGAGGACCGTGTAAACGATGCCGTAACGAGGATAATCAAGGTCAAGAAGGATGTAGGACTTTTCGATGATCCTATGCTTAAAGACCTTAAGACGGAGAAGTCAGAGACGGGTTCTCCTGAATACAGGAAAGTTGCTGAAAAACTCGTCGAGGAGAGTCTGGTCCTTCTTAAGAACGACAAGAAGACTCTTCCTGTCAGGGAAGGCAGCAAGGTCTGTATCATAGGCCCTGCAGCAGATAACGGTCAGGTACAGTGCGGCGGCTGGACCGTAGGTTGGAACAATGCTCCTTCAATAGATGTCGAAGGTGTTACGACGATTACGGAAGCTTTCGAAAGATATGCCAAAGATTATGGTATTGAGATCGTCAAAGATATCAAGGATTGTGACATAGTGCTCCTCTGTATAGGAGAACAGTCCTATGCCGAGTGGAACGGCGATACGGAAGATCTTGAGCTCTGCGGTATGTTAGGACTTTCGGGCAACAGGAAGGCGATAGATGATGCAGCAAGATCGGGCAAGCCCACGGTAACCTGTATCGTAGCGGGAAGACAAGTCATACTGGACAAGAAGGATTACGGTAACTGGGACAGCGTCGTTATGTGTTATCTCCCCGGTTCAGAAGGCAAGGGTATCTCTGATGTCCTCTGCGGCTGCGCCGACTTTACGGGTAAGCTGCCTTCACCCTGGTATGGTTCTGTTGATGAGATCGGAACGGATAAATGCTTCCTTGAAAAGGGATACGGTCTAAACTATGGGGATGGGTTTAATGCCAGGACCGAACCCGATGCGACAGATGATAAACCTTCTGAAGAAAAGCCGGAAGAAGATATCATGGCAGGAACGAATTACACCAAGGGTCTCTTCAAAGACGGAGATTATGTTAATGATTATGCAAACATCCGTGTTTCCATCCCGGCCGATGAGCTCCAGGTCAGTGATGAAGAACTGAACGCTGGCAGAAAAGAGAATTTAGCTGAGATCACCGACGAGAAGGAGTTGCAGATCGAATCGGCCAAAGTCTGGGATGCCTGTTTTGACAACAGCGGAAACAGTATGGCCTTTGATTTTATAAATCTGGAACTGGCTGCTCCTGATGATCCTGACTTCAATGAGGATGATTATTTGGATTTTGACATCAAGTGCCTGGAGACAAACTTAAATAAGTACAACATAAATATTGAAAACAAAGGCAGGACTAAGGTCAAACTTGCCGATAACGAATATACGAGACAGTATCTGATACTGTCCCAGGAAGGCGGCCCTCATCAGACAGTATGTTTCTACGCAAGAAAAATAGATGATAAGCTGATGAGCATCATTGAGATCTGTTTCTTTAAAGACTGCGATCCTTCTGAATATGAGAAGCTGTTTAAATAACCGATCGTTTGAGCAAATCTCCTTAACAAACGGGCTGGCTTGCCTTTGGGCAAGTCAGCTCGTTATGTCTTTTGGTTTTGGTGTTTACCTGCGGTCTAAATAATGTAAAATGTATTCAGGCTGATATGCTTGATAAAAAGGGAGGGGCAGTATATCACATGCGTAAAGTCATATCATTGATCATCACATCGATAATGTTTTTGTCGGCTGTCTCCTGTGGCGGCATGTACTATAATGACGCAAACTTAAAATATCATCAGTATGCTGAGATGACCCCGGAAGAGATCGTCTCTGAACTCACTGTCGAACAGAAAGCGGCACAGATGGTGCAGCCTGCTGTTTATAATACTGATCCCTATGCCATGAAAGATAACGATTACGGCAGTGTCCTGTCAACTCCCAATGGGCCTATTGAATCGTATGAATGGCGTTCACTTATCAATGATTTTCAGAAGGGTGCGCTCATGTCAGAAAGCGGTATCCCAATGATCTATGGTCAGGATGACGTTCATGGTGTTAATTACTGTATTAATGCAATATATTTCCCGCATAACATATGGGTGGGAGCAGCTAATAACGAAGACCTGGCTTATCAGGAAGGTCTTATTACGGCCGAAGAAGCCAGACTCTGCCATATGATCTGGAATTTCTCGCCTGTTGTTGCTCAATCAGAAGATCCCCGCTGGGGAAGGACATATGAATCTTACGGTTCTGATCTTGATCTGATAACCAGGATTTCCACGGCATATACAAAAGGTCTTATCGACGGCGGTCTTATAGCCTGCGCAAAACATTATCTGGCAGACGGCAACGTAGTGTACGGAACCGGTGAACAGAGCGAGGTCAACATGCTTATCGACCGTGGAGATGCCAGTTTGTCGGAAGATGAGATCAATGAACTCCTTAAGGTCTACCAGGCCCAGATCGATGCCGGCGTCCAGACCATCATGGTCAGCCATTCATCGCTTAACGGACTGAAGATGCACGAGAATAAAGAGTACATCATGAAGCTGAAGGATGAGATGGGCTTTAAGGGCTTTATAGTAAGCGACTGGGGTTCGGTAGGAAACATAAGCGGAGATAATTATGAGGAGCAGGTAGTAAAGAGTGTCAATGCAGGTATCGACATGTTAATGGAGCCTGACAGATTCGATGAGGCAAGACAGATAATCGTCGGAGCGGTTGAAAGCGGAAAGATAAAAGAGGAACGCGTGAATGATGCGGTGACCAGGATAATAAGAGTAAAAAAGGATGCAGGTGTTTTCGATGATCCCCTGTTTAAGACGGTAGATCCTTTACAAAAAGGTGTCGGTTCCATGCAATACAGGGCAGTTGCGGAGAAATTGGTCGAAGAAAGTCTTGTCCTGCTCAAAAATGACAATGATATCCTTCCGTTCAAGGAGGGAACAAAGATATATATCACAGGTCCTGCTGCAGACGACAGAGCCGCGCAGTGCGGTGGCTGGACATTGGACTGGAACGGCGCGCAAACAAATGAGATCCGTGGCGTGACGACAATAAAAGAAACTTTTGAGAAATATGCATCATCCTATGGTGTTGAAGTTATCACAGATCCTTTAGATGCTGCTAAAGCCGACGTTGTTTTACTTTGCGTGGGTGAGCAGGCATACGCTGAATGGAACGGTGATACGGAAGATCTTGAACTCTGCGGCAAGCTAGGCCTTGCGGACAACAGGGATATGATCGATGCTGTAAAGGCCATGGGCAAACCGACAGTAACCTGTATAGTCGCAGGCCGCCATGTAATCCTCGACCGGAGTGATCTCGACAGTTGGGACAGTGTTGTTATGTGCTATCTTCCCGGGTCTGAAGGCAAAGGGATCTCCGATGTTCTCTGCGGCTATTCCGGTTTTAAGGGTAAACTTCCGTCGCCCTGGTATGAGTCGCTGGATCAGATCGGAAGCAGTGACTGTTTATTTCCAACAGGATACGGCCTGACCTATGCCGATGATTTTGTGCCTAAGGACCCCGATAATAAGCCCGAGCCGTTCACATACCGTTTTCGAAAATACAGATCAGGTGACATCGAGGATCCGGCAAAAGATGGCGGAACTGATAGTGAATTGATGAAAGGCACGGCTTATACAAAGGGTGAGTTCAAGGACGATGTCTATACAAACAGCTATGCAGATCTTTCCTTAAATGTTCCCTCCAACATGGTGCCGGTAGGGGAGAGGGATCAGGTCCTTGCCATGAAGAATCTGTTATCTCAATGCACCCGTGAGAAGGATCTGAATCGCGAATCTTCCAAACTGCTGGACACATCGTTCATGACCACGACCGAGAATATCGACATAAAGTTCCTGAATGTTAAGAAAGGGATTTCCGGTGACACGGATTATACAGCGGAAGACTATCTTGATGATTTCCGTATCTTCCTTGACGGCATTGCAGATTCTTCGGGTATCAAGCAGGTTCGTGAGGACAGAACGAAAGTGACTCTCTGTGGAGAAGAATATGTAAGAGATGTCGTAAGGGCCCCGCTCTTCGATCAGTATTTCTACTTTTATGCCCGAAAACTCGATGATGGCAACATCCTCGTTATAGAGATAGTCGGCATTGCCGGTAAGTCGCCTGAAGATTATGAGCAGATGTTTAAGTGAACGGCTTTTCGCGAATAATACAGAAATATTACATATGTTCTCTTTTCTTGAAAACTGCAAAAAACCCTTGTATAATCTTGTAACCGAATGAAGATCAGACTGAATCTGGGTGTTTTCAGCTGCAAGCGGAAAGAGGTACATTATTTTAAAACGTAAGATTACGGCTATAATACTTGCTGTTGTAGTGGTATTTACATGTCTTTCGATGGACGGCGTGACAGCGCTGGCCTTTGATCACGACTTTGATCACATCGAATACAGGCCCAAGAAAAAGAAGAATAACGAAGATACTCTGCAGAAGTACGATCTCATGTGGCAGTATTCCACCGATGAGCAGCGTTATTATTTCTCTTCTGAAGTCAAGGCAAGAGCCTGTGGGATGAAGGTCGAGGAGTATAAGCTCTTTGCCCGTGTCATTGAAGGCGAAGGCGCATTCTGCAAAGATGATATAACCGATAAGACCATGATCGCCTGTGTTGTGCTTAACAGGATGAACTGCAAGAGATGGCCGACTAAGACCGTAACGGCAACAGTTCTGCGTAAGAACCAGTTTATGGCAGTCAATCAGAAGAGGCGCCAGTGTTACAGAGCAAGGTCCCTGGATTCCGAGTGGGCTATAGTTGAAGCGGTAAGACTAGTATCCTCAAAGCAGATCGACTGCCATATGGTCTATTTCAATTCTATCGGATTTACGGGATACTCCAGATATTTCATCAACTATGTTGACTGCGGATACTGCAAGGGCAATTACTTCTCATGCGTTAAGAAGTGCAAGTGTGATTACTGCACTAACTGGGATCCCGAATGGAAAGCCAAGAATGTCGAGATGCTCGATATAAAGGTAGAGCGTCCAATAGGCCCCATCGAAAGATCTGATCTTGTGATCCTAAAATAACTATTGATCTATAAAATACCAAAGGCAGTGACAATGTGTCGCTGCTTTTTTGATTCGTTTCTTCGTCATTCTATCCTATAAACAGTACGGATTATTTAACAAATGGACAGGGAGAAAGTATGTCCTCTAATGTTATAATCAATTCAGTATGTTTTTTAAAGGAGCCTATTATGAGCAGAGCTGATGATATCTTTATCGACAATATCCGCACGATCCTGAATTCAGGATATACGACTGAGAACGAGAAGGTAAGGCCTCACTGGGAGGACGGAACCCCGGCTTATACATACAAGGCTTTCTGCATAGTCAACAGATATAACCTTGCAGAAGAGTTCCCTATGTTGACGCAAAGATATATCAACTTTAAGGGCGCTGTTGATGAACTCCTCTGGATCTGGCAGAAGAAGTCCAATAATGTTAAGGATCTGTCAACTCACATCTGGGATGCTTGGGCTGATGAGTCCGGTTCCATTGGCAAAGCTTACGGCTACCAGTTAGGTGTTAAGCATCAGTATAAGGAAGGCGAGATGGACCAGGTTGACAGAGTCCTCTTTGACCTTAAGAACAATCCTTCATCCAGAAGGATCTTAACAAATATCTATGTTCATCAGGATCTGCACGAGATGAACCTTTATCCTTGTGCATATTCCATGACTTTTAATGTTACAGGCAACAAGCTCAATGCCATCCTTAACCAGCGTTCCAATGACATGCTCGTAGCCAACGGCTGGAATGTATGCCAGTATGCTGTCCTTACGCATCTGATGGCAAGATGCGCAGGTCTTGAGGTCGGTGAATTCGTTCATGTAATAGCCGATGCCCATGTATACGACAGGCATGTCCCGATCGTAGAGGAAGTTATCGCAAGACCCACATTCCCGGCTCCCAAGCTCGTCATTGATGAGGGCATCACCGATTTCTATCAGTTTACAACTGATAACATCAGGCTCGAAGGATATGAATACGGCCCTAAGGTCAAGGGTATCCCTGTTGCAGTCTGAGGAGAAGATCATAGATGAAGCTTATAATCGTAAGACACGGTGATCCAGACTACAAGCTGGATTCCTTGACTGAGAAAGGCTGGAGAGAAGCAAAAGCCCTTGCCAAAAGATTTAAGACCTGGGACGTGGCAGGTTGTTACGTTTCCCCTTTGGGACGGGCCAAGGCTACGGCTTCCGTCTGCCTGGAAGGAACGGGCATGGAAACTGTTGAACTTGACTGGCTCCAGGAGTTCTATTATCAGATCAAGGATCCCGATACGGGCGAAGAGACTATTGCATGGGATTTTTACCCTGAATATTTCTGTGCAAATAAAGAACTACACGATCCTTACGGCTGGCCTGATACGGAAGTCATGAAGACCGGCAAGATAAGACATTACTACGATGAGGTAACGGCAGGCTTTGATAAGCTTATGCTGGAGCTGGGATACAAGAGACGTGAGGGAGGATATTATGATGTCATCTCTCATAACGACGGTAATTATGTTTTCTTCTGTCACTTCGGACTGATGTCCGTACTTACCGGCCACCTTACAGGTATAGCCGCTCCCGCCCTCTGGCAGGGATTCTTTTGCGCACCTACGGGCATCACGGTGATAGGGACGGAAGAGCGGGATCCGGGGAAGGCATCCTTCAGGGTGCAGGTCTTCGGCGATGCACGCCATCTTGCGGATGAAGGAGAGCCTTTATCTGCATCTGGATATTTCACATCAATGTTTGATGAATAAGAAGGGGGAAAGACTATGATAGCAATTGCTGCAGTCGACATGAACTGGGGGATAGGATATGCAGGTGAACTGCTCGTATCGCTTCCGGAAGATCAGAAGGGTGTATTCCGCAAATACACGTCCGGACACACGGTCGTATACGGAAGGAAGACTCTTAAGACTTATAAGGATGAACGTCTTCTGCCGAACAGGACGAATGTTATCCTGACTCACGATGAGACTTTCGAGAAGGAGGGTGCCGTTATCGTTCACAGTGTAGAAGAACTGGATGAGTATCTTGCAACTGTGGATGACGAAGTCTATGTAATAGGTGGCGAGACAACATATAAACTTCTCTTAGACAGATGTGACAAGGCTATAATCACATACATTGAGTATGAGTATATGGCAGATGCTTATTTCCCTAATCTCGATGAGAAGCTGGATTGGCGTTTGGATTCCGAGGAACCTGCGATAGAAAGCGTTGCGGGCGTAACGTTTTGCGTAAGACATTACGAGAGGATCAAGGGGGTATAACAATGAAAGTTTCCAGATTATTAGTGTCAACATTTACTTTAGGCATGGCAGTAGCGATGATCCCGGGGATTACTGCAAGTGCGGCAACGAAGATAAAGATCGATAAATCCAATTTCCCTGATAAGGGTTTGTGTAAGATCCTGAGCAAGGAGTTTGATGCTGACGAAGACGGTTACCTGTCGTCAAAAGAGATCAAGAATACCATTGTCCTTAGTATTTACAATAGCGATAAAGTATCAGATCTTACAGGTATCGAAAAACTTACATCTCTGAAAACACTATATGTAGAATCAACCAATCTGAAAGTTTATGATTTCAGCAAGAATACGGGGCTTACAAAATTAGCGGTCAGAGCCGAGATAGCATCAGCAGATGTCTCAAAACTCACAAAACTTGAGAATCTTTGGCTGGACAGTTCCAAGATAAAGTCTGTTGATATTTCCAAGAATGCCAAGCTCAAGGATCTGATGCTGAGCGGCGGAGAAAAAGACTGTTGTATGGTCCAGTCTGTTGATCTTTCTTCAAATCCTGAGCTTGAGTCGGTCGTTATCTATAGCGACAGACTGGAATCCCTGGATGTCACGAAAAACCATAAACTCCATAAGATCTACCTGTTAAATGGTCTGGGAAAAGGATTTACTCTGAAATCCGTTAAATTGGGAAGCAACAAGGCTCTTAAGGAAGTCGAACTCGGAATAAATGCGGTCGAATCAATTGACATCAGCAAGTGTCCTAACATCGAGTCTTTCGCAATAAGGAGCAACAAGCTTTCATCACTTGACCTTAGCAAAAACAGGAAACTCAAGGCGTTAGACCTTATCATGTGTTCCGGTCTTACTGAAGTTGACATCAGCAACAACACCAAGTTGGAAGAATTTGATTTTGATACCGGAATCGTTGATAAACTCATCGTTTTTTCCGGGCAGAAGTTTGAATCCGGAAGGATCTCCGACAGCGGGAACAGACCAAAGTATGTTTCTTCTGATAAATCCGTATTTACGATCAATACAAAGACCGCGGACAGCGAGGCCTACAAGATCGTCTTTGAGGCTAAGAAAGCAGGCAGCGGAATATTGACCGAGAAGATCAATTCAACGCTTGAAAATTCGACGGAGATAAAGGTCCTCTACAAAGATGTTACTAATAAGGGTGATTTCTGGTATGAGCCGACCTACTATCTTTCCGACAAGGACATAGTCAAGGGATATGCTAACCAGACAGAATTCCGTCCTGCCAACGAGTGTACCAGAGCCCAGATGGTAACGTTCCTTTGGAGACTTAACGGAAGTCCCGCTCCCAAGGCGAAGACTACTGACTTCAAGGATGTTAAGAAAGGCGCTTACTACTACAAGGCTGTTATCTGGGCAGTCGAGCAGGGGATAACGACAGGATTGAGCAAAGACAAGTTCGGTCCCGAAGGTGTATGTACGAGAGCTCAGACCGTTACATTCCTCTGGAGGATGGCAGGAAAGCTTGAGCCCAAGGCAAAGACATGCAAGTTCTCTGACGTTAAGAGTTCTGATTATTTCTATAAGGCAACGATCTGGGCATCCGAGAACAAGATCGTTGCAGGTTACTCAGACGGTACATTCCAGCCCTCGGGCAAGTGCTTAAGGCGACAGATGGTTACATTCCTCTATAAGTATGATAAGAATGCAAACGGGAACAAGTAAGCATTATCGAATTTTCCTATAACTCCCCGCAGATCCTGCGGGGAGTTTTTATTTGCTGTTCTATTTATGGGACATATCTGATCAGGAATGGATTTGATGGAAAATTTAACTTCTTTTATCACACCTTTATTGTTAAAATCTATAAAGTTACAGATTTATTACGACGGAGGCAGACAGTATGGGTGACGTGAAGTATAAGAGAGTATTGCTTAAGGTGTCCGGTGAGGCCCTGGCAGGTGAGAATAAGGTTGGGATCAATAATGACGTTTTGAAGGAAATATCCACAAATATCAAGGCAGTCTCAGATCTTGGAGTAGAGGTTGCGATAGTCGTAGGCGGCGGTAATTTCTGGAGAGGCCGTTCATCCGAGAAGATGGACAGGGTTACGGCTGACCACATGGGAATGCTGGCTACCCTGATGAATGCCCTGGCTTTGAGCGATGCTCTGGAACAGGTCGGCTGCACGACCCGTGTCCTGTCCGCCATCGAGGTCCGCCAGATGTGCGAGCTTTATATCAGGAAGCGCGCCATAAGGCATCTTGAGAAGGGCCGTATCGTTATCTTTGCCTGCGGTACCGGTAACCCCTATTTCTCTACGGATACAGGTGCTGCCCTCCGTGCGACTGAGATCGGGGCAGATGTATTCCTCAAGGCTACCATGGTCGACGGTGTCTATGACAAGGATCCTCATGTATATCCTGATGCCGTAAGATACGAGACAGTAACTCACGATGAAGTCCTGAGGAATGACCTTAAGGTCATGGATGCTACTGCAGCTGCACTTTGCAGGGACAATAAGACCAAGATCCTGGTATTCTCGATGGAAGATCCTGAGAACATCGTAAGGATCGCCAAGGGAGAGAACCTTGGAACTCTTGTGGAATAAAATGTCACAAAATTTTCGATAGTTATAGCGATATAATTTAAAGACGCATACCGAAAGGAGAAGACGATCATGGCTATGATAGAGATCACAAAAGCTGATTATGACAAAGTAGAAGACAAGATGAGGAAGTCCATTGACAATCTCATTGAGAACCTTAATGCGATCAGGGCAGGAAGAGCTAATCCGCATGTTCTGGACAAGATCACCGTAGATTACTACGGATCACCGTCTCCTCTAAATGCTGTATGTAATATCCAGGTGCCTGAAGCCCGTATGATCACACTGACCCCCTGGGATCCTTCCATGCTGAAGACGATCGAGCGCGCTCTTCAGGCTTCGGACTTAGGCATCACCCCTTCAAATGACGGCAAGGTCATAAGACTTTTGTTCCCTGTGTTGACTGAGGAACGCCGTAAGGAACTCGTAAAGCAGGTCAAGGTTTACGGAGAAGAGGCTAAGGTTGTGGTAAGGAACGTCCGCCGTGAGTATATCGACAAGATGCGTGCGGCCAACAAGAAGAAGGAATTGACGGACGATTCTCTCAAGGAGTATGAGGAGAAGGTCCAGAAGATAACGGATAAGTTCATCGCCGAGATCGACACAACCTGTGAGAAGAAGAACAAGGAATTGATGGAGATCTGATGGCAAAAGATAACAAGGATAAGTTCTCTACGGAGGGCCTTAAGGTCCCGGAGAGCCTGGGCGTCATTATGGACGGCAACGGCAGGTGGGCCAAGAAGAGACTTCTCCCCAGATCAGCGGGCCACAGGGCCGGCGCCGAGAATTTAAAAGAACTTTGCAGGAACTGCGGCAAATACGGTGTGAAGTATCTCACCGTATATGCTTTTTCTACGGAGAATTGGTCAAGGCCCCAGGGCGAAGTCGATCAGTTAATGAAGCTCTTTGTCGAGTTCTTCGAGAAGTATGATCCCGAACTTGAAGAAGAAGGGATCAGAGTAAGATTTACCGGCGATATAGAAGCTCTGCCTGAGAATATCAGGAAAGTCTGCAGGGAAGGTGAGGAGAGATCCTTACACAGACAGAAGATGCAGCTGATAGTTGCCTTCAACTACGGTGGCAGAAGAGAGATCGCCCAGGCGGCACAAAGCCTTGCAAGGGACGTTGCCGAAGGGAAGATCTCGGCGGACGATATTACGGAAGATATGCTTTCAGCTAGGATGTATCTTCCGGATGTTCCGGATCCCGAGCTGATAATACGGCCTTCGGGAGAGATGAGGATATCAAACTTCCTTTTGTGGGAGTGCGCTTATTCCGAATTCTGGGTATCGGACACATTGTGGCCGGATTTCGGATACGACGAGCTGACGGCTGCGTTCAAAGACTATGCCAAACGTGACAGACGCTTTGGCGGATTAAGTAAAAAAGAAGGATGAGAGCAGGAAATGAGACAGAGGGTAATAACAGGTATTATATTTGCAATAGCCGTTGCAGGACTATATATTCCGTCTCTGTTCTTACCCGATCTTATCCTGCTCCTGGCATTGCCCGTAGGCATCATAGGAACTTATGAGCTGATCAAGGCGTTCAGGGCCGGCGGCTTTAAGCCTTGTGTACCCCTGATAATCGCTGGAGAAGCCATAGGCCTTGTTATCTATATAGTTTCACGTTTCCTGGCATTCGACCTGTCCCGCGTGCTCTCTTTCTTCCTTCTGCTCATCTTGAGTTTCTGTCTGGCATGCGTTATCCTCGTGCCTGTAGTAAGACAGAATGAGTTCGCTGATGCTGATGATGGAAAAGGCGGAGTAGGCAATACGTTCGTTGACGGCAGCGTTACGGCAGGCATCATCCTTTATATCGCATTTCCTCTTTTCTGTCTCATAAGCTGCATCGGTTTCGGACAGAACGGCTGGTATTACATGCTGCTCGGAATGTGTTCCTCCTGGATGTCTGATGTGTTTGCTTATTTTGCCGGAGTTACTCTCGGCAAACATAAGATAGTTCCCCATATCAGTCCCAAGAAGTCATGGGAAGGCTGTATCGGCGGCGTGATCGGCTGTGCGGTGATCGTTGCTGTCTATTCCGATCTTGTCATATACGATCTTGATAAGCCTGCCATAGGGATCGTCGGATTTACCGTTCTGACCTTCATCTTCGGTATGTTCCTTTCTGTCGTATCGCAGCTTGGCGACTGGCTCGCATCAGTTATCAAGAGACGTGTCGGTATCAAGGATTACGGGAATATCTTCCCGGGGCATGGCGGCATGATGGACAGGTTCGACAGCACTTTCTTTACGATCCCCGTCGGCTGTCTTCTGGCTTTGACGATATCTGTATTTCTAAAGTAATTATCGGATGGTGATATATGAGAGTTTTATCGGTTTTGGGTTCTACCGGGTCGATCGGTGTTCAGACCTTGGAGGTTGCAAGACGTAACCCCGGCGATTTTAAGATCGCAGGTCTTTCCTGCGGCAGTGATATCGGTACTGTCTTAGGTCAGATCGAGGAATTCAGTCCTGAACTGGTATCTGTTGCATCTGAGGATAAGGCAGATGAACTTCGCGGGATCTTAAAGACCCGCCTGCCTGATTCCAAAACAGAAGTAATAGGCGGGAAGAATGCGGCCCTTGAGGTCGCAACTCTATCTTCAGTTGATACCGTAGTAGGCGCGATCGTGGGATTTGCCGGCCTTGAGCCCGTATATCATGCGATAAAGAGCGGCAAGCATATCGCACTCGCCAATAAGGAGACTCTCGTTGCAGGCGGTGACTTTATCATGGAGGAAGCTCGCCGTGCCAAGGTGGATATCCTCCCCGTTGACAGTGAACACTGCGCCATCTGGCAGTGCCTCTGGGGCGAGAAGAGAGAGAACCTTGACAGGATACTCATTACTGCTTCCGGCGGTCCTTTCCGCGGGAAGAAGAGGGAAGACCTTGAGAATGTTACGGCAGAGATGGCTCTGAACCACCCCACATGGAAGATGGGAGGAAAGATCACCATCGATTCTGCTACCATGATGAACAAGGGTCTGGAAGTCATCGAGGCTCATCATCTCTATGGCATAGATGTCGACCGGATCGATATAGTCGTACACCCGCAGAGCGTTATTCATTCCATGGTAAGGATGAAGGACGGATCTGTCCTGGCTCAGATGGGCATGCCTTCCATGATATTGCCCATCATGGTCGCGCTTTACTATCCTGACAGGGGACCTGCGATCAATAAGCCTTTCGATCCTTTCTGTGAAGGCGCCAGGAACCTTACTTTCGAGCCCTGTGATATGGAGGTTTTCGGCCTTGCAAAGCTTGCCTATGAAGTATCGCATGAAGGAGGGATCCTTCCTTCCGTCATGAATGCGGCTAACGAAGCAGCAGTGGCATCATTCCTCGCAGGCAACCTGAAGTTCCTCGATATCGAGACTGTCGTAAGGAAGACGGTCGACGAGATGGATAAGGAAAACTGTAAGGCAGATCTTGAATCGGTCACGTCTGCTGATATGAGAGCGCGCGACATAGCGAATAAGAAGATAAGGGAGATAATGATTTGAGCGTTTGGACGATAATAGTTGTTATATTGATGTTGGGACTCCTCGTGACCATACACGAGCTGGGTCACTATTGGACTGCAACTCTTCTTAAGATCAAGGCTTTCGAGGTGTCGATCTTTGTCGGTCCCAAGCTTATCAAGTGGAAGAACAAGAAGGGCGTTGATTTCTCGATAAGGTGTATCCCGTTTGGAGCTTATGTTCTCTTTACCCAGCTTGACGACAACGGCAACCCGGTGGAAAGCGATGATCCCGGACTGCTTGTTAATCAGCCGAGGTTTAAGCGTCTGCTCGTATCTTTGGCAGGACCTTTCATGAATATCATCTTAGGCGTTCTTATCTTTGCAGCTCTTAACTGCGCCACGGGCTTTACGAGCCTTGATATCGCCAAGGCCCCGGAAGGAACGCAGCTTTATTCACAGGCCTATGATCCCGGAGATACGATAACGCACGTTAACGGCAACAGAGTCTTTACCCAGCTCGATTATTACTATGAGAGCGAACTTGCGGTATCTTCGCTCGATAAGCTGACACTTACATTGAAGTCCAAGGCAGACGGAAGCGAATATAATGTCATATTGACGCCTGAGATAGGCGAGCGTCCCATGATAGGCGTGACCGCGGATGTTTCCTGTAATAACAAGTACAAGGCATGGGAGATCATCTCTGTTGATGAGAACCAGAATGGCGGCAATCCTGTCCTTAAGGCAGGGGATTATCTTGTCTCAGTTGACGGCAAGGCTACCTGTGATGAAGATTTCAATGCCTTCCTTGCGACCCGTAATGAAGGCGATACGATGAAGCTTGAGTATGTAAGGAACGGAGAGACTTTCACGGCTGACTGTATCAAGACCATGATCAAGTATTCAAACCCGAGGGGCATATATCTTGTCGCTTATCCGGTTATATCAGTTGATACATTCTTCCGTTCAGCAGGCTACGCCGCCAAGATGCCCATTACTGTTGCGAACGTATCTGTCAAATCCATAAGGGATGTATTTGTCGGCAAGGAGAAAGTATATAACATGGTCTCAGGGCCGGTTGGCGTTACGACCGCCGTATCCGATGTCGTGGATGATGTCGACGACAGTATAGAAGAGAAGGTCTATTCTGTCTTTATGCTCTGTGGCTATATCTCCATAGGTCTGGCTTTCACGAACCTTATGCCGATCCCGGGCCTTGACGGTGTTCAGATAGTCCTGATCATCGCTGAGATGGTCATCGGAAGGCACCTGTCAAAGAAGACTGAGAATTTCATCAATGCGATAGGATTCGTCCTGCTGATAGCACTGGTCATCTTTGCTTTGGCATCGGATGTGATCAGGATATTCATCGGAGGCTGATATGACACGTAAGATAAAGATCGGAAATACAGAGATCGGCGGAGGGAGCCGGGTCAAGATCCAGTCGATGAATACAACGGATACTGCTGATGTCGGCGCCACCCTGGAACAGATCACAAAGCTTGCTGAAGCAGGTTGTGACATCACAAGGGTTGCGATCCCCCATATGGAGGCTGCGCTGGCATTAAAAGAGATAACTAAGTGGTCCCCGATACCCGTAGTGGCAGATATTCATTTCGACTATAAGCTCGCCATCGCTGCATGTGAGAACGGAGCAGCCAAGATAAGGATCAATCCGGGCAATATAGGCGACCGGGAGAATGTAAGGAAGGTCGCTGACTGCTGTAAGGAACGTGGGATCCCCATAAGGGTCGGAGTTAATTCCGGATCGGTCGAGAGATCCCTGATCGCAAAATACGGCGGTGTTACGGCGGAAGCCATGACCGAGAGTGCCATCGGGGCTGTGAAGATCTTAGAGGACCTGGAATTTGAGGATATCGTAATATCGATCAAGTCATCATCGCCTAAGCTTACGATCGACACATACAGATGCCTGGCAGCCCAATGCGATTATCCTCTGCATGTCGGTGTAACTGAAGCGGGTACGTTAAGAGAAGGCATGATCAAATCAGCCGTAGGCATAGGAACACTTCTTGCCGAGGGCATAGGCGATACCATAAGAGTCTCGCTGACAGCAGATCCGGTAGAGGAAGTCAGAGCCGCAAAGATGATATTAAGGGCTCTGGATCTCGATAAGGGCGGAATAACATTCGTATCCTGCCCTACCTGCGGAAGGACGCAGGTGCCGCTCATCGAACTGGCAAATAAGGTCGAGAGCAGGATATGCGACCTTCCCTATAACATCAAGGTTGCTGTTATGGGATGCGCCGTTAACGGTCCGGGAGAGGCCAGGGAGGCCGATATAGGACTTGCCGGCGGGAAGGATGAGTTCCTTCTCTTTGAGAAGGGCGAGACAGTAAGGAAGATAAAGACCGCAGATATCGATGCGGCTGTCGATGAGTTTGTAAATGAGGTAATTAGAGTTGGAAAAGGACAAGAGGCTGATAAACCTGTATGATGTCAATGGAGCTGACAGATGCGGCATAGACGGTATCTATGTAGATAATATCGTTTTGTTCGACAAACTCGGCAAGGTCGTCGTGACCATGACCGGAAGCCAGTCGCTTAAGTCCGATAATTCACTTGGCAGATACTGCGAGCTGTTTGGCGACAGATACTCGACACGCATGTTGCCCAAGTTCATAGATATCAATGAAGATAATATTTCCGACAGAGTCCCTTTGCTGTCGGATACGATCAGATACCTGATAAAAGACATCGATGCTTCTCTTTTCGGGCAGCTGTCGAACATGAAGCTGTCCTGGGATAAAGGTATCCTTTATATCACGATCCCGTCAGGTATGTTCAATATCTACGATGACGGGCAGATCGCAAGGATCGAATCGGATGTTAAGAAGGCCCTGGAAGGATTGACTTCCGTTGATCCCAGGGAAGTAAGGATAGTATCTGAAGAAGATGCTGTTTTAGATGACGATGTGTTCTCGAACACATCGGTCAAGTATTACCGTAATGAATCCGAGATAGAGGAAGAGACGGTATCGCTGAAGCAGCAGGTCCAGGATAAGTTCGAGAGAGAACACCCTGAACTTGATAAGAATTCCTGGGAATACAAAGCAAAGCTTGCCCAGGAGACGGCTCCGGCAAAGAAAAAGGAATATAAGTATGAACCGAATTCTTCCGCGACCGTATTCGGAAGGGTCAAAGAAGTCACTGCGATCACCGATATCGATAAGTTAGAATACGGTGACAGCGACATGAGCGTAACGGGACTCCTCATGAGAAGGAAGGACGATAAGCTCAAGCTTATTAAATCCGGTAAGTCCGTTATCGCAAGGTTCATCATGATCGATAAGACGGGAGGAGTGGGCTGTGTCATGTTCTTAAAGCCTGAGGAAGCTGATGCCTTCGAGTCCCAGTTTGAAGAAGAGAAGCCCGTATTCTGCGGGATCCAGGGAAGTCTGGAGAATGATAAGTTCAGCGGTGAGCCGCAGTTCAGGGTAAACGGCATCTTCGAGGCAAAACCTCCGGAAGGAAGGCATGACAACGCACCCGTTAAGAGAGTCGAACTCCATTGCCATACGACTTTCTCGGAAAAGGACGCCACATCGGTACCTTCCAAGATGATGAAGCTTGCCGCATCCTTCGGTCACAGAGCCTGTGCGGTGACAGATCACGGTGTAGTCCAGGCGTTCCCTGAGGTCTATAACACCGCAATGGATATAGCAAAGAAGGATACATCCGACACGGATCACTTTAAGTCGATCTTAGGCTGCGAAGGATATCTCGTTGATGACGGCAATACCGTTTTCTTTAACCTGCCTTTCAACAAAGACCTTGGAAGCCATGTCGGAACATTTACGGCTGTAACTATAAGACGCAGTGGCTCTGATCCTTTCAGCGACAGTTTTACGGCAGTTGCTGCTTCCAAGTACAGACTCAAGGGATATAAGAGCAAGCCTCCTTATACCGAAGGCGAGACCGATGAAGACGCTATTGCATTTGTAGCAAAGGACGTTGACAAGTCTTTGTGGGATGAATCCGAGATGCCGGAGAGCCTGTCAGATGAGGCGCTGAAGACAGAAGAAAGTTCTTCTTATGAACCGGTTGCAGATATCCGTAAGTTTATCGATGCTCCCCTTGAGTATTCTGATAATGAGTTTATTCCGGAAGAGCTCGTCTATGAACACGTGGCTGATTTCTATGCCGAGTTTGAAGATAAGATCTTTGACGGCGAGAATGTAAGCCAGTCCTACTTTGTCATGGGTGAGCTCCTGGACTTTATCGGAGATTCATATCTTACGGGCCCTGATATCTTTAAGACCCTTGCTTTCCTGCGCCGCGCAGGATTCGGCATAGATGTTGAGAAGCACGTTTACTACAGGCATAAGTTCAATATGCCCGTATCAAATGATGCGGATATCATCGAATGTTATTATGACGGCAATCATTCTTCTTATGAGACACCTGATCTTGACGCTGATATGCCGGAAGACAAGATGTTCGATATCTGCAGGAATAGTGCAGAACTGCTTATTTCAATGATCCGTGATTCCGGAACATGCGACCCTTATGAGATCAATGAGAAGATCGGACACAAGAGCCTCGATGATATCAAGTCGCGAAAAGAGTCACCTACGTATCACATCATATATCTCGTAAGAAATTATGTCGGCCTTTATGGTCTTTATAATCTCGTATCCGAGTCCCACGTCAATTATTTCTCGATGAGGCCCAGGACGCCCAAGAGCCTTCTCCGCTACTGGTCATCGGGACTTATCATCGGAGGCGCCTGTGAGCGGGGAGAGATCTACCGCCATGTTCTTACGACATATAAGACCTGCGGTAAGGACCGTAACAAAGCCAGGGAATTGCTCAAGGATTCGGCTGAGTTTAACAAGATCTTAAGCCTTTACGATTATGTCGAGATCCAGCCTCTCTGTAACAATATCTTCCTTACGAGGCAGGACCCTTCAAAGTCTGATACGGGTGAGGTTGCCATCAATGCAGAAGACATAAGAGTCGTAAACGAACTCCTTGTCGAGACGGCTGACGACCACGGCATGATCTGCTGCGCAACATGTGACGCGCATTATCTTGAGAAAGATGACGGCCAGTACCGTAAGTACATCATGATGGATATGGGCTTCAAGGATGCCGAACTCCAGAGCGACCTCTACTTCAGGACGACGGAAGAGATGCTCGAGGAATTCACCTATTTAGGTGAAGCCAAGGCGGAAGAAGTCGTTATAACCAACACCAACAAGATAGCGGACATGATCGATTACGGGATCAAGCCTTTCCCGGACGGAACATATCCGCCGATGATATCCCACGCCGCTACTGATGTCAGGGATATCACATACACGCGTGCCAACCAGCTCTACAGGCATAACGGTGAGCTTCACCCGAAGGTCAGGGCCAGGATCGAGAAGGAACTGGGTTCCATAATCGGCAACGGTTTTGCGATCATGTACTATATCGCTTACCGTCTTGTTAAGAAGTCCAATAACGACGGCTATATCGTAGGTTCGAGAGGTTCAGTCGGATCTTCATTTGTTGCCACCATGTGCGGCATATCCGAAGTCAATCCTCTTGAGCCCCACTACAGATGCCCCAAGTGCAACTATACCGAATTCGAAGAGAGCGGTGACTACGGTTCGGGATACGACCTCCCCGATAAGGTCTGTCCCTGCTGCGGTGAGGACATGAAGAAGGACGGACAGGATATTCCTTTCGAGACCTTCCTGGGATTCAAGGGTGATAAGCAGCCTGATATCGATCTTAACTTCTCGAGCGAATACCAGCCGAGAGCGCATAAATATGTTGAATATCTTTTCGGCCTGACGCATACGTTCAGGGCCGGAACGGTTGCCGCGTTCAAGGATAAGAACGCCATGATGGTCGTAAGAAAGATCTGCGAGGAGAGAGGCGAGCCTTACACAACAGGCAAGCTTACATATATGTCATACGGGATCGTCGGCGTAAAGAGGACCACGGGCCAGCACCCGGGCGGTATCGTCGTCATCCCCAAGGAGATGGATATCTACGATTTCACTCCGATCCAGTGCCCTGCAAATAAGACGGATCTCGGGATCATCACGACCCACTTTGACTTCAATGCGATGCACGATACCATCCTTAAGCTCGATATCCTGGGTCACGCGGATCCTACGATGCTCCGTATGCTCTACGAACTTACGGATATAGACGTTACGACTATCCCAATCCCTCAGGAGAAGGTCATGTCGCTTCTTAAGGATTCATCTGCGTTAGAACTTCTCCCGTCAGGAGATAAGGAGAGAGGCGCTACGATTGGTCTTCCCGAACTGGGAACTCCGATGGCCCGCGGCATGATCGAAGAAGCAAAGCCTACAAGGTTCTACGACCTTGTCCAGCTTATGGGCCTCTCGCACGGAACGGATGTCTGGGCCGGCAATGCCCAGGATCTCATAAGGAGCGGCACATGTGACATCAATACCGTCATAGGATGCCGTGACTCGATCATGACCAGGCTCATCTATTGGGGACTTCCCAACAAGGACGCTTTCGACATCATGGAGAATGTCCGTAAGGGTAAGGTCGCAAAGGGCAAGTGTCCCGAAAAGTGGGAAGCCTGGAAGGCCATGATGAAGGAGAAGGGAGTGCCTGACTGGTACATAGAATCCTGTCAGAAGATCAAGTACATGTTCCCGAAGGCTCATGCTGCCGCATATTCGATATCGTCCCTCCGTATCGCCTGGTTTAAGGTCTTCTATCCGGTTGAATACTACTGCGCTTACTATACGATCAGAGCAGGAGAATTCGATGCCTATACGATGTGCCACGGCAAGGACCGGGTCGTTGCAAGGAGAAAGTTCTTGGAAGAGCAGAAGAAGCATGACGACAACCCCAAGATCAAGGACGAGGCGTTGCTCTGTGAACTGGTCGAAGAGATGTACGACCGCGGGATCACATTTGCGCCCATAACTCTGGACGGATCCGACGGCAAGAAGTTCCTTAAAGTCGGCGACAAGGAGATAAGGCCTCCTTTCGCAGCTATCGACAGCATCTCCGAGAGTATGGGTATCGGCATACAGGAAGCAAGGGACCAGGAACCTTTCAAGAACAGGGAGGACTTTACCAACAGGAGCGGCATAGGCCAGTCTGCGACCCAGGTGATCCTCGATTACGGCGGGATCATAGACGATCTTCCCGAGAGTGCCCAGATGACTTTGTTTGATTTCTTTGGCGGTGACGGAGGCGGATTCTGATGAAAGCCGTAAGGGTTATCCTTCGAGACTCCATAAAGCAGCTCGACAGACCCTTCTCCTATCTTATTCCCGATGAAATGGGGGAGATCGGGGCAGGGTTTGCTGTCAGGGTCCCCTTTGGCAATGCCAAAAGACTTAAGGATGCTCTTGTTATTGAAGTCTACGATGAGACTGATGAGAAGGTCTTATCCAAGCTTAAGCCTGTTGACAGCATAGTGACCGGCAGGCCGGTATTGAATGCGGATCAGCTCGCGATCCTGGACCGGGTCGCATCCCGTTTCAATTGCACGAAGGGACAGGCTATAGCTCTCTTTGTGCCGTCATTCGTGTCTTCTTATAAGGACCCGACCGTGACGATGGTAAGCCTTGTTGACAGGGACGATGCGCTGGAGATAGTAAAGTCAGGCTCTCTCAGGAGTTACAACCATATAAGGATCATTGAATATCTTGCAGAATTCGGTCCTACTGAGAAGAAGGTCCTCTTAAACTCTGCCAAAGCAACGGCAGCCCAGCTTAAGGCCGTGGAGGATAAGGGGATAGTCAGATCTTCCAAGGTCAAGGCGCAGGTTATGCCTGATATGGAAGAAGATGTTGTCCTGGACCGTTATACCGAGAAGTTCGAACTTAATGATGCCCAGAAGACCGCGGTTGCTGCTGTTACGGATACGATCCTTCCGCCCGGGCAAAAAGAGATCTTCCTTCTTCACGGCATCACCGGAAGCGGCAAGACCGAAGTCTATCTCAACTGTGCCGAGAAGGTTGTCGCAGAAGGCGGCGGGGTCATATATATGGTCCCCGAGATATCTCTGACTCCCCAGACCATCGGCTGGATCAAAGGGCGCCTCGGGAACGGTGTTGCCGTTCTCCACAGCAGGCTCACCGACCGTGAGAGGTTCCGCCAGTGGGATCTCATTAGATCGGGGCAGGCCAGGATAGTCGTTGGCCCGAGATCAGGCATTTTCGCGCCTGTGGAAAATCTTAAACTGATAATAATCGATGAGGAACACGACGGATCCTATAAGTCCGAATCCCATCCCAGATACAATGCCAGGGATATAGCTGTCATGCGGGCAGGAGTAACGGGAGCAAAGATCATATTAGGATCCGCGACTCCGTCCGTCGAATCCTACTATGCCGCAAAGAAAGGTTACTACAAGTATCTGTCCCTGCCTTCGAGGGCAAGGAATGATTCCGTTCTGCCTGCAATAAGGCCTGTTGATATGAGGGAGCAGATAAAGCTCGGTGCGGGACAGATCCTGTCTTTGCCTCTCCGCAATGCCATGGCCAGAGCTTTTGCCAACGGGAATCAGGCCATGCTCTTCCTTAACAGGAGAGGGTATTCCAGGAGCCTTGTATGTTCCGATTGCGGTGAACCTGCCTGCTGTGTCAACTGCTCCGTTGCGATGACTCTCCATACATCCATAAGAGGCGGCAAGCCCCTTCTGATCTGCCATTACTGCGGATATACCATTCCGGCATCCGATGCGGAGTGCGTATCCTGTAAGAGCCGCAAGTTCATCAAGGCAGGGTTCGGGACCCAGCAGTTGGAGGAGACCCTGGAGACTTTATTCCCCGGCCAGAAGGTCCTGAGGATGGATCAGGACAGCATGATGAGCGCAGAATCCTATAAAGAGGTTACCGATTCCTTTGCCAGGGGTGACGCATCTATCCTGATTGGGACCCAGATGATAGCCAAGGGTCACGATTTCCCCAAGGTTACCGTCGTAGGCATCCTTGGTGCAGACCTTATGCTCGCATCTTCCAACTGTAAAGCTTCCGAGAGAGCCTTTCAGCTTATAACCCAGGCTGCAGGACGTGCAGGGAGGGGATCAGATCCGGGTGAAGTCTTTATTCAGAGCTTAAGGCCTGATATGCCCCTCTTCGGTTATGCCGCATCAGGCGATTATGAAGCCTTCTATAATACAGAGATAGAATACCGCGAAAGGATGCATCTGCCGCCATTTAAAGCCTGCGGGATGCTGACGATACAGTCGGAGGAAGCAGATCTGCTTGAGATCAAGGCAGCTGAACTTGCAAGGTATGTAAAGGATTTCACGTCTTATCAGGACGCGCGCTACGGATTTGAGGTCTTCGGGCCCGTTCCTGATGTTATCTACGAGCTCCGCGGTAAGTACAGGATGAACGTCATGATCAAGGCCGTAAACAAATCCTCGCTGAATGCTGTTTTCGCTCAGATCGCAAAGGATTTTGACCCCAGGGAATACCAGATATCCTACGACAACGATTCAGTCAACTGAAAAGGGCTTTATTGTACGCGTCAGAAGTACATATGTACTCCCCGAAAGTATATCTTGATTATATTTAAATAAGGGTGCTAAAATCTACGGGTGTATTCTTTTTTCAAGAAGGAGGAGAAGATATGTCCAGACCAGTATTTCAGGGCGCAGGCGTAGCTATAGTAACACCTTTTACAGATAACGGTATCGACTTTGCCAAGTTGGAGCAGATGATCGATTTCCAGATAAAGAACAAGACGGACTCCATCATCATCTGCGGATCCACAGGTGAGGCTGCAACGATGACCGAAGAGGAGCATCTGGCAGCGATCAAGTGTGCGGTCGATGCAACGGCAGGAAGAGTTCCCGTTATAGCAGGAACAGGTTCCAACGATACAGCTTTTGGTATAGATCTTACAAAGAAGGCACAGGAATTGGGCGCCGATGCTGCCCTCCTGGTAACGCCTTACTACAATAAGTGCACACCCGAGGGCCTTTACCGTCATTACAAGGCAATAGCATCTGCTGTTGATCTTCCCATAATCCTTTACAATGTTCCTTCAAGGACTAACGTAAACATCTCACCGGCTGTTCTTGCAAGACTTGCCGAGTGTGACAATATCGTAGGCGTTAAGGAGTGCAACCTCTCACAGGTTCCCGATACGGTATCCCTGACGGGCGACCGTTACGCTCTTTATTCCGGTGAGGACGGACTCGTAGTTCCCATGCTCTCTCTCGGCGCACAGGGCGTTATCTCTGTTGTATCCAACCTCCTGCCTGAGAAGATGAGCACGATGGTACATGCTTACCTCGAAGGTGACACGAAGACGGCTAGAGAGATCCAGATCAGCATCATCCCTCTTGTTAATGCTCTCTTCTGTGAAGTTAATCCTATTCCCGTTAAGGAAGCTCTTAACATCGCAGGCTGGAATGTAGGCATGCCGAGGCTCCCTCTCTGCGAGATGAGCGAAGCTGGCCATAAGAGAATGGAAGAAGTCCTTGCAACGTATGATCTGTCTGCAATGGATGAATATATAAAGTAAGAGGAGCCCTGATAGTTTATGTACAAGATCCTAATGCACGGATGCTGTGGCGCAATGGGTCATGCCATCTGCAGGATGTGCCGTGACAACGAAGACTTTACCGTAGTTGCAGGTGTCGATAAGATCACTGAATGCGAAGAGTATTCTTTCCCGATCTTTGCAAGTCCCGATGAGTGCGATGTTGACTTTGACGTTATCATCGATTTCTCGAATAAGAGCGCTGTTGATGCCGTTACGAAGTTTGCCATGGCAAAGGGCAAGCCTATCGTATGTTGCACGACTGCCCTGTCTGATGAGACAGTTGCTCTCCTTAAGGAAGCATCAGAGGTCATACCCGTATTTAAGTCCGCCAACATGAGTGTCGGCATAAACGTCATGGTCGAGCTTGTCCGTCAGGCTACCAAGGCTCTCTATAAGGACAGCGATATCGAGATCATCGAGGCTCATCACCACAGAAAACTCGATGCTCCCTCAGGAACAGCGATCATGATCGCAGATGCCGCCAAGAGCGCTATCGATGAGGATGTTGAATACGTTTACGACAGACACAGTGTAAATGAAGCCAGGAAGCATAACCAGATTGGTATATCTTCCATCAGGGGCGGTAATATCGTAGGTGAGCATGAGATCATGTTCATAGGCGATGAAGAGACCGTAAGCATCTCCCACAGCGCCAAGACACGTGATGTTTTCGCAAGGGGATCGCTTACTGCAGCTGCATTCGTAGCAGATGCAAAGCCCGGCATGTATGACATGTCCAATGTCATTGCCAAGGCTTTCGAGGATTAATGAAGTAATCAAAAAGAATACCGGAGGATAACAAAAAATGTTTGATTTGATCAAGTTTGACGGCACGGCAGCAGGCGGGGGCGACATGCTTACCGGCGGCGATATGATGGGGACACTATATTCCATCGGACTCCTTGTCCTGATGTTCGTAGTCTTCTATTTCCTGCTTATAAGACCTCAGCGTAAGAGGGACAAGGAAATGAAGCAGCAGATGGAAAAACTTGCTGTAGGTGATAAGGTCGTAACAATCGGCGGACTCGTAGGTCTCGTTGCCAACATCAAGGAAGATGAGATCACCATCTCAACATCCGCTGCCAACACTCTTGTTACTTTCACAAAATCTTCAATCCAGACTGTCGTTAAGCGTGATGATATCGGCAAGACCCCTGAGGAACCCGAGAAGACAGGATTCTTCGGAAGAAAGAAGACAAACAAAGAGAAGGAAGAATAAGAGTTTATGGGCAGGATCCCTGAACGAGTAATAGATGAGATTTTAGATAAGGCCGACATCGAATCCGTTGTCGGCCATTATGTCTCTTTTACAAAAAGAAGCGGATCCAATCTTAAGGGACTCTGCCCTTTCCATTCGGAGAAGACACCTTCCTTTAACGTTAATACCCAGAAGAATATCTACAAGTGCTTCGGCTGCGGCAAGGGCGGTAATGCGATCAACTTCATAATGAACATCGAAAGCTTATCATACCCCGAGGCAGTTAAGTTCCTAGGCGCCCGCTACGGCATCGACGTTCCTGAAGAGGACAGCGATTACAGGGAAGCCGGCATCAAGCAGCATAAGGACAGGGTAAAAAAACTCCTGGCTGATGCCGAGGCATTCTATATTGATGAATTCAGGAATTCCCCTGATGCGTCCAAAGCCAGATCCTATGCCGAAGGAAGGCAGCTCGATAAGGAAACATGTGAGAAGTTCGGGATCGGCTATGCTCCTGCTGAATGGGGTGTATTAAAGAGTTTCCTTGCAAAGAAGGGTTATACGGAAGACGAGATGAAGGACTCGGGGCTTTTTACAGTCTCCAGAGAAGGAGATAAGATCTTCGAGCTCTTCCGCGGCAGGCTCATGTTCCCGATAAAGGATGCTTTCGGTAATACGATCGCTTTCGGAGGCAGGAATCTTGGCAGTGAACTGCCCAAATACATCAATTCCCCCGATTCTGCTGTCTACAAAAAGCAGGACAATCTCTACGCTTATAACATAGCCAAGAAGGAGAGATCCAAGACCCTGATCGTGGTCGAAGGCTATATGGATGTTATCGCCATGCATAAGGCCGGTTTCTCCAATACCGTTGCGGCCCTGGGCACGGCTTTTACCGATTCCCAGTTAAGGCTCTGTGCAAGGACCGGCAATTGCGAAGAAGTCGTATTCTTCTTTGATTCGGATGCCGCTGGTCAGAATGCGGCATTAAGAGCCATCCAGATGATGATCAAGTACTTAAGAAGGATGAGCGGGATGTCTCTTATCATCAAGATCGCAAAGGTCCCCGGCGGCAAGGATCCTGATGAGTTTATAAGACAGAATGGTTCTGAGGCTTTTGCCAGGGTCGTTGATTCCGCCCAGACTGTTGCCGAGTATCTGGCGCAGAGAGCTTATAACGACAACGTTGATGACAAAGGCAAGCTCGATACGGCAAGGTACCTTAATGATATTTGTCTCTACGGGTCATGGTCTGATGATGAGATAGCAAGAGACATCATCGCGTCAGAGGCTTCGAAGAAACTTGATATGAGGCTCGAGGTCATCATCAACAGGATGGCAGGGCTTGCTTCTAACGACAGGGAAAGGGAAGCCATGATGGAAGCCCGGGGACTCGGCCGTATGAAGGAAGGAGAACTCGACCATAGACGTAAGTCGGGTTCCGATGAGATGCCTCAAGGCTATTACGATTCCCAGGTTCCGCCCCCTGAATATGCTGCTCCCAATGCGCCTCAGGGAGAGTCTGTGCCTAATACTGACCCGCTTCCTTTTAATGTCGATGAACAGACCCGGATCTCCCAAGATGAGATCGCAGATCCTTTGCAGATAAGTCTCATGGCACATGCTCTTTCATTAAATGAGCTCCTTTGCGATAAGTCCATGGTCGATAAAGAAGACATCGTCAGGGCAGGGGATTTTACCTGCGTTAACTTAAAGAAGATGATCCGCGAATACTATGAGATCTACACAGTCGGGCAGGGTGTATCCATTGCCAGGTTCATTGATGTCATGAGTAAATATGTCCTTAACGGAAGACCTGCTGAAGACGTTATCCTCGAGGCTATGACCCAGTGCGATAAATATCAGGATTCGCGCGTGTTAAGGGACATGTATCTTGCGATCCTCTATAAAGTAAGGCTCGAAGCCATGACCATTAAAGAAGACGATCTCGTAAGACAGTTGTCTGTATCAACAGGTGAAGATAAGGATAAGATCATCTCAGAACTCAAGAAGATCGACCTTTACAAGAATAAGATCAAGGACAAGGAGAGCAGGATTTGAGCGCGCGTCTTGACCTTGTATATGAACACATAAAGAATGCCCGCAAGGACCTTGGCGCCGGCAGGGTCGTGGATGTAGGTTCAGACCACGGGCATACGGCGATCTCGTGTCTTGAATCCAATGTCGCAACATCAGCCGTCTGTACTGATATTAATGAAGGCCCTGCCAAGATCTGCAGGGCTAATCTTGATTGTGCCGGATATAAGGATAAGGCTGCCGTAGTTGTAACGGACGGGCTTGACGGCGTTAAGCTGGAGGCGAACGATATCATCGTCATATCAGGTCTTGGCGGGCTTAATACCATAGATATCCTCAAAAGGACCTTTTCGAAAACCGACCTTCCTGATAAGAAGACTTTGGCCCTTGTTCTCCAGCCCCAGAAGACGATAGAAGAACTAAGACTGTTCTTAAGGGATGAAGGCTTTGCCATAACTGATGAGACGGCCGTAAAGGATCAGGGCTTTCACTATGTGGTCATGACTTTTGTCTTCGCCGGAGACGTTGATATGAAAGAACTTTCGGATATCGAATATGCTTATCTGGGACCCGTCTTAAGGGAAAAGTACATATCCGGGGACCCTGATGCTGTTGAACATTATGAGTACCTTATCAGAACCTTGCAGGACAGAGCCCGTTCCAATGACGAATGCAGGGAAGCAGTCGAGTGTATATTGAGACTTAAAGAAAAAACAACAATCTGACGAAAGTTTCTTGTTGCCACAAAAAGACCTTTTATTGTAATCCTTAGTTAATTGACATAATCTTTCATTGGTCTACAATAGTAAATTGATTATTTTTGCAGAGGTGTTTTGTCATGAAATTCAATCTGAAATATCTGATCGCAGGCTTTGTTTGTGCCGTGATAATTGCCGGTATCGGTGTATCTTCTTATATTTCTGCTATGAGTGTAAATGAGATACGCGGGTTAAAGGGGATGATTGAAGAGGCGAAGGAAGAAGCGAACGCACCTGAAGATCCGGAATATGTAAAGATCGGGGAAGTATATGAGATAAAGCCTACCAAGAATATCTCTGATGCTTATATCTCAGGTGATGAATCCGCATTAACAGATGATGAGAAAAAGACCCTTCAATTGGCTTCCGAAGTTATCAAGGAAGTCGTTAAGGATGACATGTCTCTCTATGAGAAAGAGAAGGCTCTCTACGACTGGGTTACCAAAAACATATCTAATGAATATGAGGGTATGGGCGCGAATCCCCAGCAGCTTGCAGAACCCGGAAGTGTCCTGGTAACTAAGACGGCTGTGTGTGTCGGTTTTGCCACAACTTATAAACTCCTTGTCAATATGATCGGCATAGATTGTATGGTGGAACATGATTTCGAGAAGTCCCACTCCTGGGATGTATTGAAACTCGATGACGGATGCTGGTATATCTGTGACTGTTATATGGGAGTATCTGCAAGGATGGCGAATTTTAACTTAAATCAGGAATATGCCCTTGCAAATCACTCTTTCGATGTTTCCCAATATCCTGTTGCCAACGGAATGAAATATTTCCCTGCGTTTAACGAGAAGAAGGATATTTATAAGCCTGAAGACGTTATCAAGCTTATGGCTGAATTCATTGAAGGCAAGTCAGATTTCATGAGTATCGGACTTAAGAAGACAAGCACATCGAATGCTGCTTTGGAGTATCTCATTTCCGGTATTTCATCCAGGGTTGAACTCAAGAATGCTTATCTTGATTACAGCGTTTCCAATGTTAAGATCGATGGTGTGGAATACACTCTTGCCCTTATCAGCAAATCGACGATGAATGAAGGCTATGAAGAGATACCGGAAGAGACGATAGAGAAGTATGACAGGCTGCTGGATCATCAGTTCGGTGAGATGGAAGGCGGCGATGACGGTGATTCCGGTGATGATGACGAAACAGATTATACTGAAGCGATGGGGTAAAAGATCATGATAAAAAGAACTTTGGCTGTATTAATGATCATTTCTTCATTGGCTTTTCTGGCAGCATGTACGTCTGAAGCGAAAACAGAGACTAAATACTCTGCCAAAGAGATAATGGACAGGGTCAGATCTTCGATGACAGATTTAGGAGACCTTAAGGAAACTGACAGGTCAAGTGAAGACTGGAATCTCATCTTTGCTTATGTTTCTGATATTGAGGCTGACAAGGTAAAGGATATTGACTATCTTTACATGACAAACAGCACTGCAGATGAACTTTGCGTAGTGATCCTGAGCGATGAGGATTCGGCAAAAAAGGTAGAATCGGACATGAAGCACAGGATTGAAGTGCAGAAGAATTATTTTGCAAGTTATAATACAGAAGAACTGTCAAAACTTGACGCTGCATGTGCGGAAAGATCCGGCAATGTCTGTATCATGCTTATCGGAAATCAGGCCCAGAACGGCAAGTACGAGTTCGATAAGATGATGAGCGAATGACATCACTGTACAGTATCTAACAGAAGAAATCAGTTTGCCCCTTGTGATTTTGACAAATGCACAAGGGGCAAATCAGTTCCTTTTGATGATTGTATGATAGAATTGAAGTGTATTTCGGGTAGGCCATGAGACGGTCGCGGGCACCATCAGCTGAAAGGCGGTGTCCCGAGGAAAGTCCGGGCTCCAGAGGACAAGGGTGCCGGGTAACGCCCGGTGAAGGTAACTTTAAGGAAAGTGCAACAGAAAAGAAAACCGCCCGTATGTCTTTCGGGATATACGAGCAAGGATGAAAAGGCGAGGTAAGAGCTCACCGGCGGTATGGAGACATACCGGCCTTGTAAACCCCACCCGGAGCAACGTCGTGGAAAGGCATTAACCGTGGTCCGCGGGCCTTGAGGAGACGGCTTGAGTGCGGTGGCAACACCGTTGCCAGACAGATGATCGTCATAAACAGAACCCGGCTTATCGTCCTGCCCGGAATATTAAACTTTACAGGAGGTAGTTCCATGTCAGCAGAATCGTATCTTTCCAGAGGTGTTTCACCTACAAAGGATGAAGTAAAGGCAGCGGTTAAAAATCAGGATAAGGGTGTATTTCCCGGAGCCTTTGCAAAGCTCATAGCAGATGTTGCAGGTGATCCTGAATATTGCACGGCTATCCATGCTGACGGTGCGGGAACAAAATCTTCCGTAGCCTATCTCATGTTCAAGGAGACAGGCAGTTACGACTGGTTCAAGGGACTTGCCCAGGATTCACTTGTTATGAATACTGATGACCTTGCATGCGTCGGTGCTTACAAGAATATGTCGCTCTCCAACACGATCGGACGCAATGCCCACCGTGTTGACGGCAAGGCTATCGCCAAGATCATCGAGGGTTACGATGAGATGGTGGCAAAGCTTGCTTCATTAGGTATCAATATTACCATGTGCGGAGGCGAGACCGCTGATGTAGGGGACTTGGTAAGGACCCTCATCGTCGATTCAACGATCGTTGCAAGAGCAAAAAGATCAGATATCATAAATGCAGCAAACATCAAAGCCGGCGACTTGATCGTAGGTCTTGCGTCTTTCGGTCAGGCTTCATATGAGACATCATACAACTCGGGGATCTCATCCAACGGCCTTACTGCTGCAAGGCATCTTCTGCTCTCCAAGTACTATTATGAGAACTTTAAAGAGTCTTATTCTGAGACAGTCCCTGAAGACAAAGCATATTGCGGCAAGTTCCGTCTTGCTGATAAGCTCCCGGGATCCGAGCAGACTGTCGGCGAAGCGATCCTATCGCCCACGAGGACATTCCTTCCTGTTATCGCCAAGGTCCTTGATGAATACCGCGCAAATGTTGACGGCATCATCCACTGTACAGGCGGCGGACAGGGCAAATGCAAGGACTTCGGCAAGGGTATCAGATATGTTAAGGATAGCCTTTTCGAGCTGCCTCCGATCTTCAAGGCGATCTACGATTCCGGCGACATCCCCATGAAGGAGATGTTCCAGGTCTTCAACTGCGGTCACAGGATCGAATTCTATGTTGATTCTGAAGAGGCAGCTAACGGCATCATCGCTATTGCAAACTCCTTTAATATCGAGGCCCGTATCGTAGGTCACACCGAGAGCAGCGGCAGTGACAGCAATGAAGTAGTCATCAGCTATAACGGAGATGAGTACAGATATTGATCTATTGACAAATGCCTGATTTATTTGGTGATCAATGGTTGACACCTGCTACGTTATGGGTTACGATGTTGCTATGATCAAGTCATTTGCTCACAAAGGATTAAAAGATTTTTTCTATACCGGGTCCCAAAAGGGTATACAGCCTGATCATGCGCCAAAATTGGCAAGGATACTTGATAGGTTAGATGCTTGTGTTTCCCCACAAGATATGAACTTGCCTGGATACAGGTTACATGAACTTAAAGGTGATAAGAATGATTTTTGGTCTGTAACCGTAAATGGTAATTGGAGAGTAACATTTTATTTTGTAGGACAGGACGCTTACTTGGTAGATTACAAGGACTATCATTAAGAAAGGGGAGAGAAATGGAAAGAAGACCTGTTCATCCTGGAAGTGTTTTTCTTGAGGATGTTATGAAACCTTTAAATCTTTCTGTAACTGATGCAGCTCGTATGCTTGGTGTAAGTCGTAAAACTTTATCCGAGTTTGTTAATGAGAAGGCTTCTCTAAGTCCGGAAATGGCTTTAAGGATAAGCAAAGCGACAAATACTTCTGCAGAGAGTTGGTTGAACATGCAGTTGAAATTGACTATATGGAATGCAAGACAGCATGAGCCAGATAATGTAATACCCTTTCCGTTAGCGGTTTGATTTTTTTGATTTAATTTGGGGGGATTATGAGACGCTATCTTAAAGTATTTACTGTTCTATTGGCATTGGTAATGTTCGGTGGGATCTTTGCGATCTTACCCGTATCCGCTTCAGACAAAAAGTTTTCCGATGTGACACTGAGTCCGTCATCAGACGGATATAAGGCTATCTACTGGGCTGTTGACAAGGGTGTAACAACAGGCATCAAGAATACCGACAAGTTCGCACCCGAAGATGCATGTACAAGATCCCAGGCGGTAACCTTTATCTGGAGACTTGCAGGGAAACCTTCGCCTAAGACAGGCAAGAGTTCTTTTTCGGATATAGACTCCAAGTTCAAGAAGGATCGCCCCGAGATGTATAAGGCTATCCTCTGGGCAACGGAGAAGAAGATAGTAGCAGGATATTCTGACGGCACCTTCCGTCCCAATACAAAATGCTCAAGAGCTCACATAGTGACATTCCTTTACAGATACGCAGGGAAGCCGGATTTTAAGAACTATTCAGCAAAGAAGAGTCCTTTCACGGATGTAAAGACATCGATAGGCAAGGACATGTATCCTGCAATCCTCTGGGCAAAGGACAAGGGTATAACAACAGGCATATCAGGCACGAAGAAATTTGATCCCAAGGGGACCTGCACGAGAAAGCAGATAGTGACATTCCTCTGGAGATATGACGGCAAGAGCGCTTCAAAACCGACGGCAACACCTACAGCTACGGCAACTCCAAGTCCCGTTCCGAATGGCAAGGATACGACACCTTATAAGAAGGTCACTCTTGACGGTGTTGCTGATCACTTCCTGGTAACTACGGATTACTGCTATTTAGAATCAGATAAATATGTCCTGCTCCTGGATAAGGATGTCAGGATCCCGGGAGATTTCAAGATCAATCTTGATGCGATAATCGACGAACTCGAAGATTTCCTTCAGTTAGAATATGCTCCCAAGGATTTTGAATATGGTAATGTTCCGGATAATTCCGTTTACTACGACGGCTTTAATCCATGGAACGACTGGTATTTAGGGACAAAGATCCCGATCTTTATCGTATCTGACCGTACTGATGCGGGAAGGATACCAATTGCAAGCGACAACTTTGTTGTTCTTGTATCTTATTATCTCTTGCCCGATGATCTGTGGAATTCCGTGCCTTCATATAGAGATAATGAATGGCGCAGGGGCACATACTACGATTATTCCGAGGCTGTTCACGAGTTAACTCATACTATCACTATGAGACATACCAAACTGACAAACATCCTCTGCGAGGGCATTGCTGAATATACTCCTGATCCTGTCATCGACAGACTTGCCGGAAAATACCCGTCTCTTGCCAAGGTGAAGGAGAACCGTTATCCCTGGGATTACAAGGTTCCCGAATCAGTTGATTCACAAAATGCTGAAAGGATCTTTTTAGAGGACTATAGGGGATGCGAGGGCGATTACGATTGTGCTCATTATGTCTACGGCGAGTATCTCTGCAAGTATATTAGTGAGAAGAATGGAACAGGCTTCTTCAAGAAATTCGTAGATAAAGCAAAGGCTAATAACCTTTACATAAATACCTACTACGATGATCCTGAAGCAGTTAAAAAGTATGCTGATACTTTGAAGCAGGTTTTCGGCAAAGATCTGTTCACTAAGTTCGGAGCATGGTGTGTTGAGAAGAACGTTCTTCAGAAAGTTGATTGATCAAATGTCAAGAAAGATCATATGCATTCTTCTTTCCGGCATTCTCTTAATGGGGTCAGGCGCCTGCGGCGGAATAAAGTCTAATCCTTCGGATGAGTCGTATAAGTCAGAGCTTACGACACTTGATCAGACCTGCTCTGATCCCTTGATCTTAAAACTTGAATCTGCTGCCTCAGGCTATGGCCTGGAAAGCACCCGCAACGCTGAAGAATTTGACGTAAATTCCAAGGTCTCTAATTCAAAGATCTACCTGACATGTAAAGGAGGATCTGCCTCAGATCTCTATTACCGTTACTATAAAAATATAAGGGATGAGCATGAGAACGATGTCTTAGAAGCAGCTGCCGTCAAATGGAACGATTATGGGCCTAAAGATAAGAGGAAGGAAGACTGGTCCAAGTGTGATGCCTATGTTTTTGTTTTCGAAAACGAAGAGAAAGCAAAAAGAGTTTACGATGTCTTAAAGTTAAAGGTAACTGAGCACCGGGCTTCCGAAAACATCATCAGGGAAGAAGGATATACATTAAGTTCGATCCCGACTTTCCCGATGTATGAAGATGGTTATCCTGATTATTCCTACAGCAATGATGATGGAGTTTATATTGATGGCAACACGATAGTACGTATGCATTTTGAGACTGCAGTCGGCTATGATAACAAATTTGAAGAATTTATTTGTGAAAAAATGGGACTTGTCCCGCCAAGTGTTATTCGAGATAATAAAAACGCATGACGTCAGATAAGACGCCGGTGATCATATTTTTTTGGGGGGAGATCATGAGACGCTATCTTAAAGTTTTTACTCTTCTTTTGACATTGGTAATGTTAGGAGGGATCTTTGCGATCGCTCCTTCTCAGGTATCAGCTTCAGGCAAAAAGTTTTCAGATGTTGACCTTAAACCTTCATCAGACGGCTACAAGGCGATCTACTGGGCTGTCGATAAGGGTGTTACAACAGGCATCAAGAATACGGATAAGTTCGCGCCTGAAGATGCATGTACCAGAGCCCAGGCTGTAACCTTCATCTGGAGGCTGGCAGGGAAGCCTTCGCCCAAGACAGGCAAGAGTGCTTTTTCTGATATAGATTCCAAGTTCAAGAAAGACCGCCCCGAGATGTATAAGGCGATCCTCTGGGCAACGGAGAAGAAGATAGTTGCAGGATATTCTGACGGCACCTTCCGTCCCAATACCAAGTGCAGCAGAGCACATATAGTTACATTCCTTTACAGATACGCAGGCAAGCCCGGATTCAGCAATTATTCCAAGAAGAAGAGTCCTTTCACTGATGTGGAAAAATCCATCGGCAAGGACATGTATCCTGCGATCCTCTGGGCAAAGGATAAGGGAGTAACTACAGGTATATCCGGCACCAAGAAATTCGATCCCAAGGGAACCTGCACGAGGAAGCAGATCGTAACCTTCCTCTGGAGATATGACGGCAAGTCTGTGGCAAAACCTACTGCCAAACCTACCGCAACAGCAACTCCGAGCCCTGTTCCAAACGGCAAGGACACGACTCCTTACGAAGAGATCAAACTGGATGGCGTGAAAGAACATACATACACTTCAAAGGACTACTGTTACCTTGAGTCTGATAAGTATGTTCTCTTTCTTGAAAAAGGACTCACTTTACCCGGTGATTTTAAGGTCAATCTCGATGCTATAGTTGATGAGATAGAAGATCAGCTTGGAATATCATCCTGTCCTAAATCCTTCACATATTATAAATTTGGGAATATGTGGGTATATGATGCTGATGAGAATGGCGAGATTCCACATCCCTGGAAAGACTGGGACATAGGAACGAAGATCCCGATCTTGCTTAATGTTGACGAAAAAGGCGCCGGTTATATATCATGTGCTGATGCCGAATATACAAAATTATATCTTTGGGGACTTATCTCAGACGAGACATGGGAGAATGTGCCTTACTATAAGAACAGACCTGATCTGCGTGGCAGATGCGTTGATTATGTGGAGATCGCACACGAGATTACGCATACCATCACTATAAGAAACCGCACTCTTACAACTATCCTGGCAGAAGGTATAGCCACATATACGGAAGAAGCGGTTATATATGCTTTAGCCGATAAATATCCGTCAATCGCGGAGGCGAAAGATGCATACAACTGGGAGGATGATAGCGTACCGGAAGCAGTTAATGCAGATAATGCTGAGAGGATCTTCATTGACGATTACAATGAGCTCTCTCCTGCGCACCGCGGTGCAGAATACGTTTACGGATCTTATCTCTTTAAGTATCTGCATGAGAAGGTCGGAAAGGATTTTTATCGTAAGTTTGTTGACAGATTGATCGAAGACAAGGTAGCGAATGATCAATACGGAACTTATGACAAGAAAATTGTAACGGCGTATGCAGATTCGTTAAAGAAGATCGCAGGAGATGATCTTTTTACCAAATTCGGAGCCTGGTGTGTTGAGAAGAATGTTTTGCAGAATGTGGGACATTGGGTCGACTGACCGTGAAGGTAAACCTGCCTAAATAACAGATAAGATTATTGTCATTAACGTGTAATCTCCATATTGCGCCTTTGGTGTAATATGGAGATAACTGTTAGTATAAACAGAAATCTTTTCGAAAAGAGGGTTTTCTTATGGACATCAAGAAACTGTTGGCCGAGTTTATCGGAACTTTCACTTTGGTCCTCATAGGTTGCGGTACGGCTATGCTCGTCGGCTGTGATGCTGCGTCAGGCTGTGGCTACATCCTTACGGCTTTTGCTTTCGGACTTGTTATCGTAGGAATGGCTTATTGTGTCGGCAATATCTCAGGCTGTCACATCAATCCTGCCGTGTCTTTGGGCGTACTCCTTACAGGCGGCATGAGCATGAAGGATTTTTGGGGTTATGTATGTGCTCAGGTCCTGGGCGCTATCGCAGGTGCAGGTGTTCTCAAAGCTATCTTCGCTTTGGGCGGAGTAGAGGATAAGACAGGCGGCGTAGGCTCTAACGGTCTTGGCGGTGTTAACGGAAACATTCTTGCAGGTCTCCTTGTTGAGATCATCCTGACATTCATCTTCGTTCTTGTTATCTTAGGTGTTACAGATGCAGACTTTAAGCATGGTTCTTTCGCAGGCATCATCATTGGTTTCTCCCTTGTTATGGTCCATATCTTAGGTATCGGCCTTACAGGCACATCAGTCAACCCTGCACGTTCCATTGGACCTGCTCTCTTCGCAGGTGTAGATGCACTCTCAGTTCTCTGGGTATTCATCGTAGGACCTTTGGCAGGCGGTGCTTTAGCAGCTCTTTGCTATAAGGTATTGAAGAAGAAGTAATACTTTTCGTTAATTCAAAACTGATCAGGGGCTGTCTCAAAATATTCTTTGAGACAGCCCCTATAATATTAGTTGATCTTTCCAACAATTGCAGATAGGATCAGTTTCTCTCATCCAATACTTTCTGTGCTCTGTTGTTTATGACCTTGGCTACTTCTTCGAAGGATTTCTGTCCTTCAAGATAGGACGGGATCTCTTCGTAGATAATGATCGAGATGCTGTGGTAGACAAAGCTGGATGTCGTTGCCGAAGAAAGCTGCTCTATATATCTGTCGGCGAGGGCGGGGTCAAGTGCCTCTCCGGTCTTGGCATATTTCTGTCCTTCATTATCGGCAACATGCTTATTTGTCTCTTCGATATCATTAAGAGCTATTTGGCGGGCGCAGTTCTTGTTGATAGGGATATTCATGAACATGGACATCTGGATATCATCCGACAGAAGGATGCTCAGGAACTTCTTACATGAATCAACATCTTTGGTGTTTGAGAAGATGGAGACAGCGATCTCGGATGCGATCGAGGCAGACCTTCCGTCAGCGGAAGGGTAACCTAAGATCACGGTGTCATCGAACTTGCCTGCAAACTGCTCAAACTCGAAAAAACCATAGACCGGAATAGGCTGGACCTTCATGTTCTCCTTGGCGGTCATGAGGTTCTCCCATTCGGAATCGACGTCCTTGCCTTCGTAATAACTTTGGGCCGGAAGGTCTTTACAATAGTCTAAGATAGCTTTGAACTCATCGTTGTTCACGTCGATCTTTTTGTCTTTGATGAACTTCTCGCTGGAATTTGCGAAGAGCTTGGCTGCGATCTCTGATCTGGAGAATAACAGCTGGTGGTCGTATAAGGGATCCACTCCGTTGCAGATCTTATCCACCATGGCTTTATACTCTTCGAAAGTTAATCCGTTCTTGTTGTCCACGTCCTTGCCCGGAGCCAAAATACCATCAACATAAAAACCTATGGGGAACTGGTATAGAGCCCCGTCAAACATGGAAGCTTCGATGGCGTTCGTGAAATAATCGGATTCGCTGATCCCGCTTTCGTTCTTTAGATAATCGCTGAGATCTAAGAAGATGTCCTTGTTGGACAGCCTCTCGTTGCCGCCGTTGGTAATAAGAATATCAGGACCATTTCCGGACAGGATGTCCATAGTCAGTTTGTCTGATATTTCTGAATAGGATTTATGGGTATTCTGCTCTTTGCGGTCTGTATTGTCTACATTCTCGTAGTCGATCTTGCTGTTTGCCTTGTAGCGGTTATCGAAAAGTATATATGAAGTATCGCTTTCCCTGTTAAAGTGCATTATGGCTTCTGCAATGGTGTAATCCAGCTCTTCGGTGGAAGCTACCGTTAGGATGTTCCTGCCCGCTGCAGGGTATTCCGCGGACTTTGTGAAAGTGCAAAGAGAATAAGGGATCTGTGTTGCATTTACATATCTTGATCTGTAGTCGAACAGAAGATGTTCTTCGTCTGCATATATGAGGTCTGCATTGCTGGCAAGGTATCTGTTGCACAGAGAGCAGTTGAAAGACAGTCTCATCTTACATGTACCGGCATCCGTATCGATATCGTAAACACCGCCGTCCGTAACGGTTACGAGGTGTCCTGCGCAGTAAGAAAGATTACGAAGCGGGACATTGATATATTCCATCTCATCAAGTGCGCTGATATTGCCGGATTCAAGGTCGATCAGGCAGTATCTTGTCTGACCAAAATTATAGTTTGAGGATGTAGTTCCCCATACTATAACCTTGTTGCTGCCGGCGCTGATGATTCCCTCGGGGTATTTGATATAGTATTTCAAGGTTACATCGTCTATGGGTACATTTTGTTTTACCTTACTGGAAGCAAGGTCCACGACATCTATACTGGAACTGTCATTCACCTTGAGAAGAGCTATATCGGATCCGGTAAAAGCGAATTTGTTCGGTGTGAGATCCCCCGAAAGATCCATGGGAAGTTCGATCTTGTTGTCAGGAGAGAAAGAACCATCTTTCTCATCTATCGGATAAAGGCATTGCCGGAGTGTGGAAAAATCGAAAGCGTCGATATAGAGACGGTCGCCTAAGACCATTTTATCCAGGCTTATATTGTCGCCGAATTGATTGGTGACGACAAAATCCGTGACTTCCTTATAGTCCTTATCAAACGACATTACATGATATACCGGAAGCCTCGGCTTTGTTTCCGAAAGGAAGACCCATGTACGGTCAGCAAACCATGTGATATCCGACAGGAAGTATCCTCCGGTCTTTTCTTCCAGATAATCGTAGATCTTGCTGTTTTCTTCGAAGTCGTACCATGACATCCCCTCAGGGAGTTTGTCCGGCATCTTGCCTTTTAAGACAAGACCCGATTCGTCAGTGATGGCATTTTTGTCCTTGTTTGTGCATCCTGTTGCGGCAACGGTGAAGAGAATAGAAGCTGCCAAGGCGCAGGACACGGTTTTTTGAACGAATTCATTCATGTAAATAACCTCCGGATATCAAGTTTATCCCTATGGCAAGATTCCGTGCTGATTTCAGGCCACGGGACCTTACTTTAGAGATTTTATCACAGTAATGGTCATTTTGGTTTAAAGTTGTAAAGCAAATATTAGGCAGTATCAGTATAATATGAATATTTTTCGTGTTTTGTGATAAGATTGGTATGTTATTTTATACGTTTGGTAACGCGAAAATTAGTTATCTTAAGATTCCTGACATAAGGAGAGACTGAACATGAAGGTATTAGTAGTTGGAAGCGGCGGAAGAGAGCACGTTATATGTTGGAAACTGTCCAAGTCATCAAGAGTTGATGAATTATACTGTGCACCCGGTAACGGAGGTATCGCAAGCATTGCAACATGTGTGCCGATCAAGGTCACAGAAGTGGATAAGCTCGTTGAATATGCTAAGGACCAGGCTTTTGATCTTGTGTTTGTAGCTCCCGAAGATCCATTGGCTTTAGGCCTTGTCGATAAGCTCGAAGAAGCAGGGATACGCGCTTTCGGCCCTTATGCTTCTGCTGCGATCATCGAGTCCTCCAAGGCTTTTTCTAAGGACCTCATGCGTAAATACAATATTCCTACCGCAAAGTATGAACTTTTCGATGACGAGGCAAAGGCATTGGAGTATCTTGATTCCCAGCCCATGCCTATCGTAATCAAGTGCGACGGACTTGCACTGGGCAAGGGCGTTATCATTGCCCAGACCCTTGAAGAAGCAAAGGATGCCGTTAAGTCCATGATGGGCGACAAGGCCTTTGGTGATGCAGGCAACACGATCGTCATCGAGGAATGCATGACAGGCCCCGAGCTTACTATCCTGGCTTTCGCTGACGGCAACGTAGCCGTTCCCATGATTTCGTCCCGTGACCATAAGAGAGTCTATGACCACGATGAAGGCCTCAATACAGGAGGTATGGGTGCTGTTACCCCGGGTGCAGATCTTGATACAGATGATATTGCTTCCATTCAGAATAAGATCATCCAGCCTACCATAGAGGCTTTGAAGGCTGAGGGCAGACCTTTCAAAGGCGTTATCTACTTCGGGCTCATGCTGACGCCCGAGGGTGCCAAGGTCGTTGAATACAACTGCCGCTTCGGTGATCCTGAGGTTCAGGCTATTTTGCCTCTGCTCGAGACAGATCTCATGGACATCATCGATGCTGTAATTGACGGCAAGCTTTCCGATATTGAGATAAAGTGGAAGAACAAGTGCTCCTGTGTTGTCGTTATGGCATCAGGCGGATATCCCAAGTCCTATCAGAAGGGCTACAAGATCTCCGGCATAGATACCTGTGGCAAACTCGTATTTCAGGCAGGTACGGCACTTGACGCTGACGGCGATATCGTAACTTCAGGCGGCCGTGTTCTCTGCGTTTATGATGAAGGTGATACGTTGGATGAAGCTATCGACGGCGCATACGAAGGCGTTAAGAAGATCTCCTTTACCGATGCCCACTACAGGACCGATATCGGAAGGACCCTGGGCGATATAGGACATATCAAGGCTTGATCTCATGAAGATAGGACTTTACGGAGGAGCATTCGATCCGATCCATAACGGGCATGTTTCCATGATCCGCGGCGCTCTCGATTCGGGCGTTGTAGATATCGTGATCGTTATCCCTTCGGCCAGGAATCCTTTCAAGCCGGGCAGGGCCTTGACCTGCGCTCCCTACAGATATTACATGGTAAAAGACGTCATCGAAGATCTGTTCGACGATGATGTCTTTTTATCCGACATAGAGTTCAAGATCGAGGGTATAAGCTACACTGATACGGTAGTTGACCGCATAAGTGACCCGGCCTATATCTCCGCATTTTTGGAAGAGCAGGGGATATCTTCCAAGAAAGCCAATGCTTCCCATAAGTTCTGCTGGATCGCAGGCAGCGATTGTCTTGAGTCACTTGCGACCTGGCACAATGCCGCATCACTCGTCTCGAAGATCTCTTTTCTTGTGGCTTTCCGCCCCGGTGACGATTGCGATATCCCCAAGGTTGCGAAAGAAACGTCAGATGCGCTCGGCATCCCTGTCGATATAACAACTTTCGATATTGACGGTGTTGAGATCGCATCCTCCGATATAAGAAGAACCGGTAACTTTGATGGGATCCCCAAAGCTGCAAGATCCTTCATTGATGAGCATGATCTTTATGAAGCCTGTAAGATCCTGGAAGACTGTTCCGATGACGCCTGCAAGAGGTTCACTGATGCCGCTATCTGGATGTATGGATACCTCAGGAAGAAGAGGCTGCTCCACACATTGAATACTGGTCTCTTAAGCGCTTATCTCGCAAAATGCCACGGAGCAGATATAGATAAGGCATTGATCGCAGGCGCCGTGCACGACTGCGCCAAGGAACTTCCGATCGAAGATCAGGAAAGGATGGCTTATGCCAGGTGCGGTGATCTCTTCGTTGATGAGAAACTCCTGCATTCACCGGCAGGTGCCGTGTTCTATAACGAGGCTTTCGGAGAAGAAGATCCCGAGATCCTTGACGCGATCACATATCACACGACGGGCAGGGGAGAGGCGACTTTGCTCGATGAGATCGTTTTCCTCGCTGATAAGATAGAGCCGTCCAGAACCTATACTGATCTTTCGGTCATGAGAAAGATCGCGCCAACTGACCTAGACGGTGCGGCAAGGCTCTGTCTTGAATCGGTAGTGGATAAGTTCAAGCGTAAGAAGCGTCCCGTTCATCCCCTTACAGAAGGCTTCATGAAATATTTGGGAATGCAGTGATTTATGGTAGTATGAGAATATAACTTTTCGATAAAGGAGTTACAAAGGTATATGACAAGCAGAGAACTCGCAGATAAGACGGTTTCCATCCTCGAGAGCAAGAAGGGTGTTGATATAGAGGTCATCAGTGTTGAGGACAAGACGACACTGGCTGATTACTTTGTCATCGTAAGTGGTAATTCCACAACGCATATCAAGTCTCTCGCTGAGGAAGTTCAGTATATCCTTAAGGAGGAAGACGGTCTTTATCCCGATCATGTCGAAGGAAGGAGCGGTGACCGCTGGATCCTGATCGATTATAAGGATGTTGTGGTAAATGTCTTCCATCCCGAAGAACGTGCAACATATAACCTCGAGAACCTCTGGAACACAAAAAAGCCTTTGGAGGCCTGAAAACACAGCGTTTGCTCAATTGTTACAAAACGGAAAAATTGTGAGATTTTGTGAGCATTTGTGAGATTTTAGGCCCCTTTCCTCTGCTAAACTTGTTGTAGATACGATACGGCAAGGAGGCAGGGTATATGGCAATGCAGAATAAAGAGCGCCGTAAGATGATCGTAAGTCTTACGGCTTTTGTTTTTGTGGCATTAGCTGGCTTTCTCTACAAGATGTTTTTCGACGGGAATGCCGCCGGATTTGTTAAGGGGCCGGCACCCTCGATGCCGGAGTCAACAAAGGTTACGACCAGGGCGGAAGTTGAGGTTACAGAAACATCTGATTCTAAAACTGATCTCATCGACGTATATATCTGTGGCCAGGTAGCAAGTCCGGGGGTCTATCAGTTCGCATCGGGCGTGATCCTGGATGAGGTTATCAGACGTGCAGGCGGCCTGACAGCATCAGCATCTGCCGATCGCGTCAACCTTGTTTATGTCATAACCTCCAATATGTCGATCTATATTCCCACTGAAGATGAATGCAGATCAGGTTTCTCCGACGATTCGGGGATCATAAGGACATTTGGTCAGAATTCCTGGAGCGGGACTTCCGGCGGGGCGGCTTCTGAGGGACCGTCTCCTGCCGTCAATATCAATACGGCTTCGAAAGAGGAACTGATGACACTTCCCGGAATAGGGGAGAAACTCGCCGATCAGATCGTCGGATACAGGGAAGACCACCCGTTCAAGTCAATTAAGGATATCTGCAATGTATCCGGGATCGGCGAGGCCAAGTTCGAGAAGATCAAGGATCTGATAGTGTGTTTATGATGAAAGGATATCTGCCATGAATAATATTGTAAATCCTGACTTGATCAGGATCAGATATAGCCGTTTGCACCGCGGATGGTGACCTCACCTGATCTGAGATCTTCTTCGCTGCCGTCCTCATATCTTACTTTGAGGGAGAAGTTGTCGGTTATCTCTTGCGCGGTGGCGCTGACCGGGTCTTTTCCGATTATCTTATAAACATTGATGGTCTTGCCCAGAATGGGGCAGTGGCTGCGGTAATAGTCTAGGTATTCGTCTTTAGCGGAGGGGAAATCTTCCTGCAGCAGATCAAGCCTTGATATCAGTTCGCTGATGATGATCGATCTTTTTATACGCTCCCCTTTGACTATAGACAGGGAAGTAGCCTTGTCCCGTAGCTCTTCCGGGAAATCCGAAGATTCAAGGTTTACATTGATCCCGATTCCGATAACGCAGCCTGTGATGGCGCCGCTCTCGCTCTCGACGGACAGTTCAGTCAGGATACCTACGAGTTTACGGCCGTCAACTAATATGTCGTTGACCCATTTGATCTGGGGGGCGATATCGCAGGCCGCTTCCAGGCTCTTTGCGACAGCTACCGCAACAAAAGCCGTGAGGCTTGAGATCTCTTCGGCCGAGCATTCGGGTCTCAGAAGATAAGACAGATAGATCCCTGATCCTTTGGGCGATACGAAAGACCTGCCTCTGCGGCCCTTTCCGGATTCCTGGTAATCGGCGATCACGACGGTCCCGGATGGAGCACCTTCGTGTTCCAAAGACTTCAGACGGTTGTTGGTGGAATCAACGGAATCAAGTATCACAACGTTCTTAAGACGCATTGGATCGATCGTTTGAACGAGTTCTCCATATGAGATGCTGTCCGGAGAAGAGATGAGCTTATATCCGAGCCTGGTCTTGGATTCTATGCCGTATCCGTCGTCGCGGAGAGCCTTAACTGCCTGATTGACAGCTGCACGGCTGATCCCTAGTTCTTTGCTTATCTGTTCGCCTGAGACATAAGCCTCTGCTTTGTTAAGGATTGAGAGAACCTCGTCTTTTGTCATCTATAGACCTCTTTATGGTTGAATAATCCAATAACGGACGTTTTCTTTTAGTTATTGTAACACTTAAATCAATAATAGTCTTTTTGCCTTCTATGCTGTAAAATAACAGTGAAGGCAAAGGGGAGGCAATATGTCAACGATAGTCTTGTGCATTAATTTCATATTGAGCCTGGCTTGTACATTTGCGCTTGTAATAATCTCGCGCCATAGTAATGTTCATCAGGTGCTGCTCTCTGTCGTGCTTGCTTTCAGCAATCTTGGCTACTTTATGCTTTCCACGGCAACAGATGTTGAATCTGCTTTGTTTGCCCAGACGATCGCTTATTCCGGCGGCGTATTCCTGCCCCTGATCGTTATGTTCATGTTGTCTGACTTCTCTAAGATCAAGATCCCCAAGTGGTTTATTTATCTCATATCGATCATCAATGTAGCAATTTATGTGATCATTGCCACTACTGAGTTTACGGGCTTCTACTATTACGACATAGAACTCAGATCCGGCGTTACCACCTATCTTTCCGCAAGTCACGGGATCCTCTATCCCGTCAGGCTCTTTGTCATGACAGTTGAGATAATCCTGAGCCTTGTATTTGTATACAGGTCCTCAAGATCCAAGAAGTCCGTATCGATCAAGGCCATGATGCCTTACATCATTGTAATGTTCCTATGTCTTGCGGCATACGGGCTCGAATATCTGACAAATGTTAAGGCCTTTATCATTCCTTTCGTATATCTCGTGGCTTCCGTCATGCTGGTGGTCGTTTCCGAGAATATGGGATTCTATGACGTAAGCCTCTCAGTCGGTGAGAAGATCCAGGATCTGTCCAATTTTGCCTATATCGTTTTTGACAAGGACCTGAGGTTTATAGGCTGCAACAAGCCGGCATTGGAGTTCTTCCCGGAACTTTCCAATACTAAGATCGACAGCCCTATGGTGCCGTCCAACTATGCATCCGGAGTCCTTATCAACTGGCTTTCCGAGAACGCCAAGAAGGGCGAGAAGTTCTACGGAAGCAAGTACGAGCGCGACCTTGCCGTTAATGACGGCATCTCAGAACTCCGTAAATTCCTTCATGTGGAGATGAGCTTCCTTCATTCCCATTTCAGAAAGACCGTCATAGGCTATCTTATCGAGATAACCGATAATACGGCACAACACGACGTTATCGAAAAGCTGAACTTCAGCGGCATGAGATACAAGAGAGAAGCAGAGTCAGCCATCTCAAAGGCAAAGAACATGCAGACCTCGATCATCCTCGGAATGGCAGCCATGATCGAAAGCCGTGATAACTCCACAGGAGGTCACATCAACAGGACATCAGCCTGCATGGCACTCTTCGTTGACAGACTCCGCAAGACAAGCGAATACAATTATCCGGAATATTATTGGGACAGTGTCATTAACGCAGCACCTCTTCATGACCTTGGCAAGATCATGGTCGATGACCGTATCCTGAGAAAGCCTGACAGCCTGAGCGACGAGGAATATGCCGAGATGAAGACTCATGCAGCCGAGGGTGCGAAGCTCCTGCGCTCCGTTCTGGCCGATGTTGATGACAGGGAATATGTCAAGGTTGCGACCAATATAGCCCACTATCACCACGAGAAGTACGACGGAAGCGGATATCCTGATCACCTGTCAGGCGAAGAGATCCCCTTCGAGGCCCGTATCATGGCTTTGCCTGATGTATTTGATGCTCTTGCAAGCGCAAGATACTATAAGGCCCACATGTCGTATGATGAAGCTTTCGATATCATAAGGAAGGATCTGGGCACTCATTTCGATCCCAGACTCGGAAGGATATTCCTGTCGATGAGAAAGGAACTCATCGATCTTTACGATTCGTTTGACACGACTTCATACTCCAGACGGGAAATGAACAAATAAGACCATTCGGTTACAAAGTGCCGTATTTACTATATCTGTCCTCTCTACATGGTAAAATTATAGATGAAATATGCCATGAAAGGAGAGGATTGTTTTATGCAAGGCTATGATATCGACAAGTTCATAAGATATTCAAGGCCCGTTAAGATCGTAACCCTTATTCTGGGTTGCGCTATTACCGTATCGTCGATCGTTGTAAGCAACTGTGGCGCAACCGATTCGGTCAGTTTGCAGATGCCCGGAAGTTTCCAGGCAGAAAGATCTTCCCGTTTAGGCTATGTGGAGATCGAGGCGAAAGCCAGGGATATTGATATCAACGACTATACATATATAGCAGATGATGTTGAGTTTGCAGTTGAGAACTTCAAAGAAGAGACTGAACTGTCAAATCTCTCATTCGACGGGAACAAATACAGGATCGAGAAGAAGAAAGCTGTCCTCTATTCTGATTATTCCCTGAACGAGGAACTGGCAGATCTTAAGGCGGATGATGTTGTTGTCGTAATATCATCTGATGAAGACATAGCTTATGTAAAGACTATGAGCGGAGAGAGAGGATACATGAAGAAGAAGGTCCTGTCAGATGAACCTGCTTCTGCCTCGGCAACACCTACTGCCACGCCTACGGCAACTCCGACAAGTGCAACCAAAGTTGCCAAAGCAACTGCGACACCTACGGAGAAACCTAAGGCTACAAAGACTCCTGTTGCAAGTCCGACTCAGGCAGTTGCAACTGCAACATCCACTCCGGCACCCACTGCAACTGTTGTTGCAAAACCCACAAAGTCTGAGGATGGTGGTAAAAACGGTGTTTCTGAAGATAAGTGTGATCTGACTGTTTATACGACTGATGCAGTTAACTTGAGGAAGGGCCCGGGCACGGAATACGGCAGGGTCAAGCTCCTGTCGCAGGGAGACGAGCTTAAGATCGTAGCCAAGACTTCCAATGGCTGGTACAAGACTTCTGACGGTTATTATGTCAGGGCTGATCTTACGACAGATAAGAAACCTGAACCTACACCTACGGATGCTCCTTCGGATCAGGGCGATTCCAAGACCGCAAAAGTTACCGGTGGTAACAAGAGTGATTATTCTAATTTCTCTGATTTCGTTAAGAGCTTTATCGGGGTTAAGTATGTATTCGGCGCAAGTTCGATCGACAGGGTCGACTGTTCCGGTCTAACCAAGTATTGCTTCGGCAAATGGTATGGATTGTCACTGCCCCATAGTGCTCATTCTCAGTCTCAGATGGGGCAGGAAGTATCGATCGATAACATCAAGACAGCAGATATCGTCTGCTTCGACTATGACGTTGACGGCAGGATCGACCATGTCGGTATCTACGTTGGTGGCGGAGTAGTCGTACATGCTTCCGAGACAAGAGGAGCGGTCAGGGCATCATCTCTGTCCGGCATGAGCGGTATAGCAACTATCAGAAGATTGGTATAAGTACTCCTGAGATCAAATCAAAAAGAAAGGGGCGGTCAGATCGACTGCCCCAATTTCATTATTGCTTCAGATAAGACCTTTATGTCTGTCTCAAGATCGTTTATGCTCCTGGATTCATTTGCCTGATGGCACTGGTCTTCGGACCAGGGAGTCTGCAATCCGAAAGCGATAGTGTTGGGTATATGCCTTGCGTATGTGCCTCCTCCGATCGCTATCGGTTCAGAATATTCTTTCCTGTATTCTTCTCTGAAGCCGTCGTAGAGGTGCATGTTTTCCATCCATACTTCCGTCAAAACGGCCAGCCTGGGATCCGATCTGTCCTTGATTATCGGTTCCATGTGGTTTGTTACCGAGAGCTTAAGGCCGTATTTTGAAGCGTTTGAACTTATGTGGTCGATTATCTTTGTTACGGGATAAGTAGCAGGATACCTGATATCCGCGATCAGGGATTCGTTACCATTCTCTATATCCAGGATGGCAGGGTTGCAGGTTATTTCTCCGGACAGATCTTTTTCATAACATCCTGTAAAGAGTTTGGGATCGAAATCCGGGAGTTGATCTGCGAGAAATTTAAGAAGGAGGGATCTTTCAATATCGGCTGGAGGCACTATCCTGACAGCTTCGAAGATGGCATTCCTGCCGAGTTCGGGTCTTGAAGCATGGGCAGGGATACCGTCTGCTTCGATATTTAAGCCCTTATCATTCTTTATCACAGCCTTAGCTGGAACCATGTTGGCTGCAGATCCCGCCTTGGCATATAAGGCCCGGTCGCAGTCCGAACCTTCGATCTTTATATGAAGGATCCCTTTCTCGGCAAAGATGGCGGGGAACTCGGCATCAGGCGTGATCGCAAAATCAGGGATCTCGCAATTTGCAGCGTATTCTTCAACGCAGCTGCAGGATCTTTCCTCGTCGCATCCCAATATCAGCCTTATCCTGCAATCGGGGAGGAGACCTTCGTCCTTAAGCCTTCTCAAAGCGAAAAAGGAAGCTGCCGCAGGTCCTTTATCGTCCACGATCCCGCGCCCCCTCATTATTCCGTCTTCTATGCTAAGGGAGAAGGGGTCCGTGTTCCAGCCGATGCCTTCAGGTACTACATCAAGATGGCATACGATCCCCAAGAGCTTGCCGGATCCTGTCTCTATCCAGCCGGCCTTGTCATTGATGACACCTGTCGTGAATCCGCTCTTACGGGCTTCGTCAAGGAAATAATCCAGAGCTTCCCTGGGTTCTTTCCCGTAAGGCGCTCCGGGTTCAGCAGTTCCGCCGACGCTCTTTATCGATATGAGCTTTTTTAAGAATTCCTTCTCGTAGTCACTAAGCATTTGCTCGGTCCTTCTTTCTCTATTGAACATTTCAGAAACTATTGTACACTTTATTGGCCCAAGCTTTCCCGTAAGTTATGGTTAATTTGCGGTTTTTCTTATTTAATTAAGAAAATAGCAGACATGAATGTTATAATCTAACCTGGATTATCTTTGGGTAGTCATATTAGCACGCCTTGGAGAAAATATGCGCAAATACATTTTCAATGCCCGTGACATAGCGGCCTATATTAAATATTTCTCTGTACCGCCTCACCTCGAGGTGTCTTACATGCAGTATGTGTTTAATCTTGGCGACCGCGTTTTGGCTAAGCCCCTGACTGCTGATTTTGAGAGATTCAAGATGGAAGTATACAGGGAACTCTATTCTCTCTGGGCTAACGGCTTTGAGAACGACAAATCCGATATATCGGCAATAGCACAGGAAGGACAGGTTCCTTTTATCTGTGATGTCGAGTGCATGAGCCTTGAGTCTTATATGAAGCTGATATGTCTTCATCTGATATATACGCGCAATCTGCCCTATGTAAATCTTAATTTTGCAGGGCTTTCGCTCACGCTGCACATCAGATGCAGCGAGGAGATCTATCACGAAAATATTAAGAGGGTCTTTGAATCCTTGGGTCTGGTGTCTTTTGACAGGTTCGGCAAGCCTTTTGATCTTGATAAAGGTATTCCCGATGAACTGTTGAGAGTCGCGCTGACCGAAGATACAAGAAAGATCCTTGCCGGGAATAATGTCGATTTCAAGGAATCTCTGCGCAAGGAGCAGACTGCCTGGGTAGAAGATCTTAAGAAGAAGAGTCTAGAGGTCTTCGGTAAGATACCCCAGGTCAAGAAGAAGGCTCCTTCCCGCAGGAAGACCGCCAAAGACGACAAGAAGGGTGTAGTTGTCAAGGACAGCAAGCTCCAGCCTAAGGGAGCGCCGGTCACGGTCGCAAAGCCCGAATCCCGGAATAACGGAGGAGAGATGAAATGAGTTTAAGATACAGGATGGGACTTGATATCGGATCTACGACGATCAAGGTGGTACTCCTTGACGGGGACGATATCATACATCGTGAGTACAGAAGGCATCATTCGGATGTCTCAGGCCTATTGAACGAGCTTTTCGATGAGCTGAATGAACAGTTTCCCGGGATCAGGGTGTCTGTCGTTATCACGGGTTCCGGCGGGCTTTCAGTAGCCAATTGGCTGGGACTCAAGTTCACCCAGGAGGTCATGGCCGAGACTTGCGCTATCCGTAAATACCACCCGGAGACTGATGTCATCATCGAGCTGGGCGGTGAGGATGCCAAGATCACATACATGCATCCCGTATTGGAACAGAGGATGAACGGCACCTGTGCCGGCGGTACGGGTGCCTTTATCGACCAGATGGCATCGCTCCTCCAGACGGATGCTGACGGCCTTAATAACTTTGCCAAGGATTACCGTTCCTTATATACCATCGCAAGTCGTTGCGGTGTGTTCGCCAAGAGCGACCTCCAGCCCCTTATCAACGAGGGTGCTGCCAAGGAAGACCTGGCAGCTTCGATCTACCAGTCAGTCGTTAACCAGACGATAGCAGGACTTGCCTGCGGACGTCCCATCAAGGGCAACGTTACCTTCCTTGGCGGTCCTTTGTATTTCAATTCTGAGCTCCGCAACGCATTCGAGAGAACTCTTGCCGATAAGGCCAAGTCTTTCTGGATGCCCGAGGATGCCCAGATATATGTTGCCCTGGGTGCAGCCTTAAGCTGTGATCCCGATGATGATGGCGTCATCCTGTCAGAACTCCTCGAGAAGTTCAAGAACAAGGAAGGATTTGTTCCCGACATCATAAGGATCGATCCGATCTTCAAGAATGAAGAGGATAAAGCCAAGTTCGATATAAGACACGAGAAGGATAAGATCCCGGTATTGGATCTTGCTGATCAGACCGGGCCCCTTTATCTTGGTGTCGATGCAGGTTCTACTACGACCAAGGCCGTAGTCATCAACGAGAAGGGCGACCTTGTCTATACCTACTATGCCGGCAACAAGGGAAACCCTGTCATGAGCGCGGTCAAGATCTTAAGGGACATCTATGAGAAGATGCCTGATGACTGTTATATAGTCAATTCCTGCGTAACGGGATACGGCGAGAACATCATCAAGGCTTCATTGGGCGTTGATATCGGTGAGATCGAGACGATGGCTCACTTTAAATCCGCCAAGTTCTTCTGTCCGAACGTTGACTTCATCATCGACATCGGCGGTCAGGATATGAAGTGCATGAGGATCAGGAACGGCGTCATAGATTCGATCATGCTGAATGAAGCATGTTCTTCAGGCTGCGGTTCTTTTATCCAGACATTCGCACAGACCCTGGGAATGGATTCAAAGCAGTTTGCAAAAGAAGCCCTCGCTGCTACCAAGCCTGTAGATCTCGGTACCAGATGTACGGTCTTCATGAACTCCAAGGTCAAGCAGGCCCAGAAGGAGGGAGCATCCGTCGGAGATATCTCCGCTGGCCTTTCTTATTCCGTCGTCCGTAATGCTCTTTATAAGGTCATCAAGATAAGAGACACAGAGCAGCTCGGCAAGAATATCGTCGTACAGGGAGGAACTTTCCTTAACGATGCCATCTTAAGATGTTTTGAGCTTGTATCGGGAAGAGACGTTATCCGTCCCAACGTGGCTGGCCTCATGGGTGCATTTGGTGCAGCTCTTATAGCCAAGGAGAGGGTTCCCGAGAAGGAAGATTACAGATCTTCAGTACTGGGTCCCGAAGAACTCGACGCATTCTCCATGGAGACTGAGAATACCCAGTGTCCGGGCTGTACAAATCACTGCAGGCTTACCGTTGCGACTTTCTCCAACGGCAGGAAGTTCGTATCGGGCAACAGGTGTGAACGGGGAGAAGATATAGTCCTTTCCGGTGAAGCCCGTGTCAAGAACGAGGAAGACAGGCTTCCCAATCTCTTTAAGTTCAAGTATGAGAGAACTTTCAGTCACTATAAGCCGCTTAAGGAAGAGGAAGCTCCGAGAGGTGTTATCGGGATCCCCAGAGCCCTGAACCAGTATGAGAACTATCCTTTCTGGTTTACTGTTCTTACTAAGTTAGGCTTCCGTGTTCTTGTATCGGCAAGATCTTCGCATGCCCTTTTCGAGAAGGGAATGGAGACGATCCCTTCAGAGAGCGTCTGTTATCCCGCCAAGCTCGTTCACGGTCATATCGAAAACCTGATAGCCCGCGGAATAGATACGATCTTCTACCCCGATGTTCCTTACGAAGGGATCGAAAACAGCAATTCCAACAATCACTACAATTGCCCTATCGTATGTTCCTATCCCGAGGTCATCAAGAACAACGTTGAGAACCTCCGCGACAAGAAGATCAGATACTTAAATCCTTTTACGCCTCTTGATAACCTCGAGAGCGTAGCCAATAACCTCGTGAAGTGTTTCTCCTATTGCAACGTAACGCTTGAGGAAGCAAGAGCTGCATGCGAGGAAGGCGCTAAGGAATACCATAACTACAAGAAGGACATCTCAAAGGAAGGCAGGAAGACTCTTGAACTGATGCAAAAGCGCGGTCTTAAGGGTGTTGTCCTTGCAGGCCGTCCTTACCATGTCGACCCTGAGATCAACCACGGTATCCCCGAGATGATCAATGCATTGGGTCTGGCTGTTCTTACTGAGGACTCGGTTGCCAAGCCGGGCGTTCTCAAGAGACCCATAAGAGTCGTCGACCAGTGGATGTATCACACGAGACTTTACGAGGCTGCGGCTTTCGTTATCTCACATCCCGAATTGGAACTAGTACAGCTTACGAGCTTCGGATGCGGTCTGGATGCCGTTACTTCAGACCAGGTCCAGGAGATCCTTGAGACATCGGGCAAACTTTATACTCTGCTCAAGATAGATGAGGTATCTAACCTCGGTGCAGCCAGGATCAGGATGAGATCCCTGGTAGTTGCCATGAACGAGAGAGATTCCAAGGCAAAATCAGATCCTTCCAAGGCAGTACTGGTCCCTGAAGATACAGGTAAGTATGTCCTGAACCGCAAAGAGTTCAAGAAGATCCACCGAAAGAACCATACGATCCTGGCTCCCCAGATGGCGCCTATCGATTTTGAGTTCCTCGAGGCAACCTTCCATAAGGCAGGTTATAAGCTCAAGGTATTAAAGCAGGCGACAAGGGAAGATATCGAGTGCGGACTTAAGTTCGTAAATAACGACGCATGTTTCCCGACGGTCATCGTCGTCGGACAGATGATGAATGCGATCTTAAGAGGCGAGATAGATCCTGACAACACGACGGTCACTATAACCCAGACGGGCGGAGGGTGCCGTGCCACCAACTATGTTGCCTTCCTCCGTAAGGCCTTGAAGGAAGCAGGTTACCCGCAGATCCCCGTTATCGCTCTTTCTGTCCAGCAGTTCGAGAAGAATGAAGGTTTCTCACCAACGATACCTTTCATCCTTGATGCCGTAAGATCTTTTGCGATGGGCGATATGCTTACGACCTTGCTCTTAAGGACCAGACCTTACGAGACAGTTCCCGGTGCTGCCAATGCTCTCTATTCATACTTCAACATCATCGGCAGAAGGATGCTGAATCCTTCTGACCGTTATGAGGACTTGAGCGAAAGATACGACCGCATCATGCCGGGTTCCTATTACACGAGGTCTGAAGAGGAGAAGAAAGCTATCGACAGAGTGCTTAAGTCGATCGGAGTTGACCTTAAGAACCCGCCTGTTGTAAAGAAGTATAAGCAGTTCGTAAAGCTGGCAGTCGAGAAGTTCGATCAGCTCCCTCTGCTCGATATCCCGAGAAAGCCAAGGGTTGGTCTGGTAGGAGAGATCCTGGTCAAGTTCCAGCCTGACGCAAACAACAACGCGATAGACGTTATCGAGCAGGAAGGCTGTGAAGGCGTTCTTCCCGGTGTTTTGGATTTCTTCCTCTATTGCTGCTACAACCCGATATGGGCTGCGGATAACTTAGGAAGAAGCCGCAAGAGTGCCCGTATCAACAAGCAGATAATCAATTTCCTTGAGACTTTAAGGCACCCCGTCAACAAGGCTTTCGCTACGACGGGCGGTAAGTTCATGATGACCGAGAGGATTGAGGAACTTGCCAAGAAATCATCCAGTGTCTTAAGCTGCGGCAACTTCTGCGGTGAAGGGTGGTTTTTGACAGCCGAGATGATCGAGCTCATTCAGGACGGTGTACCGAACATAATCTGTGCCCAGCCTTTCGCATGTCTTCCTAACCATGTAACGGGCAAGGGCATGATCAAGGAACTGAGGCGCCAGTATCCCACATCCAATATCATCCCGATCGACTACGATCCGGGTGCGTCGGAGGCTAACCAGCTCAACAGGATCAAGCTCATGATCTCGACTGCCCATGAGGTCAGAAGAAGACAGATCGAAGAAGATGAGCAAAAGAGATAACAGGAGGGATTAAACTGATGGGAAGACTGCTTCTGGTCGACGGCAACTCAATAGTAAACAGAGCTTATTATGCCGTTATCGGGAGGGCTCCGATGACTTCTCCTGACGGAACCCCGACGGGGGCGGTGAACGGTTTCTTCAATTCGCTCTTAAGTGTTACCGATGAATATGCGCCTGATTCGATCTGCGTTCTCTTTGACAGGAGAGAACCTACATTCAGGCATAAACTCTCTGATGAATACAAGGCTAACCGTCACGGGATGCCTGACGATATGGCAGTTCAGATGCCCGTTATCAAGGAACTCCTGGACCATATGGGCATCGCCCGTTATGAACTTGCAGGATACGAAGCAGACGACCTTATCGGAACTCTCTCAAGGCTTGGCGAAGAAAGGGGAGACGATGTATTCATCCTGAGTGGTGACCACGATGACTTCCAGCTAATATCCGACAAGACTTCAGTTATCCTTCCTCAGTCAGGCAAGGGTAAGCCTCCGAGAGTTCTTTATAACAAGGAGCTTTTCGTTGATGAATATGGCATAGACCCTGACAGGTTCATTTATGTTAAGGCCCTTATGGGCGACAGTTCCGACAACATCAAGGGTGTTGACAAGGTTGGCCCCAAGACCGCCTTCAAACTTATCGCAGATTACGGCAGCGTTGACGGCGTTGTTGAACATAAGGATGAATTGTCTAATGCCTTAAGGAACAATATCGAACAGGCGGAAGACCGGCTCGCTCTTAACATGAAGCTCGTTACCATCGACAGGTTCGCCCCGGTCGATATGAGCCTTGAAGATACCAGGTTTGATGAGATAAAGGATAAGCAGGCCCTCTTTGACCGCCTGTCGAATCTTGCGCTAAGAAGTCTTATCAAGAAATTAAAGCTTGATTCCATGTCTTTGTCCGAATCAGCTCTTCAGGCTGCTCCCGATGAAGATCCTTCTGTTGAGGCTGTCTTTACGAGACTTGATGAACTCCTTGCAGCTGACCCTGACACAAAGGCTGTAGATGATCTGAGTGCTGACTGTGTTGCAGGGCTTATCGATTCCGAGACAGGCTCCGAAAATGGTGCAGTCGGCTTGGACTTCTTATCTCACGGGGACCGGAAAATATGTGTTCTCGTGCTCTGGAACAGCGGAAAGACCCTGTTTCTGACTCCTGACAGGCTGTCAGAGGCAACTGATCTTGCCAAGGGCTTTATCCCTGTAGGTTTTGAGTATAAGGACCGCTCGAAAATACTGACCTGTCCTTTGTCCGGGGTTGAAAGTGTTTTCGATACATATGTAGCAGGTTCCGTTCTTAACCTCTGTGAGGGCAAGCCTGATTTTATAAGACTATATGAATCTGCGGCGAGACGCCCCTGCAAGTGGGAACAGTTTTCTGCCAAGGAAGGACAGATGTCGCTTTTCGAAGATCTGGAGGATAAGAACCTTCAGGGCGAATTAAAGTCTCTTGCACAAAAGACGCTTTCCAATCTTGCATGCTATTTCTGCCTTAGGGACAGGATAATTAAAGAGGATCTTGTTAAGCTTCTCTACGATGTTGAGTTCCCTCTTGTAGTTACTCTCGATAAGATCGAGCGCAACGGCATGCATGTATCTTCTGAGATACTTAATTCTTTGCATGCTGAGTATCAGGAACGTCTGGATAAACTCCGTGATTCCATATATGAGGAAACAGGCGAAGAGTTCAATATATCATCACCCAAGCAGCTGGCGGATGTCCTTTTCGGTGAGGATAAGCTCAATCTTCCTCACGGCAAGAAAGGGAAGACCGGCGTCTATTCAACAGACAGCGACGAGCTCAACCGCTTAAGGAAATACAGCCCGGTCATCGATTCGATTATAGATTACAGGGAGCTTTTCAAGCTCGACTCAACATACGCATCCGGTCTTGCGAGGTTCATTGCAGAAGACGGAAGGATACATACGACCTTTACCCAGGCCATGACCAATACGGGAAGGCTGTCTTCAACGGAGCCTAACCTTCAGAACATTCCCGTAAGGACTGATGAGGGATCGAGGTTAAGAGCCGCATTTACTGCTGCTCCCGGCAAGGTCCTTGTCGATGCCGACTATTCCCAGATCGAATTAAGGCTTCTGGCAGCACTGTCAGGTGATGAATACATGATCGATGCATTCCTTAAGGGTGAAGACATCCACAAGATGACAGCCATGAGGATCTTCGGCGTTGATGAAGATGAAGTTACACATAAGATGAGGTCATCAGCTAAGACTGTTAACTTCAGTATCATATACGGCATCTCTGATTACGGACTGGCAACTGACCTTAAGATCAGCATGGCTGAAGCTTCGGAGATCATTAAGCAGTATGGAAAACAGTTCCCCGGCATCACCCGGTATCTTGATGAACTTAAGGAATCAGGCGAGAAGAAGGGCTATGCCGAGACCATGTTCGGCCGCAAGAGGTTCTTGACTGAACTTAAGAGCCAGAACAGGAATGTAAGGAACTTCGGTTTCAGGGTCGCGATGAACACCCCTATCCAGGGAACGGCTGCAGATATCATAAAGATCGCAATGAACCGGGTGTCAAAGGCCTTGGAAGAGAAGTTCCCCGAGGCTAAGCTCGTAATGCAGGTCCACGACGAACTCATAATCGAGTGTTCGCCTGATATTGCTGATGATTGTGCGAAGCTCTTGAAAGAAGAGATGGAAGCTGCGGCATCGCTGAAAGTTCCTCTTGTTGCAGAGGTCCATATAGGAAACGACTGGCTCGAGGCAAAATAAGGACAAAGGAGAACAAAGAGGATGTTCATAGTAGGTGTCACAGGTGGTATCGGAAGCGGCAAGTCGACCGTCAGTAACTATCTTGAAGATAAGGGCTTAAAAGTCCTTGATGCAGACAAGATCTCGAATCAGGTTACTGCTTCCGGCGGAAGTGCGGTCCCGGAAGTTGCAGAGGTGTTTGGCCCCAAATCCATAGATGACGACGGTGCCATGAACAGGAAATACATTTCCGACATTGTCTTCCACGACAGGATGAAGCTGGATCTTCTGTCTTCGATCGTACATAAGCATGTTTTCGTTGAGATGGAGAGGATCATCGCCGAAGAGACAGAGAAGAACACCAAGTGTCTCATCTTGGATGTTCCGATCCCGGTAAAGCGATTCATCGATATATCCGATCAGGTCTGGGTCGTAACATGTGACATTTCCACAAGGATCAGCCGTCTTCTTGACAGGGGCTTATCCCGGGATGAAGCCATGAGACGTATCGCCATGCAGTTATCCGATGATGAGTATTCGGACTTAGGAGATTTTGTGATAGATAATTCGGGCACTATAGAAGAGACTTACGCTATGGTCGACGAACTCATTAAGAGCCAGCTTGTCGAAAGAGGTATAAGAGTATGAACCCGTCTATGATCCTGGTCCTGGCGTTCAACATCATATCTCTTGCCGCATTGCTCTATACCATACTCGCTCCTTTTAAGGGCGATCTCGCAAAATACAAAAAATATCTTATCGCTTCAGCGGCCGTATATTTTTCGGGTACGGTACTGATCTCTGTGATCGTTATCGTTGCAAAGAAGATCCCGCTCCTTTTTGCAGTGATCTCCGAAAGCATGATCCTTTTTATCTTTGTTGTGGTCATGTTCGTTCTTGTTAAGTCGATCAAGACCATACAGGAATTAAGTGAAGACGCGAAAGCAGGGAAGTTAAGGTCAGCTGAACAGGTCAAAGCTGAAGATGAGGCCTTCTGGGGCCCTGAAGATAAGGAAGAAGAGATAGAAGAATGAAGAAGAGTATTAAGAAAAGGACCGGGTTCGGTAAGTTCCTGATCTTTTGTGTGCGTTTGATCCTGATCATAGCCTGTATAGGTATGATATCTTCAATGGTCGTATTCTTTTCGACCTGCGGAAGGGTTTATTCCAAGGAAGATTACCTTTCATCCGGTATAAAGGACTTAAGATACGATGCAATTATCGTTTTAGGATGCGCCGCGTGGGGCGGAGGTCCCAGCCCGATGCTGGCTGACAGGCTCGATACGGCAATAGATCTTTATAAGGCGGGATGTGCACCCAAGATCCTGATGAGCGGTGATCACGGTCAGGAAGATTATGACGAGGTTAATGTCATGAGGAACTATGCTCTTGACGAGGGAGTTCCGTCGGAGGATATCTTCATGGATCATGCCGGCTTCTCGACTTACGAGACCATGTACAGGGCTGCAAGGATCTTCGGGATAAAGAAGGCCCTTATAGTCACGCAGAAATACCATCTCTATAGATCAATGTATAATGCTTCGGCTTACGGTATCGAGAATTATGGTGTTGATGCCGGTGCGACGAATTACATAGTTAACCCCAAGTACTATCCGAGGGAGGTACTGGCCATGTCAAAAGACTTCTTCCAGTGTATCTTCAGGATAGAACCTACTTATATGGGAGATCCGATAGATATTAGTGGGAACGGCGAAGTAACACTGGACTGATCAGACGTTAAACCTGAAGAGAACTACGTCTCCGTCCTTCATAACGTATTCCTTGCCTTCTGATCTTACAAGCCCCTTCTCTTTGGCAGCATTATATGTTCCGCTTGCGATGAGATCATCGTAGGATACGACCTCGGCACGGATGAAGCCGCGCTCGAAGTCTGAGTGGATCTTGCCTGCAGCCTGGGGAGCCTTGGTCCCGTTCTTGATGGTCCAAGCGCGGACTTCCTGGGGACCTGCCGTAAGGTAGGAGATAAGACCTAAGAGCTTGTAGGAAGCCTTGATCATCTTATCGAGACCTGCACTGTCTATGCCTAAGTCATCAAGGAACATCTCACGGTCTTCGGGTTCAAGCTGCCCAAGTTCATCCTCGATCTTGGCAGAGATAACGACGACTTCGCTATTCTGGGCTGCTGCGATTTCCTTAACCACATTGACATAAGGAATATCGGGATTCTTGATGTCGTCTTCAGCGATGTTTGCACAGTAGAGGACAGGCTTCATGGAGATGAGCTGAAGGTCACGTGTGAGTTCAGATTCCTCGTCGTCAAATTCAAGAGACCTTGCGGGCTTTTCTTCCTCTAAGCACTTATAGATCTTCTGATATAAGTCGAGAGCGGGCTGATAAGACTTGTCGCCGCCCTTCATCATCTTCTGGGTGCGCTCGATGCGCTTCTCCATTATCTCCATGTCGGACAGGATGAGCTCTAATTCGATCGTCTCGATGTCTGTCTTAGGATCAGCCTTGCCGTTGACGTGAACGACATCGGGATCATCGAAGCATCTTACGACATGAACGATGGCATCGCATTCACGGATGTTGGACAGGAACTTGTTGCCGAGTCCTTCGCCTTTGGATGCGCCCTTAACGAGGCCTGCGATATCAACGAATTCAACAACGGCAGGTGTGTATTTTTGAGGATTGTACATCTCAGCGAGCTTGTCCAGACGCTCGTCGGGTACTGCAACAACGCCTACGTTAGGCTCTATGGTACAGAAAGGGTAGTTGGCGGATTCGGCGCCCGCTTTGGTGATGGCGTTGAATAATGTGCTCTTGCCGACGTTCGGCAGCCCGACTATACCTAATTTCATGTGTTGATCCTCCGGATAATTATCTTTTCGCGGGCTATTATAACGCAAGGCGAAAATATTCTCAAATAAAGAAGAAGAAATAACTCTTTATGTTAAAATCAAACTGTATCAATTCTCGGGAGGCGGCTATCCATGAGTAAATATCAGATCCTTTATAATCCCAAGGCAAACAACAATCGCGGCGAAGAGAAGCTTGGCGCGATCCCCGTTCCCAAGGAGGAACAGGTCTTAACAAATGTTCTTGAGATCAAAGACCCCAAGGCGTTCTTTGATTCGATCGATCCTGATGACAAGGTGGTCCTGGTAGGCGGCGACGGAACATTGAATCATTTTGTAAACAGTACATACGATATAGATTACCCCAACGAGATCTATCTTTATGCGTCAGGGACCGGCAACGATTTCCTTAATGACATTGGTGAGCCCGCAGATAAGCTCGTCTTGGTCAATAAATACTTAAAGCATCTTCCCGTAGTAACTGTTAAGGGTAAGGACTACAGGTTTATCAACGGCATAGGCTACGGCATCGACGGCTATTGCTGTGAAGTTGGAGATAAGATGCGGGAAGAAGGCAAAAAGAAGATCGACTACACAGGGATAGCCATCAAGGGATTGCTGTTCTATTACAAACCTACACACGCAAAGATAACGGTGGACGGCGTTACCAAAGAATATGACAAGGCCTGGATCGCACCGACCATGAACGGCCGCTGCTACGGAGGCGGGATGTATCCCACACCGGACCAGGACAGGCTCAATAATGATGAAGTGTCCTCTATGGTCATGTACGGCAAGGGCAAAATCGCAACACTCATTGCATTCCCTAAGATCTTTAAGGGGGAGCACGTCAAATACACGAATATGGTTGAGATAAGGCGAGGCAGGGAAGTCACTGTCGAATTCGACAGGCCTGTTGCGTTACAGATAGACGGGGAGACAATCCTTAATGTTACATCATATTCGGTCAAAAGTGCAGGCCTTGCGGGATGATTTAAGAAAAATTGAGACTTTGTGAGACTTTGTGAGATTTTCGTAGTTTTTTGAGCCGAAAATCGGTCTATCATCTTCTTAAAAGGAGGTGAGTGACCGATGTCTTATTCAGTTAAATTCGCAAAAGTATATTCATCTTTCGTTGAAGGTATCAGTACGACCATTTCGGAGATCGAAGTCTCGGTAACACCGGGGATCCCGACCTTCGATATCATTGGTCTCTGTGATGCCTCGATCAAGGAATCCGAGGGCAGGATCAGATCTGCCCTTATATCATCAGGCTTCTATATGCCCAAGGGACATATCACGGTCGGAATAAGTCCCGCATACATAAAAAAATCCGGAACATCGTTTGATCTTGCGATAGCAGCAGGGATCCTCTTTGCTTCAGAGCAGCTCTTGCTGCCTGACTGCAAGGTCTATCTGGAGGGTGAACTGTCCCTGACCGGGATGGTGAAGCCTACCCCTGCATCAGCCGTAAGGCTTTGTTATCTTGCTGATACGGAGCCTGATATCGTGATCATCCCGGAAGGTTCCGTCAGGGCAGCTGAATGCGCCGGGATAAAGGCCATGACCGTAAATAAACTGACGGATCTTCGGGAGATATTTCTCTACGGAGGCTACAGGCCCGTTGAATTTAAGCAGGATAACTTCACGGTGGAAGTTAACCGCACGATCGATCTGTCTGAACTTAAAGGCCAGCAGAAGGCAAAAAAGGCAATGATCATAGCCTGCGCGGGATACCACACATTATTGCTCTTAGGCAGTCCCGGATGCGGAAAGACCATGGCAGGCAGGATAATAGCCGGTTTGGAGCCCCCTCCTGACAGGGATGAGGCCGCTGAGATATATTCAGTTAACGAACTTATAGCCGGCGGCTCTTCCTGTGATGTGATCAGCAGGCCTTACCGTTATATTGATCAGAATGTCACAGCAGGCTCCCTTATCGGTAACGGAAGGTCAGTTACTCCCGGTGAACTTGCCCTGGCAAATCACGGCGTCCTCTTTGCCGATGAGATAACTGAATTCCCAAGGCAGGTCCTTGAGATGTTAAGACAGCCTCTGGAAAGCAGATCGGTGAGCCTTTTTGCCAACGGAAGGAGATACCGCTTCCCTGCGAACTACGTCTTTGTTGCTGCAGGCAACCCCTGTAAATGCGGATATGCTTTCGAAGGAGGAGGCAAGTGCAGATGCACCCCTGCTGCCAGAAGGAAATACCTGTCCCGCCTGTCAGGTCCCTTCCTGGACAGGATGGATCTTATCTGTGAGATGGTCTCGATCGACAGCCCCGCCAAAAGATCCATCTTAGAAGACCAGGGGGGCGAACCCGAGTCCCCTGATGCAGCAGAAGCAGTTGCAATTGCAAGGCTTCGGCAGAAGGAGCGCTACAAGAATTTTGGCAGGGACATCTACAATTCGAATGTAATAACAAGCAGTTACGCAGACCTTATGAGGGTCCCCAAGGCTGTGATAGACCACCTGGAGGATCTTTCAGACAAGGGGATGCTGTCGGGTAGAGGCTATCTCGGCCTTATAAGGGTCGCGAGGACGATCGCGGATCTGGATCTTAGGGACGACATATCTATAGATGACATTAATGAATCGGTGATGTTTAGGAGGCTTGAGAGTTGCTTATGAATAATGCTGATTATAATGACTGCTACTATACTGCGATGCGGCAGGTAATGAAGATCTCAAGGAAAAAGCTCGATGATCTCTATCAGATGGGTGTCTATAAGTCGCACAGGGATTTTGCAGATAAGGCGCTTATCATCAATAACGCGAATGGATCAGGGAGCAGGGAAGCCATGCTTTTCGGGGCAGAATTCGGCAAAAGATCAGATGATATATCAAGACAATGCGACAGTTATCTTGATAGGGCAGTAAGAGAAGGCATCTTTACGATCTCCAGGGAAGATCCTGACTATCCTTATAACTGGACCTGTGTAAGGGGTATGCCGGATGTGGTCTTTGCCAAAGGGGTAAGATCTGTCTTCTCCAGGTGCGACAAGTGCGGCTGTGTGTCGGTCGTAGGATCCAGGGAGGCATCGAAATACGCCCTTTATGCCGCGAAAGTCTTCTCGGACAGCCTGTCTGCCAAGAATGTGGTCATAGCATCTGGTCTTGCAGCAGGGGTCGACAGGGCAGCCCATGAAGCATCCGTTGATAACCAGGGAGGGACGGTCGCTTTCCTGGCAGGAGGCGTAGACGATATATACCCATACACCAACAGGGATATATATGAGAAGATCTGTCAAAGAGGGCTGGTGGTATCTGAGATGCCGCCGGGGACGAGGGCCTTAAGGCAGTATTTCCCCTCGCGCAACAGGCTTATTGCGGGGATAGGAGATGTCTGTCTCATAATGCAGGCCGGTGCTACATCCGGGACTTTGCATACTGCATCGTTCGCTGCAGGACAAGGCAAAGATGTTTTCGTTTTGCCCAATAACATCTTCTCAGAAGAATGTAAGGGCGGCAATCTCCTCCTGGCTGACGGGGCGGTGCCCCTCATCAATTCTTCAATGGTGGAAGATGCGGTGATAACTGCATTGATGAACCGTAAGATGAAAGATGTCAATATGGCAGGTCTTAGCCCCAAGACCCGTGTATCGATCGACGAGATCAGGAGGAAAGCCAAGGAGAGTCCGGAACTTATGTCAGATAATGAATGGAAGAACCTGATACTTGACGAACTGTCCCTGAAAGGCCGTGCCGTGGATGAGATCTGTTCCCTGTTTGGACTGTCTTTGTCGGAGGTTACAAGGTTCATGATCGCGCTTGAATCGGACTCCAAGGTGACTGTCCGTGACGGGAAATATGTCTTGACAATCGTATAATGATGTAATAAAAAATATTATTATTACGAAATGACTTTTAGCAAGAAAGGTGTTTTATGGGTAAGAAATTAGTTATAGTCGAGTCCCCGGCAAAGGCAAAAACAATTGGAAGATATTTGGGAAAGGATTACGATATCGTAGCATCTGTAGGTCATATCAGAGATCTGCCGCCTAATCAGAAAGGCGTAGACGTAAACAATAACTACAAGGTCATCTATATCCCCATGGCGGGCAAGGCCAAGGTTATCAAGGAACTTAAGGATAAAGCGGCTGAATCGGATTTTGTATATATCGCAACGGACCCTGACCGCGAGGGAGAAGCTATCGCATGGCACCTGGCCCAGATCCTGAAGATCGACTCGAATTCGTCATGCAGGATCACTTTCAACGAGATCACCAAGAAAGCAGTCCAGGAAGCTGTTGCCAATCCGAGGACCATCGATATAGATCTCGTTGACGCCCAGCAGGCAAGACGTGTTCTCGACAGGCTCGTCGGATATGAACTGTCACCTCTCCTCTGGAAGAAGGTCAAGAAGAAGCTTTCAGCCGGCCGTGTCCAGTCTGTTGCATCAAAGATCGTAATGGACAGGGACAATGAGATCGAAGCATTCAATCCCGAAGAGTACTGGACTCTGACGGCTCTCGTAACCCCTGACCGTGATAATGAAGCATTTAAGGTTACCTATCACGGCATTAACGAGGACGGCAAGATCAGGAAGGTCAAGCTTTCCTGCAAGGAAGACGTTGACGAAGTAAAGTCGAGGATCGCTAACGGTGATTTCAAGGTCACCGGTGTAAAGAAGGGGAGCAAGGAACGTAACCCAATGCCTCCCTTTACGACATCCACCTTGCAGCAGGAAGCATCAAGAAGACTGTCTTTCACATCACGTAAGACGATGTCGGTTGCCCAGCAGTTATACGAGGGCATTGAGATCGCAGGCCTTGGCCATACGGCTCTCGTATCCTATATCAGGACCGACTCCGTAAGAGTCTCCGATGAGGCAGTTGCTGCCGCAAGGAGCCTCATCTACAGTGAATACGGTGAAGAGTATCTTTGCAAATACAACAGACAGTTCAAGAACAAGAACCAGGCTCAGGATGCTCATGAAGCCATCCGTCCCACGCATTTCGATCTGTCACCCAAGAGCATCAAGGCGTCCCTCTCATCGGACCAGTACAGGCTCTATAAACTCATCTGGGACAGGTTCCTTGCGACCCAGATGGCAGCCGCATCCATAGATACAGTCAATATTGAAGTATCCAGCGGTATCGACGTCTTCAGAACGACAGGTGAGACGATCAAGTTCAAGGGCTTCCTTGCTCTTTATTCTGATATCAAGGAAGATGTCCAGCAGGACGATTCTGATGACAAGCCCGCCAACGTGGTATTGCCTCCGTTGGAGGAAGGTCAGGCCATGAAGAATCTGGGTCTCGACGGAACCCAGAAGTTCACCCAGCCCCCGGCTCATTATACGGAAGCAACGCTCATCAAGGCGATGGAAGAATACGGGATCGGCCGTCCTTCCACATATGCACCTACGGTAAGCACAATCCTCGAGAAGAACTATGTCATCAAAGACGGTAAGTTCCTAAAGATCACCGATCTTGGAAGGATCGTAACCAACCTCCTTTCCGAGAATTTCAGTGAGATAGTCGACGTCAAGTTCACGGCCGAGATGGAAGAGGACCTGGATGAGATCGAATCCGGAAAGAAGATATGGACCAACGTAGTTGATGAGTTCTATCCTTCTTTCCACGAGCAGGTCGAAAATGCGATGGATACTGTTGAGAAGGTCGTTATAGAACCCGTTAAGACCGGTGAGGAATGCCCTCTTTGCGGCGCGGACCTTGTCATGAAGGACGGCAAATACGGTCAGTTCATTGCATGTTCCAATTTCCCTACCTGCAAGTATACAAAGAATGTTGAAGTCAAGGCCAAGGGCACCTGCCCTTACTGCGGTTCCGGACTCCTCACGCACAAGTCCAAGAAATACAGGAACAAGACATTCTATACCTGTGATAAGAAGGGTAAGGATCCCGATTGTGAATTCATATCATGGGATCTTCCTGTAGAAGGCAAGACCTGTTCTGTCTGCGGATCCTACATGGTATGGAAGAGATTCGGAAAGAAAGTATATCCCAGGTGTTCAAATAAGGAGTGCACGACCAACATCAGAGCGGCATCCTCGAAGAAGAAGGCTGAAGACAATAAGGAAGATTCATCCAATGGCAACGATTAATGTCATTGGAGCAGGTCTTGCAGGGTCGGAAGCGGCTCATATAGCAGCAAGTCTCGGAGTCGATGTCAGACTCTACGAGATGAAGCCTGTAAAGTATTCGCCTGCACATCATTCGGAAGGGTTTGCGGAACTTGTCTGCAGCAATTCCTTGAGGGCTGATTCCGTTACAAATGCCGTAGGCCTTCTTAAGGAAGAACTCCGGATGACAGGATCTCTTATCATGGAGGCTGCAGATAAGGCAAGAGTCCCCGCCGGCGGCGCATTGGCTGTCGACAGGGAAGAGTTCTCCAACTACATTACTGATTGGATCAGATCTTCTGATAAGATAACGGTCATCAATGAAGAGATAACCAAGATCCCTGATGATGATGAGATAACAGTTATTGCCACGGGCCCTCTTACTGAAGGGGCTCTCTTTGATGCAATTGCTGAGCTTTGCGGAGATGATACTCTTCATTTCTTCGATGCCGCCGCACCGATCGTTATGGGCTCTTCTATTGATATGAGCAAGGCTTTTCGCGCATCAAGATACGATAAGGGCGGAGATGACTACATCAACTGTCCAATGAATAAAGATGAATATCTGGCTTTCTACCATGAACTCATAACAGCTGAGCGTGCTGCGGTCAAAGACTTTGACAGGGAGATCGTCTTCGAAGGCTGCATGCCTATAGAGACTATGGCTTCAAGAGGTGAGGATACAATGAGATTCGGACCCTTAAAGCCTGTCGGACTCATAGATCCTTCTACGGGCAAGGAACCCTATGCCTGCCTCCAGCTCCGCCAGGATGACAGGGCTAAGACCATGTATAATCTCGTAGGCTTCCAGACCAGGCTCAAGTGGGATGAACAGAAGCGCGTCTTCGGCATGATCCCGGGGCTTGAGAATGCCGAGTACTACAGGATGGGAGTCATGCACAGGAATACCTATCTCAACTCTCCCTCGCATCTTGATGATACATATAAGTTCCGCACAAGGGAGAATCTCTTTTTTGCAGGTCAGATGACCGGGGTTGAAGGTTATATCGAATCAACGGCTTCAGGCTTCCTTGCCGGATACTATGCAGCACTTAAGGCTCTGGGCAGGGAAGTTCCCTATAAACCGGGTGCAGATACTGTAATGGGAGCCATGGCCGCCTATGTGTCTGATCCCAACATAAAGAAATTTGTTCCGATGAACGCAAACTTTGGAATAGTTGCCCCCATGCCCGGCAAGTTCAAGGGCAGAGACGGCCGCAAACAGAAGTATCAGGCAATAGCAGACCGCTCGATCACTGAGATGGCTGACTTTGCAGGAGTATTAGAGGATCTTAGGAAAGGGTAAGATATCATGCACGATCTTTCTTTGATGACAGAAAGTGCCAGGATCTGGTTCTTTATAGGACTCGGAGTGATCGGTGTTGCTTATCTTCTATCCCTCTATTTTGTTCTGATGTATATCCTGAAGGTCGGCAGGATCCGCAAGGCGACATCCAAGAACAACATACATGTCCTCTATTGTGATGCGGCATATTTCAAGGGCAAGGGAAAACGTAAGAACCAGGAAGATTCCCTTTATATCTCTCCCATATCTGAAGCCGCCCATAACGGCATAATCTTCGCCGTATCAGACGGTATGGGAGGCCTGTCGGACGGTCAGGTCATATCCAGATACGTTACCGAGAGACTTGCGGAAGAATACCCATACAGCTTTGAGGATACGGAATCCAACGCTGCCGTGATCCGCAAGATCTCTGATGAGGTCTATGAGAAATACAGGCTTGGAGGCGGTGCGACCCTGGCCATGATCCATATCTATGCAAATGCCATGAACTTCTACAGTCTGGGTGACAGTAACATAATCCTTGTCCGCAAGGGTACTGCAACTGTTTTGAATCCCAAGCAGAACTACATATCATTCCTCGTAAAGAAGTATGCTTCGGCAGGCGATAACACCCATGAAGCATATATCAATAAGAGTTCCAAAGGTCTTATGGATTTTGTCGGCAACTTAAACTCCAAGCCGATAAGGACAAGGTCCCCGATAAGGCTTATGGAAGACGATGTCATAATCATCTGTTCCGACGGTGTTACCGATGCGATACCGGTTGTTACCGTTCCCCGTTATACGGACGGCGCCGCTACCGCGATCGCAGAGAAACTGAAACTCCGTATCAGGAGCGCAAAGAGAAAGAGACAGGACAACTACACTGCCATCGTCATCAAGATGGACAGCAGTATTTTCTAAAGGTGAAGCAGATGATCGACCGGGCGTGTTTCAAGCATAAAGGCAATGCCGAGCATTACTGTGATGAGGTCTTCCTGTCGGAATCCCCCTGTTTTGTTGCCGCGGTCTTTTGCGGTAAAGAGGAGTACATCAATTCCTTAAGCTGTTCGTTTGTTCTAAGTGAGATCCTTAAAGATTCTTCGGCTGAAGATAAGCTCGAAGATATCTGCTTATCCCTTGAAGAGAAGATCCCGGAAGATGTTGAATATCTAATACTCCGTATAGACCAGTCTTTAATGGTCGATTCGTTCAAGAGAGGACAGGTGCGGGCATTTATCGTCAATAACGGTGAGATGATGATCCTGCCTAATGGTATTTACGGCCTGAAAGAAGGCGACATGCTGCTCTTAGCAGTCAGGAACTTCTATTCCAACCTGACCAATGAGGGTATGCTCTCCGACGCCCTTATCTCCTCCGACTGCAATGAGTGGATGGACTACCTCGTTAGACGTGTATCCGATAAGACCGAACTTCTCTGCGGCAATCTGTCCGCTGTGTGCATCAGGGTGTAAAAATATTCTTTTTTTGTTAGGTGTACTTGAAATATCGAAAATCGCACTTTTAAAGTACACTCTTTACTGTGCTCTTTTGGGAGTTCTTGTTGCAAGCGGGATTTTCAAGCAAATGAGCTACCCGTTGTAATAACCCTCGTAGAACTCCTTTGCAAAATCAGCAAGGCGGTCTTCGGCGATCGCTTCCCTGATCCTCTCCATGAGCTTTAAGAGGAAGTGGATGTTGTGGTATGTGCAAAGCCTTAAGCCGAACATCTCATTGGCTTTGAGGAGGTGGCGGACATAGGCTGCCGTGAAGTTCCTGCATGCATAGCAGTCGCACTCGGGATCCATGGGTTCGTAGCAGTCTGCGTATTTCTGGTCTCTTATGATCCTGCGGCCGCGGTTAGTCATGATCGTGCCGTGGCGCCCCATCCTTGTGGGGACAACGCAGTCGAACATATCGATGCCGTTGATCGAGCCCTCGATAAGGTAGTCGGGAGTTCCGACTCCCATTAAGTAACGGGGCTTGTCCTCGGGCATGTGGGGAACTGTGCTTCCCAAGATATCCAGGAAGAGATCCTTGGGTTCGCCGACCGAAAGCCCCCCGATAGCAAACCCGGGAAGATCAAATGATGTGATCTGCTCGGCGCTCATCTGTCTTAAATCCTTATACATAGATCCCTGGATGATACCGAAAAGAGCCTGATCCTCAGTGTTCTTATGTGCATCTATACAGCGGCCGAGCCAGCGGGTCGTTCTTTCCAGCGATCTCTTGGCATAGGCGTATTCGGAAGGGTAGGGGCAGCATTCGTCGAAAGCCATGATTATGTCAGCGCCCAGGTCGTTCTGGATCTCCATGGAAAGTTCAGGTGTAAGGAATTTCTTAGCCCCATCGATGTGGGAGTTGAACATTACGCCTTCTTCCTTGATGTTCTTGGGCTTGGCAAGAGAGAAGACCTGGAATCCGCCGCTGTCGGTTAAGACTGCGCCGGGCCAGTTCATGAACTTATGAAGTCCGCCTGCGCCTGCGACGATCTTTGAGCCGGGGCGAAGCCACAAATGGTAGGTGTTGGATAATATTATGTTTGCACCCATGCCGGATATTTCTTCAGGGGACATACCCTTAACTGAAGCTGCGGTTCCTACAGGCATGAAAGCAGGCGTATCGAAAGTCCCGTGAGGTGTATGGACTTTTCCGAGCCTTGCTCCTGTCTGCTTGCAGGTGTGAATGTGTTCGTAGTAAACGGGGTGCTTGATCGCCATACTTATCCTCCGTAAGTTTTGTCAGCTGATGAACATCGCATCGCCGAAGCTGAAGAAGCGGTATCTTTCTTCAACTGCGTGCTTATATGCGTTAAGTACGTTCTCGCGTCCTGCCAGGGCTGATACGAGCATTATAAGCGTAGATTCCGGCAGGTGGAAGTTGGTGATAAGAGCATCGATGCATTTGAATTCGTAGCCCGGGTATATGAAGATGTTCGTGTATCCCGTGGCAGGCTTCATCTCAGGGTCAGCCGCAGCTACGGTCTCGAGCACACGGGTCGAAGTAGTACCGACGGAAATAATCCTGCCTCCGGCCTTCCTCGTTGCATTTATCATGTCCGATGCTTCTTTGGGGAAGTCGTACCATTCCGAATGCATCTCGTGTTCGGTTATCTCTTCAGCCTTAACGGGTCTGAAGGTTCCAAGGCCTACATGCAAGGTGACTTCTGCGATGTTAACGCCTTTTGCTCTTATGGTATCGAGCAGTTCATTCGTGAAGTGAAGGCCGGCGGTAGGTGCTGCAGCGGAGCCTTCAAGCTTGGAATAGACTGTCTGGTATCTCTCGGGATCTTCGAGCTTCTCGTGGATATAAGGCGGGAGGGGGACTGTACCTGCGCGGTCCAGCACTTCTTCCCAGATCCCTTCGTAATCGAATCGCATGATCCTGTTGCCGGATTCCAGGACTTCTTCGCATTCGGCTTCGAGCTCGCCTTCAATGAAAGTTATCCTGCGGCCTTCCCTGACTTTCTTGCCCGGGCGGGCCAGAGTCTCCCAGCGGTTCTCGTCGAGGCGCTTTAAGAGGAATATCTCAACGACTGACCCGGTATCGCTCCTTACTCCCATGAGCCTTGCGGGTATTACTCTTGTGTTGTTGATAACGAGCAGGTCGCCCGGGACTAAGAACTCAGGCAGTTCGAAGAACTTCCTGTCCTTATATTCTCCGGTCTTTTTATCCAGCAGGAGGAGCCTCGAATCGGACCTCACCGCAGCGGGATGCTGGGCAATGAGTTCCTCGGGCAGGTCATAGTAAAAATCGTGTGTTTTCATTTATGTTCCTTGCATTTCTTTTTCGATACCCGAAAAGTTTATCACAAACATGCGCCTGTGGTTTATAATAAATTGATTTTTTCTTGAATAATGAGAATTAATACTAAGTAAGGAAACTATTTGCACGAAAGGAGACATGTTATGTCTGATATCCCCTACAAAGTATATCTTTCAGAGAAGGAGATACCTACTCAATGGTACAATGTCCGCGCTGATATGAAGAACAAGCCGGCACCGCTCGTAAATCCCGGCACAGGTGAGCCCATGAAAGTCGATGAACTCTTTCCCGTATTCTGCGAGGAACTTTGCCGCCAGGAAATGGATAACGAGACACCTTATATCGACATCCCCCAGGAGATCCAGGATTTCTACAAGATGTACAGACCCTCACCTCTGGTAAGGGCTTACTGCCTTGAGAAGGCTCTCGATACTCCTGCTCATATCTACTATAAGTTCGAAGGCAACAATACATCAGGTTCCCATAAGCTCAATTCCGCTATAGCCCAGGCTTACTACGCAAAGAAGCAGGGACTGAAGGGCGTTACCACAGAGACCGGTGCAGGTCAGTGGGGTACGGCTCTTTCGATGGCTTGTGCATATCTTGGCCTTGACTGCCAGGTTTACATGGTCAAGGTTTCCTACGAACAGAAGCCTTTCAGACGTGAGGTCATGAGAACATACGGCGCTAAGGTCACACCTTCACCTTCAATGGAAACAAATATCGGCAGAGCTATCAACGAGCAGTATCCCGGTACAACAGGTTCTTTGGGCTGCGCTATCTCCGAGGCTGTTGAGGCAGCTACATCCCAGGAAGGCTACCGTTATGTGTTGGGTTCAGTTCTTAATCAGGTACTGCTCCACCAGTCCGTAATCGGTCTCGAGGCAAAGGCTGCTCTCGACAAGGTCGGAGTCAAGGCAGACATGATCATCGGCTGCGCAGGCGGAGGATCCAACTTGGGCGGACTTATCTCACCCTTCGTAGGTCAGATGTTAAGAGGAGAGGCAGATTACGATATCATCGCAGTCGAGCCCGCATCCTGTCCTTCACTCACAAGAGGCAGCTATGTATACGACTTCTGCGATACTGGTAAGGTTTGTCCTCTGGCTAAGATGTACACGTTGGGCAGCGGATACATTCCCGCTCCTAACCACGCAGGCGGCTTAAGATATCACGGCATGAGCCCTGTTATCTCCCAGCTCTATGACGACAAGCTCATCTCCGCACGCTCCGTCAAGCAGACAGAAGTCTTCGAGGCCGCAGAGATGTTCGCAAGAGTCGAGGGAATCCTTCCCGCACCTGAGAGTTCACATGCTATCCGCGTTGCCATCGACGAAGCTCTCAAGTGCAAGGAGACAGGCGAGGAGAAGAACATCCTCTTCGGTCTTACCGGTACCGGTTACTTCGATATGGTCGCATATCAGCAGTATAACGACGGTACGATGAGCGATTACGTTCCTACAGACGAAGAGATCGCAGCATCTCTTGCTCAGTGCCCTAAGTTCTGATAGAAGAATTTATGAATATTTCAAGGCTGTCTTGCTATGGCAAGGCAGCCTTTAATATTTTTATTATAATAGCTTGAATATCACAAATTATTGTTATAATGGATTGTAGATTATCCATGAGGTGAAGCCTGAATTGAGTCGTATCTGGTACAAAGCATTGGCTTTGATCGTTTCTATATCCATATCGATGCTTGCGGTATCCTGCGCAAGCCATGATGTCACACAGGATACGGCACCGGCAGAAACCAACGAAGCCGCTGTAAATGTAGATGAACTCTCAGAAGCGGCAGGTTCAATTGCAACAGAAGAGGGTTCAACTGCGCCTTCAGAAGAGACTCAGCCCGCAAAAGATAATTCAGAAGCCGCCGGAGCAGAAGTTACCGTCAGCTTCGTAGGAGACCTTACTCTCACCCAGGATGTTAATGTGCGTAATTCGATCTGCTTTGACGCAGTAGTAGGCTCTGACCTGGATTACTGCTTCCAGAACTGCAAGGAAGTCTTTGAGAAGGACGATCTGACTCTGGCAAATCTCGAGAATGCCGTAACTGACAGAAAGACACATGCCACCAAGCAGTTCGTCTTTGCAATGAAGCCTGACAACCTTGAGATGCTGACCCGGGCTAGCATTGAAGCCGTCAATATCGCCAACAACCACACCAAGGACTATCTGCTGGAAGGCCTGGAAGATACCAGGAAAAACCTTGATGAGCACGGGATAATCTGGTCCGATCAGTATTATGGCGCCGTTTATGAAGTTAAGGGCGTCAAGATCGGGATGTTCGGCCTTTCGAACAACGGGAATACATCCCAGGGATTTGCCCTCATAGATCAGCTGAAGGAGAAGAATTGCGACATCATCATCGCTACCTGCCACTGGGGTGTTGAGGCCAGATATGAAGAGACTGCTGATCAGAGAAACCTTGGCCGGGCCCTGATCGATCACGGGGCTGACATAGTCGTAGGCGGCCACCCCCACAGACTCCAGCCGATCGAATACTACAATGGCCACTACATCATCTATAGCTTGTCAAACTTCTGTTTTGGCGGAAATAACAAATTGAGCGACCCCGATTCTGTGATAATTCAATGCAAATTCATTATGGACGAGACGGGGGGTAATTGCGTAGACTATAGACTGAAGGTAATTCCCTATGCGCAGACATCAACGCGCCCCGGTAATGACTTCTGTCCGAAGCCTTACGAATGGGGCTCTGAAGACTATTACAGGTGCCTTAAGAGACTTGAATGGTCAACGGAAGATGAGTGATATATAAGAAAGGCAGATATTGTATGAGTGACGTTAAAGTATTGGTCGTAATGGGTTCTGATTCTGATTTCCCCGTAATGGAGAATTGTTTCAAGATGTTAGAAAAGTTCGGTGTAGCTTACGAAGCAAGAGTTGCTTCTGCCCACAGGACTCCCGAGCGTGCTATAAGCCTTGCAAAAGGCGCCAAAGAGAACGGCGTTAAGGTCATAATCGCAGCTGCAGGTCTTGCAGCTCATCTTGCAGGTGTTCTTGCTGCCAATACCACACTGCCTGTTATCGGAGTTCCCTGTAAGGGCGGAGCTCTCGCAGGAGTTGATGCTCTCTATGCTACAGTTCAGATGCCTACGGGTATTCCCGTTGCAACCGTAGCGATAGACGGTGCTGCCAACGCAGCTATCCTGGCCTGCCAGATCCTTGCTTTATCTGATGATGAACTTGCTGCAAAACTCTCCGATTATAAGACGAGCCTTGCTGAGTCCGTAGATAAGCGTGATGCGAATCTTCAGGACAAGATCAAAAACATGAATTCATAAATTTTTACATATGAGGTGAAACATGAGCGGTATTTTCGGATGTATCGACACAAAAGGTAAATTGGATGAGGTCGCAAAGACCGTATACTATGGTATCTTCTCTCTGCAGCACAGAGGGCAGGAGTCAGCCGGTATCGCGATCAACGACCGTGGAGCATTTATCGTTCACAAGGGCAACGGCCTTGTAACGGATGTTTTCGATGACATTACACTGTCAGCACTTGAAGGATCTGCTGCAGTGGGTCACGCAAGAGGCGGATCTCCCAAGGAGTCCGGCAACGATGCCATCCAGCCTATCCACATCAAGTCCCGTGTAGGCAATATCGCTCTCGTAGTAGATTCCGTTATCCATAATGAGAATGCCATAAGGGATGAGCTCAAGAATGTCGGTGCGATCTTCCAGACGAATACCGATTCCGAGATCATCCTTTCTTTGTTCTCACGCAACCGCGTAAGGACAGAGACCTGTGAAGAAGCTATCGCAAAAACGTGTGAAGAGATCAAGGGCGTATATGCCATGGTCTTCATGACCGAAGACAAGGTCATCGGCGTAAGGGATCCCTTCGGCTTAAGGCCTCTCGTATTAGGTAAGAAGGACGATATGTATATCCTGTCTTCCGAATCCTGCGCTCTGGATGCCCTTGATGCCGAGTTCATAAGAGACGTTGATCCCGGTGAGATCGTATCTATCAGCAAGGACGGCATCAGTTCAACTTATTTCGGCGGATGTACAGGCGATCATAAGGCCGGCAAGGTCTGCGTTTTCGAGTATGTATATGTTGCAAGACCCGACAGTAATATCGACAATATGAATGTTTTCGAGTCAAGAGTCAGGGTCGGAAGACGCCTTGCCAAAGAGCAGCCCTGTGACTGTGATATCGTAATAGGTGCTCCTGACTCAGGCAACCCTGCAGCGATCGGATATGCGGAGGGAATGGGTGTTCCTTACGGAGCAGGACTCCTTAAGAACCGTTATGTAGGAAGGACCTTCATCAAGAGCACCCAGCAGCAGAGAGAACTCGCAGTAAGGATGAAGTTCTCAGTTCTTAAGACTGCTGTTGCAGGCAAGAGGGTATGTATCGTTGATGACTCTCTCGTAAGAGGTACTACGACCAAGCACATAATCTCCTTCATGAGAGAAAACGGTGCCAAGGAAGTCCACTTGAGACTTGCATCCCCGCCGGTAAGATTCCCTTGCTGCTACGGCGTTAACGCTTCCAAGGGCGAAGAACTCCCTGCAAGCTTCATGTCTGTAGATGATATTTGTAAGATGATCGGTGCGGATTCACTTGGCTATATCAGCCTCGAGTCCTTGAGAGCATCTCTTGAAGGCATCAGCTGTGATGTATGCTCTGCCTGCTTCGATGGCAACTTCATCGCAGGCAAGCCCGAAGAGGAGCCCGAGACAGTTCACGAAGTTAAGTATCAATAAAGGACCAATAATATGAGGATCGCAGTTTTTGTATCCGGCGGCGGAACAAACCTTCAGGCAATCATCGATAAGATAAAGGACGGCTATCTTAATGATATCGAGATAGGTCTTGTCCTCTCGTCTTCACCCGACGCATATGCTTTGACCAGGGCTGCCGACAACAAGATCCCCAGTGTAGTGAAGAGATCCAAGGATTATCCCTCTTTTGACGAATGGGATGAGGATGTCCTTAAGGCTGTCGAAGAGGCAGATTGCGAACTGATAGTCCTCGCAGGTTATCTTTCTCTTCTGGGTCCCAAGACGGTTAAGAAGTTCTCGAATAAGATAATCAACATACATCCGGCCCTGATCCCCGCTTTCTGTGGTGAAGGCATGTACGGCATAAGACCTCATGTCGCAGCTCTTGCAAGAGGCGTTAAGGTGTCAGGTGCGACCGTTCACTTCGTTAATGAAGAATACGATTCCGGGCCTATCATCCTTCAGAAGACTGTTGATGTCCTGCCGGATGATACTCCTGAAGTCCTGCAGCAGAGGATAATGAAGGAATGCGAGCAGGTGATACTGCCCAAGGCGATAAGACTCATTGCCGACGGGCTTGTCACGATCGAAAACAATATAGCCTACGTAAAAGAACAATAATAGGAGGATGTCACTATGGAAAAGAAGAATCTCTTTGATTATGTATCCGGCAACGCTTATCCCGGGCGCGGAATCGTCATCGGAAAGAGCGTATGCGGTAAGTATGCCGTAACGGGCTACTTCATCATGGGAAGATCTGTCAACTCGAGGAACCGTGTTTTCGTTCCGACGGCTGACGGCATCAAGACAGAGGCTTTCGATCCTTCAAAGCTCACTGATCCCCATCTCATCATCTATTCGCCCGTTAGAGTCCTCGGCAACAAGACCATTGTTACCAACGGCGACCAGACAGATACGATCTACGAGCAGATGGATAAGCAGCAGACTTTCGAGCAGGCATTAAGAACACGTGAATTCGAAGATGACGCTCCCAACTATACCCCCAGGATCTCCGGCATTCTCCATATCGAAAATAATACATTCAACTATGCAATGTCTATCCTGAAGAGCGCTGACGGCAACCCCGATTCATGTGAGAGACATACTTTCACATACACGAATCCCGTTGCTGGCGACGGCAGGATCATCCACACTTACATAGGTGACGGCAATCCTCTGCCGAGCTTTGAAGGCGAGCCTGTCAAGGTAGCTATAGAGGGCGATATCGATGCATTCACCGATAATCTCTGGAATGCTCTTAACGAAGATAACAAGGTAGCTCTCTTTGTCCGCTTCATAGACATCACAACAGGCGAAGCTACGACAAGGATCGTAAACAAAAACGTTTAATAAAACCAGGAGGGTTATATAAATGGCTAGTGAAATGGAATTAAAGTACGGTTGTAATCCCAACCAGAAGCCGTCCAGAGTCTTCATGGCTGACGGCACGGAGCTTCCCTTTGAAGTTCTTAACGGGCGCCCGGGCTACATCAATCTCTTGGATGCCTTCAACGGCTGGCAGCTTGTATCAGAACTTAAGAAAGCAACTGGACTTCCCAGTGCAACATCCTTTAAGCACGTATCTCCTGCAGGCGCTGCAGTAGGCAAGCCCCTGTCTGATACAGAGAAGGCTATCTACTTTGTGGATGATCTTGGTGAGCTGTCTCCCATCGCATGCGCATACGCAAGAGCAAGAGGCGCTGACAGAATGAGTTCCTTCGGTGACTTCGTATCCCTGTCTGATACATGTGATGCCATCACGGCTACAATGCTCAAGAGAGAAGTATCCGACGGTATCATCGCTCCCGGATATACGGACGAAGCTCTTGAGATCCTGAAGTCAAAGAGAAAGGGCACATACTGCATCCTCAAGATGGATCCCGATTATGTACCCAATCCCATCGAGACAAAGCAGGTATTCGGCGTAACTTTCGAGCAGGGAAGAAATAACCTCGTTGTTAATACAGACAGCCTTGCCAATGTTGTTACTGCTAAGAAGGATATCCCTGACGATAAGAAGATCGATCTCATGATCGCTCTCATCACTTTGAAGTATACCCAGTCCAACTCCGTATGCTTCGTTAAGGACGGTCAGGCTATCGGTATCGGTGCAGGCCAGCAGTCACGTATCCACTGCACAAGGATCGCAGGCAACAAGGCTGACAACTGGTGGTTAAGACAGAACCCCAAGGTATTGAACCTTCCTTTCAAGGCAGATATCGGACGTCCTGACAGAGATAACACGATCGATATCTACATCTCTGACGACTATATGGATGTCCTGGCTGAAGGCACATGGCAGAAGTTCTTCACAGAGTGCCCCGAGCCTCTCAGCCGTGAAGAAAAGAAGGAATGGATCGCTCAGAATACTGACGTATCCCTCGGCTCCGACGCATTCTTCCCCTTCGGTGACAACATCGAAAGAGCATACAAGAGCGGAGTGCGCTACGTCGTAGAACCCGGCGGATCTGTCCGTGACGATCAGGTCATCGAGACCTGCGACAAGTTCGGTATCGCCATGGCGTTCAACGGCATCAGGCTTTTCCATCACTGATAACAAACGGATATATAAACAGGATAAGGGGCGCTATGAGGCGCCCCTTAGTCTAATCTAAAGGAGGCTAATATGGCAGAAAACACAACACCTGCACCCGAAGTGAAGAAAGCAAAGAAAAACGACCTGGCTTCTATGTCAGATCACGATCTTCTCGTTGAACTCGTTAAGAGCCAGAGAAAGACTGAGACAAAGACCAATATCCTTGCACTGATCTTAATGGTCTTCGTCCTGTTAGTAACACTTGGTCTTTGTATAATAATCCCCAAGGTCGTCCTTACAGTCGATAATATCAACAACACCATAATGGGTATCGATCAGGCTGTTTCTGATTTCTCCGGCGGTATCGCTGATATCCAGGTTGCTTTAGGCGATGCCCAGGGCAGCATTGACGGCATCGATGAGATGGTCGGCAATGTCAATAAGCTCGTAGTAGAGAATACCGAGAACGCATCCACCGCGATCGATAACCTCTCAAATGTCGATTACGATACACTGAATAAATCCATCAAGGATCTCTACGATATCGTAGAACCTCTGGCCCAGTTCTTCAATAAACTGCCGCACTGATCTGATAACTTGAATTTGATGGGGCTGTCTCGAAAGTGATATTGATCACTTAAGGGGCAGCTTCTTACCTGTCTGCATTTGTGCTCCAAAACTCTGATAAAAGACAAATGGAGCACAAGCGATCCTGCAACCTGCAAAATGAAGTTCGGTCAGTTATCTTTCTTAGTTGATTTATCGTAGGGAGCAAGACACTCTCTAACCATATCTCCGAGTTCAACAGTTGTCTTGCCTGCAGGATTGATAACCTTGATAACCTTGATATCGACCTCGGTCCTTTTGAAGGGGGCATTCTTGTGGATGTTTTCGGTTCCGTCTATACCGACAACGACAATGGGACATTTGGCTTTGATCGCGACCTTGAATACACCATTGTGGAAGTGGAGGAGTTTTCCGTCAAAACTGCGGGTCCCTTCAGGGTATACTCCGACTGAGACTTCACCGCATCTTATGAGGTCAGCTGCAGCATTGATTACGGTCATGGATTGCCTCGGACTCGATCTGTCTATGCCCATGAAGCAGCAGCGCCTTACATATTTGCCGAAGATGGGGACATCAAAGTTTTCGGGCTTGGATATAAAAGCAAGATTTGAATCCTCGAAAACATGCCAGGACAGGAGCGGGTCGAAGTTCGATCTGTGATTGCTGACCAGAAGATAAGCTGATTTGGGGACCTGTTCTTTGCCTGTTACATTTATCTTGATCCTTGTGAAGAATACAGCAATGCTCGTGCAGAAATAGAGCAGACGGCGGTAGAATCGGCTGTCCTTCTCGTAGAACTTCTTCTTATCGACAGGCAAGGATACGATCCAGAGGAATAAGAAAAACAGGAGGATAAGTCCTAGTAACGAAGCAAGAATATAAAGAACTATCATCTGACTTATCCCTTCATCCTTTTTTCGAGTATTTCGGGCGATGCTACCGAGTAGCCGAAGAAGCCAAGCTTCTCGCCCAAGAGAAAATATTCACCGTGATTATAGGCTACAAGGCCTGCCTTGTCGAGACAGACCTTGCCTGTCTCATCCATAAGGTAGGAATCACAGGTAACGGCAACTATCTCGGCGATGAAGAGGTCGTGAGATCCGAGCTCTATCACATCTTTGACTTTGCAGGACAGGGAAAGAGGTGATTCGCTGATCGCAACAGCCTTTTCGAGTCCTTTGGCAGGATAGGAATTAAGTCCGCATTTGGCGAACTTGTCTACGTCTCTGCCTGATCTTACTCCGCAGAAGTCGCAGGATTTTGCAAGTGATTTGCTGACAAGATTTACAACGAATTCTCCGGATGAAGAGATCATCTCATGAGAGAGTCTGGATTTGCGCAATGATATGGACAGCATCGGCGGTTCTGAGTTGATCGTTCCGGCCCAGGCAACAGTACAGATGTTGCGGGGGACCTCGTCTGATGAAGATGAGATCATAACTACGGGAACAGGGTTTAAGGATGTTGATACTCCTATGTCGATCTTGTCGTGTTTAGCCATTGTTATTCTCCTTGTTATCGCTGTTGAGCGGGATTATGTATGAGAATGTCTCGTGTGTCAGAAGGAAATCCTTGATATCAAGCCCTGCAGCAAAACCGACAAGCGTGCCGTCTTTGCCTATGACCCTGTGACAGGGGATTATTACAGGATAAGGATTATCCGAACATGCCGCGCCTACGGCACGGGTCAGGTTCCTGGCCTGCTTAGGTGTCTCGGCGATGTCTTTGGCAATATCTTCGTAAGATCTCATATTGCCGTAGGATATCTTTGTAAGGGCTTCCCAGACTTTGCGCTGGAAGGGAGTTGCATCAGAAAGATCGTATCTTACAGTAAAAGAAGACCTCTTCTTGTCAAAGTACTCAGTAAGTTCGCGGTATGCTTTCCAGACTTCGGAAGGAAGAAGGTCGCCCGCAGACTCATCGAGGACGTAAAGGTTGTCTTTATTAGGAAGGAGCCTGCCTTCATCGTTAAGGAAACCGGAATGTGCTGCAACATCCTTTGCGAAAGGGTTCTCCACAGGATCTCCGTAGTGCAGGAGCCGGATGTGATCTATCTTCTCGCAATCCCCGCCGACTGCCACAACGCCCAAGGCGAATGGCACGAAGCAATAGTTATATCTTCTGTATTCGGGGCGGAGGAGGCAGAATAGACCGGCGTCTTCAAAGCCTGATGCTGTCTCTATCTCATCCTTGAGGACCGCTTCCTGTATAAAGCCTTCTTCGGCCAGGATGTTTTCAAGGTAAAGGTTGTCACCATATAAGACAGTACTGATCTTGTGGATGTTTTTTTCGATAAAACAGTGATCTAATATTGTTGTCAGGATATCCTTAGCCTTATCTTTGGCTTCCTCAGTTATCGCGAGGCTTATGTCTGCATTATGCGCAAGGCGGGATCTGCGGATCAGTACAAGACTTAAGATCTTCTCGCCATCGGTTACGACCTTGTACTTGCAGTCGGAAGACTCGGAAAACTCACGCAGTTCATTCTCTGCAGCAGTAATGTTGCCGCTTAAGAGCCCGAGCCTGGTCAGGGCTTTGGCATCATGTATATGGGCTTTCCTGATCTCAAGTGCCATAAAGCTCCTCCAGAGAATACTCTTCTTTCGCTTTGTAGTCGTTGAAATATTCCTTCGTTCTCGAGAAGACGGGGTCGCAATTGTCAGACGGTACGAAAACCGCCTTGTCCAGGATCTGCCTTAAGATATATGAGGTCTGGCCGAACGTCGGATCCTCATTGATCAGATCCCATACAGCGCTACTCCTGGTGACAGGGAAGAAGCCTGACCGGGATTCGCATCTCAATATAAGCAGCTGGGCATCGGTATCGAAAGATATGAAAGATCCGAAGTCAGAAGCCAGCTTGCCGCTGTTCGTGTACTTGCTCACGCACAATGGATAGATATGTACATTTGCAGGTGACTGGTTATCGGCGTCGTAAGAAGGCAATAGGATGGTATAGATCTTAGAAGGATAGTAGAGCTCCCATGTCTTGAGAGAGGCAGAGGACAAGGCCCATAAAGCGCACTGCCTTGAATATACCGGAGAAGCTCCGTTGGCATCTTTGTCTGAAGACAGCCCGTCCGTATAGAGGGAATCGATATAGTCTTTCTCATTCTGGAATATCAGTTTGGCGCTTGTGGGTGTGCTTACGTATTCCTTGTTGAGCATGTAGGATGTAGCAACACCGTGATTGAAGGCACTGCCAAGGTAAGGGAAGAGATCGCTTGCTCTCATCAGAGGCACTATGCCGTCGTATTCCTTGTTTATCGCTTCAAGGTAAGAAGTCAGGTCTTCACATGAATATATGATCGGCGGACGCCCTTCAGACGGGATATAGTCACTGTTGCCGACGATGATCTGAACCGACATCGTATGAGGTATGCCGTAGGTGACGCCGTCCCGGCTTAATTGCATCGCACAATTAGCGAAGATCCTGTCGTTGTCGTAAGAAGTGTCACTGCCTGCGAACTCGTTGATCGGGATTATAAGATCTGACTTGATGGCATCGTCTATGTCTGATGCAAGAAAGAGGTCAGGCATCTGATCGTTGTCCTTGTAGGCTTTCAGAACGGAAGAGCTTATTCCTTCATCGGCAGTCCTTGACGTGGTTATGATGAAGTCGGGGTTAATGGATCCGAGAGAATCCAGATCCACGTTAGTCCCTGTAAACGACGTATCCCAGAGCCCGTTCTTCTTGGCATAGTACATGGAAGCAAGGTATCTGACGGTGGAATCCTGATAGGGGAGAGCCACGTTCAAGGATTCGAGATGATATCCGTTTGAAGGATCATCCGCAGTCTCTGTTGCGGATGGTTCAGTAGCTTCCGTATTGTCAGGTGACGGGATGTCGGGAATAACGACATCGTTTCTCCTGCAGGCGCTCGAAAAGGACATAACGGCAGAAATCGCCGTAATCAGGCTTATGAGCTTTATCGTGTGTAATGAACCTGCTTTAACCATATTATTCCACCTCAAGATAATTATAACATTAAGAGGCTTTTTGACTTAAAATAGTTCGCAAGACTTGACAGAAAAAATGAAGACTTGTATATTTTATAGGCTAATTCACGCCAAAGTGGCTCAGGGGTAGAGCAATTCACTCGTAATGAATAGGTCGTGGGTTCGATTCCCACCTTTGGCTCCAAAAAGTAAAGGCTGTCTCATATCGAGACAGCCTTATTTGTTTGCGAAATGATCGCAGGTTTAGCCCAGCTTATTACCGCAACCTGAGCAGAAGTGATCTGTTGCAGGATTGTACTGCTTACCGCAGTTGCTGCAATACATCATTCCGGGTACGGGACCTGTTGCTGTGGGTGCAGCAGGGGCAGCCTGATCTACCATGACGGGGCCTGTTCCGTTGTTGTAAGGTGTGCCGTCAGGATTGATAGCGAAAGCTTCGCTGTGACGGATATTAGCCTTGCACTTAGGGCAGACTACGAAACCGTCTGCATACCATGGCCTGAAATCAAGGCTCTCATCGGTATATCTTATTGTTGTGCCGCAGTTCTTGCATCTCTGCTGATATGTAAGACCGCTGTGCCACTGTGCTCTCTGAAATGCCATATTCTTATCCTCCCTTTATCTTGGTGCCTATATTATAACCCAACTTCAACAATTGTTAACGGGATGAAGGGTAAACTTGGTGTAAAATAAATGTATCAAAGCAAAGGACGATTAACTATGATCTTCAAGAATATACGTAAGACTCACGAGGGCAAGTTCATTACATCTTACGATGCCGAATATGAGACGGCATTAGGCAATACCAAGGTCTATGAGATGGTGAGCCGCAACAAGAACCTGAACTCTTTGGAAGATATTAAGTCCAATAAGTGTGATGCGGTAATACTGATCGTTACTGATATAGAAGGCAAGAAGATCCTTCTTAACAAGGAGTTCCGCATGGCTGTCGGTGACTTTGCATATAACTTCCCGGCAGGTCTCATCGATGCAGGGGAGACTCCCGAAGAGGCGGCAAAGAGGGAACTTTGGGAAGAGACAGGTCTGGAACTGGTATCAGTTGATGAGATATGGCCTGTCAGCTACTCCGGTGTAGGGATCACCAATGAGAAGAGTATGTGCATCCTGGGCAGGGCCAAAGGTGATTTCAAACCGAGCACATCTGATGAAGAAGAGATAACTGCTGCCTGGTATGACAAGACTGAGCTTGCAAAAATTTTGGAAGGTGACAATTTTGCAGCCAGGACCCAGTCTTACTGCATGATGTGGATTAAGTTACAGCAGTTGTGATAAGAATCTTTGAATTAGCGGGAAAACTAGTTAATCAAAGTCCTATGAGAACAGAAACTCTTAAAAGCATCAGGAGTATCTGTCGATTTGGCTCGTATTAATGTTTTGTGTTTCATACAACTAAATTAGCAGCGATTTTGCACTTGATTATAAAAGTATTATGCTGTATAAGAAAATTGTAGGAGCTTTTTATAATTGAGATCATTTGGAGGTGTTTAATATGAAGCATTTTATTTCTCTATTGTTATGTTTAAGTTTTACTTTGTGTTTGTTTCCAAAGATCAGTTTTGGCAAAAATGCTAATTCTGTTATTAGTTGTTCAGTTGTTTCTGGTTATCCTTTTTTGTATGAGGAAACTGAGCTTGATGCTAAAGTATTGGAAGATATCAAATATTCCGAGATGTTTAACAAACAATTAGATAAATTGTTCGAACATTGGGGGAATAAATATCCCGAATACTACGCAGGTGCGTTTATCGAACACCTCAAACTTACCTTACTTGTAACATGCTCTCCCGATACAGTAAGAGAAGAAATATGTTCCGCTACTGGAAATAATGATATTATTATTGAGCAAGTTCCATACTCATATAATTACTTAGTATCTTGTCAGGATGAAGTGTTAAATAAAATATCTGTCCTTCAGAAAAACAAAGCTGAATACTCTGAAAATATTATCGAGTGTGGTATCAGAGAAAAAAACAATAAAATCGAAATTACAATTAATAAACAATCGAGCAAGACCATTGAAACTATAGAAAAATACTTTTCGGAATATGAGATGATATCTGTTCTGGTAGATAATAGTCCGTGCCAAGAGATATCTAATGTTACTGCAGGCACAGATAACTATGTCAAAAACGCTACTGCCGGCGGATACTGCACAATTTCTTTTTGTGCATCTCGGGTAAACAGTGCAGGTGTAACCGAGAAGGGTTTTGTAACGGCTGGACATGCAGGAAGTTTAAATGATGTTATGAAAATCTCAACAACAAATGTTGGAAAAGTTTCATGGAGAAAACATAGTGGAAATTGCGACGCATTGTTCATAAATATGAACGATTATCCTAATAGCGGATATGTTCGCAGTAGCATTTTAAGCACTAATTATTTAATTACTTCTTGTGCTTCTGTTGGGGCAGAAGGTACTACATATGTCATGCACGGCAAGGCATCCGGTATAGTGAGTGGTACAGTTAATAAAAAGAGCACTTCTTATACCTATAGTGGAACAACTTTTACTGATGCCATCAAAATGAACTTAACTGCGATTGCCCATGACAGTGGAGCGCCGCTAGTTAAAACCACCTCCGGAAATCGGAGAGCAGTTATTGGAATTGCTGCATATAAGCAAGGTTCTTATACTTATTTCACAAAGGCTTCAAACATTATGAATTCTATGAATGGATCCCTCTTTTAAACATAAATGATGAGTTAACGAGATTGGAGGTATATGTCATGAAAAAATTATTAACTGTATTGTTTCTTGTTTGTTTTATCTTCACAGCATGTTCTGTCAATGCTGATATAAAAACAGATCCGACGAACGTTTCTTCCACCTTTGAATCAGCGATTGAAGCGGACTTGGCATATTCAGAGATGATCAACCAACAGTTTGATAAACTGGTAGAACACTGGAACGGATCGTATCCGGATTACTATTGCGGATGTTATATCGATAACGGCAATTTTTTCATACTGGTTAACTGTGATCCCGACGAGGTGAAGGAAGAGATATGTTCTTCTATGGGAAATCCTGATGTCAATATACTTAAAGCAAAGTATTCCTATAACGATCTGATGAATAATCAAAAACAGATAGAGGATATCATTTTCGAACAAAGCAAGAGCGGTAACGAAGCAGCAAAAAAGGTTATTGGAATAGGAACAAGTGAAAAGGATAATATTATCGATATCGAAGTCTTGAATATGACAGATGAGGACAAGGCAGAACTCCAGGAACTGCTTTCCAATAATGAGATGATACGTTTTATTAACACTGACGATCCCGTCGAAGAAATCTAAGCATATTCGATCTATTTGACATATTAGTATTGATATATATAATTAAATTGACTCTGACGGCAAGGAAATATCCGAACGGGAATAGTCGATAATAGATTATCTTGTTAAGATGAACTCTCCTTGCCGCACGCGGATAAGGAGATTTTTTATGCTCAAACTTGCGATATACGGTAAGGGCGGAATCGGAAAATCGACAGTAACGGCAAATCTTGCCGCAGCTTTCGCATCTTTAGGCAAGAAGGTCGTTCAGATAGGCTGTGACCCTAAGGCTGATTCGACATGCAATATATTAGGCGGTGTTCCCGTTAAGCCTGTAATAGACATGCTGAGGGACGGCGATGAGATCGAGACATATCAGGATATCTCGCGCGAAGGCTTTGGCGGCGTTGTCTGTATCGAGACGGGAGGCCCCACGCCAGGATTGGGATGTGCAGGCAGAGGCATAATCGCAACTTTCGATCTGATCGACGAACTGAAGCTTTTCGAGAAGGTAAAGCCGGATGTCGTCCTCTACGATGTCTTAGGAGACGTTGTTTGCGGAGGCTTCGCGGCTCCCATAAGACAGGGTTATGCCGAGAAGGTCCTTATCGTAACTTCGGGCGAGAAGATGGCGCTCTACGCTGCCAACAACATAATCACGGCTGTAAAGAATTTCGAAGAGAGAAGTTATGCCAGAGTCGGCGGTATCGTTTTGAATCACCGCAATATCCCTGATGAGGATGCCAAGGTTGGAGCTTTTGCCGAAGAGCACAATGTTCCGGTAATAGGGCAGATCCCCAGGAGTGACGATATCAACATCTGTGAAGACAAGGGAATGACGGTAATAGAAGGTGCGCCTGACTGTGAGGCGGCAGGGAAGTTCATCGAACTTGCAAATGACCTTTTGAAAGGCTGAGATGATGAAAGAAGCAGTATCGTTCAGGATAAATGAGATTGCAAAGCTTAGTCCCTATGAGCTCCCCGATGAACTCACGGGTTCTAACGGCCTTGTCTACAGTTCCCCGGCGACTCTGGCTTACAACTCGCCCGGAGCTGAGGGCTTCGGTGTCAAAAGGGCAGGCCTTGCCGTCCCTGAGTCCGTGATGCTTATAGTGTCCCCGGGCTGCTGCGGACGCAACACTTCTATAGTTACCCGTAATCCCGAATATAAGGGCAGATTCTTCTATCTCATGATGGATGAGACTGACCTTGTAACGGGACGCCATCTCAAGGTCATACCCGATGCTGTCAGCGAGATCGTTGAATTCCTTCCTAAGAAACCCAAGGTCGTCATGATATGCATCACATGTGTGGATGCTCTCCTTGGAACCGATATGAAGCGTGTTTGCAAGAGGTGTGAGGAGAGGCTTGAAGGAGTTAGAGTCGCTCCGTGCTATATGTATGCCCTTACCCGTGAAGGCCGCCGTCCGCCTATGGTCGATGTAAGGCAGCAGATCTATTCCTTGCTCGAAAAATCTGTCCGCAAGGGCAACGAGATCAACCTGTTAGGCTACTTTGCACCTTTGCAGGAAGGATCAGACTTGATAGAACTCCTTAAGTATGCAGGTTTTGCTTCTATCAGACAGATAAGCACATGTAAGACATACGAGGAGTTCCTTGATATGAGCAGGGCTAATCTTAATCTTGTATTAAACAGCGAAGCACATGCTGCTGCAGAAGATATGTATGAGGATCTAGGTATCCCTTATGCAGAACTTACCAGAGTCTACGGTATAGATACAGTTAGAGCACAATATAAAGCTCTTAGCCAGGTTTTCGGTGTAAACCTTGATGACAGCCGTTTCTACGAAGAAGCGAAAACTGTTATAGAAAGCTTTATGGCAGAGTTCAAGGGCGCATCCGTTAATATCGGTGAATGCATAAATGCCAATCCATATGAATTAGCCCTGTCTCTTACAAGGTATGGTTTAAATGTCCGCGAGATCTATGCGACTGTTGCGCCAGAACATATGGTGTACATAAAGAAACTTGCAGAACTCTCACCGGATACAAAACTGTACTGCAACCTTGATCCTTCCATGATCAACTACTCAAGATCGGAAGATAAGCCCCTGTTCACTTTGGGTAAAGATGCAGCTCATTATTGTCCTGATGCTCCTAATATCCCCTGGAATTCTGATGTCCAACCCTATGGATATAAGGGTATCGTTAATCTGCTTAATAAGATCAGGGAGGAGATAAGATGAAGGGATTACGTAAAGTCTTAACACCTTTTGCTCCTGATCAGTCCGGAGCAGTCGGAGTCTTATATGAATTCGGAGCATTGATAGTGATTATCGATGCAGGCGGATGCACGGGCAACATATGCGGTTTCGATGAACCCCGCTGGCAGATTAGTTCATCTGCGGTCTTTTCCGCAGGGCTCCGCGATATGGATGCTATCCTGGGCCGTGACGAACTTCTCGTTAAGAAGATCGCCAAGGCGCATGAAGTGATCGATGTTAAGTTTACGGCGCTTGTAGGAACACCGGTTCCGGCAGTAATAGCAACTGATTACGATGCTCTTTCATACATGATCGAAAACAAGACCGGCAAGCCTGTCGTGGCTATAAGAACAGATGGAATGCATCTTTACGATAAGGGCGCTTCAGACGCTTATATCAAGCTTATCGAAGCTTTTGCAAAAGAAAAGAAGGCAGTCGATGAGAAAGCAGTCGGTATATTTGGCGCGCTTCCTCTTGATATGGGCAGGAATGACAGAGAAAAGATTAGGTCTTACTATCTTGATCAGGGCTATACAACTGTCAGGATGTACGGCACAGGAGCAGGCCTCGAAGATATAGAGAATGTATCTTCAAACGCGCTTAATGTTGCTGTATCTTCCTGTGGAATAGATGCTGTAACCAGATTGAATGAATTGTTCGGAACACATTTCGAGATCACAGATCCTTCCAAATACGGTCTGACCTTTGCTTCCGGCAAGACGCTTGTTGTGCACGATGAGGTCTGCGGCAAAACGATCAAAGAGAGGTCAGAAGGTACGGTTGAATCAGCGACTTTCTTCGCTACTCACAACGACGACATCAAGCTAACTGAAGAAGATGAATTCACGGAACTCGTGATGAATGGTAACTGGGACAATCTGGTTTGCGATGCGTCTCTCTTGCCTTTGATCCCAGAATACAAGGGTAACTTTATATCCCTGCCGCACTTTGCGGTCTCTTCGACAGGTGACGAGTCATGAAGAGCATCAGGATCAAGGTGTACGGCATAGTCCAGGGTGTGGGATTCAGACCCACTGTGGCAAGACATGCAACTGCGTGTAATGTTGCTGGCTACGTATGCAACAAAGGTCCTTATGTTGAGATAAAAGCAGCTGGTACTGATGAGGCGGTCGATGCTTTTGTCGATAAGATAAAGCATGAACCGCCCAAGCGTTCCGCGATCCTTAAGATCGATATCAAGGATACGGATCCTGAGGGTCTCCCAGATCCTTTCGAGATCATTGAAAGCAAGAAAGTGGAAGGCGAGATCTTCGTATCTCCTGATATAGCTATCTGTGATGAATGCTTAGAGGAGTTGTACGATCCTGATAACAGACGTTATCTTCATCCCTTCATTAACTGCACATCCTGCGGACCGCGACTTACGATCCTGGATACGCTTCCTTACGACAGACCGAGGACTTCCATGAAGAAGTTCCCGATGTGTCCTGTATGTGAGAAGGAATACTATGATCCGGCTACGAGAAGATACGATGCCCAGCCTGTATGCTGCAACGACTGCGGTCCTGAAGTCTATATCGCAGGAACAGATATCAAAGGACCTGATGCTATAAGAGCAGCGCGTGATGCAGTAGCTTCCAGCAAGGTCATTGCGATAAAGGGAATAGGCGGTTTCCATCTTTGCTGTGATGCAACAAACGATGAGGCGGTTAAGCGATTAAGGGAACTTAAATCCCGTCCCGATAAGCCTTTTGCCGTCATGATGAAAGACATCGATACGGTCAGGAACTTATGCATAACCGATCCAGCAAAAGAAGAGATCCTGACAGGCCACAACAAGCCGATTATGCTCTTGGATAAGAGAGAAGATGTAGAAGGGGAAGTCAGGTTAAGTGAATTCATATCACCCGGCAATCCTACTGTCGGCGTCATGCTTCCTTATGCTCCTTTGCATTGTCTTATCTTCGATTACAAGGATGACGTCAAAGTAAGTCCGGTGCTGGTCATGACTTCGGGCAATGTTTCAGGTGCTCCTATCGTAAAGAACGATGAAGAGGCATTCGACATGATCGGCTCTTTCTGTGATCTGATATTGTCCCATAACCGTGATATCAACATAAGGACGGATGATTCCGTAACCGATATGCTTGACGGACGACTCTACATGATCAGACGTTCAAGAGGATATGCTCCGCTTCCGGTAATGCTTTCAAGTGAATTCGAAGGGCAGGTCATAGCATACGGCGCAGATCTTAAGAACACATTCTGCATAGCTCACGACAATCTTTTCTATCCGTCATCTTACATCGGCGATCTGGAGGACATAAGGTCGGCAAATGTTCTTAAGGCATCAGTTGCGAAAATGAACACTTTGCTTGAGACAACACCGACACATGCAGTCTGCGACCTGCACCCGTCCTACAGATCCACACAGCTCGCCGAAGAGTCCGGTCTTCCACTTATCAGGGTTCAGCATCACTATGCTCACATTCTCTCCTGTATGGCCGAAAACGATCACAAAGATGAGGTAATCGGTGTAGCATTAGATGGAACAGGCTGGGGAGAAGACGGCACGATCTGGGGCGGAGAGATAATGAAGGCAGATTATTCGGGCTTCACAAGACTTGCTTCGATAGTTCCTTTCAACCACTGCGGAGGCGATATCGCATCCCGCGAAGGCCGCAGGATCGCAGTCTCCATGATCGGTTCACTCTATGGTGAAGACGGTCTTTCCATAGTCGACAAACTCGGTGTCGCTGATGCGTCCATGTATAAAGCGATCAACACCATGATCGCCAAGAACATCAACACAGTAAAGTCAACTTCTTGCGGCAGGCTTTTCGATGCAACAGCATCAGTGCTTGGCATAAGGAATGTATCTACATTTGAAGGTCACGCTGCAACATCCCTGCAGTTTGCAGCTGAAAGATATAAAGGCGATATCGTTCTGCCGGATCTTAAGCTTACAAGAGACGGTGAGGGCAGGCTGCTTCTTGCAACAGACGATATCTTAAGATGTTTGATAGAACAGAAACTAGAAGGGACAGACAGCAATTATCTTGCAAGGCTCTTTCATTCATTGCTGGCAGAGGCCGTAGCAGAATGTGTCGAGAAAGCTGCAGGAGACATAAAGACGGTTGCCTTAAGTGGGGGCTGTTATCAGAACAAGCTCCTCTTAGAGGAAACGAGAACAAGACTTGAAACAAAAGGATATAAAGTATTGATCCATTCCGTGATACCGCCTAACGATGGCGGAATCGCTTTGGGGCAGGCAGTTTGTGCCATGAATCTCTTGTCCGGCGGAATGAATTGTTGTTAAGTTAAATATAAATATTTAGCAAATGAAAATGGTACAAATGGGTGATATGCAGTCCGATACCTCTATGGTAGAATCAAGACTGTTATTCTACGAATACCAGAGGTGCCATGTCTTTTGTTGCCATGGCACCTCTGTTATTCTACGAATACCAGAGGTGCCATGTCTTTTGTTGCCATGGCACCTAATGATGACCTAAACACTATTGCAGGGGGAGAAACATGAAAAAAGTATTTTTAACAATTGCAATGCTGGCTATGGGCTGCGCTCTTGCCGCAGGGATCGCTTCTGTTCCCGTTGAGACAGTAAAAGCTGACGGGGATGTTGCTATCAATGAGACTAATTTCCCGGATGAGCATTTCAGATCTTGGATTAAAGAGAATATAGGTAATGGCGATGATGTATTGTCGCCGGAAGAAATCTTGAATACAACTAAAATTGATGTGGCGTTAGAAGAAATTAAAGATCTTACTGGTATTGAGTATTTTACATCGCTTACTTATTTGGAATGCAGTTATAATGACTTGACAGATCTTGATGTGAGTAAGAACAAAGCGCTTGAAGTATTGAGTTGTGAAACATGTACATTAACCCATCTCGATGTAAGAGAATGTACATCGTTGAAGTTTCTGTCTTGTGCTGACAACAATATTACAGGACTGGATGTTAGCAGAAACAGGCAGTTAGATCGATTGTATTGTAATATCAATATGATCAGCAAATTATTTTTGCCCAAAGAATCCTCTGCTTTTACAAACTTTCATTGTGATAATGGAGTCGAGGTTATCGTAGTCAAAGATGGAGAGATTGTAATAGATGATATTAATTTCCCGGATGCTAATTTCAGATCTTGGATTAAAGCGCATATAGACAATGGTGATGATGTATTGTCCCAGACTGAGATAGCAAACACCCAGGAAATAGGTGTTTATGGTCAATCTATTTCGAACCTTAAGGGCATAGAATACTTTACATCGCTTACTGTGCTGGACTGCTATTATAACCAACTGACAAGTCTTGATGTGAGCCAGAATACAGCACTTACAGATTTGAGGTGCAACGGCAACCAACTGACAAGTCTTGATGTGAGCCAGAATACAGCACTTACATCATTGGATTGCAGTTTTAACCAACTGACTAGTCTTGATATGAGCAAAAATACTTTGCTTACATATTTGAATTGCAATGATAACGGCTCTATTACAAGCCTTGATGTGAGCAAGAATACAGCACTTACAGATTTGAGGTGCAACGGCAACCAACTGACAAGTCTTGATGTGAGCCAGAATACAGCACTTACATCATTGGATTGCAGTTATAACCAACTGACTAGTCTTGATATGAGCAAAAATACTTTGCTTACATATTTGTCTTGCAGTGAAAACCACTCTCTTACAAGCCTTGATGTGAGCCAGAATACAGCACTTACATCATTGGAATGCGGTTCCAACCAACTGACAAGTCTTGATGTGAGCAATAATACAGCACTTACATATTTGTATTGCAGTTTTAACCAACTGACTAGTCTTGATGTGAGCAAAAATACTTTGCTTACATATTTGTCTTGCAGTGAAAACCACTCTCTTACAAGCCTTGATGTGAGCAAGAATACTAAACTAATCACACTGAGTTGCTTTAAGACCGAGCTTAAAAGTTTGGATATAAGCCAAAATCCGGATTTGTTAGAAACATACATTGATGGTGAAAAGACAGAACTTCAATCCGATGACATCTATGTTTGGAGTTACAGTCGGGATATAGGGCCTCATCCTGATCCTTATTGGGCAGATATGGGTTTTCGTAGTTATTCAGGTTTGGTTATCAACAAAGATCTGGAAGTCATTACCGTGAGAAAAGAACCCACGGCGACACCAACTGCTACAACTGTTCCTGCCAAGGAACCTACCAAGGCACCTACAACTGCTCCTTCTAAAGAACCCACTAAGGCTCCAACAGTAGTTCCTGCAAAGGATCCGACGAAGGCTCCTACCACAGCACCTGCTAATGCTTCTATTAACCTCGATAAGAAGACTGCATCCCTCAAGTGCGGTGACAAGTTGACTCTCAAGGCAACACTTAAGGGATCAACAGGTAAGGTCACATGGAAGTCGTCTGATACAAAGATAGCTACAGTTGATTCCAATGGTAAGATCACAACAAAACAGGCAGGTACCGTGACTATCACTGCATCCGCAGGAAAAGTCAAGGCTGCATGTACTGTCACAGTCCTCTATAAGGATGTAACCAATACTAAGGACTTCTGGTATGCTCCTACGAACTACCTGACAGCAGCCGGTGTTGTAAAGGGTTACGACAAGCAGACGAAGTTCAAGCCTGCAAACGACTGTACGAGAGCTCAAATGGTAACCTTCCTCTACAGACTCCAGGGAGAACCCAAGACGAAGTCTACAACATGTAAGTTCAATGACGTAAAGAAGACAGATTATTTCTTCAAGCCGGTAATCTGGGCAGTGGAGAAAGGGATCACCACAGGTGTATCCAAGACGAAGTTCAACCCTCAGGGTGTCTGCACAAGAGCACAGACAGTAACCTTCCTCTGGAGAATGGCCAATAAGCCTGCACCCAAGGCGAAGAGCTGCAAGTTCTCCGATGTGAAGAAGAAGGATTACTTCTATAATCCTGTTATCTGGGCAT
>JAGAAI010000079.1 GCA_017615325.1 Clostridiales bacterium | reverse complement strand
TTGCCGTGACGGTAACTGCACCTGCCATCTTGGCTGTGATCTTACCGTTCTTATCTACTGTTGCAACCTTCGTGTCAGATGATTTCCAGGTTACTGCCTGCTTCGTTCCCTTCACAGTAGCTTTCAAGGTCAGATCCTTACCGCAGATTATGTCTGCTTTTGACTTATCAAGTTTTAATGTAACAGAGGCTGCCTTTGTAGGCTTCGCAGTAGGAGTCGGCGTAAGAGCTGCGATCTTGCGGGTCTGCTTATGAGAGGTATCGTTCCTGCAGATACGGGTCTCTTCGCCATCCTTGCCAACTGATGCTTTCGTTGTAACTTTCCAGTCACCCCAGTCGTGCCCTGTTTTGGGAAGATCGATCGTCTTACTATCGTCCCTCGCTATGCCATCTCTTGCTATATCAGAAGCTATCGTTGCCTTATAGCCATCTGAGCCGACTTTATCACAAGATGCGGGTGTATATGTCCTTACGACCTTCATATTGAGGTCGAGTTTGTATCCGTCGATCTTGGAACAACTGTAACTTGCCGTGGCTTTGTGATCTTCCGTCCAGTTGATGCCGCCGAATGTCCAGTCAGTCGGCTCTATGACCACATATTTATATGTTGAACCTGTTGTATGCTTAACAAATCTATTAGGAATATAAACTGTATCGTCTTTAAAAGGATTGAACTCGCAATAGATCTCTGTAAGGGCTCTGCAATTACTTGTATCAAGGAAAGTCAGTGCATTTTCTGAACAACTTAATTCAACAAGTTTGGGGTTATAAGACAGATCCAGTTCTGTCAAGCCGCAGTGAGCGCAAGTCAGATCCTCAAGTTCACCGTTATTACTGAGATCAAGACTATCCAGCTTTGTATTGCTGCAGTATACTCTTTTGAGTTTTGTGTTATTGGACAGATCCATTCCCTTAATATTGGGTTGATCTCCAAAACCTAAGTCCTCCAGATTCTTGCAGAAGCTGACATCGAGTTTCTCTAAGTTCCCTTTATTGAAATTAATCAGGATAAGATTTTCGCAACCGCTTATATCTGCCTTTGCAAGTTTTTCATTTCCCTGAAAATATATCTTCTTCAGATTTTTGCATCCGCTGCAATCTACTGTCTCAAGCTTATTCCCATATGTACAGGACAGATACTCAAGGCTTTCCATGCCGCTGACATCAAGACTGGTCAGGAGATTGGAATTAAGAGAGATCCTTTGCAGCGAACTAAGATATTTAACACCTGTAATATCCCGGAAAGAAAAGCCCGCATGCTCCAGAACGTTTGCATGCTTTATCTCATCTTCCGACAGGATCATGTCTCCGTCGATATCGTAATATGTCAGCACATGATTCCTGAAATCGACATCAGGAAATGCCTGATCATTTACTTCTATAACATCGGGAGAAAGTGGATCGATGTAATATACAATTACATTAACCATTTCGTCGCTGTATTTAGATTCACCTTTGACATGCAAAGTGTAAAAATGTCCGCCGCCAAGATCATAAGAAAGTTTGAATTTGCTTCCCGTACCGGATGTGAGAACATCCTTGTCATCAAATCTCAATTCTGCTTCAGCAGAAAAACCTCCGTCTATCTCAAATAAATAATATCCGGACTCATTAGCCTTTGGATAAAACTTAAGGCAGTAATCATTTATACTATGCTGCTTAAACTCAAGTTCTAACTCTTCGCCAACCTTTATCTCTTTTTCTTCATTAATATCTGCCCTTAAACCGATTCCGTTCAGAGCAAACATAACACCAGCCGCAACAGTCGCTGTCAGACAAACGATGACAATGTTCTTCAACAAACCTTTCATTTTAACCTCCAATAATTAACCCTTGCCGTTAACAAATTTATCGTATTTATAGAGGAACGTTACCATCTGACGTCTTAAGCAATTGCCGTTCGGGCGGAAGGTGCCGTCGTCGTAACCTGCCAGGATCTTCTTCTCGGATGCCCAGAGGGTTGCCGTGTAGAAGTAATCACTCTTCTTGACATCCTTGAACTTATTCTTGGATGAAGACGGCTTGGGAGTGCCTGCAAGTCTCCAGAGGAAGGTGACCGCATGGCGTCTGGCGCAGACGATCTGAGGACCGAACGTTCCGTCTTTGTATCCTTCCACAATATGGTTCTCATTACCCCAGATGCAAGCTTTGTAGAAGTAATCCGTCTTCTTTACATCAGAGAACTTGCACTTGGATGTCTTAGGCTTAGGCTCGCCCTTAAGTCTCCAGATGAAAGTTACCATCTGAGCTCTTGTGCAAATATTTGCCGGTTTAAACTTCGTCTGATTGTCGTAACCCTTTACTACACCCTTGGCTGTCAGATAGTTTGTCGGCTCGAACCAGAAATCCTTACTGTTGGTTACATCCTTATAGAGGACAGTTACTTTGCATGTTGCCGTCTTCCCTGCAACTGTTGCCGTGACGGTAACTGCACCTGCCATCTTAGCCTTGACCTTACCGTTCTTATCTACTGTTGCAACCTTCGTGTCAGATGATTTCCAGGTTACGGTCTGCTTCGTTCCCTTTACTGTTGCCTTCAGGGTCAAAGTCTTACCGCAGACAATGTCAGCTTTAGACTTATCAAGTTTTAATGTAACAGAGGCTGCCTTTGTAGGCTTCGCAGTAGGAGTCGGTGTAAGAGCTGCGATCTTGCGGGTCTGCTTATGAGAACTGTCGTTCTTGCAGATACGTGTCTCTTCGCCGTTCTTGCCGACAGTTGCTTTCGTTGTTACTTTCCAAGCACCCCAGTCGTGGCCCTTTGCAGGAGATTCAAAAGATTTCTTGTCCGACAGGCTCTCGCGGTTCCTGCTTACGGAATCCGGGAGACTTGCAAGATACTCTATGAGACCAGTCTCATCGCATGTGGGATCAAGGACAAGGATCTTGAGTTTCATAATCTGAGATGACGTATGAGACGTATGTCCGGCCTTGGTGCATTTGAAGTTTGCGTAAGCGACTGTTTTCGAGGGGTCGGCGTTATCAACATCCCACCCATAGCCCGTGAACTGCCAGTCGGAAGGGCTTAGGATAACGACTTCAACACCCGGATCTGTATTGAGGTCTGATATAGCACCTGCTGCATATACAGTGCCGATCTTATTATCTTTGCATGATAAACTCTGAAGTTTGGGGTTGTTGGAACAATCCAAAGATGTGAGTTTATTCTTGCCGCATTGAATACTGGTCAGTTTGGGGCATGAGCTGATATCAAGATCCGTCAACGATTGTCTATAACAATTGATGGTCTTAAGGTTAGGCTGATATCCGAACTTGATGTAGGAAATGCTTCCTTCTTTTTCTTCATACTCGGCAACGTTAATCTCGTAGAGCTTTGTGTTATTGGTGAGGTCAAGCCCGGTTATGCCGGTATCCTGGATGTATAATCTTACAAGTTCAGGATTGTGGGAAAGGTCGATAGACTTGATAACCCTGTTCTTCCCACAGCGCAGTTCTCTGAGCTCAGGCAGGGAGGCAACGTCGATCGATGGAACAGAACTGCCGTTCAGATTGAAGATCTCGATCTTATTGCAGCCTTTAAAGTTAAGATCTGACAATTTGTCATTTGCCTGGAGTTCCAGGGTTTTAAGAGAGCTGCATCCGCTGCAGTTAACAGATCTTAGATCATTTTTGCCCCAGATGACCGACAGCCTTTCCAGCTTATCAAGACCGCTTACATCCAGGGATGTAAGATAGTTATTGTCATAATACAAGGTCCTCAGTTCTTTAAAAAACTTAATGCCGGTAAGATCGTAGTATTTGGTGCTGTCATCACTCTCATCACTCTTAAAATATATTTCCCTTACGCGGAATATCTCTGCTTCACTTAATGTCATATCCCCGTCGATATCAATGCGCGTGAGCACGTAATTTCTGAATATGGGATCAGGGAAAGTCTTGTCATTGACCGTGACAACATCAGGAGATTGGGGATCGATATAGGACACCATTATGCGGAGTTCGTTATCATACGTATATTTTGCCTTTCCCTTGACCACAAAGCTGTAAGAAGTGGAAGGCTGCAGATCTTCATAATAGAATATTTCAGAGCCGGTCCGGGTCACAACGGGAGTCTCTTCGCCATTGCAGTATAGATCGAACTCCAGGTTCAAATCGTCGCCGTCAGCCTCGAAAAGATAATATCCGCCTCTACCGGCAGCAATATGCAGATCGAAAGTATATGTATTGTATTCACTTGTATTAAGGGAATAAACATATTCCCTGCCGAGCTCGACTTCAGCAGCGGCCCTGGCATCGGTTCCTGACACTGCCAGGAAGGCACACATGCCTAAGATCGCTGCAAGCGCGGTGCTTACGATCGTCTTCACCATTCGTCCCATAGTTCCCTCCTTACACTAATCCGGTCCACTCGAGTGTATAGTTACTGTCCGTAACCGACAGGCGCGCTGTCTGCCCCATCAGGAGCGGGTAGTTTACCTTGTCGCTGTGTCCTGCCGGGAAGCCGAATGCGACGGGTTTATTATACTCCTTAAGGAACTCACGGGCGATCATGTCTTCAACGGATCTGAACTCACCGCCTCTGGAGTCGCCGCCGTAGCCTCCGAAGTCTGAAGGGATCTCGGTCCACTCACCGAAAACGATACCCGACGCCCTCTCCAATACACCGGCATGCTTCAAGACTTCAAGGAAACGGTGGATATGCTGGATATCCTCACCAACCTCTTCAACGAAAAGAATATAAGGCTTCCCTGCCTTCGTGCAATCGTAAGCGGTATTGATGACGGCCGTCATGGTGAAAAGATTGCCTCCTATGAGGACTCCTTCCGCACTGCCTTTTATACAGTATTCATCCGTATCGCATCTGTAGGAAGGGACCTGACCCATGATGAGATTCCTCTCTGCCTCGATACAGGTATCAGACAGTTCCGTAAAGGCCCCGCTCATGGTGGCATGTACCGAAGGTATGCCTGCAACGCTCCACGCGGAATGATATACGGTTATATCGGAAAAGCCTATGATGAGCTTATGGGAGTTCCTTATCAGATTGATCATGTCATCTGTCATGATGTCCATGACCTCGGAAGAACCGTAGCCGCCTCTGACACAGAAGATCGCCTTGATCTCAGGGTCATTGAGTGCCGTGATCAGGTCTTCCCTGCAGTCTTCGACGGTCCTTCCGATCTCGAAAACATGCTGGCCTGCAACGGGAACAAATCCCCATTCACTGAGGCCTTCTATCGTCTTGTTGAGCTGTTCCTCGCTCGGCAGGGACGACGGTGACAGGACAGCTACCTTGTCACCCGGTGACAGGAATAATCCCGGGTATTCCCCTTGATATGTACTATATCCTGTTATCTCTATGTTTACGTCAATTCCCTCATCAAACCAATTGGCTGATGTTCCGGTTGGATTGATGATGGGCCCCGGGGCAGTATTATCAGTAGCTTGCGTATCTGAAGTTTCTGATGTAATTGAAGTGATCGAAGCAGTATCTATTGGTTCATCCGTCATGTCAGTGTCCCCTCCCGTATTACAGGAAGTCAATGGAAAGAGAAGACCTGTCGTTAATGCCAGTATGGCGCAAGTCAGCTTCCTTCCTGCTTGATTATGCATATAAAACCTCCGGCGTCATCTTTTCGAAAAGTATTGTAACACAAGAAACTCCGCCTAAAGGGGCCTGCCTAAACAATGCCACAAACGAAAAGAAGCGGCTGCAACAAGCGCGAAGCTCATTGCAGCCGCCCCAAAGGCTAAACTTGTCAGTCGCCTGACTTTAATTCTTTCCAGAGTTCGTTATACTTTGCAGCAGTCTCTTCGTCGAACTGGACATTGACTTCGCAGTTGGCCGTCATATCATCGGTCGGAACAAGTGCGGGATCATTTCTTTCTTCTTCATCCAGACTGTCGATAACGGCAGTGTTGGGAGTTGAATAGTAGATATATTCAAAGTTCTTCTTAGCAACATCCTCACGGCAGAGGAAGTCCAGGAACTTCTGGGCTGCTTCCACATTCTTGCAGTTCTTGGTGATGGCAAAAGAATCGACCCATACGTTAGAACCTTCCTTGGGGACAACATACTGGAGATCCTCGTTATACTGGTGTCCGAGATATGCCTCACCGGAATAAACGACAGCCATTGCGGCATTGCCTGCCACGACCTCGTCTCTTGCCTCGTCAACAAGGTAAGCCTGTACATCAGGACGCTGCTTGATCAGGAGTTCCTGAGCGGCCTTGATCTCATCCTCATTGGTCGTGTTGAGTGAGTAACCCAGATACTTCAATGCGACCATGTATGTGTCACGGATGGAATTCTGCATGATGATGTCGCCCTTGTATTCACCGTTGAAGAGAACATCCCATGAATCGATCTCACCCTTTACCTTTGTCGTATCGTAAAGGATACCGATCGTGCCCCAGAAGTAGGGCATCGTGTATGTGCACTCGGGATCGAAGAACTTCGTGAATTCCCAGTACTTGTCACCGATGTTATCCTTATATTCGAATGTGGAATAATCTATCTTCTGGAGTTCACCTTCGTTGATGAGCCTTCCCAGCATATAGTCGGATGTGCAGATAAGATCGTAAGATACCGCACCGGACTTATACTTGGTATAAAGATCCTCGGGCGTCAGGGCTTCCTCGTAGAGGACCTTGATGCCTGTCTCCTCAGTGAACAGATCGATCATGTCAGGATCCATGTATTCGCTGTAGTTGAAAACTGTCAGCGTCACATCCTTCATATCTTCAGACTCTGAGCTGTTCTTGCTCTGATCGGAAGCAGCCGTCGTATCTTTTGTGTCCTTCGTCTCCTCCGGACTTGCACTGCATGCCCCCAGCAATAAGGATACAGCGAGGACCACAGCCCCTGCCTTTACTCCCTTTTTCATAAAACTATTTCCTCCTTCTTTTTCCTGTTGGTTACAAAATTGAATACTAAGAGAACTGCCAGCACCGTTAAGAATATGAGCGTTGACAGCGCATACATCTCCGGCTTGATGCCCTTGCGGATCTCGCCGTAGATCATCGTGGATAAGGTGTTGAATCCCGGGCCCTTGGTGAAGTATGTTATGACGAAGTCATCCATCGACATGGTGACAGCCATGAAGAAGCCCGATATGATCCCTCCCATAAGCTGGGGAAGGATCGTGGTAAAGAAGCCGTAGACGGGACCTGCACCTAAGTCACGCGAAGCTTCGTATACACTGTAGTTCATCTGCTCTATCTTAGGGAGCACGGCCAATATCACATATGGGATATTGAACGTGATGTGCGCTATCAAGACCGTTGCGAAATTAAGAGAAGGCATGAATCTCATGAACCAGAGCATCAGGGCGATACCCGTAACGATATCTGCATTGAGGAGCGGGATGTTGGTGATGCCCATCGTAAGAACATATCCTCTCCTTCTCATGGCGGAGATCCCGAGGGCTGCCAGGACTCCTATCACGAGCGCGATAAGTGAAGACAGCAATGCCAGGATGACAGTCGTCTTCAGGGCATCCATGATCTGCGAACTAGAGAAGACCTTGGCATACCAGTTGAGGGTGAAGCCTCCCCACTTAACGCGGCTCCTTGAGTTATTGAACGACAATACGATCAGCACCGCTATGGGCGCATAAAGGAAGATCATGATGACCAGGAAGTAAAATCTGCAGATGAAATTGATCAGCTTATCTTTCATTTTGCTGCCGCCTCCGCTTCTGCCTTGATCTCTTCTTCAGATGCTGCGAGACGCACTCTCTTGCCGACACCAATCTTGCCAGATGTCAGTGCCATCGACAGGAGCACAAAGACCATAAGAGATACGGACAGGCCGGATCCTAAGCCCCAGTCGCTGTTGCGCGTGAACTCCTGCTCGATGATGTTGCCTATGAGCTGGAGCTTACCGCCACCCAGAAGGTCAGCTATTACGAACGATGTCATTGAAGGCACGAACACCATCGTGATACCGCTCTTCAAGCCCGGCATGGATAAGGGCAGAATGACTTTTCGAAAAGTCGTAAAGCCGTTGGCGCCAAGGTCCTTGGCTGACTCGATGATGCCTTCGTCTATCTCTGATACGGCCGTAAAGATCGGCAGCATCATGTAAGGGAAATAATCGTAGACGACGCCTATCATTATCGCGGCAGGCGTGTTTGCTATGTTGGTCGCGGGAAGATGGAGCGATGTCAGCATGAAGTTGAGGATGCCGTTCGGCGACAGGATCATCTGCCATGCAAGGATCCTCAGGATGAAGTTCATCCACATGGGAAGGATCAGGAAGAAGAGCGTAAAACTGCCCCGGCTCATGCCGATCCTTCTCAGGGCCATTACCAGAGGATATGCAAGGAGTATGCATATGACCGTACATCCCGCTGCGATCTCGAGCGAGAAGATAAATGATTTAAGATTGATGTGATCTGCTATCGCAGTAATGTTGTCGAATGTGAAATTACCGCCTGCATCAGTGAAAGCCTTCCTCACGATAACGACCAAAGGGATGATCGTGAATCCGACCATCCAGAGTAAATAGGGCGATGCCAGGAGCTGTCTTCCACCTATCTTATTTCTCATCTTTACTTATCCCGTACTGTTATCTTGGCGTCTTCAGATCCCGGCTTGTGCATGATCTGGATATTATCGGGAGCTACAGCCAGACCGACCTTGTCGCCGCACATAACGGGCTTGACGTTCTGGATCTTCCACTCGTAACCTTCAACATTGACTCTTATATCATAGTAAGCGCCCTCATAGACGACTTCCGTTACTATACCTTCGATGAAGCCCTTCTCCGGAGGCGTGATAACGAGGTCTTCGGGGCGGATAACGACATCGACCGGCTCATCGGGAGCAAATCCCGTATCGACGCAGACAACGTCCTTGCCCTGGATCTTGACCAGGCAGTCTGCGTGCATGATGCCGTCGATGATGTTGGATTCGCCAATAAAATCCGCTACGAAAGCGTTCTGGGGCTCATCGTAGATACTCTTGGGATCGCCCATCTGCTGGATGATGCCCTTGTTCATAACGATGATCCTGTCGGACATCGTCAACGCCTCACTCTGGTCGTGCGTTACATATATGAAGGTGATACCTACTTCCCTCTTGATGCGCATGAGCTCGCGCTGCATCTCCATACGGAGCTTTAAGTCCAGCGCTCCCAGAGGCTCATCGAGGAGAAGTACTTCAGGCTCGTTAACGATGGCTCTTGCAATTGCAACTCTCTGCTGCTGGCCGCCAGACAGGGAATCCGGTCTCCTGTTCTCGTAGCCTTCCATATTGACGAGCTTTAAGGCGTACTTTACCTTCTCGTTGATCTCTTCCTTGGACTTCTTCTTGAGCTTCAAGCCAAATGCGATGTTATCTGCTACGGAATAGTGCGGGAAGAGCGAATAATGCTGGAAGACAGTGTGAAGGCTCCTCTTGTTCGGCGGGATATCGGTAATGTCCTCCCCGTTGAAGAGGACTCTGCCGGAATCAGGCTTTTCGAAGCCGCCTATGATCCGAAGCATCGTGGACTTGCCGCAGCCGGAGGGACCGAGCACGGTGATAAACTCGTTGCGGTATATCTCGACAGACATGTCCTCTAAGACTGTCTTGCCGTCAAAACTCTTCTTTATCGATTTTAATTCAAGTATCGTGTCAGGCATATCTTGATCTCTTTCTTATCAGAAACTCGGCGGGCAGCTGATCCAGAGCACCTTGGCTTCCTTGGAAGAAGCCGATGACAGGTAGTGGATCTTATCAGATCTATATATAAAAGACTCACCCTTCGCGACCTTCCTGGCGGAATTGCCGTGGTGAAGGATGACGGAACCTGAGAGAACATAACCGAATTCCTCACCTTCATGGGCCTTATCGGGAACGGTCTTAGTGTCAGGCTTTATCGTTACGATGATGGGTTCAAGGCTCATGCCCTGAGCTGAAGGAACGAGCCACTTGACGGTATTGCCGTCAGAAGTTACCTTCTCGAAATAGTCTTCTTCACCGAAAACCATCTGCTCTTCAAGCTCTTCCCTGAAAAAATCAGACAGGTTTGTCCCAAGGCATGTAACTATATCAGACAGGGTCTCGACAGATGCCGAAGACTGTCCGCGCTCTAACTGTGAGATAAAACCCTTGGTAAGTTCGGTCCTGTCAGCCAGTTCCTGCTGGGTCAGCCCGTTCTGGTTACGGAGCTGTTTGATGCGGTCTCCGATATATACATCAAGGTTGTTCATAAGATCTTCGCCCCGTTCTTTAAGTCTCACCGGGACCCCAAAAAACAATAATACTAAACAAAAAGTTTGGAAACCGGCAAAAAGATTATACAAACACTATATTAAAAGTCAAGTAAAAGAATTACTCGCATCTTCATGTTTGCTTAGGTCCTCGTCGGGCTTTGCGCCCTCCTGCGGAAACAGCAAACATGAAAGAAGCTCGTAATACAGGCGGAACTTGCAGCGCGGACAATATGCCGGATCAGCTGTTCTTCTCATCCTCAAACTTCAAAGCAAGCGCGATGGTCCCGGCAGCATTGGCTTCAAGCTGCTCCCTGGTAACCTGACCTGAAGCTAAGGCCTTCTTTACCTTCCTTACGTCATTCTTGTGGCCGGGCATGAAGAGGTTGCTGCCTGACATTATTACTTCAGGGGCGTTGCTTATGGGGTGGATGCTCCCCTTCTCCCTCTTGTTCCCGTCAATCAACCAGTCGGTCATGACGATGCCGTCGAAGCGGAATTCCCTGCGCAGGATCCCCTCGATCAGATCCAGGTGTTCGCCGCTGTGGACGCCGTTCATCAGGTTATAAGATGTCATCGTGGATACAGGCTTACCTGTGGCGACGGCGATCGCAAAGCCTTTAAGGTAGATCTCGCGGAAAGTCCTTTCGCTCGCGATACTGTTGCTGTGGATCCTTCCCGTCTCCTGATTGTTGGCGGCAAAGTGCTTGATAACAGCGCCGCACCCCTTATGCTTCTGGACACCGCGGCAGATAGCGCCGGCAAAGAGGCCTGATATGACGGGGTCTTCCGAGAAGTACTCAAAGTTGCGGCCGCACCTTATGCTCCTTTGGATATTAAGGGCGGGCGCGAGCCAGAGCGCTATGCCGAACAGTTCCATCTCGTAGCCGACAATATCACCGAGAGCTTCAGCCAGATCGACATCAAAGCTCTGGGCTATTGCCGTTCCGATCGGGATAGCCGTTGCATACTGATTCTTTATAACATCGCTCGGTCTTATCTTATAGGACCTCATTACCATCAGGAACTTTCCTATCTTGGGAACAAAAGGTGTCATCGTCTCCGGGATGGTATAGCCCAGACCGTGCGGCCTGCCCTTTTTATCCAGGGCATATACACGGTTGAGGCGGAGTCCTGCCGGCCCGTCCGCCATAACAAGAGTCGGGATCGAATCATCTTTCCCGGTATATGTCTGCCCGGCAGCGCCCGGAACAGAGAAACCGGAATTGCCGACCATGCCGGTAAGACCCGCATGAGGGTCAAATGCTCCTATGTTCATGTATATGAGTTCATCATCGGACATGTCCTTGGCGATAGCTTTGGCCCTCGCCGTATAATCGTCTGCTATGCCGTCTGCCTCGGGCTTGGAGTAAGGATCCATGGGCTTTACGGCATCCTTATCCAGTGTGACAGCCGGCAGGTCCGGCATCGGGTCCTGAGGCTTTGTATCCGGCAGATAATCCTCGAAATCAACTTTACCGAAAACGTTCTTAACGCGGGCAACTGTCAGCTCTTCTTCCACTCTGACGACAGCTAACGGGATGAATCCTGCTTTGCCCTTACCCATGCTTATCAGATAGTCGCCTTTAAGGAGGACATAAGATCCGCTTTCCTCATCGTAGGAATCCATATACCTTGCCTTGAACTCTATCTCCAGGCTGACGGATCTCCCTGCTTCGAGCAAAGGGGTCTTCTTAAATGCGACGAGCTCGTGCTTTGCCTGGCTGAGCCTGCCTGCAGGCTTGGTCACATAAAGGATTACCGTTTCCCTTCCTGCCAGATCCCCTGTGTTAGTTACTTTGACCTTAAGCCTGATCAGATCTTTATCGATATCAATGCCCTCGAAAACAGTATCGAATTCCGTATAGGACAGACCGTATCCGAAGGGAAAGAGCACTTCCTTGCCAAGAGTGTCGAAGTACCTGTAGCCCGTAAAGATCCCCTCTTTGTAGCGGGTGTTATTGATCCCTCCGAACTCGATCATGGAAGGATAATCCTCCCACGAAGTCCAGGTGGCCGTAAGTTTACCCGAAGGATTGCTCTTGCCCAATAAGATATCAGCCAGGATATTTCCAGTCTCGACACCTAACTGGGACAGGATCAGGATATTCTTTACGTCCCTGACATCCTTAAGGTCGACAACACCGCCGGTATTGATGACGAGCATGAAGTTCCTGTATTTGGCATTACATGCCAGGATATCCCTCTTCTCAGTCTCGGTAAGGAGGATGTCTCCTGCAACAGGATCCCTGTCTGCGCCTTCACCCGATATCCTGGAGAGTACATAGATCGCCGTATCTCCTTCTGCATCGAGAGGGATATCGTATTCGGGCTCTTTCATATATCTTCCGAATGCTACCAGGACAGCAAGCTTAAAGTGTCTGTGGGCATATCTTCTGACGTCTCTTTTGAATTGAGATTTTGCTCTTCTCCGGACATCATCGTAACGGTCAAGCCAATTCTTGCTCGTGATCTCAAACCCTGCGTATCTTATCCCCTCTTCAATGTTGACGAAGAACCTGGAATTGACTTCACCGGATCCCGTACCTCCTTTAACCGTATGCCTTACACCGCTTCCGTAAAGCGCGATCCTGCCTGGCTTTTCCAAAGGAAAATTGCCATCCTTTTTTAGGAGGACAACAAACTCGCCGCCCGCCTTTCTAATCAGTTTATTATGTTTCTTTTCGTATTCGTTTATGTCCATTATTTTTCCTCTTGTTTACGTATATTATGATACACCCTTTTGAGGCTCAAGATTGGTATAATGTAGCGGAGAATATAAAACCCAATTACGGAGGGACACAAGATGGACTCTATCTTCGCTAGACGCAGCATCAGGAAATACAAGGACCTTGAAGTATCTGACGAACTCATAAACAAAGTGATAAAAGCCGCTGCCGAAGCGCCCTCGGCCAAGAACAGACAGCCCTGGAAATACATAGTCTTCAAGGGCGGGGCAAGAGAAGAGATGCTCTCCGTTATGGACAAAGGTCTCGATATGGCACTGGCAGAGCCCTCCCTACCCGAACAGGGCAAGGCCGGAGTCATGGATGCCAAGAACACGTTAAGGATAATGCGCGGGGCACCCGTTATAATCCTGGTGCTCAACACCAACGGGACAAGTCCTTTCGGAAAGCCCCTGGATGTATTCAGCCATATTACCGAGATCTGCGACAGCATGTCGATCGGTGCCTCCATAGAGAATCTCCTCCTGGCTGCAACAGAAGAAGGCCTGGGCTCTCTTTGGATCGCAAATACATTCTATGCACATGAGCCTTTAAGAGCTTATCTTAAGAGCGATAAGCAGCTTATAGCAGCTGTTGCCTTAGGCTATCCTGATGAGGATCCCGTCAAAAGGCCCCGCAAAGAGTTCGAAGACATAATCGAATTCAGGAACTAGTCAGAATTATCTTATTTTTCGAAAAGCAGATACAAAGTTACCGGCACCGTCCAGAAGGGAGTCAGCGAGGCGTTCGTAGATCGACCTTGATATAAGCTGCCCTTCCATGTCTTTCGCGTCAGATGCGTTGTCCGTAATTATCGCATCTGCATCAGATAAGATAAATGTACGCTGCGAGATGCTCGAATTGGGAGTCCAGACCATGACCATGTGCCCTGAGCCGTGCGCCACTTCGATCATGTTGGACGTTGCCGTCTCTTCTTCCAGCCCCAGATAATCACATTTGAGGCCGCCGATGTCGCCTAAGGTAATAAACGCCAGGTATCCCGTCTGGATCTCTGGATAGTTATCCTCGATATATTCTATGAGATTATATTTGAGGGATATCAGCACGCAGCTGTCGGTCATATTCCGTTCTTTAAGGAGTGCCACCATATCGTCGCACATCTTATAATCTGCCGTATCACCCTTGAGCTCGATGAAGAGGACTATCTCTCCTCCTGACGCATCCAGGACTTCCTCTATAGTTGGGACCTTCTCGGAAGGATCATTTATCAGTGTAAGGCTCTTCACTTCTTCCAGGGTCATCTGGGAAGGCTTCCTTGGATCATTTGCAACACGCTTGAAGTTCGCATCGTGGTTCAGTATGTAATACCCGTCAGATGTCCTCTGAACATCTATCTCCGTGCCGTAGCAGCCGATCTCACGGGCTTTCATGATGCCGCCTATGGTATTCTCTCCGCCTTCGTTGCCTGCGCCTCTGTGGCCAATGATGTTGGAACCTACTTCGGGAGGAACGAGCTCGTCGAAGTTGCTGTAGACATAGATCGAAAAGCCTATAGTCGCAAGATATAAGATCAGTAGCGTCAGCACCATATATTTATAGGAGAGCGCAGGTGTCGTGGAGAAGGTTATGGGCTCCTCTTCCCCGAACCTGTAGTAGAGTTCCGTAAGCTTCATCATGAGGAGCGGAACAAAGAGCGAGAGACTCGCGATAAAGACTGCATAGAAAACGATCATGACAGCAAATACCGAGCAGTCAAACATGGGTTTATTAGCGGCAGGTCCCCCTGAGATATAAAGGAATGCAACAGGGATGATCTCGCAGAGGATCCCTATGCAAAGACTTATGAGGAAATACTTTACGGAAAAGCGGAGGAGGTTGCCAACCAGGACCCAGAAGTTCCTTGCGACCATCTTAACGGATCTTACAAAAGAGGCAATCGCAGGGACATGATCGATTATCATGCCGTGGATCGTAAACATTCCGAACACGCCGATCCCCGCCATCAGGACGATAAAGACCGTATAGGACACGTTATAAAGGATATTTCCTTTTATAACTGAGGATATAAAATTCGGGATATAGAGTTTATCCGTCAAAGATATGGAGAATCCCATTCCAGCAACAGGCGCTATGAGCGTAACATAGAGCAGAACGAGCAGGCCGCCCGGAGTAAAGAATCTGGCAGCCTCAGCCATGGATTCAAGTATTATCTTCCATAGAACGGCAGGTCTTTCCTTGAGCTTCTCCCCGGCATAATTGATTATTATGTTGATATCGAAAGCAAAATAAACTCCCAGGAGCACCAGTGTCGTCAGGATCGCAAGCCAGCCAAAAGGCGACGTAAAGAGGAAGGAGAAATCTCCGCTCGTTACGGAAGTTTTGCCCGCCTTATAGATAGACCACTGCAAAAGCATCTTGAGCAGGAATACTACAGCCGTTAAGATCAGCTTGGATACAAGTTCATAAAGGATTATCTCCGGTATCGACTGAAGATAAGGTAAGATCCTGGAAGGCTTATGTTTCTTGTTAATCTTCTCCGTCATAAAGATCAGATGGGGTCAATATCAATAGTAATACTGACGTCTTCTCCTTATAACAGCGATCATGACTGCAAATCCTGCAACTGCAATAGTAAATGCAACAGCAACTGCTCCGCAGGCATTGGATACACCGGTCGGGATCACACCCTCGTATGTATTGACGATACGGACGTTCTTATTAGCGGGTATAGTGCCCGAAGCGGACGTATCTCCCTGGGATACATCATC
>JAGAAI010000078.1 GCA_017615325.1 Clostridiales bacterium | reverse complement strand
GATACAAGTAAGACTTTCAAGAGAAGCAAAAAATTCAATACCTGTTAGATCTTTTATTCCCAAGTTATCATCTTCAATATCAATGTTCGTTACTTGTGAGATCTCTGCTTGTGTCAATTTACAATCACCATTTCTGTCAAGATTGTTATAGACCCACTCTTCGAACTTAACATCCGGGAAATTATCTTCATTGATCTGGACATCCCCGTCGGCTTTTACTGTCTTAGCCGGAATTGCTGATATTCCGAATGCGACAGTTGCTGCCAGAGCAAACATGGCAGCAGCAGTAAATAGCGATACTTTCTTCATAAATGTTCCCCCTGCAATATTGTTTAGATCACCATTAGGTGCCATGGCAACAAGGATATGGCACCTCTGGTATTCGTTGAATAACAGCTTTGATTCTACCATAGCAGTATGACCCTGCCTATCACCCATTTGTACCATTTATCAAGTGGCATAAGAAACGGAATATCCCCGCTATTTATGCACCGGCAAATATCATTCTATCTTAACGAACTGCGAATATCTCACGAGATATATCCACTTCTCTTTGACCTTTTTGCCGCTCTTGGCAAAGGCAGCAGCGTATGAGTTGATCTGGACCGAGTGCCTGTATATTGCTTCTTCCTCCCGCTCTTCACTGCTCATATCAGAGAGTTTATCCGTCTTATAATCCAGAAGGACATATCCGTCATCTTCTTCGAAGACAAGGTCTGCAATACCCTGAATAAGGACACTGCCCCTGTCAGGTTCATTGGGATCAGTATAAACCGAGAAGACCAGCGGATATTCGTATTTGGCTTTATTCCCACTGTCAGCCGCATCAAGCCTCCTCCCTATATCGCTGTTGAAGAATGAGATCACTCCGTCCTTGAATTCACTTGCGACTTTCCTTACGGATACCGGATCGGCTCCTGAGAAGAATCCATCAGTTATGAGCGATTCAACAAAGCCATCGTAATCGGACAATATTTCTTCGGGTTCAGCGACTCTCATAAGGATATGAAGGATAGTACCCTTGGCTGTGGAAGAAAGAATCTTCTTGCCCTGACCATAATCCTCTTTGGATCTTATATTCATGTCTACATGTGTCGTGCTCGTAAACCGGCCTGATGAGACAGCCGTAACAGATACCTTGAACGGGATCTCTGTCTCATTCTGATATCTGTATTCGGGAAGAACGATTATTTCTGCTTCTTCTGCTTCTTCACCCTCGCCGGAATCATCCATAGCCTGACCTGACAGATCTTCAGATGACATACCCGCAATATCTTGCTTATCGGGTATCCGGACAGTAAACGGATCGTGGTCGTCAAGCAGGTCCTTAAATGTATCTTTGCTTACCGTAACGGTTGAGTCGGAACAGCTAAGTCCTGCTTCTCCGAATCTTTCTTCTACTGCATTGTTCCAGTATGGAGACCTCATAAGTCCCAACAAAAGGAAGTAGAAGATACCGCCCGTCTTGGCACGCAGGATCGTCTCTCTTCTGTTGACTTTCGGGGAAAGCATGAGAGATGCATTCTTTCCTGCCGACTGATACATGGAATTCTTCTTCTCATTTGATGAATCGGCGGTCATGACTATCGACAGTTTGTTCTGTGCACGCGTTAAAGCGACATAAAGAAGCCTCATGAGCTCTGCATTATATTCAACAGCTATGTCTTCGTTCTTCAGGATCATCTCGATGGATGTCTTCCTGCACATCTTCTCATCGTCGTACCAGTCGGCACTCCAGCCTGCCTTATCGTCATATGCTATTCCGGATACAGTGTTCTCCGACATCTTGTTCTTTGGCTTAACGACAAGGATAACGTATTTGAACTCAAGGCCCTTGCTCTTATGGACGTTCATGACAGTTACCTTGTCAGGGTTGGAATCCCTGCTCTCAACAGCAGCACCGTCAGCAAGCTTTATCTTCATCTGTTCCAGTTCGTTCGCAATGCCGGAGATATCAGTACCGTATCTTCCGAAATTGGATACTATCCAGTTCTTGAACAGATTGATCTTCGTATGGTCACCATAATTTGCATCGATCGTTGACTTGATATGAGTCTTCTTAAAGACTTCTTCAAGTGTTGATGCAATAGACGAAGTCATGGCAAATGATCTCAGATCGTCAAACACGTTGATGAACTTGTCGACTCTCTGGTATAACTCCCATTCGGTTTGCCCGTCAGCCAGCTCGAGATAGATCCTGAGCCTGTCGATGAGACTGATCTTGTTGCTGATATCTCTTGCCCTGAGATATGCATTGATATGACCTATCTCGTCAAAAGTGAAATTCGAGAAATCGAAGGGTGCAAGCAATACTCCTAACATATATTCATCTCGGCAGGAATTACCCAAAGTGATGATCAGCGATGCAAGTCTGTGGATATCGTTATCCGTGAAGATCATGGTAATATTGATGCCTGCAGCATCAATACCTCTGCTCATAAGATGATCAGTTATCGCAGATGCCATGCCGCGTGTCTCTGTAAGGACACATACATCGCTCAGTTTGCGTTCTTTGGGATCTTGGGAGATGTAATCCCTTATGAGATATTCCACACCGCTCTTAAGGCACTCTACAGGTCTTCCCTTAGCATCTTCGATCTCGCTTGCAGCCGTATCTTCTGCTTCGGTCTCTTCACCGTTATCAGCCTCATCTTCTTCATCTTTATCTTCGGATAAGATGTCTTCATCCACGATAAGAACATCCGGGATATATTGGGCATCGAACCCGCATTCTTTCAACTTCGGGAAATGGAGCATCTGCCTGGGATAGTCTATTCCGCAAACTGATCCGTCCATCAGCTGCAGGAAGATGAAATTGATGAAGTTCAAAACTTCAGGTCTGCTCCTGTAATTCTCGTTAAGATAGAGGGGCGTGCCGAACGAAGGATCTGCCTCCATGTCAGACAGCATCCCCGTAAAGATCGTAGGATCGGAATTACGGAATCTGTATATGCTCTGCTTAACGTCTCCTACGCGGAAAACGTTCTTGCCTTCTTTGGAGATCTTCTTGATTATCTGATCCTGAAGATCAGTATTATCCTGATATTCATCTACATAGATCTCGCTGAATCTTGCGCGGTAGTAATCTGCGGCCTCAGTTTCAGAGAAGATATCAAAAGCCGCATATTCCTGATCGGCAAAATCCATGCCTCTTACCGAGTATTTAAGTTCGGCAAATATATCGTCCATATCAAGGAGAAGATCTTTGTATGCTCTGACACAGCATGCGCTGTCAGAGATCATTGTCTCTATCTTGTCCAGGGGTTCATTAATAAGGATCTCAAATATTGAATTCAGTCCGTCAGACAGATCATAAGATCCGACAAGACTTGCGGCACCATATGCTTTATAAGCTTTGCAAACCGCAAAGAAAGGAGCTGCTTCGGGAATTTCTTTATCGATATTCCTGAGTGATATGTCAGAAACATTGACAGATCTCAATGCATTTATAATATCTTCAGCTGATCCGTTAGCTGCGAGGATCCTGTCTGCGTTTAAGATCCCGTCTCTTATCCCGTCCAGGATACCCAGGCTAATGGATACGAGTTCATCGGCTTTCTTCTTACCCTTGGTACAAAGATAGGTGCCGCTGTCAGGGCCGATTATTGCTGCCAGATCATCAAAACGGTCTGCGCAAACTTTAAGTTTTTGAACGATATCCTTAAGAACGGGATGGAGCCTGTCAGTGAGGTTCATCTCTATATATTCATCGCAGGATCTGCTGATCTTGCTGCGGTAGTCCGCAAGGCAACGGAGCTTCATGTAACTGCTGACAAGACTGTCTTCTAAGGCGTAGTCGTTCCTGCCGTCCCCGAATCTTTCAGTGAGCTTGATAAAATCAGATCTGATATCACCTGATCCTGTCTGCTTAAGGTATGCATTCTCTATGGCGATGGAAGCAGCCCTGCTCCTTAAGAGCCTGAGTTCTCCCTCATCGAGTATGCCGAATCCCGGTTCAAAGCATACACGCTCCTTATCAGACAGGACATAACCCTTCTCCGTAACTACTCTTGCACAGAAACTGTCAAAAGTCTGAATATATGCATTTGCAAGTTTGTCCTGCTGTTCTCTTATGTGCTTGCGCCTGACAGGATCTTCTGCCTCCTCAAGTTCCTTCTTGAGAGCATCCTCGATCTTCTTCTGCATGTTGACTGCGGCATCGTTGGTAAAGGTTACTACCAGGATCTTATCGATCGACAGTTCCTCTTTCCTGATCCTGTCGATTATGCGCTCGACAAGGACGGTCGTCTTACCTGAACCTGCGGCAGCAGATACCAGGATATTATCCGTGGGGTTGTTGATCACATTTTTCTGTGCATCAGAGAATTCCGTTCTTGCCATCACTCTTCTCCTAAACCCATACTGTCTTTAAAGTTGTCTATCAGCGCTTTCGCACTGTCCGCAGATGTCGAACTGTAATCTTCGGGGATCAGATCCGAATCTGCCCTTCTTGCAGGTCTTGAAGCGTTATTCCCGCAAAGGCCCCTGTATGTACAGTAGTCGCACTTTCCGGCAGGACTGACCAGGGCATCTGCCATGCCTTCGGAAATGCCGTTACAACTGTGTCTTACAGTCTCCATGGCATATCCTGCCAGAACATCTATATTGTCGCTTAAGACGGCATTCCTCTCACCCTTCTTGCCTGTAGTCACAGCCTCGTCAAAAAGCATCCTGGGTTTGAATTCAAGCGGTTTGCCCTTAGCGGTTGAAAGATTGACCGGAAGATATCCGTAATTGGATAATCTGCCGTTGACCCCTTCTTTATTCAGCCCCTGCATAAGGACATATGAATATGCCGGAAGCTGGATCTGGGTTCCTTCGGCAAGCTCTGTCATGGATATGGTCTTCTTACCTGTCTTATAATCAACAACTCTTACGGAACTGACTCCGTCCGCTTCTTTCCTGATATCGAACCTGTCGATATAACCGTTGAAGATAAAAGTCATGCCGTTATCCGTCTTGATGTTGAATTCATAGTCTCCCTTCCCCAGTTCCAATTCAAAACCTGAAGGCACGAACCCCGTATCACGGCAGTCCTTTATGACTTCAGGATACATCCAGCGGAAGATCCTCTTTATCTTGTATCCCTCTCTATTCTCGAAAAGCCCCGCTATATTGCCGTCCTGATCGTATGCAGACGGGACGTCCTTCGGAGTGACTGCCTGGGTAAATGTAGTCTCAGTGATTCTGTCAAGTTCGCCTTCATCGAACACACCATCTTCTATATAGCGGTCACAATAAGCCTTAAGGTCATCCCCGGACTTAAAGCCCAGATCTTTGAGGCCGTTCTCAAACATTGCATGGATCACGGTCCCGATCGCATTAGCCTTAACTTCCGTATTATCTTCCCTCTCCTTGGCTCTTATCATGCGCTCTGCCATGTACTGGAAATGACAGTTATTGAACTGTTCCAGAGCAGACACAGAGCATCTCATCTGGGATCTTGCAAATACTGACATGTCCTCAGCCAGGATCCTTGCGTCCTCAAAATGGAACCTTCTTTCAACAGGAGTCTCGTATGTAAAGAACTTAAAGTTGTTGGCAGGGATCTTCCAGTCATCACCCTCTTCGTATTCCTTAAAGAAGTCAAACACTCTTGATACGGCAGCACCGTATTCATGGACCATATAGATAAGATCTGTCGCCGTGCCCATCATGAGGCACGAAGAAACATACTGTTCCTTGAGGGTTGACTCAGTCTTGTCGGGAAGTGATATATCCTTAAGGGAACCTGCAAGGGTCTTGAGTTCGTCACTGCTGATAATGCCGTCGCTGATCCTGCCTGAGGGGAAATTGGATCTGTCGGCACCGATTATAAAGAGCACCTTGCATGGAGAGATATATGCTCTGCCGGGAGTCGTTATCTCAACCGAATCAACGCGGAGAGGGATCGTGCCTTCCGTCTTGTTCTTCATGTCCGTTCTGACAAGGTTTATCATGGCAGACTGGCTTATCGGAACATCATTCATCTCATGGGCAAAGGATGCCAGGAGCTTCATTATCTCGTCATAACCCCTTACGAGAGCCTGGGCAGGAGTATCCATCTTCTGCTCAAGGAGTTCGTCTCTCAACGACTCTATGAAGAGCCTGTTGGAATCAAGGTAATCCGACAGGAGCTTAGCCTTGGCCGAGAGAGTCGAGGCTGAGTAGATCTCATCTGCGATCTTCTTCAACGGTCTTATCTTCTCATCGATTATATGATCCCAGAAAACATCTCCTGCAGGATATAGTCCTTCGGCAAGAACTTCACCGTTAACTGTCACAGTATTCTCGTGGATATAAACCATCGGGATCCTGTCGTTAACCGCAGACTTACCGGTCTCGCCATCTTTACCCTTATCCCTGAATAAGGACTCGGAGAATAGTCTCCTGCCGTCCGTTATCGCCTTGAGACGGCAATAGTTATCAAAAGAATCCGCAAGATATGGCGGGATCTTGAGCATTCCGGAATACATCGCTCTCAACACCACATCCAAAGAATAGCCGGAAAGAGGCAACATGAGGATCGTCTCGGCAAACATCGGAATTACCGTATCTATGAGGTCGACCTTCCTGTCGATAAACAGATCCAGACCGAATGCTTCTGCCACACTGGTAACGGATGACATGAGATCATCGTCACAGCAGACTATCCTGATATCCTTGTATCTGTATCCCCTGTTGCGTGTGAGATCGACTATCTCGTTCATGACATATCCGATCCTGTCGTCTGCATCGGATATCTGTGACAATACGATCTTCTCCCTCACCTGATCTTTGTCAGGAAGAAGAGATGTGTCTGATGCAACGTAAGATTCGATGCATCTGGTGACAGTACCTGCTTCCGCCTTCCTATCGGGAATGTATTCTTCAATCTGAGATTCATGATCCGTCCGCATGATATCGATAAATGCATTACCTACTGAATAGATCCCCAGTCCGGTCTTGTCAGAAGGGGCGGCCAGAGTATAGAAGACGATATCTGCCCCCATGTCAGACAATGCTCTGATAAACATACTCTCATGGGGAGTCAGGAGTCTGGCGGAACCGAAGCCGATAACAACAAACCTTGAAGATACCAGATCCATGACATGCCTATATCGCCTTAGTTTCAGCCTGTCAGGTGTTCCGGCAAGTTCGGCCAAAAGGTCGGCTGCATCTTTGATGGGATCAGTCATGAGGGACAGATCGTATGTCTCGTTCATGAGTTCCAGCTTTTCCATCAGAAAAGCTATATCGCTTATCTTGGCCTTGTATTCCTCATTGTCATCACCGGACGCATCAATAGCAGCTCTCAACTCATCAGGACCGATGCCATAGCGGACAAAATCTCCGATGATATTGATGAGTCCGTTGATATATTCATAGTGACCTGCAAATCCTGCGAGCTTCCTGAAGTCTTCCCTGTATTCAGTCAGGACCGAATATATGGCATTACGGAGTTCAACGTCTCCTCCGGGATTGATCTTCGTCCTTCCGCATGTAGAGATAATGTCTGATGCGAGCCTTATAAAGCTTGTAACATCACCGGAAACAAAGGATGCCGACAGGCTCATATCCATCTGTTGTCCCTTGACGACAACAGATCCGGGATTAGCCTTACCCAAGGATCCAAGGACCATCTTCTCGACCTGGGCCTTTGAATATTCGGGCGTGACAAATACGGTGTTGCCGCCCTCTGACAAGCGTCCGACTTCGTCTTCAACTATATAGGAAGTTATCGAATCTATCCCTTTGTAATATCTGATCCGGATCATTCTAACCTGCCTTATTATCTTTCCTTTTCTCAAATGATAAACTACCCTTTGCCATAAATAAAGGAAGAATTGGCGGGCTTCGGTTTTGTGTACATTTTAGGGACATATCCTATTTGCCGGTCTTACAGTAAAACCGGTCTTTTGCTACAGATATGCCTAACTTTTTGTAATTCATCTGTAATAATAGTATAATAAATGCTCAAAATTGATAAATAATATAGCTTGGAGGAGATATCCATGTCTGTAAGGAAACATATCGTACGAATAATGACCGCTGCCGCGCTTTCTCTCGCGCTTGCCTCTGCCGCGCTCTGTTTTATTCCTCAAAAGGGACTAAGAGCTGATGACTATACGGTCGATATCAGCGAGAACGATCTGACCGGCTCTGACGTTGCCGCGGTCATCAACAGGAAAACCGCTTCGGCTGCAGATCAGGCCACAGCCGATCATCCCGTGACCATCAGACTTCCCAAGAGCAAGACATACAATCTAAGCAGCACCATAAAGCTTTACAGCTACCTGATCCTGGATCTTAACGGCTCCACGATCAAGATGATAGATTCCGCACATAATATGATCCATCTGGGCGACGACATAACCCTTAAGTCCGGATATGCCTATAAAGGAATAACCGTAAAGAACGGTACGATCGACGGTAACGGCATGGGTGCGACACTCGTAAAGATAGCACATGCCAAGGATTTCACTCTTCAGGATCTCACCGTAAAGAATACGGCTGACTACCACCTATCAGAATTCGCAGCAGTTGACGGACTTACTATAAGCAACTGCACCTTCAAGGACCAGAAGTGGAAAGGAACTTCCGACAGCTGCTACGAAGCCATCCAGCTGGATATCCTTACCCCGGGGCATTTCGATACATACGAATACGAAGCACTCCCCATAAAGAACGTTAAGATCACAGATTGTACTTTTAGCAACGTACCGAGAGCCATCGGCAGCCATACGGCAATACTTAATGCCCCTCTGACAAACATCACCATCTCAAACAACAAGATTTCCGGAACAAGGAGTGCTGCGATCCAGGGGTGCTACTGGAAGAATGTCACGATCACGAACAACACGATCACAGACGCTCCCAGAGGCATTGCGCTTTATTCAGTCAACGGCAACGGAGGAGAGGATTCTTCCGCACAGGGAACTTTCCTTGCAACAGATATCGAAGCCGCAGGCGGTCATTCAACAACCATTTCGGGTGACTACACCACTCCTTTTGATTCAAAGATAGTCGTAAGCAACAATTCAATCACGCTTAATACGGATGAGGATCTTGGAAGTTATAACCATGCCGGCATCACCGTTGCAGGTACAAACTATACAAAATCACATACTTATGTCAGTGACAGTTCCGGTCTTATCCCTGTTGGCGATTATTACATTACAGGTGTTACGGTCAAGGACAATAGCATAACGACATCCGGTTATGGCATCAGGCTTTCCAACACCAGGTCTGCAACTGTATCAGGCAACAGCATCAACGGTGCTTCTGCTGCCGGTGACAAAGACCACGGTATATCCACAGGCAAGAATTGCCAGAGCATAACCGTTACATCCAACACTCTGAAGAACATCAAGGGTGATGGCATCATGATAAGCGGAGGAACAAAGGTTTCCATTAAGAGCAATACCCTGTCATCAGTTACGGGTATCGGTATCAAGGCATGTGACAAATCCTCCATCACCGCTCTTTCCGGCAACAAGATCTCCACTACGGGCGCTAACGGGATCCAGATATCCAGCGAGTCTACGGCTCCTTCCATCAGCAGCAACACGGTGACTGATGCAGGAGACGTTGGCATCAAGGTATGTGATTCTTCCAAGTGCACCGACATAACGGGCAACACCGTGAAGAATCCCAAGACTACAGGTATCATGATATCTTCATCTGCCAGCTCATCAGGCGCGATCACAGACAATAAGATCTCCAACGCAGGCAGCCACGGCATCAACCTGACCGGAGGAGCCAAGGCATCTGCCATCACGAACAATACGGTAAACACGACCGTTAACAACGGTATCGTTGTATCCGGAGAGTCTGCTAATTGCAGCAATATTTCAGGCAACAGTGTAACTTCTGCCGGCAAAGTCGGGATCTATGTATCCGGCACGGCAAATGTCACCGGCTCGATCAGTTCGAACACTGTAAACGGCAGCGGCGAGCATGGCATCAAGGTCAGCAACGCTTCTACCAAGTGCAAGGAGATCACGAACAATACTGTTGAGGATTCAGGACTTACCGGCATCATGGTAAACGACAGCGCGGTCCTCTCAGGCAATATATCGGGTAATACGGTAGCCACAACAGGCAAATACGGCATCATGGTCTCCGATGAAGGAACAAGCTGTATGGATATCAAGAACAACAAGGTATCCGCTACTGCTTCCACAGGGATACTCGTAACGCTTTCATCCTCGGCTTATGCAATTGATACAAATACTGTATCCGACGCAGGCGAGACTGCCATCAAGGTCTGCGAGAAAGCCTCTGTAACGGCCATAAGGAACAATATCATCAACACCTGCGCCGGATCCGGTATCGCCGTATCTTCAGGCGGAACCGCTACAGCAGGCATTACGACCAATACCATATCAAAAGCTTCGGAGAACGGCATCAAGGTAGCCAATGACTCTTCTGTTGTTCCTTTCATTTCCAATAACAAGATCTCTGATTCAACACTGAACGGTATCCAGGTCACCAACAATGCAAAGGTATCAGGATCCGTTACGGGCAATACCATCACGGGTTCCAAAAAATATGCCGTATCAGTTTCCGACAAAGCTTCCATAGGAACACTTACCGACAACATAATATCCGGAACAAGCGGTGATTACTGCGTTGCAATATCGGATTCAACATCCGGTAAGATCTCAGGCAACGAGATATCATCACCTGTTAAGGTTGGTATCCTCATCAACAAAGCATCGAAGATCTCCGACACGATCACCAAGAACAAGATAAGCTCTCCCGGCGATTCAGGAATAAAGATCGTAGATGATTCCACGACCTGCAAGGACATAACGGGCAACACTATCACATCTTCCAAAGGCAACGGCATAGCAATAAGCGCCGGAGCAAAACTTACCGGAGACATCAGATCTAACACCATCAAGAAAGCCACCAAGAACGGTATCGCCATCATGGACAAAGGTTCTGTTGTCAACATTGATTCTAATAATATCTCGGATTCCGGAGCTTCAGGCATTGTTGTATCAGGAAGCGCCAAGACTGCTAAGATCTTATCCAACAGCATCACATCACCTGATGAATGCGGTATCAAATTGTCTGACAAAGCCAATGTCTCATCGATCAGCAAGAACACAATAACCGATAGCGGCGATTCGGGGATCAAGGTATCTCTCAAGTCAACCACCTGTGGTGACATTACCGATAACGAGATCGACAAGACCGGCAATATGGGTGTCATGGTAAATGACAAGGCTAAGATCACGGGCAACATTTCCGGCAATTCCATAAAAGACACCAAGGATTGCGGTATCAAGATCTGCGCATCCGCATCTGCTAAAAACGTTGTCGATAACCGCATCAACAATGCATCAGGAGACTTTTCGCTCATGATCTCCTCAGGAGCTTCAGTTACAACGCTTAAGGATAATGTGATCATCTTCCCTACCAACAAACAGCTGGCAGTCAGGATCGATTCGAAGAGCACGGTAAAGAACAATACCGGCAACGTAAGCTGCAGGTTCAATGATGTTACCCTGTCAACTGATTTCTGGTTCAAACCCACTTATGTGCTTGCAGCCAAGGGTGTCGTAAAAGGCTATAACGGCGAGACGGAATTCCGCCCGGCAAATGAATGCACAAGAGGTCAGATGGTAACCTTCCTCTGGCGTCTTTCAGGGTGTCCTTCTCCCAAGACAAAGACCTGCAAGTTCAGCGATGTTAAGAGCACTGATTATTTCTATAAGGCTGTGATCTGGGGTAATGAAAACCACATCGTCGAAGGTTATAAGGACGGCACATTCGGTCCCCAGATCGTATGCGAGAGAAAGCATGCCGTTACGTTCATGTGGAGAATGGCGGGCAAGCCCGTTCCCAAGACCAAAACCTGCAAGTTCAAGGATGTAAAGACCGGTGATTATTTCTACACCGCGACTATCTGGGCTTCCGAGAACAAGATCCTCGCAGGCTATACAGACGGAACATTCAAGCCAAACGGCAAGTGCTTAAGGCGTCAGATGGTCACTTTCCTCTATAAGTACGATGTCAGCGTTAACGGTTACAAGGAGAACATTCCCGGCTGACAGAGCTTGACCGATGAGATTTGATACAAGAGATAAGAAACCCAAGTTATGGAACCTTGCCATTATCGCAGGGTTTCTTGTCTTGGGCATAACCATACTGACCGTATCCGGAATAAAGGATGGCGTATTCATCTCATGTGTGCTGATCGATCTTTTTATCCTTACAGCCATAGTGCTCCTTCTCAAGGCTTTCAAAGGTCAGCTGGAATATAACCCTTATTCCTACAACACGATCTTTTATATGGGCTTTGCCATCTTCAGCGCATTTGTACTGGTAACTTATATATTGCTGACCATATCCATCATCAATCAGCCCGCCGATTATATAGCGGATCATATCTTCTCCAGACTCTTAAATTCCGCGACGGATTATATGTTCATTACCTTCCCTTTCCTGTTCATCTTCTCGTTGCTTCTCTGTATCTCCAACATATCCCTCATCAGGCACGAAGGCTTCCGGCCCGTTAATCTCCTGGGAATAATCCTCTCCTTCCTTCTTGTAGGAGGAGTCCTGTTCATCTTCTTTTACGACTTCTATTTCATGGGCAGTTACTACGAACTTATAATCCATGAACTCATAACCAATATATTCGCCGCAGTCTATCTTTATTTTGAATGCATGCTGATCGGAGTCATAATAGCCAATATCATCGTTGTCCGTTATGAGCCCGATAAAGATAAGGATTTCCTGATAGTACTGGGGTGTGGTCTCCGCAAGGACGGAACACCAACTCCTCTTCTCAAAGGCAGATTAGACCGTGCTCTTGCTTTCTATAAGAAACAGAAAGAAGAAACAGGAAAGGATCTTATCTTCATTACCTCAGGCGGTCAGGGGCCTGATGAAGCCGTCTCCGAAAGCTTAGCGATGAAAAGATACCTCATGGAAAAAGGGATCCCTGAAGATCTTATAATCGAAGAAGACAGATCCACCAGCACCCACGAGAATATGCTCTTTTCAAAAGAGAAGATCATGGAGAGGAACCCCGACGGCAAGATCGCTTTCTCGACCACGAATTATCATGTCTTCAGGAGCGGCCTTTTCGCAAGATACGTTAAGATGCGCGCCGTCGGAATGGGAGCCCGCACCAAGTGGTATTTCTGGCCAAATGCAGCCGTCCGCGAGTTCGTCGGACTATTAACGGAACATAAGATCAAGCAATTGATAATATTCGGGAGCATGATCTTATTCTATATAGTTCTGATCTTCCTGTCTTATCCTCTCTGATCACTTTCCCGAAATACGGAAACATCTCAGACTGTTAAGGATCGCCAGGACAAGCACTCCAACATCACCGAAGACTGCCAGCCACATGTTTGCGATGCCGAAAGCACCAAGCACCAGGATCAGCACCTTAACCGCCAGGGAGAAGACTATATTTTCTTTTACGATCTGCATCGTCTTGCGCGATATCATGACGGCCTTGGCGATCTTAACGGGATTATCATCCATTAGGACGATGTCAGCGGACTCTATGGCCGCATCAGACCCCATAGCACCCATAGCGATACCTACATCAGCAGTTGCCAGTACAGGTGCATCATTTATGCCGTCGCCGACGAAGATCGTTTTCTTACCCCTTGCCATGAGATCTTTCAGGCGTTCGACCTTATCCTGCGGCAGGAGTTTTGCATGGTAAGAACTTAGTTTTAGTTTCTCTGCTACCGACTTTGCTATATCTTCTTTGTCGCCCGTAAGCATTACAGTATTAGAGATACCGACTTTGTTCAGCTCTTCTATTGCCTTGGCAGATTCAGGCTTGATCTCATCGTTAACTATAATGTGTCCCAAGTATTCGCATCTATCAGCCATAACCCTTGCCACATGTATTATGGTTCCGGTAAGGTGGCACTCATGCCAGTCTGCCCCGACCTCATCCATCAAAGATCCGTTGCCAACGTAATAATCGTCGCCGTCTATTACTGCACGAACACCCTTACCTGCTATCTCCTTAACATCGCCTACCCTGCTCTTATCAAGGTGATCGTGGTGGGCCTGTATAACGGATACGGCTATCGGGTGCGATGAATAACTCTCGGCAAGCGCAGCTATATCCAGAAGTTCAGCAGAACTTATCTCGTTCGGATGGATATCGTCAACGGCGAATGCACCCTTTGTAAGCGTGCCCGTCTTATCGAAGACAACCGTGTCAGCGCGGGATACAGCCTCGAGGTAATTGGCACCCTTTATGAGTATGCCTTCCCTGGAAGCGCCTCCTATACCGCTGAAGAAAGACAGAGGAACAGATACGACCAGAGCACAGGGACAGGATACTACCAGGAATACCAGCGCTCTTCCGATCCAGGTGCTCCATACTTCACCGCTTGTAATTCCAAGGAACAGCGGAGGAACAACAGCCAGAAGAAGTGCAGAGATAACCACGACAGGAGTATACCAGTGAGCGAATCTCGTTATGAAGTTCTCAGCCTGTGCCTTGTTGTCAGACGAATTCTCTACAAGCTCCAGTATCTTGGCAACCGTACTCTCGGCAAAAACACCGCTCGTTCTGACTTTGCATACACCTGTAAGGTTTAAAGTACCTGATATGACCTTGTCCCCGGGGACCATATCCTGCGGCAGGCTCTCACCCGTGAGTGCCGAAGTATTGACCGTCGTCGATCCTTCTATGATTATCCCGTCCAAAGGGATCTTCTCACCGGGCTTTATAACAATGACTGACCCTATTGCAACTTCTTCAGGAGATACCGTCTCCTCATGCTCACTGCCGTCATCATCCGTAACGATGAGATTTGCATAATCCGGACGGATATCCATTAGTGCTGCTACTGACTTTCTCGTGCGCCCTACTGCGATACTTTCAAAGAGTTCACCGACCTGGAAGAAGAGCAAGACCGCAACGCCTTCAGGGAAATCACCTGTCGCAAAAGCGCCGGCGCTTGCCAAAGTCATCAGGAACTTCTCATCCAAAAGCTGACCGTGGAAAATATTGATGACGGCTGTCCTTAAGACATCGTATCCTATGACAAGATAGGGGATCAGGAACAAGAGCAGAAAGACATACCAGGGAATATCCTTGAATATCACCTTCAGGACCGTAAACGCCACCAGTAAAATGGCCGCAATAATGATACGGCGAAGCATCTTCTTCTGCTTGCGCGTCATCTTGTATTTCATATTATCCTCGATTCTTTATCTAAAGCAGTGTCTGATCAGTATCAGCCGATAACTTCGCAGTCTGGATCTACTTTCTTAACGCAATCACATGCCATCTTGAAGACATCGTCAAAGACATCGTCATCAGCTTCTAACGTCATCTTCTGAGAAATAAAGTTAACAGAGCAGAACTTTACTCTGGGATCCTTTGTAATGGCCTCCTGGATCTTCCTTGCACAGTTGGCGCAGTCAACTTCCATTTCGTAAGACTTTTTCATTTTTGTATTCTCCTTATTTATTTTTCTCTTGGCTTGGCTCACTCAAGGATATGATCGAATCCCTGGGCGATTATCGATTTGACATGGTCATCACTCAATCTGTAGTAGATGGTCTTACCGTCTCTTCTGTTCGTAACAAGATTGGCCGACTTCAGTATCTTAAGCTGATGTGAAATCGCAGACTGGGTCATATTGAGCATACCGGAGATATCCATTACGCAGAGCTCATTATCCATCAGGGCAAACATGATCTTGACCCTGGTGGAATCAGCGAACATCTTAAAGAGATCTGCAAGGTCAGACAAATGCTCGTCTTTGGGCATTCCCTTTATCTCATATGCACTGTGGTTCTTATCATGCATTATCCTGTCCTCCGGTATTCTTTACAACATATGAATAGTTGTTCATATGTTCATCTATGAGAATAATACCCCTCATTCCCCTCTCTGTCAACACCTGATCTGTTATTTTTTCGGGAAAGAAAATGCCAAATCCAAACAGGGCTGCCTCACTCTCGTAAGACAGCCCCGTAAACTCAATAAACTCTATACTTCTTTACGGAATGTATTCGATATAGATATAACGCAGTGCATCGTTGATGTATTCGAACTTGTACTGGCTTGCTTTCAGATAACGGTCGGATTTCTTCTTGTAAGCGATCTTATAAGAATGATATGTTCCGTCATCACTGTCATAAGTGTTCTCTTCATCCGGCTTTCCGGAATTAGCCTTGATCGCATCAGGTGTCAGGCCGTTGTAATCGAAATCGAATGTAAGGACTTTCTGTGTCCTGTCCTCATACACGGGCAGATAGATCTCATTTACCATGCACTCGCTCATGGGCTTATCGCTGTCTGAGTCATTAAGGACATAGACCTGGGCACTGTAGTAGTCATCAGCAACATCGAAGGAAAGGCCGCTGGACTGATAGTTCTTCTCAAGGACCGTATCCTTGGCATTGATAACCTTCTTATCGAAAGGAACACCGTCATCGATAAGCTGCTGCAATGTAACCTTACCCAATGTGTACTTCTTGCCGTTGATGTAGAAGTTCATCTCGTCAAAGTTTGCGATCTTCTTATCAGATGCGGATGAAGGCTCTGTATCCTTGGATTCGGAAGAAGTAGCTTCAGAGGATTCAGAAGACTCGGAACTAGCTGAAGTAGCTTCTGTAGTAGTTGTTGTAGTCGTCTCCTCCGTGGTCTCTGTTGTTGTCTCTGTAGCTTCTGTTGTTGTTTCTTCAGTAGTCGGCGCAGGTTCAGAACCCAGCTTGATATCGTCTACCAGGCTTTCTACGAAGTCCTTTGCTTCCTCATCGGATGCGGCAGATACGAGCCACTTATCGTTTACATATACGAGGTCAAGATCGAGAGTCTCTTTCTCAGTGTTCTTTGCTTCTTCGATCTCATCAAGGATGTCAGAAAGCTTATCCATACCGCTTGCGATATCCTCAGCATCAACATACTTGATCTCGACCGTGGCCTTGCCCTCGCCGGACTTGCTGCTGCCATCAGCCTCCTTGATCGTGTAAGTTGCGACTTCACCTATGCCCTTAAGAACGGAGATCTGGTCATCTGTAAGATCAAGATCCTTAACATCACCGTCAACGAACTTTGATGTGTTCTTGCCTTTGAGGAGCCTGGTCATATAGCTATCGGCAGTATCCTTGACCTTGTTATCGCCCTTGAGAAGGTCAGACAGCGTCGAGCATCCCGTTGCAAGGACCGATACTGACATGCAGACCGCAAGAGCAGCTGCGATCACTTTTTTGGAAATCATAATTCTATCCTCCCTGAATATATTGAATAAATATTCAAACGAAGATAATTGTACTACTACGGGATAAAAAGACAATTATATAAGTTACATAAGAAAGGTCAGCGATAAGAGCCGTTTTTCTTCTTTTTTTCTTGTTTTTCGTGATATAGATCCGTATCAGCCATATCCAGCATCTCGTAAATGTCAACATCAGAAGAGCATCGGAACAAATGGAAACCTGTACTTACTGATATCTTATAAGGTTTTCCCGATGCGGAATCGTGTTCTTCAGCGATCCTCAGTATCCTGGACTTGATGGTGGATTCAGCATCGTCCGATCCAACAAGAGCGAATGCCACAAATTCGTCTCCGCCTATCCTTCCGATAATGTCATCGTTTCTGAAAGCTTCCTTTAAGACACTTGCTATCTCTCTTATGGCAAAATCACCGTCATCGTGTCCATATTCATCATTGACCTTTTTAAGATCATCCATATCCGCATATAAGACAAGCGCCAAGTGTCCCCGGTTCTCGGGGTCCTTTATGACGCGCTCCGCATTATTAAGGAATCCGCGTCTGTTATAAAGGCCAGTAAGTTCATCCGATTTTGCGATAACATCGAGCATGGTATTTGCACTGATGAATTTATCGAGTGATGCCTGCAGCTCACGCCGCGTCTTGTTCTGGGCATCAAGTATTATGAGCGATCTTACGGTTATGGACAGTTGCTGGGCAATAGGCGTAACTATCGCCATGTTCGAGCACTCTGTCTCGGCAACAAGGACTCCATAGATATCATCTCCTAAGAAGACAGGGGTTGCGATCATGGTATGTCTTACATCATCCGGTACATACTCATTGTCAAAGATCAGTTCCGTACGCATGAGCTGCTGTTCTTCGTTGATCTCATAAGCACCGTCCTCATCACAGTAGACCTTGAGAAGGACAGTATTGGGGCACCTCCATGCAAGATCCGGACTCACCGTGGTCTTACCCTGATAGAAATAGAGATACATCCTGCTGATCCCCATCGTCGTAATGCCGGTAAGCAAGGCCTTATATGGAATATACTCCGTTGTAGGATCGACCGTGATCTCCCCTGACTGCCTGTTCATAAGGCGCTCTAACTCTCCCCTCTTATCGACGACTTCCTGCGTGATCCTGACATTGTTGAAAGCGATGTCCCTATAGACCTCGGAGAAGAGTTCGGAGATCCTGAGTTTGATGCTGTCGTCATCACACATCGAATATGCCCGGTACTGCAGCATCCGGAGAGCATTGAAGAGTTTCTCCGCGGAGATATAATCCTCATAGTCTGTCTTAACAAACTCGAAGAAAGAATCGCAGACCTGCGATTGAAGCTTATCGTTGGTGGTATCTCCGATATATTCCTCGTACTTGTCGATAAAAAGATCCAATGCATCCTTAATATAGTCAACGCCGTCTGTCGTGTAGAACACACCTAAAAGATAACGGCTTACGGCTACTTTGAGGTTCTCCTTATTGGCTTCCCTTACGTTAAGCCCGAATCGGTTTAACATCTCGGCATAATCAGTACCGCTGCATCCGCAGGATTTCCGGTATATGATATTTGTCCTTGTGGATATATCAGTCGGGGTCTGGGACAGGATATAATTGCCGGCATTCATGACAGCCTGATAGGTAAGATCCGCCGAATTGGCTTCAACGGTCGACAGAGGCGGTATCATGGACTTGGCGACGACATCGTCATCAAATCCCATCACAAGGATATCTTCACCCGGAGTAAGACCTCTGTCAGATAAGACCTTATATCCTCCTATGGCCATTCTGTCGTTGGCAAAGACTATGGCATCAAGATCTATATGGTCATCAAGAAGTTCATTTACTACGTTCTCGCTGTCCTTGGTGAAATCGCCAAAGACTATAGGACAATCGCATTCCTTGATCCCTAATGATCCTGTTATCTCCTTAAAGGCTTCGAGACGGAGCTGAGCATCGCGGTTCGACAGAGGCCCTGATACGAAGCCGATCTTTCTTGCATTATGTTTCTCATAGAGATGTCTTACTTCATCCCGGATACCCGATCTGTTATCGAAGTTGACTGTATTGTAGCCCTCATAATTGGAAAAGAGGAAGACTGTCGGGACCTTCGGGAGGCTGTCAACAAAAGCTCTTACCTCATCCTCCTCGGCTCTGGAACAGATAACACCTATCAGGACATAGAGGATATCGATATTACGCTCGCTGACGAGCTTATAGGCAGTGTTGTACTGGTATGTATAATCGGATGAACCGTATCTTCCGTCAGGCCGACCAATATACCTTCCCGGGATAATATAAAGATTGGCATCAAGTTCCTCTGCTGCGATCTGGGCACCATAACAGCACTGTGCAGAAAAGTAATTATCCAGGTCATCGACCAAAAGCCCTATATTGATGCGGTCTTTCATATGAGCCTCCTGTCACAGATCGAAAATACTCTTTGTCTTATGGCTCTGCTTATCCGCATACATCTGCGTATCAGCTTCACGCATAAGGAGATTGATGTTCAATGTATCGTCGATTATATGTTCTGAGATACCGATACTGGATACGACCTTGAACGGCAGTGACTGGCATTCCGTGTCATTCTCCAGGTGATCATGTATCCTTGACCTAATGTTATCACGTTCCGGGGCCAGCCATCTGTTGCCGGTTATCGCACAGACGAACTCGTCGCCTCCGAACCTTGCGCATATGCCTGTCTTTCCGACAATGGCGGTGATCGCCCTTGCTATACCCCTGATCGCAAAGTCACCCGCATCATGACCGTAGTTGTCGTTGATGATCTTAAGGTTATCCAGATCTACGGAGATAAGTGAGAGGATCCTCGCTGAGTTTTCGTTATTGCCGATCATCTTCTTTAGGGCATCCGTAAAGCCTCTCCTGTTATAAAGACCCGTAAGATAGTCCTTGCGGGAAATATCATTAATGACAGAATTAGCCTGAACAAGAGCCCTGTTATTAATGAGAAGATCGATCATCGAGCTCATGAACAAAGACAGTTCCTCAAACCTCTGCTGGGCCCGGAGATCAATATCTTTGTATGCACTGAATATCAGGCCTGCGGAACCTTCTGCAGTGCTGATCTGCTTGCAGAGAAGGATCTTATAGGGCCCCTTGGAATCAGTAAGGAACTCCATATCGGGGATAAGGCTCTTCGAACCGTAATATTTGCATCCGACCTGACAGGATTCGGCAGTACCGGCATATACTGCATGGATACAGGAATTCTTCTCGGTAACACCTACAAAACTGTATTCATCGTTCCAGATCTGCATGAGCTGTTCAGTTACGGATCCTGCAACATCGACATCATCCTTGTTGATGATCTTGGATGTTAAGCGTCCCAGTTCGAGCATGTGACGGGTCGAATCCGCAATATCTCGGGAGAGAGCATCGATCACCTCGTTGCTGTCGTAACTGTCCTTACTCTGGCATCCGCAGGAACATCTTGGAAGAAGAGAGTATTCCTTCATGACCGTCCCGGGATAGTCTCCTTTTCCGGCCTCATGGTCTTCAAGAATCTTATAGATGGTGTCAACACAATCAGCATAATCGATGCTGCAGGTCGATAAGACGGGGATGTTATAACGCCCCCGTACGATCCCGTCAAAGCCCGTGACCAGAACATCCTCGGGAACACGGTATCCGTTCTTTCTCAATGCGGTGCAGACACCTATAGCCATGGAATCGTTCGCACAGATTATGGCCTTGGGCAGTTGCTTGCCCTGAGATATCATCTCCTCCATGCGCTCAGAGACTGTATATCCGCGGAAGTCACCATAATAGAGCATGTCATCCTTAAAGGCGATTCCGTTCTCACTTAATACTTTCCTATAGACCTCTATTCTCTCTTCCGAGAATCTGTTGTCCCTGAATCCAGCGAACATCATTACATCGCTGACCTTATGGTCTTCGATCACATGCCTTACCATCTTCTCGAATCCGGATGCATAATTGAAATCAAGATTGATGCATCCGTCGAAATGCTTCTGGACGGTGAATACGGGAATATTCTCTTCTTTGCCCATCTTGATGAGCTGTTCTATTACTTCTTCATTCTTTATGATCTCAGCGAAGATGATCAGGGCAACGGGACGGACTCTTCTTATGAGGCCTGCAAACTCAAGTTCGGTCTTCTCATACACCAGTTCCGAAGAAGATACCCCGAAGGTAAAGTTTACAGGGAAGAACCTGTCTTTGTATTTCGAATTGGCCACGGCTTCAACGAACATATTATAGTTATCCGAATCGTCCCAGGCGCCGCATATTGCAACAGGCTTAGCATAACTGTCAGGAAGCGGTTTTTTCTCGATCCTTATATTTCGGAGGAAGAGAGTTGCGACCGATCCCATATTGCCGATATTGAACTCGAGCCTTGCATTGTCGTAGCAGTCCTCATCAGATTCAAAACAGACGACATGCTTCTGCCATTTGCGTTCTATGTTCATCTTGCGGTCCTGCATGATGCGCTTCCAGTTCATGTCAGGAGCGGTAACGGCCACGGATATCTCACGGTCCTCATCAGCCTTCGCCTCAAAGGACAGCATATACCTTGTATGAGGCTCGATGGGAACCTTGCTCTGATAGAACTGAACCGCGTAATCAACATCACCGTAATTGGTCGAGTTGATCACTATGCGGTCGTAGTCAAAATCCACTCTTCCCTCTCCGCCTTGTGCAGAGTGGAAAGACCAGTCTTCTTTTTTGTCTGAGATATAATTACCCGTAGGATCCGCCTGACGCATGTCATATTTCTTCTTTGGGCAGGTCACATTCTCATCGTATTCATCCCTCTGCCAGACCTTGATGTAATCGATACACATCGCATTATGCATATCGAAGACTTCCTTGTTATCCGGGATGCCTGATGCGAGTGTGCCTATGGACAGGTAGATGCAGATAAAGAATTCCTTGTTGAAAGGCGCCGGATAAGGCTTGATCTCCCCGTCTTCACCGGCAGAATACCAGTAGGACACACGATGGTATTCTTCTCCGTCAAGAAGGAATCTTATAAGGCCGGGTTCCCATTCACATGTATATGTATGGAATTCATCAGAAAGATTCCCCTTTACTGACTTCACCTTATTGATATCGGTCATGAGAGGATTACCGAATCCAATGCCGCTGTAGCAATGTTCAAGATCACTGTTAAAAACCGTCGCACATGTGATCCTGCCTGAAGCCGGGAAGTCACATGAACCTTCTTCGATCGAATAATCTTCGGAAGGGATTAGTTCGAATACGGGAAGAAGTCCCTTGCCCGCAGGCATCTTGATCGAAGCTTCGAACTTACCGTACTTGAATTCATGAAGCCCGAAGGTCGTGATCCTTCCTGACGTATAACTGATAGAACCGTCGGAAGATATAACTTTCGACGGTTTGATTATGAGCATACTATTCTCTACATAGACGTGATACGGGGTGTCGGAGAACTCCTGTTTGTCGCCCTCCATCCATCCTGCAGGATGTGTCTCTACCTTCCAGGACAATGGGTTGATCCCCAAACCGTCAAATTCATCTGACCATATGAGCTTATACTCGTTACCTGTTTCTGATAAGAACTTATCCTGCATTTTATACCCGCTTGATTTCCGGCCGGAACTTAGGTGGTTTCTTCGGAAGCGAGCTGAGGTCTGGTGAATACTACGAACTTGTAGCAGTCATCTGCCATGACTTCAAATGCGGAGAAGATATCCATGATCTCGTCGTAGATAGTCTTCCAGCGCATAACATCGATCGCATCATTGTTGTTCATGAACATGTTGCGGATCAGGATATCGTAAAGTTTCTGATAATCGCCCTTGAACTTGTCGAATTCTCTTGTGGCTGAGATGATCGCATTGTCATCGGAACCGTTACGGAGTTCATTAACAAGATTGATCTCTTTCTTTGCGGCGCTTGCGATTGAATTGACGGAAGCAGACAGACCGTCCGTTACCTCGGTAACGTTATAACGGATGAAGCTCTGTGCAAGTCCGTCAAGAAGATCGATACAGTTCTCAACGTGTCTTACCATGTGGAATACACGGATACGGAGTTCCTCGTCCATCTCGATCTTGTTAAGTTCGTATGTGAACTCATGGAAGATATGATCTGCTTCATCTTCCAAAGCTATGGATCTTCTTACCAAAGGTCTTAAGTCATCAATATTGTCAAGCATCTCCAAAAGAAGTGAGCAATGATTGTTGAGCTTCTCTGATAATTCTGTTGCCTTATCAAAAATGATATCGCGATCCTGTTCTGTCATAGTTGCCTCCATTCTTCTTTAAAGATCATAGCATCGTATATCTTGTCTCGTTCTCTCCAACTTTTGTTTTCGCAAGGGCAGTAGCAAACCTGTCATTTTTCTCAAGGTTTATCTTGCCGTTAAGAGCAAAGTACTGTTCGACCGGTGGTCTCCTGTCAAGTTCGTAAGGACTCTTCTCGCTTGATTTCTTTAACTGCTTATTAATATACCTCTTATAGAAGAAAATGTACACAGTAGGCAAGGTTATAGCCATGCAGACAACAGAGCTGTAAAGGAAGAGCAGCCACCACATGGGGCTTCCCATAGGTGTATTTCCACCCGACTTGATCGTAACATATACCATGAACAAAAGCCCGATCAGGAAAGCTGCTATCACGGAGAAAAGGACCGGAGTGATCTTTCCGAACTTGTTGATAGCCTTGGCTGCAATGCTCTCTTTTACGGGCAGTCTGCCGCAGACTTCTCCTGTCTGACCGTTAACAACGAAGTGATAATAAAGACCCTCATATTCATAGCACATAAACCATACGGGAACGAGACAGTATTTTACGTTTACTCCCGTTAATGCAGTCTGGTAATGATCGGATGCAACATCGTATTTGCCATCCCAGCTCTTCTTACCGCATTCTCTGCCGTAGTCGTCTATCCTGGTCTCGATCTTATCGATCATATTCTCGGGGAGACTGTCATACTTATATGCGTAGAAGCCCTGAAGATAAGCTGTCTTAAAATCCGTTGCCTCCTTCATATTGAAAGGTTCAACCGCCTCGAACATCCTCTGTCCGAGTTTCTTGGATCCAGAGAAAGGAATGTTCTCCAGAGAGAATGTCAGTGTTCTGTTAAGATCGTAACAAGCCTGGATACCGTCTTCCATTCTTATGCCTGTAGCGGTGATATCCGTCTTCAGCTCACCTGATACGAGCCAGGCAGGCATATATATTCCCTTGATCCTCTCACGCACCTTGGCGGATGAGAAATCCTTCGGGACCTTGTCCGCTGTTTCAAGGAATTCGTCATAGAGGGACATAGCCTTCTCTTTGGATATACTGAAAGGGATTATCATGTCAGGCTTAAACTGACGTGTCAGTCTTCTTGAGATCAATGTAGGCGATCCGCAGAAAGAGCAGAAAGTCGCTGTGGTATTGGTATCGGTTACGACCTGGGCACCGCATGAATCACATACGAACTCGACCTTATCGAGGTCTTCTGCTGCAACGTCTTCACCTTCCTCATATTCCTTCTCACGGAAAGCCAATGCGAAAGAGCCCTTCTCTTCCATGCTCTTGGAGTCATAGACCTTGCCGCACATGTGGCATACAAGCGCACCGATATTCGCATCAAAAGTGAGGTTGCCGGCGCAACCCAAACATTTCTTGGATAAAGTTCCTGACAGGCCACCAGACCATTCACTGTTCTGCATACTGTCCCCCTTGAAATCGCGTATTCCCGAATTCCACCACTCTAATTATACAATAAATTAAAAAAATAAACATAAAATAAGAAAATAGCAGAGATTACATGAAATGATAATTTCTCGCCGCATAATCACCTGTTGTGGCATAACCTGTTGTGAAGTGATCGCGGTTCTCCACTTCTATCTTCTCGCCGTATGCATAATACTGATCCACACCGGGTCTTTTATCCAGTTCATGCGGATTGGGCTTGTCATCCCCTGCAATCTGCCTGTCGATATGTGTCTTGCGGATAAACCCGTATATCGCCGTGGCAGCGACATATGTACACACGATAAAACACATCCAGGTCAACCAGAACATCATCGATGAAGGGGCATAATCTTCCGCAACAAGAGCCATAAGAAAATAGATAACGACCGCGACCGGGACCGTTATCAGAGCCGATACAATGAGAGGTGAAAGATTGCTTATCTTAGTCAGGATCCTTGTAATAAGGTTTTCTTTCTCCGGCAGTCTTCCGCAGACTTCACCCGTCTGTCCGTTAACCACGAAGTGATAGTAAAGCCCCTTATACTCGTAGCACATGAACCATACGGGAACCAGGCAGTATTTAACATTGACACCGGTCAATGCCGTCAGGTATCTTTCTGACTCGCGTTCAAACCTCGAGTCCCAGGCCATCTTGCCGCATTCAGTACCGTAATCGTCAAATCTGTCTTCGATCGTCTTGATCATGTTCTCGGGAAGGTTGTCGTACTTATAAGCATAGAAGCCCTGCAGGTATGCTGTAGTGAACTCGGCAGCATCTTCCATATCGAAAGGCTCAACTGCTTCAAGCATCCTCTGGCTCAATTTCTTTGACCCGGAGAAAGGAACGTTTTCAAGGCTATATGAGATCACACGTCCAAGATCGTAGAAAGCTTCAACATTACCTTCTTGTCTCTTGCCGTTGGCAGACATATCAGTCTTGCATTTTGCAGACACGAGCCAGGCTGGCATATAAATACCTTTGAGCCTCTCACGGACCTTGGCAGATCTGAAATCCTTGGGCACCTTTTTCGATGATCTTAAGAACTCATCGTACAAAGACATGGCCTCGTCTTTTGAGACCTTAAAGGGAATTATCATATTAGGTTTGAACTGACGCGTAAGGCGCCTCGATATCAACGTCGGAGATCCGCAGAAAGCGCAGAATGTGGCAGTTGTATTCTTATCCGTTACGATCTGAGCACCGCAGGAGTCGCAGACGAACTCGACCTTATCAAGATCTTCTGCTTCAACGTCTTCGTCCTTCTCATATTCCTTCTCTCTGAATGCAAGACCGAAAGATCCGTTCTCCTTTAAACTGCCGGATTCATATATCTTGCCGCACATATGGCATACAAGCGACCCTATGACTGCATCATAAGTAAGGTTGCCAGCGCAATTTACACATTTCTTGGATAATGTCCCGGAAGGACCTGTGGCTCCCCATTCTCCGCCTATCATAAAATTCCCCTCATTTTCTATTTATCCCCAATTGCGATAATAATACCATATTTCCTAATTAACTACACAGCAAAACAAAAAGAGATCTGCCAGGCAGATCTCTTTTGTTCGTATTATCGGTCAGTTTTATCTTTTTCCGTTTACATACTGATCGTACTTATAAAGGAACGTTACCATCTGGCGCCTCAGGCAGTCGCCGTTCGGGCGGAAGGTCCCGTCAGAATAACCGGCGAGGATCTTCTGTTCGGATGCCCAGAGTGTCGCCTTATAGAAGTAATCGCTCTTCTTTACATCCTTGAACTTATTGGTCTTCGTCTTGGGTTCAGGTTGCTTGGCAAGTCTCCAGAGGAAGGTTACCGCATGCTTTCTTGCGCAGACGATCTGAGGACCGAATGTTCCGTCCTTGTAACCTTCTACGATGTGGTTCTCGTTACCCCAGATGCAGGCCTTGTAGAAGTAATCCGTCTTCTTTACATCCTTGAACTTGCAGGTCTTGGCCTTCGGGGCAGGTTCTTCCATAAGTCTCCAGATGAATGTTACCATCTGAGCTCTGGTGCACTTGTTTGCAGGCTTGAAGAGAGTCTGCTTGTCGTAGCCCTTTACAACACCCTTTGCTGTGAGGTAGTTGGTAGGCGCATACCAGAAATCCTTTGTGTTCGTTACATCCTTATAAAGGACCGTTACCACACAATCGGCGCTCTTCCCCGCTGCAGCCGCTGTAACAGTGACAGTACCAGCCATCTTCGCTGTGATCTTGCCCGAAGCATCGACTGATGCGATCTTCTTGTCAGAAGAACTCCATGAGATCTTAGCTGAAGAACCATTGAGAGTTGCTTTCAAGGCAGCAGAGCTACCGGATACGACTGATATGGATTTCTTATCCAGTTTCAATGATACCACAGGCGCAGAGGTGGGTTTTGCTGTAGGTTTAACTGTTGGTTTTGAGGAAGGTTTAGCAGCCGGAGTTGCCGTAGGTGTAGGAGTCAGTTTGGATATCTCCCGCACTTCTTCCTCTCCGCATCTCGAACACGTTCTCTTCTCTTCTCCCTTAGAGTCTGCGGTAGCCTTCTTTGTCAAAGTCCACGGACCCCAGTTATGACCTAATACTGCAGGGAGATTATTAACAACCTTTGATTTGTATAAAGCTTCACCGGTCCTGCTCTCTTCCGGAGTAACCCCGGCAATAAAATTAGTGATCCCCGGCATAGTACAGGAAGCAGATTGAATTAAAGACACAGTGAACTTCGCATTTACATTGTCAGTATAATCCTCTTCCCCGGACTTAGTACATCTATAGCAGAAAACCGCTCCTGTATAACCATTGACATTATCGCCTTTCCAATCAACTCCTTCAAGTTTCCAGTCTTCAGCCGTAAGAATGACTATTTCAGTTCCGCTGCCTCTCTCTACTCTAGATGGAGCATGATGAACATATACTTTTTTCAGATCCGGATTATCCAAGCATGACACACCAAAAAGATTTGTACACTTGCTCAGGTCAAGCTGCTTGAGCTCATTATTGTATACTTTGACAGTTCTAAGTTCTGGATTATGTTTAAGCACCAGTTTTTCTAAATTATTGTTATAGCAGTATAAATATTTCAACTTCGGACATCCATCCAGATCTATATTCTGCAGTTTATTGTCGTAAATGTATATTTCTGTCAATGAATCACAGCCGCCAAGACTTATATCCGTTAAAGAACACTCTGAACAATTCAAATTAGTCAGCGCCTTGCATCCGGCAAGATTGAGAGAAGTCAATTGTCTGCATTGGGCGCAACTCAGTTGTTGTAAAGCAGTACAATCGTGAAGATCAAGTTCTGTTATCGGATTAATAGAACAATAAAAGCTTTCTAACGACTTGCAATCAGACAGATCCAATGCAGTAAGATCATTATCTTGTATGCCAATATTTTCAAGAGAAGAACATCCATTAAGTTTCAGGGAAGTGAGATTGTTACTGGGTGCCTGCAGACTCTCAAGGGCTGTAAGACCGCTAAGATCAAGCGACGAGAGATAATTGTTTCCAACGTCAAGGTCTTTAAGTTTTAAACAACCACTGACATTTATCGATATAAGATGGCTGTTTTGCACAGTTATATCAGTAAGTTCAGTACAGCCGCTTGCATCAAGTTCTTCAAGATAATCCCCATAATAGAAGAGCTCCGTAACGGCAGTACCGGAAATATCCAAAGTCTTAAGTGCTTTAAAAAGCTCAAGACCTCTAAGATTCTTAATATTATTTTTGCCGCTTATATCGATCGATATTATATTATCGAAATCATCCTGATATACTTTCTCATCATCACCGACATCAAACAGTTCCTGAACAAATGCCCTGAAATCAGCATCTGGGAAATTGGTCGCATTGATATATTCCCCATCAGCTCTGGCTGTAGCCGAAGGAAATACTGCGATGGCAACTGCTATAGCTGCAGCTGACAGTACTGCTAAAACACTTTGGATCCTGATCTTAAACATAGAAAAACCCCCTTCATCCCCTTAACGGAAGAAAACTAAATCCGCAAATAAGAATAACAAAAAAAAGAGCATAAAAAAAGTCCCGAGGATTACTCGGGACTTAAAGTTCGTCTGTTTCAGATCAGAGTGCAGAAACCTTTGTGCCGGATGCAGCTTCGTTTGTCTCAACAACGAGCTCAACTGACTTAGGTGTGCATACGAATGTTGTCTTAACAGGTGTAGGCTCGATCTTACCTTCGAGAGCGTAAACACCACCGCTGATGTAGTCAACTACACGCTGGTTGTTTGCAGAGCTCATGAGGTTGCAGATTACGATGTGACCTTCCTTGATATGATCGCAAACGATCTGGCTTGTTCTGATGTCATAAGGTGTGAGCATGACAACTACTGCCTGCTGCTGCTTTACTACGGGTGTCGTCATAGGCTGACTCTCCTGTACAAATGTGTTTGCCTGATAAGGCTGCTCCTCATATGAACGGTAGAACTGTTCCTCGGGAACGTCTTCGTAATCATACTCATCATAGCTGCCTTCGTCGATATCGCTGATCCTTGTCTCGTAGATGCCGTCCTCAATATCTGTGTCTTCTACCGGTTCTACAAACTTATCGATAAGATCTTTGAAAATGCCCATTTTGTGTCTCCTCCTTGATTGATGTCCCGTAGGACTTGTAACAACAAATGTAAGATAACAATAAAATCCGACCGATTCAATAAAATCGGGCCTTTTGTTATGCAACTTACACAGAGGAAACATTTCTGTAACAATAGACGTGTATCAATGTTACAAAATCAGCAGGATCAGGCCTTTGCGATATATGCGGCACGGTCGCCGAAAAGAGCCGTTCCGATCCTTATATGGGTCGCCCCGCACGTTATGGCGTAACGCCAGTCACCGCTCATACCCATGGAAAGACAATCCCAATCACCGGGATTTATCCCGTCAAATAATATCTTAGTCTTCTCGAAAACGGTTTTCGCATCACCGTCGACAGTCTGAATGGGCGCCATGGTCATAAGGCCGCGGGTCCTGATGCCCTCCAGCGCCAGCACTTTATCAAGATCTTCCTTTACGGAATCTACGGTAAAGCCGTGCTTGCTCTCTTCTCCGGACACATTGACCTGAAGCAATATATCTGAGATAACATTGTTACAAAGCGAGCGCTTTGAGATCTCACAGGCCAGTTCCAGACTGTCCACAGAGTGTATGAGACAGGTCTTCCCTATTATATATTTGACTTTATTCTTCTGTAATGTACCTATTAAATGCCAGTTGGCATCAAGGCCTTCTTCAAGGAAAGCTTCCGTTTTCGGAATAAGCTCCTGAACGCGGTTCTCCCCCAGATCCTTGATCCCTGCCTTAAATGCAGCCTTCGCATATTCCACCGGGAAGACCTTGGAGACACCAATGATGGTTATGTCATCAGGGGACCTGCCGCACTCAGCACAGGCGGCAGCAACTTCCGCCTTAAGGGCATCGTACCTGGTCTTAAAAGTCTCTAAGAGGTCGTTATCCATGGAACTCATCTTATCCTATCTTATCGTCAGGCTTGCATGAATCAGGATTGATGACATATACGGTATTGTAGTCAGGCTTCTTCTGATTGCCGTATGTGGAGATGATGGCGAACTCTCTGTCCGAGTCAACGACCATGACTCTCAATGTATCAACAAAGCCCTGATTGTTGTAATAGAGCGTCGCTATACCGTTGCACTTTAACGGAACAGCGCTTGCAACATCCGTGCCAAGACCTGTCGTGGTATCTATGAGCGTAAGTTTGTATCCGCCGGATATAGCCTCTGTGTACTTGGAATTGATCTTCAGGAAATCAGGCATGTTCTCATCGTAGGTCGCGAAGAGGACAACCGTTCCTCCGTCAGGCATTGTTTCAGCCTTGAGGACCTCACAGCCTGCCACGGAAAGGGATGAAGGAGTTACTTCATTGCCTTCTTCATCCGCATTGCGCATAGGAAGCGCAGACAGATTGAAGATATTGGCTTCTGTAAACATGTCAGCGTTAAGACCAGACTTGCCGTCGAAGTAGAGTGAGAATACCTGCTTATCGGTATCGGCAATATAGGAATCGACAAGACTCGTCTGGGATACACGCATACCTGAGTATTCGGTGATAACGATCTCAATATCTACAGATCTTAAGTCAAGAAGATCTTCTACGTATCTGGTGGTCTTGAATACGATCAGAGTGCCGTTCTTATCTGCTTCATTCCTTACGACCTCACAATCTTCTATGGCAACGCCCTCAGTCCTGATGTTGATGTCGTGAAGGGTCCCGTTGGCAAAATCGCTTGCAGCCGCATTATCGGAATTAAGATAGACCGCCAGGTACTGTTCGTCATTCTGGGCGATCCTGGCAACAGGCTTGTTGGACTCAACGTAGAGTGAGGAAGAAATAGGTCCCTGAGCGGAACTTATCATCTTCTTGACTTCGTTCATCTCCATTCCGAGGAAGTTCTTGTAATCCAGAACGTCTTCATTTCCGTCAAGTCGGAAGGATACAACACCGGGCTTAGTTGCCGTGATCTTCGAAGCTTCTCTCTCGAGCTGGTTCTCATATACCTTCTCGTCGCTTCTTAAGACGTTGAGTCTCTCATCGTCAAAGTCGATCTTGGCAAGTTCATCTTCTCTTTCATCAAGGACAACGCTCAGCGATGCATAGTAAGTAGCAAGGTCCGACAGGTTGCCGTTCATGGCTTCAGACCGGATGTTGTCGACTACCGATACAAGTTTATCGTCATATGAATCGTATATACTCTCAGCCTCGGAGACTTCTCCTCTCTGGACAAGTTCCTGCTGCACATCCGATATCTGCTGCTGAACGTTACGGAGGTCGGAGACGACGGATTCGAGATTTGAAGGAACGACCAGGGCAAGTCTTTGCTGTTTTGCAACTCTGGAGCCTTCCGTGATCTGTGTGACCAGGTCACCGCCTATATTGGCAGTAATGACATTCTCGTCTCTTACGATCAGAGCCTTGGCACCGATCGTATGCTCAACGGAACCAGCCATAACGAATGAGAAATTCGGCTTCTCGGCGATATAGTTATATAGATGGTGAACTATGAATACCAGAACGAATACTGCGAGTACGACCATTATGGCTGCAAGGAATCCGTTCCTTACGGCACGGCTCTCGGCACTCTTACCAGCAATGCTCTTTCTCTTGGCGCGGGCTGCCTGCTTTGCCATCTTGGCCTTTTCTTTTTCGAGCTGCTTTTCATTGGCTGCCTTCTCAGAAGCTGCTCTCCTGGCAGCTTCTTCCGCTGCCTTCTTCTTTGCAAACTCGTCGTTATTTCTCTTAACGTTCCTGTCGGGAACCCTGTTCTGATTTCTGTTTTCGTAAGGCCTGTTATCTCTTGCAGGATTTCCTCCCTGCTGATTTACGGGTCTTCCGGATTTGGGCTTATTGGCAGATTGTTGAGCAGGACGGTTATTCTTGCCTAAAGGCTTCCTGTTCTTGTTATCAGTTGCCTTTGCGGATTCATTATTATCCGGCGACTTATACCAGGGAGCAGCCTGACTGTTCCCGCTCTTATCGCCCTGCTTAGGCTTGTAGCTCATCTTCTTGTAGTTGCCTTTATTGCCGTTGTTGTTCTTATTTCCCGAAGCCATTATTCATACCTCACGATAATGCTGCCATCGAGGCAAGTTTGATCTGCTGGCTGACAAGTCCCCCCTGCAGATATGCAATATAGGGCGGTTTGATCGGACCGTCGCATGACAGTTCTGTAGTTGCGCCCTGTACGAAGGTTCCGGCTGCCATGACAACCTGGTCCTCGTAACCAGGCATATCCCAGGGTTCCGGTGTAACGAAAGAATCGACCGGCGAGACCATCTGTATCTTCCCTACAAAATCCTTCATCTTCTCTTCATCTTCAAAGATGAGAGTCTGAACTATATCTCCCCTGACCTCGTCGGATTTGGGAGATGTCTTATATCCTGATTCCTCGAAAAACTTTGCTGCGAAAACCGCTCCCTTCAGGCACTCTCCTACCTGGCGGGGTGCAACAAAGAGCCCCATTGCGATGTCTCTGTTAAAACCCAGTGTAGGTCCGACTTCGCTTCCCAATCCCGGAGCCGTCAGATGTCTTGCCGCATTCTCTGTAAGATCGGATCTTCCGACGATATAACCGCCGGTCTTGCAGATCCCGCCGCCCGGATTCTTTATGAGTGATCCTGCACAGACATCTGCTCCCAGCTCTGTAGGTTCATATCTCTCGCAGAACTCGCCATAACAGTTATCAACGGCAATGATGACATCAGGATTGATCTCCCTGACCCTTCTTGCCAATTCGCCTATATCCTCACAGAGGAGAGCAGCTCTATCGGTATATCCGCGGGATTTCTGTATGAACACGACTCCCTTCAAGGTCTTAACACGGTCTAAGATCTTATCAAAGTCGAACTTGCCGTCAGGCAAAAGTTCGATCTGCTCATATAGAACACCAAACCTTACAAGGGACATATCGTTATCTTTATCATCCGAAGATATACCGATGGTTGAAGCCAAAGTGTCGTAAGGCTTGCCCGTTACCGACAGGAGGGTGTCTCCCGGCCTTAAAGCGCCCCAGAGCATCGCAGAGATGGACTGGGTGCCTGATGAGATCTGATATCTTACATATGCTGATTCAGCGCCAAACACACGTGCAAAGACGGCCTCGATCTTCTCTCTTCCGATATCGTCGTATCCGTAACCTGTTGTCAGGCCCAGATGAACATCGGAGAACTTCTCTTTGCGGAAAGCATCCAGGACCTTGAGTTCATTGTATGTTACGATCGAATCTATGCGGTTATACTCTCCGTCAAGCGCGATATCGACCGCAGCACCCCTGGATGCCGCAGTCTCACTTACGCCGTAACGGGTATATGTTTCCTTAAACAAAGCCGCGCGATCAGTCAAAGATCCTTACCTTCTTACTTATAATCTAATTAATGATTATAACATAATGAGTTTTTTTTCAATAACTCGGTGCGTTTGCTAGATAAGTATAATCCCCAGTCCCCATATATCTTTGTATTGGCATAATCTGCACTTTCTTTCTTAGGTTGTGCAAATCGAATACGGCGGCGGCCTGACAGATCCTGTTGCGTCGGTATGGATTGCGCCACTGATATCGCTAAAAGGGTGAGCCACCGAAATCAGGAAATACAGAGTCAAAAACTGCACCAGACATAACCAAACAGTCCAGAAGTTATGATCCTGCTACGAATGCACAAAAAGCAATGATCATAAAACACCATGTTATCCCTGTTTTTATATTATTTCTTTTTCTCCGGAAACAAAAACCCAGCAATCCAGCAATTACAAGAAAAAATGAACTAGAAAAAACAGATGCTATTCCAAATTTATTATTTTTTCCCATTATCACAGTGATATATTCAACCACACTTTTAAAGTGTAGCATTATGCTAATAATTGTCACCATTACATATACAATAAGGTTAATTACAGAAGACGTAGACTCTTCACCATCTAGCCGTTCTATACGCTTATGACTACATATTGATAAATTGACGCAACCTGCCATTAACAATCCTAAACTAATAGCCATAAAAATGTTATATCCATTTATTTCTTGTCCATTATCAATGGCTTTTGCGCCAACCCAAAATGATATAGCCCAAGATATAATCACAAACAAGAATCCCGCCAACCAAAAGAATCCCATTTTATCATTTTCCTTTAGCATATTCGCCTCCCAAATATGTAAGAATATTGTAGACTAATTCAAGAACACAATTTCCAAATGTAATTATGTTAAATAACGGTCCCATCATTACGTTACCTAACAAATTTAATGTAAACCCAACTGAATTAAGCGCAGTCGACTGATTCTCGTTCATTAAATAATCACCTAACAAACACATACAGTATCCATAATAAGCAGCAGCCACCACAAGCACCAACAACGCACAAGCAACAGCTGAGGCAAAGCCAGCACCTGCAAAATAGACACCAAGCACTCCCCCTGCAAACCCAGGGATGTGACTTCATAGCCTGATGTGTTTGTGAGAACGAACTGCCCCTGGGTACTGTTATTCCATGTGGAGTTCTGATCGTATGTAACTGTGAAAGGGTGAGACGTATATTCGCCGTGGGTGGCAGAATCTGCAGAAAGTTCACGCCAGGGAAGGAAACCGATGAAGATTTCAAGTGTAAGGATGATACTGACTGTCTTGACAGTTCTCCTTGAAAAATACATCATACTAACTTCCCCCTCTAAATCATCTCGTAATTCCACTTCACTATCACCAACTTGATACCATCTGAAATAGGGGATGTCAAGAGAAACCTTCTCTTTCTTTCATGGATTATCAAAACCATACTTCGATCTTTGAAACCCTTAATTACTGTTTTCCTGAGATCATTTAATTATTCGAGTTCATCGATCTTCCCTGGAACGCCATCATCGCGGCATACCATAACGATCGCAAACACTGCCAGAGCAAGGCCTGCCACGCCTATCACTATATAAGCGGCCGTGGGAGGCGCAAAATGCTCCAATGTTCCGGACAGGACAGTTCCCAGGAAGTTAAAGAGGACATGACAGGATATCGATACCAGAATGGACTTGTATCTTTCGTAGAAGAAACCTATTGCAGTACCTAAAACAAATGCATATATGGTCTGCAGGAGATTCATATGGAAGACGCCGAAGAATAAGCCCTGGACGACTACCGCCATTACGATCTTCATGCCTGAAGATAGAAGCCTGTTATAGACAAGTCCCCTGAAACAGAGTTCCTCTACAACGGGACCGAAGAGCCATACAACGACCAGTATGACCGGTGTCATCTGAGTGAGTCCCGTAACCTTTACAAGATCCGAATACTGTTCTATCACTTGCGGGGCAAGGACCTTGACCACAGCCATAAAGCCTTCAACAAAGCCCCAGAGTCCGAAGATCGCAAGCATAACAAACGGGAAGCCTTTCCTGGTGAAAGCGCCTTTCGGCGAATAGCGGCCGGAAGGTTTTACGACTGAAGAAAGATAACGCCAGGTAAAATAAGCCAGGGCCAGGACCACATATGCAAGATATGAGAACTGTATCGAATTCCCCGCGACTTCAAGGACTTTAGCCGTATACTCTATCGCATCGAGCGCTCCCTCGCTGATCTCGGGATCCTGCAGGACCTTCATGGATGCCGGGAATATGGTCGGCATGAAGGCTGCGAGCTGGATAAGAAGGAGCATCAGCATGGGCAGGAGTGATGACAGGAAGATCGAGAAATCGAACCCTTCCTGCTTCTTTTTGTTAACGTTCTTCAATCTGCGCGTCTTCTTGTCTTCAAGATGCGCCTCTGATGCCGTTATCTGTCTTGGTTTAAATTCTTCCACTGTCAGTTACCGCTTTCTTCGATCCCTGCTTTTGCCGCCTTGCGTTTATCGTTATATACCGGTGCAAAGATAAATACGGCGAACATGAGACAACCCAGCAAATGGAATATAAGATCTCCCCACTGCGGCTCCTGATTCTGGATAGCATTTACATCCGTTCCGGCAGTAAGCAGGATGCTCAGATTATTGTTGATATAATGCAGGATCACGGGGACCCAGATATTATGTGTCTTCATGTATGCATATCCGAAGAATATAGCGATCGTGACACATGTGATAAACTGGCTTGCAAACATCACAAGACCGGATTCCTTGGAATAGAAGAAGAAATCCGCATCCCAGTGCCAGACTGCCCAAACGAGACCTAAGAGCAATACACCGAGCCTCTTGCCAAACTTATCCTGCATAATGGGCTGCAGATAATATCTCCATCCGTATTCTTCACCGAAGAATGCTGCGAAGGAAAAAGCAAAGTTAGCAGGCAGTGATGCTATAGTCAAAAGGACCAGAGGATTGGTTATGTTCTTTATTAGCGTACTCATGCTCTCATCCGTATTGCCGATCCTGTCACCCAGGAAAGCCATAAAGAATGTCCTGGCGAAGATAAGCCCGATGTAGATCGCCACCATGATGATGCTGAGCTTTATATTCTTTCTCCTCGTACCGGCATTAGCTGCCCTCTCTTTCCCGCAGGTCCAGAACATGACGTAAGCTGCTACGCTTCCGGGAAGCAGGCAGCACTGCGATATAATATTCCACACATCCTGTTTGCCGCCGGTTCCGGCATCAATGGGGTCGATATGGATAAAGACAGATAAGACCGCCACGACCATCATAACGGCCGTCATTATAAGGATCGCTCTGTATGCTCCCATGGGGAGCTTCTCATCTTTACGGGTGATGAGCTTACCCAGGATAACACCGCAGGCCGGGTACATCATCTGCACATTTACGAATGCCGTCAGATCCGCCTGTCCGCGGAACCCGATATACATAGGTATCGCCATCAGAGCCGTAACGCCGTAAGCAACAGCTATAAAGATCCATAGTTTCTTCTTCTCGATAGTGTTCATTTCCCAAACTCCTTCTATCCCAGTCTTGCTATAGTAACACCGGCATCGCCTTCACCTATCTCGCCTGCCCTGTATTCCGTTACCCTGGGATCTCCTTCCAGGTATTCTGATACGGCAGATCTTAAGGCTCCTGTGCCCTTGCCGTGAACGATCCTTACTTCACGTTTGCCTGCCAGACTGCAGTCATCCATGAACTTGCCTAAACGGGAGACTGCCTCGTCACAGGTATTGCCTATGAGATTGATCTCAGAAGACGTAACGAGCCTGTTATCGAAAAGCTGTTTCCTCTCGACAGCCTTAGCCTTCGGCTCTTCCCTTTTCTTTGCAAGAGTCTTGGCCTGCTTCTTTTGTTCTCCCGTGGGCATGTAGAGATCCTTGACCTTAACATCGCTCGTAAGCGCTCCCTGGGATACTTTGACCTTGCCCCTGTTAGGTTCTGACACGACCTTGGCGGTGATCCCGAGAGAAGGAATATAATAGATATTCCCGACGATTATCTCTTTTGCGGGTTCCCCGGCAAGTGCGACCCTGTCAGACAAGTCATCGGCAGCCTGTTTATCTTCTATGGCACTGATACCGGAACGGAGCCTTCTTCTTACCTTGTCGGCTTCAGCCCGCGCATCCTTTGCGTTCTCTTCACGCATCATGCGGTTAAGTTCTTTTATGAGTTCGTCGATCTCGTTCTGCTTATCTTCCAGGAGTTCCTTCTCCTCTTGACGCATGTCATTTAAGATCCTTGTCTTGGACTCTTTTAGTTTACGGCGCTCTTCTTCAAGCTGGTTTTCCTTCTCGGCAATGCGGCGGTTGATAGCTTCATTCTCCAACTTAAGCCTCTCTGCCTCGCGGGAGTCGTTCTCAGCCTTCTCGAGCAATGCACCGAAAGAGAGTTCATCTGCTGACATGTTTTTCCTTGCATTCTCGATAACTCTCTTCGGAAGTCCCAGTTTCTCCGATATGATGAATGCATTCGATGCACCTGGTCTTCCTATTATCAGTCTGTATGTAGGTGCCAGAGATTCCGTATCGAATTCACAGGAAGCGTTGCAGATTCCTTCCTGGGTTATCGCATAACTCTTGAGTTCCTTGTAGTGGGTTGTTGCAACTGTTGCACACCCCTTGGCACGGAGTTCGTCCAATACGGCTATTGCCAGAGCCGCACCTTCCGTAGGATCCGTCCCCGAGCCTAACTCATCGAGAAGGACAAGGGATCTTCCCCTTACGTTCTTCAGGATGAAGACGATATTAGAGATATGTGCCGAGAACGTCGATAAGCTCTGCTCTATGCTCTGCTCGTCACCTATATCAGCAAGAACTTTGTCGAAGACTGCAACTTTCGAGCCTTCCCTGGCAGGTATCATGAGGCCTGCCATCGTCATTAAGGTAAGAAGCCCGCAGGTCTTAAGGCAGACCGTCTTACCGCCTGTATTAGGGCCCGTAACTACAAGTGTATCGTAGTCAGTACCGACAGATACATCTATCGGAACGACACGGTCAGAAGGAAT
>JAGAAI010000077.1 GCA_017615325.1 Clostridiales bacterium | reverse complement strand
TCCGTCGAGCCACGGTTTCGCTATTGCTTCTTCTCGCCTGTACCTCACGATACAAACCTTGCAAGTCGCTTTAAGGTTCGTCGGCAACTACGCCCCTCGGGACTTCCACCCGAGGTTCGGGACATGCCCGTCATACAACAAAAAGAGCTCCGCTGATGCGGAGCTCTTATCTTGTCAAAATATCAGGAATATTATGCTCTCTTTACTTTGCCGGAACGAAGGCAACGAGTGCAAACATTCATCGTCTTGGGGGTGCCTTCTACAACAACCTTGACCCTATGGACGTTGGGCTGCTGCTGTGTGAGCGCACGACGTGATATCTGCGAACGTGTAATTCTGATCTTCCTGCCGAAGAACATGTCTTTGGAACAAACATCACACTTAGCCATGTTAACACCTCCTGTTTAATCTTTTAGCGCTAAAAGATAATATCACACAAGATCGGATGTTGCAACCACAAAATCAGTCTTCAGTATCAAAAATACGTCTTATTGTGATTATCCGGTCAAAAATCTCGTTATCTGCCTCATATGACATGAGTCTCATGGTGGTCCCGGCCGTCGATTTCATCAGGAAAGTACCCTTATCGGTGCATACTCCTATCGAATCGATCTCCCGGTTCCCGGCTTCGGTATTACGGCCCCTGAAGAAGACGATATCGCCCTTGGCTATACAGTCAAGATCTATGTTGCCGCTTACGGCGTCATATTCGATCATGACCTCCTCACCGACTTTTGACTGCCCTTCAGCAGTCCTCGGCATCTTAACACCGTTGATCTCCGATGCGACATAAACGGCTCCGTTAACGGACATACCGTTCATGGTGATCCCGTTATCCAGATATGTCGCATTGACAAAGAGAAGAAGGGATCCTACGAAGTATCTCGAGGGAACCTTTCCGACCTCTCCGCGGGGTTCGGTCTCGATGACACCTGATGATCCTATCCAGCCCGTATCTCCTCCGGGAAGATATACCCTGTAAACGCCTTCTCTCTTAACGTCAGCGTAGAGGACGGTATTCATCATGACCTTGCACATCAGTGTTCCGTTGGATGCGTGAGTCATTATGTTTTTTGAAAGGTCAGATACGACCAGCTTGAACTCATGCAGGTCGGGCTCGACCGACGACATGTCGGCAATAAACGTATCCGCTTTGATATAACCCTTGATACCGTCAGATGTCTCGATCTGTATGAACCCGTTGGTCTCGTTTCCCATAACCTTTACAGGTTCATTGTAGAGGACCTGGGTGACTCTCCCGGAAGCAACATCAGGCTCGCTCATGACGTTTACGCTGGATTGGGTAATTACCCTGTATGAAGGGTCTTTATATTCGTAGTTTACGACCGGCTCTTCGAAGAGCTCACCGATATTGGTCCCCTGGAAGAGACCGGGCAATACATTGGGCAGGATAAAGAATATGGCCGAGAAAAGAAGGATGAAGACTGCTACGGCGATCCCTAATCCCAAGAGGATCCTCCTCTTGCCGCGCTTTAAGGAAGAATCCCTGTCCGTAAGCCCCCATTCTTCCCAGAGGTCCTCGGTGCTGCCGTAATCCTCACCCGTTGAAGGGTCGGAATCCGTAAGGAAAGGGAGCCTTACCTGGCGCTCGATATATCTTACGCCTTTATTCTCCTTATCATTCGTATCAAAGGGTTTCTGTTCTATGAAGGGCGAGGATGCACCCTGCTTTTTTGATCTGTCCCTCTTCTTCATTATCTTAAGATCATCAAGCCTTTACGAGATATATCCTGCATTCTTGAGCTTGCCCGCGAGCCTGATATCACAGTCAGAGACAAGCTGGTTTTGAGTCTCATACGATACGATCAGGGTCTTCCTGCCGGAAGCTTTCCTTACCTCGAAAACGGTATTGAGGATATATGCTATCTTTCTCCTTGAAGAAATGTCGGCCGCAAAATCGTCGATAAAGAGAACATCGCATATCTTAAGATCTTCAATGTTTTCTTCTTCCATATCCTCAATCGCTTCACATTTGCAGTAGATCGCGCTCTTTCCCAGGTTGATCATGCCCTTCGCTACCACTATCGTAAGGAAAGTCTTGCCCGTCTGAGGAGCACCCTGGTAGATCCATATATCCTTGTCGGCATTATCCCCCCTGCCAAGACAGGCGGAAAGGATCATATTCATCCTCTTCTTACGGCCTGCCTCATCACCTAAGTAACCGTTCCTGTAACTTTCGAGCTTTACTGACCTGTAATCCCTCATTCCTGAGTTGTCGTAGCATTCTTCCAATTGCTCTTTCATGCAGGAACAGACCTTACGGGTCCCGTCCTTGCCTGCTATATATCCTGTATCATTACACTTATCACATATGAACTTTTCGCTGTCAAAATCAGCAGGAATGTTATTGTCCCTGAGGTAGTTCTCCCTTTTTTGCCTCAAGGCTGCTTCCTTGGATCCGAACCTGCCGGCATAGTCGTCCCTGCCTTCAAGGGATGCGATCATAGCGGACTTTCTAAGTTCCACAAGATCGCCGTCCATGGCGGCAAGTTCCGGGAACTTTCGGTAGCATTCCGCTACCCTGTAGTCCTTGTCTATATTTCTTTCGGCCTCAAGTTCAGCCTTGCTCATCTCTATGAGTTCGTTAATCGTTATCATCTCTTGCTCCAAACAGATCCAATATGTCATCCGGAAGGTCGTCTTCTGCTGTCCCGCTCTTTTCTTCAGGACCGGAAGGAGCCGCCTTCTTTATGCCGGCTCCTTCTTCCCCTGTAAGACCCGCCTCGGCGCCTGTCTTCCAGGAAGTTCCTCCCCTGCCCTTTTTCCTTGCATATTTGTTCTTATTCTCTTTATGACGTTCTTCTTCGTAGACTGCAGCCTGCTCGATATTTGTGACCCCCGCCTCATACCAGGCTGAAAGAGTCGTCTCAATATCTGTGGTCTTTATGTCTCCCTTATATTCATTGACCTGGAAAGCATACCTTAACATAGCCTCATCGGTATCGTATGCCATGATCCACTTATTTATGTGGGTAATATCGTTCTCATTCATTCTCCTTCTCATGAGACTTCCCAGGACCTTCTTAAGCTTATTGACCCTGGAAGATCTCTCGAGGAATGAATCCAGCCTGTCGCAGGTCAGATATCCTTTGTCAGACCAGTCCTTAGCGACCTTCTCCATCGCCAGGTAATCCCTGTCGATCCTGTTGTCCTTGCCGTATTCAAAGAGCTTATATACGACCTGGCTCTCGAAATTGTATTCGTAGAGACACTTATCCACGAGCCTGTAGAAGACATAGGGCATATAGCCCTGATAGAAAGTGCCGCTTATGCTGTTTGACAGGATCTCGCGCGTCTTGTCATCAGATCCTACGCCCTTGTCCTTGTTGATATATCCTTTTGCCAGGACATCAGCCGTATATTCATCGACTTCGACCAGTTTAAGATCCGTTATGGTAAAATCCTTATCCTGCCGCCCGATAAGACCTGCCGACATAAGTTCAGCCAGGACCTTGTCCGTATCGCTTACAGGGAAGATGTTTAATGCCTTAACATCCTTCTCGCTGAAGGATGCACCGCTGCCGCACTTCATCATGAGCCAGAGATATAAAAGAAGGGCATCCCGCGAAAGAGACTGCGCATACTTCGCAACAAAGATATCCGGTATCCCGGTATCCGACAATAAAAGCCTGTTCTTAAGGTCCTGTGACATCTCTCATATCCTATCTCAAGATTTTCGATTATTAATTATAACACGCATTAAGAGTTCATATATAATAAGTATGAGAATGTACTGAAGAAAACCACAGGGGGTAGATAAATGAAAAGAAAACACCTGATCCCGGCATGCATCATGTCCGCTGCCATGCTCTTCTCTGCCTGCTCGCCCAATACGGCACCCGTTGAAACATCAACTGAAACGACAAAAGAAGTTACTGTTGAGACTACTATCGAGACTACAACAGAAAGCACCACTGAGGAGACAATACCGGAACTTAAACCGGTTGATCATGTGTTTGATCCTCACGTCCTGTCAGATGTCTACCTGATGGCATACGGCGAGGATTTTGAGGATGACTTCTACAGGTTCTGTGATGCGGTCCTCTCAGGAGATGACAAAGTCGCCCTCGACAAACCCGAATACTACTATGAGTGCTTCTCGACCGCCAGGACCTGTCTTCCCATTACATCAGATTACGTCTTCTGTCAGACTGCCGATGAAGTCTCCAACGGTGACGGGACATACAGGATCGAATATGCTGTCCCGCATGATGAATATATGGCAGAAGTTGCACGGTTTAAGGGGCGTGTCGAAGAACTCATCGAAAACTGTATCCATGAAGGAGACAGCAAACTTGAGATGGCTATTGAACTATACACTTCCGAAGCAAGACGCTTAAGCTACGATTACGATGCCGCTGACGAAAGCATAGAGAATAACAGGCCCTGCACCCCCTATCATTCCCTCATGGAAGACACAGGCATATGTCAGGAGATCGCAGGCACTTATGCCTACCTGCTCCTCCAGTTAGGTGTCGATGCCGCCACCTGCGGAGCTCTCAATGATGACTGCTCCCAGTCACACGAATGGACGGTGGTAAAGCTCGGCGGCAAATATTACCACTGTGATGTAACCTTCCAGCTCGATACGGCTGAAAGCTTAAGATATTTCGGAATGACAGACAGCGAAAGGCATCTCCAAGGCAACTGGACTATCGACGTATTCAACTTCGGAAGTTCCAACGAGGTCTGGCATAAGGATATCCCCTGCGAAGACACCCGCTTTGAGGAGTTATGGATGTGCGACTTCTATGAACTTGACAACGATAACAACTCCCTGGATTGTTTCACCCTAGCCAATTCCAACTCACCCTATGCGGTATTTACTTTAGACTGACAAAGCCTTACGAAGATCAAAAAGGAGGACCTTTGCTATGAGAAAGATATCAGTCATCTTACTTGCGGCCATATTCCTTATATCGGGTATTGCCGCCTGCAGCCAAAATCCTCTGCCGGAAGATACATCCTCCATCACTGATGAATCATCTTCTGTCTCAATAACAGAAGTCACAAATGAAACCGGGACTAAAGCAAGCGAAGAACCGGCAACAACTGACAGTTCTGAAGCAAGTTCTGTAACCACAACTGAAGACCTTCCCGACCCCTCGGGCTACCGCTTCAACGCCCATGTATTGCCGGAACTTATCGTCAGGATGTTCGGCAAAGGATTCGAGGCTGACTACTACAGGTTCTGCGATGCGGCTCTTGCAGGAGAAGATTCCGTCGCATTGGAGAATAAAGAAAACTATTCTCATTGCTTAGATGTTGCCAGGACCTGTCTTCCCGTAGCTTATGCATTCCTGCAATATACGGATCCCGCAGAGGCAGCCGTCGGAGACGGAACTTATAAACTCTTCTATACCATCCCGAAAGAAGACTATCTTATCAAAGTCGGAGAGTTCAAAGAAAGAGTCAAGGAGATCATAGGGAGTGTATATAATGAGGACGCAAGCCCGTTGGAGCTCGCCCTGGCGCTTTACAGCGAAGAATCGGAGCGTATAGATTACGACCACGACCTGATCGACGAGAATGACAATCTGGTTGAAGGCAATATCAGGGCAACTTCCGTTTACTATGTGCTGATGAATAATAAGGGGATATGCCAGGAGATCGCAGGATGTTACGCCTACCTTCTCTTACAGGTCGGGATAGATGCCACGACCTGCACTGCCGTCGATACGGACATAAGATACGGCCACGAATGGACAGTCGTAAAGATCGGTAACAACTACTACCACTGCGATGTTACAAAACAGACTTCCCACAAGGGCTCGATCAGTTATTTCGGAATGACCGACGAGCAGAGAAACAAGATAGACGACTGGGATATCGATACATTTAACTTCGGCGGCCTGAACGTGTTCTATCACGATGACCTGCCCATAAATGACAAGACTTTCGAGCCCCTCTGGAAGAGCAGTTCATATAAGATCGACCGCGACAAGCACATGCTCTATTGCTATAACAAAAAGAGCGGCAAGAAGGCTTACTTCAAGATGAGCCTGGAATAAGAGGTCCGTTCACCGGAATGTTCACTTTTCCTCCCGAAAAAGTGAACAGATCAGTGAACAAGACATTTTGAGGCATTCCCGGAAAATCCGTGATGAACTGAAAAATTTAAACTGCTGGCAGGAAAAAGACCCGCCCGGAAGATCCGGACGGGTCTGATCTTAGTTTGTGATCTTATCAGACCTCGATGTCAGCTGCCTTTCTCTTGTAGGAAGCAAGACGCTCTACGGAATCCTGATAGCACTTGTGGAAGAGGCCATCAACAACATCCTGAGGATACTTCTTGAGGAGAGAGTTATATCTGACCTCAGCCATGAGGAATGCATTGAATGCCTCATAGCCGCCCTGAGGATCCTTGGAATCCAGAGTGAAGGGGTTCTTGCCCTCTGCCGTAAGAGTAGGGTTGAACCTGTAGAGGTGCCAGTAACCGCACTCAACGGCTGCCTTCTCTCTCATCTGAGCAACCTTAAGACCACCCTTGATACCGTGGTTGATACAAGGAGCGTAGCAGATAACGAGGGAAGGACCATGGTAAGCCTCAGCCTCTGTGAATGCCTTGATGGTCTGAGCGGAGTTGGAACCCATAGCGCACTGTGCTACGTATACGTAACCATAGCTCATTGCCATCATACCGAGATCCTTCTTCTTGATGTTCTTACCACCGGCTGCGAACTGAGCAACAGCACCCTGAGGTGTGGACTTGGAAGCCTGTCCGCCTGTGTTGGAGTAAACCTCTGTATCGAGAACGAGAACGTTAACGTCTTCGCCGGAAGCCAATACGTGATCAAGTCCGCCGTAACCGATATCGTAAGCCCATCCGTCACCACCGATGATCCACTGGGATCTCTTCATGAAGAAGTCCTCATACTCGAGAGCCTTCTTAGCGGAATCGGAACCTTCAGCCTTGAGCTCTGCTGCGAGAGCATCAGCCAATGCACGAGCGCCCTCACCTGTTGTGAAGCCGTCGATCCAAGCCTGAGCTGCTGCCTTCAAGGACTCGGAAGATGTATTAGCTACTGTCTCTTCAACGAGGTTCTTAGCTCTGTTCCTGAGCTGCTTGTAACCGAAGTACATACCGAGACCATGCTCAGCGTTATCCTCGAAGAGGGAGTTGCCCCATGCAGGACCGAAGCCAAGGTGGTTAGTCGTGTAAGGCATGGAAGGAGCGCTGCCACCCCAGATGGAAGAACATCCGGTAGCATTGGAGATCTGCATTCTGTCGCCGAAGAGCTGTGTGATGAGCTTAGCATAAGGTGTCTCTCCGCATCCTGCGCAAGCGCCGGAGAATTCGAGGAGAGGCTGCTCCATCTGGCTGCCCTTAACTGTTGTCTTAGGAAGTGTGTTCTCCTTGTAGGAGAGCTTTGTGCAGTAATCCCAGTTCTCAGCCTCAGCCATGTTGTCCTTGAGAGGAGCCATGGAGATTGCCTGAACCTTCTCAGGACATACTGTTACGCAGACGCCGCAGCCCAAGCAGTCGAGAGCGGAAACCTGCATACGGAACTTGTACTCGGAAGCCTTAGGCTTTGTATCTGCAACTGCGAATGTTGCGCCTGCTGCCTCTTCTTCGTTGAGAAGGAAAGGACGGATAGCAGCGTGAGGACATACGAGAGAGCACTGGTTGCACTGGATACACTTTGTTGCATCCCATACAGGGATATCAACTGCTGTACCGCGCTTCTCATACTGAGCTGTGCCCTGAGGGAATGTACCGTCTTCGTAACCCTTGAATGCGGATACAGGGAGAGTGTCACCCTTCTGTGCGTTCATTACGTCAACGATGTTCTTGATGAAATCAGGAACGTCTCTCTTAGCGGGCTCTGTGTCAG
>JAGAAI010000076.1 GCA_017615325.1 Clostridiales bacterium | reverse complement strand
TCCATACCGCACTTATCGAAGATATTCTCCTGCAGATAATCACAGAATGACATACCGGATACCTGTTCAACGATCATGGCAAGAAGATGGTAATTGGTATTGCTGTAACTCCATTTGCTCTTGGGTTCAAACATAAGAGGTGCATCATAGAGCATTTCAAGGAATTCTTCATCAGAATATGTATCCTGAACCACCTTGATCAGCATTGGTTCGAGTTCTTCACGGCCATTAAGATCGGGCCAGAATTTGTCAGGCTCGTTCAGATAATCCGGGACACCCGAGACCATGTGAAGCATATCGGATATAGTTACATCCTTGGCAGCCTTATACTTGGGGAAATACTTAACGAGAGGATCATCTAATGACATCTTCCCCTCTTCGATCAATTTAAACACACAGCATGCTGTCAGGGTTTTCGAGCACGATGCGATATTGTAAGTCGTAAAAGGATCGACGGGCTTGCCCTCTATTGTCTTATCGTTGGGACCGCCGTAGAAGAGGATCTCATCATCAGTTGCAAGGATGATCGAACCTTGAAATTTCGAGCTTATGGCAGTCTTATAAACATAATCAGCAAGTTTCTCATACTTGCTGTTTGTTGTGAGAAAACAATTATTGTCTTCTATCTTCAATCCCTCCAGATAACCGGAAGTTACTAAAGATAGTTCTTCAGTCTCTGACGTTTCAGGTGTAGTCGTTGCTTCAGTTGTGGTCGTCGTTGTTTCAGTAACAGCGGAAGTTTCTTCCGTAACTTTCGTATTGGTTGCTGTACAGGAAGCTACAGACAATAACATAGCTGTTGCAAGTAATACAGTAACTGATCTTTTCATTTGAACGCTCCTTCGTTAACAATCTTGTTACCAAGATGATATAACACGATTTTTGTTAAGTCAAGCAGATAAAACCCGGTCCTATGCAGAACCGGGTAATCATTTGGGGGGTGTAGTATGAAGACTTGTATTGCTTAACTGGCTTCATTATCAGGCCTCAACCTGAAATCGACTTAAAATCTTTTGAGGCAGATTTGAGTCAACCCGCATATTTATCGTATTTATAGAGGAACGTTACCATCTGACGTCTCAGGCACTTGCCCTGAGGCTTGAATGTGCCGTCAGAATAACCTGCGACGATCTTCTTCTCTGATGCCCAGATGGTTGCCTTGTAGAAGTAGTCAGAACTCTTGATATCCTTGAATGAAGTCGTCTTTGCAATGCGGTGGTTGTTTTCCGTGAATCTTTTATTAACTGGTCCGGAAGATCAAACCATAGAAAGATCACTCCTCCTCTGCAGGTGCCGAATCCGCATACTCCCTTAGTGTCGGAGTAGTATTAACAGTTGGCTTTGCATTAACGCCGGGCGCTGTTGTAACGGTATATGTGAATACGACCGTCTTGCCGGGTTTTACGAAGAATTCTGAAGCATAACCGACCTCAAGGTCCTTATATATCGTCTTCCTGGTCTTTATCTTGGCATCGTTTTCGATATTGCTTACAGTGCCGCCGGCGGGTGCGAAGAAATAGATCACGGACTTCATGTCGCCTGCGTACTTCGTGCTGGTAAGATAGCCGTTGTTGCGGCCAAACTCAAGCGTCTCATCGTCTAACACATTCGACAGTTCCACGGTAACAGGATAAGACATTGTTCCGTCATCGTTTAATGTGCCGTCTCCGACAGTTGTGTTAAGAGATACATATGGGCCGAGTTTATTGGCAGCCTTGATGCTGTAATATACTCCAACTTCGGGATTATCAGGATCGTTATTCAGTGATCCTGAGAATCCTAAGTTCTCTACAGCTTCCTGTCCCTCTTTATCCTTGAGCCAGATCATGAAGACACGGTCTTTGGCGGATGTTTCGAGGACTTCTAACAGCCCTAAGACTTTGTTCATATCAAACTTACTCATCAGTTTATCTTCAACAAGATTGGCAGTCTCGGAGAAGAGGCCGTCAGTTATGTCATTCGCCTTGCCCTTATACTTGGGGTTGCCGAAGTATTCGAAATAAACATCATGCTGCAGATACCAGATGCAGTAATCCTCATCAAGTGTAACGCCGTTGGACAAGGTAACGGGACCTGTTATCGGCATCAGGCGCTGGATGATGTGAGGCGTCATGGAGATAACGCCGTCCGGCTGTTTCTTGTGTCCCCTGCCGTATGCGGCAGCCCAGATCTCGGCGCATCTCGGGAAGTCCGGATTTGCTGAAGCACTTCTGGATTTGGCAACATACCAGTCCTTATGGAAAAGTGTTTTTTCTGCTTCCGAGAACTTGATCGATGAACCGTGCTTTTGAGGTATGACATCGTATACTGTCTTGAAGTCGCCGAACTTCAAGATATGCTTCTTGATCGTTGCCGTTCCGACAGACCCGGGGAAGCCGCCGCAGGCACGGAGCTCAGCACTGTTCTGGGCAACTACAAGATAGAACTTGTCCTTACCGTCACCCACGAGGCCCTCCATCATTGGCTTGTAATATGAAAGCTTCTCAAGATAGGAGGATATCTCATCCAGTTTATTTGCGAGCTTGATCTGTTCGGGGAAATCTTCAAGGAAGGATCCCTCATAGATCCTTTGATTGAGTTCTAATACAAAAGGTCTGATCTTGATACCGAGATCCATATAAGCCATTATGACACTCGTATCCATTCCGTCATCGACTTTAAGCTTGTCGAATGGCTTTTTGGTCATGAC
>JAGAAI010000075.1 GCA_017615325.1 Clostridiales bacterium | reverse complement strand
GGGTTCTAACCTGTGGCCGCCACTCGCACAGTTTTCGATGACGATATCAGGGATCTCGCGGCGGATCCTGCGGTAGAATTCCTGACTTGCCTCTACCTTGCGCCTTAAGGCTTCGCCCATGCTCTCAGCACCGTCGCAGCCCATGCCCATCGTATCGTTGTAGTCGATCTTGATGTAGCCGAAGCCGTTATCCTTTAAGAACTTTATAACTTTATCTGACAGGTAATCCACGACCCAGGGATCTTCCATATCCCAGAAGCGCCTGCCACCCACCTGAAGGGGCTCACCGTCTTTCTTTACCAGGTGCTCCGGATCGTTATAGTACCTGCACCTGGATGCCAGGGTCTCGAGTTCGAACCAGATGCCGGGGATCATGCCCTTGGAACGGATGTAGTCGGCGATGGGCTTCATGCCGCCCGGGAACCTTTCCTCATTCACTTCCCAGTCGCCCAGGCACTCGTACCAGGTCTCGTCGCCGTACCAGCCGGAATCTATCACGATGAACTTAATGCCCTTGCCTTCAAGTTTGTCGGCACACTTCATGACGTTCTCGAAAGTTGGATTGCCCCAGGTCGTGCAGTACTCGTTATAAAGGATCGCCATGTCGTTATCTATGGGCGATATATCCGGGTGCTGGGCCTTGACGAGTCTGTCGAAGATATCATATAAAGACTTGCCTTTTGCAAGGACCGCTTCAGGGCTCGTAAAAGATCCGCCTGGCGCTAATGTCTTCATCCAGTGGCCGAAGTCACGGTCGCCCAGGCCGCCTGCGATAGTCAACGCCGCTTCCTTCTCGCAGAGGATCTCCATCTGCCAGGTCGAGGCCGTGTATAGCTGGATCCCGATAAGTTCGCCAGAAGAGGAATCCTCTGCTGCAAGGAAGGGAAAATACTTCCTTACAGGCATGGAACCAACGTTGCCGAACTTCTCGATCCTGAGACCGTAATCAGCCCAGGATCGCTCCAGATGCATCTCGTCTATCGTCTCGGTCCTAAGCTTCCCTTCTGCACTCCAGAAAGACTGGAGGCGGTGGATCTTGTCAGCATTGACGCCTGATATAACGAAGCTCGTAAGGAGCTCAATCTTAAGTTCTTTATCGCTGTTATTGGTGACGACTGTCTTAACGCGGAGGGCACCGTTATCTTCTGTCTTTATGACCTCCAGGACCATTCCTTCACCGTTCTCATAACGGGCAGTTCCTTCCTCCCATTCTTCGTTCCCTTCGACAAGAGAAAAGTTCTCCATCGTGCCGCTTGAAAGCATCGTCTGTCCGTTGGAATAACTGCCGTTGTAACGGTCGCCCGTTAACTTTATCTCACTATATATCCTCATCCTTCGGCCCCCTTGTCAGCAGGGAATGAATTGAACCATGCCCTCTGATCAAAAACTTTTTTCATAGGCATCTTTGCTTCTTCTGCTGCAATGCCTACTGGCAGGTAACAGACCAGCTCGTAATCGGAAGGGACATTCAGGATCTGCGCCATTTTGAGGTTGATCTTATCGTCATCTGTTATATGGCCTTCGATCCAGCAGCTGCTGTAGCCCAGAGCTTCTATCGCAAGGAGCATGTTTTCGATGGCGGCAGAATAATCCTGTGTCGCGAAACACTTGTCGCGGTACGCGTTGATCCTCTGAGTGAGAACACAGATAGCGGACGGTGCGGTCGCTGCGACGGGAGGGTCGATAACTGCCTTGATCTTATCCAATATTTCCCTGTCGTCTATCGCGATAAGACTCGTCGTCTGTTTGTTGCAGCCTGAGGGGGCCGCAAGACCGGCTTCCATGATCTTAAGAAGATCTTCCCGCGGAACGGGTTCAGTCTTAAAAATCCCCCTGTAACTCCGCCTTGAATCAATAGCATCAAACAAGTCCATAAAGTCCCTCCCGAAAGTTACTTAAGTCCTTGTTTGATTATATCACTCCGTAAGTTCCGGCTTGTAGGGATGCTGGAAAAAGACTTCCCTGTTGCTGTACCAGTCGTAGAGGACACCGTCTTTAGAATAGTAATCCGGATTATCGGAGCTTACATCGAAGTAGTAATAGTAACGGTAGAAAGTTATGCTGCCGTCAGGATTGATAATGCCTAAGGTAAGATTGTTCTGCCTTACGACTGCATTGTCGATATTCTTATCCATCCTGACCGTAAAGACTATATCTTCAAAATTCACTATCGTCCCTTTGGCTATCCCGAAGTCTTCAAGACAGTCTTCCGCAGGGATCCATGATGTATTGGCTGCTCGGGAATTCAGGTATCTTTCAGACTTATAGAAATCCTTGCCGGGATCGGCAAGTTCGATCGTAAATCCGGTGGGCAGCAATTTGGATTTGCTTCCTAAAGATGTGACCTTTACACCGTCAGGTTCAATTGCCGCAAGATCGATCAGGTTATTGGCAGGATTCCCGTCCCAGTAGTATTTAAGAATTGCTGCTTTATCTTTTTTATCGTTATAGAGGACACCGTAATCTGCATAGCGATATTCATCAGATGTAAATTCCTTTGATCTCGACAATCCGTCCAGACAGGACATAAGCAGGCCCACGATGGCGCCGTATATTACAAAGACCAGAAGGACTATGCAGGACAGAACTATCCCGAATATTCCGAAGACCTTGCCCGACCTGTCTTTCTTTTTAGCACTAACGAGACCTATGATCGATACTATGACCGCAAGGACAAGGAACACGGCTGAAGCTATGATCCCGGCGATGATAATTCCCGCCTTGAATTCAACCTTCAGATCGCTCCCGAGAAAGATAAAAGGTGCAGCCGCAGCCACAGCCGACAGCAACGACAGCAGTCCCAGGATAAATCCAACCAGACAGATAACACTGAACTTCTTCTTTGTCTTAAGTACAGCTCCGCAAAATTCACAGGAAGCCGCACCGTCGATTATGTGCGCATCGCATTTAGGACATGTAGCCATAAGTCATTCCCCCCGGATATTCTTACGGGGATATTATAGCACATGGCATTTTTCTTACTCGAAAAGCACCGTTATCGAGGGGTCTCCCGGAGATGTGAATTCATCGTAATAGAGGATGCCGTCAAAGCCTAAGAGAGTCTTGATATCAGGGGTCGTGACATCTACCCATTCTCCCCCTATCTTAATGAAGGACCTTCCGGGTTCCGTCATGACTTCATAGCGGGCAGGGATCTTCTGGAAGACCGTAT
>JAGAAI010000074.1 GCA_017615325.1 Clostridiales bacterium | reverse complement strand
CCTTTCCAGGCTTCTTACATTGACGATATCATCAAGAACGGTGCTAAGCAGAAGACAGTCATCATGGAAGAAAAGGGCTTCGACGCTTCCACGATCACAAAGGATGACGTAGAGAAGTATGGAATCTGATCTAACTTACAGAATCTACTAAACAGTTAATACCTTTTTAGCTAACCACGCAGGATGTGCGATGCGATCTCTCATCGCATCGCACATTCCTTTTTAACCAAACAGGAGGAGAAGACCATGGAAAAAGGCGCAATCTTGGAAATGCGCGGGATAAGCAAATACTTCCCGGGCGTACGTGCGCTGGAAAAAGTGGATTTCACGTTAAGAGAAGGTGAGATCCATGCTCTGATGGGAGAGAACGGTGCCGGCAAATCGACACTCATTAAGGTCCTGACAGGCGTATACCCCAAAGATGCAGGTGAGATCAGCCTTATAGGTTCCGATCATCCCGTACACATCCGTTCACCTCAGGATGCGCAGAATATGGGTATCGCAACGGTTTATCAGGAGATCACTCTCTGCCCGAATCTTACAGTAGCAGAGAATATGTATATAGGGCGTACCAAAGGTCATCTCACCAACTGGAAGAAGATCAATTCAGATGCTTCCAAACTCTTAGATGATCTGGGGATCCCTGCCAAGGCAGCCCAGCAGTTAGGCAGCTGCTCTATCGCTGTTCAGCAGATGGTAGCTATCGCCAGAGCAGTTGATATGGACTGTAAGGTCCTGATCTTAGACGAACCTACCTCGTCATTAGACGAGCAGGAAGTCGAGAAACTCTTCAAACTGATGCGCAATCTCAAAGAGAAGGGCGTCGGTATAATCTTCGTTACACACTTCTTAGAGCAGGTATATGAGGTCTGCGACAGGATCACGGTCCTTCGTGACGGCATGCTCGTAGGTGAGTACATAATCGAAGATCTCCCCCGTGTTAAGCTCGTATCCAAGATGTTGGGTAAGGACTTCGACGATATGGCCGACATCAAGAGCGAAGCAGATACGGATAACATTGATTACAACGGCATTCCCGTTTATGAGGCCAAGGGCCTTACCGGAACAACAGGCATCAAGCCTTTCGACTTCAAGATCCATAAGGGTGAGGTCAACGGCTTCACAGGCCTTCTGGGTTCCGGACGTTCGGAGTGCGTACGCGCCATCTTCGGCGCAGATAAAGTTGCCGGCGGAACAGTTATGGTCGACGGCAGGAAAGTAAAGATAAATAAGCCTTTGGATGCCATGAAGAACGGCATCAGCTACCTGCCTGAAGACAGAAAGCTCGACGGCATCGTCGGAGACCTGTCTGTAAGAGATAACATTATCCTTGCCCTCCAGGTCATGAAGGGATTCTTCAGACCTTTTACGAGAGCGCAGGCTGAGGCTTTCGCAGATGAATACATAAAACTCTTAAGCATAAAGACCGCATCTACCGATACCCCTGTCAAATCATTGTCAGGCGGTAACCAGCAGAAGGTAATACTTGCAAGATGGCTCCTTGCCAACCCGGTCTATCTGATCCTCGACGAACCTACGAGAGGTATCGACATCGGAACCAAGGTCGAGATCCAGAAGCTCGTATTGAAGCTTGCTGCTGAAGGGAAGAGCGTAACATTCATATCTTCCGAGATCGATGAGATGATCCGTACATGCTCCCGTCTTGTTGTCATGAGAGACGGTAAAGTTGTAGGAGAGCTTTCCGGAGATGATCTCAATCAGAACAAGATCATGGCAACGATTGCCGGAGGTGAATCCAAATGACAACACAAGAAAACACACTGAAGAAAAAGAGCTCCTTCAAGGGCATCGTCGGCAGGTTGGTACAAAACCAGCTCTTCATCCCGATCGCAGCTCTTCTGGTCCTGGTATTGTTTAACCTCATAGCGGATCCTTCATTCTTTAAAATCTCGCTCGCACCTTCAAGTGAAGGATATCCAGTATTGTCAGGCTATCTTATCACTATCATCGACAACGCATCCGAGCTTGCGATCCTTGCCATCGGAATGACCCTGGTTACATCAGCATCCGGCGGACAGGATATCTCCGTAGGTTCCACGATCGCGATCGCAGGTTCAGTCGTATTAAGAGTCCTCTGCGGAACGGATTCCAGACCTGAAGCAATGAAGGCTCCCATCATCGTAGCTTTCCTCATCTGCATCGTCGTATCGGCTCTTTTCGGTGCCTTCAACGGCGTGCTCGTAGCATACTTCAAGATACAGCCGATGGTAGCAACCCTGATCCTCTTTACGGCAGGCCGTTCGATCGCTGCATGGATCAACAACAATGAGCTTCCTGTTATAAGCGATCCTTCATTCGGTTACTACGGCAACTTCATTCCCGGCTGCCCCGTACCGACTCCGGTATTCATCGCTGCAGCCTGCATGATCGTAATAGCTCTTGTCCTGAAGTTCACCAACTTAAGACTCTATTCACAGTCTGTCGGTATCAACCCTTCATCTTCAAGACTTAACGGTATCAACCCTCAGACCATTAAGCTCATCACATTCATCATCCTTGGTGTCTGTGTTGCAGTTGCAGGTTTTATCAAGGTATCACGTCTTTCTACAATCAACTACTCGGTTGTTGCAAAGGACATCGAGATGGACGTCATCCTCGCAGTTGCCCTTGGCGGTAACGCTCTGTCGGGCGGTAAGTTCAACATGACGGCATCTATCCTCGGTGCATACGTTATCCAGTTCCTTACAACGACACTCTTTAAGTTCAAGGTCAACTCCGCTGCCATCTCGGCATACAAGGCTGTAGTAGTAATCATCCTTGTTGTTCTCTCAGCTCCTTTCGTACGTAAGAAGCTCATAGAACTCAAGAACAAGATCACCGCTCCCAAAGCGCAGGTAGGAAAGGAGGGTGTCTAATATGTCTGTTAACGTAAGCACAGGTAAGAAAACGCTTAAGAACAAAGTAGCTCTTACAGATACCAATCTCCTCTTGTTCATAACGATCGGCGTATTCATCGTAATGTATGTATGCGCGATCATATTCCTCGGAAGAGGATTCACGAAGCCTCAGGCATTCTTTAATATCCTCAACGAAAACGCATCCCTGATCGTTCTGTCCTGCGGCATGAGCGTAGTCATGATCTCCGGCGGTATCGACATCTCCGTAGGTCAGGTAACGGCCCTGGTCTGCATGGCCTGCGCCGTACATCTGGACTTCCAGGGCGGCAACGTATTCACGTCAATGCTGATCGCTCTGGGCATAGGCCTGGCGTTCGGTCTCGTTCAGGGCTTCCTCGTAGCATATCTTGAGATCCAGCCCTTTATAGTTACTCTGGCAGGACTCTTTTTCGCGAAAGGCATGACCACGATAATCAACGCTTCCCAGTTCAACGTCGAAAACGAACAGTTCAAGGCATTGAAGTCGACCGAGGTCCCGGTGCCTCTCATGGGTTCCTATAACAAATTAGGTGATTATATCCCTGCATATGTCGAGGTTGGAGTTCTTGTTGCGATCTTCGTCGTAATAGCCCTCTTTGTTTCCCTGAGATGGACAAAGCTCGGCCGTAACTTCTATGCAGTCGGCGGCAACAGCCAGAGCGCCAACATGCTCGGTATCAACGTCAAGTTCACCAAGTTCATGGCTCACCTGATCTGCGGTCTCTGCGCAGGTATCGGCGGATATGTATACTTCATGCACGTAGGTTCAGGTTCTCCGTCACACGCTGCAGGCGCCGAGATGAACGCTATCGCTTCATCCATCATCGGCGGCACGATGCTGACCGGCGGTGTAGGAAACATCGCAGGAACATTCTTCGGAGTACTGTCGTTAAGCACCATCAAGAACATCGTTGCATCCTTAGGTCTTGACGAAGCATGGTGGACAAATATCACAGTTGCCGCAATGTTATGTATCTTCCTTCTCGTTCAGAGTGTTATACTAGCACGTAAGAACAAAAATAAGAAATGATCTTATATCATCTCGCAAGTTAAGGAGGAGTAACGTGGATCTTAAGAAAACAGCACTTGGAATAGAACTCGGTTCGACCCGTATCAAAGCGGTTCTTATAGATGAGAAGTTTCTGCCCATAGCACAGGGCGACTTCGAATGGGAGAACCGCCTGGAGAACGGCATCTGGACTTATTCGTCCGACCTCATCACAACAGGTCTTCAGACTTGCTTTGCAAATCTGAAAGCTGACGTTAAGGAGAAGTTCGGCGTAACTTTAGACGAAGTCGGCGGCATCGGCATATCGGCCATGATGCACGGTTATCTGCCTTTCGATAAGGCCGGCAATCAGCTTGCTGAATTCCGCACATGGCGTAACACCATCACGGGCGAAGCCGCAGATAAGCTTACCGAGGTCCTGGGATTCAATATCCCCCAGCGCTGGAGCATCGCCCACTACTATCAGGCAATGCTCAATAACGAGACTCACGTTAAGGATATAGATTACCTTACGACGCTTGCAGGCTACATCCACTGGCGCCTGACCGGCCTTAAGCTAATGGGCGTCGGCGAAGCATCCGGAATGTTCCCCATAGACAGCTCTAAGTGTGATTACAATGAGACGATGCTTGCAAAGTTCACTGACCTTACGGGTGTCGATCTCCGTACTATCCTGCCTAAGGTCCTGGTTGCAGGTGACGATGCAGGAACACTTACCGAAGAAGGCGCGAAGTTCTTGGATCCCACGGGTGAACTCAAGGCCGGGATCCCTATAGCTCCCTGTGAAGGTGATGCGGGCACGGGTATGGTCGCAACGAATTCAGTCCGTGTCTATACCGGTAATGTAAGTGCCGGCACATCTGACTTTGCCATGATCGTAGTAGATCACGATCTCGGAGTCCATAAGCAGATCGACATGGTAACGACTCCCGCAGGAGCTCCCGTTGCCATGGTCCACTGCAATAACTGCACATCAGACATCAATGCCTGGGTGAACCTCTTCAAGGAATTCACGTCATTATTCGGCTATGAAGTCGAGAAGAAGCAGATATATACCAAGCTCTTCCAGCAGGCTCTTGACGGTGAGCCTGACTGCGGAGGACTCATGTCATTTAACTATTTCTCGGGAGAGGGCGTTACGGAACTCGATGAGGGCCGTCCCGTCTTCATGAGAAACCCCGACAGTACATTTAGTCTTGCCAACTTCATGAGAACACATCTCCTGTCGGCTCTGGCAACTCTCAAGATCGGAATGGATATCCTCCAGGGAAGTGAGAACGTCAGGATCGACAAGCTCTACGGTCACGGCGGATTCTTCAAGACACCCGAAGTCGGCCAGATCATGTTAAGTGCGGCAGTCTCTGCCCCCGTATCCGTTATGGAGACGGCAGGAGAGGGAGGACCTTACGGTATGGCTCTTCTGGTATCCTATATGTTAAGGAAAGAAGACGGCGAGTCATTGGAAGACTTCCTTGATAACAGGGTTTTCGCAAATGCAAAGAGCTCTTCCGTCATGGCATCCGATGCCGATATCGAAGGCTTCGAGAAGTTCCTTGCCAAGTACAAGGCAGCCCTTCCCATCGAAAAACTGGCTACGGAGGTGCTCTGATGTTAGAAGATCTCAAAAAGACAGTATTAGATGCCAATCTCCTGCTCCCGAAGTTCGGTCTAGTAACCTTCACCTGGGGCAACGTCAGCGGCATCGACCGCGAAAAGGGTCTTGTCGTTATCAAGCCCTCTGGTGTAGAATATGACACCATGACAGCCGACGATATGGTCGTAGTCGACCTGGACGGCAATGTAGTGGAAGGAAAGTGGAAGCCTTCTTCCGACACCCCCACGCACGTTGTCCTCTACAAGGCTTTCCCCAATATCGGAGGCGTCGTGCATACTCATTCCCGCTGGGCCGTAAGCTTTGCCCAGGCAGGCCGTGCCATCACTGCAATGGGCACCACACACGGTGACTACTTCTACGGTGACATCCCCTGCACCCGTCCCATGACAGACGAGGAGATAAAGGGTGAGTATGAGAAGGAGACAGGTAACGTGATAGTAGAGACCTTCAAGGATAAAGATCCTGACGCCATCCCCGGTGTCAACGTGTTCTCTCACGGGCCTTTCGCCTGGGGGACGGATCCCGCGAACGCCGTCCATAACGCTGTGGTTATGGAAGAAGTGGCTTTCATGGATCTGCATGCGCTGATGCTGAATCCTGAAGCAGGAAGGATGCAACAGGTATTGCTCGACAAGCACTATCTGAGAAAGCACGGCGCCAACGCCTATTATGGTCAGGGGGACAGCAAATAACCCCCACAAACATTGTTCGTAACAGTTTGCCTCTATATTAAGTAAGAACCCGATGCATCACCCCCCCCACCCCTCGATACATCGGGTTCTTAATTTTTGTCTGCTTTCAGCCTGGCAGGTGTCACCCGGATTAGTCACTGGAACACTGATTTGTTGGAAGGGTTGGGTGACTCTGCCCCCTAAAAGTGCCTTGAGTCACCCAGATTAGTCACTGAAACACTGATTTGTTGGAAGTGTTGGGTGACTCTGCCCCCTAAAAGTGCCTCGAGTCACCCAGATTAGTCACTGAAACACTGATTTGTTGGAAGTGTTGGATGACTCTGCCAAATATTAGTTGTAGCATGGGTCAACAGTTTTCGATCCCGAAAATAATCGCATTCTTGATCTCACTAATAGGAGGGAGCCAGTTCTCGCCACCATACACAAAGATGATGTCATGGTTTAAAACAAGTCCTGTATCGTTGTAGTAGATCATCTTATTGCTGTTGTTGGTCATGTATTTATGCTCTCCGGATTTGCCGCAAAACTCGAACCCAACGCAGCGGCCCCTCTCGGGTACAGGTACGATCATATCAGGAAACAATACTCCTCCCGGAGTTATTATCGGGATCTCGTACTTGAAAGGAATTCCCATCTCTTTAAATGTCTCTGCGGCAATATACTCGAACCTGGATTTTAATATGAGATCGTCAAAAGGATAAGGAGTCAGGATCTTGCAATCATTCTTTATGTCCGGCGGATTCTCATAATAGGCCAGTGTCATGCATTCGGGGATCGGAAGGCTTCTGTTGATGGGTTTGGGCTCCTGAAGATCAAGTCCAGGGTAGTGCGTTAACCACTCTTTCTGTGTATTTTGAAGTTCGGTCAGAGTCTGTTTGTATTTATTTGCCTGCGCGAGTAAATCCTTGCCCTCCGGGGTGGCTATGCTTCGTTCTATAGTGCCGGAAGATAGTTTTATGCGAATGTATTTGTTATTGTGCCGTGTAACAACATAGCCTCTGGGAAGGGAATCCAATTTGTTCTGGAGGTAAAAGATCTTTCGTGCCAGATGTTCTGCTGAAAAGTGAGGTTCATATGATGGTGATGACATGGCTTTGCCTCCTTGGATTTATATACTCTAATCATAAACCCTAAAGCGGCCGGAAAATCTCACAAATGCTCACAAATGCTTACAAAAACCTACAAAAACCTACAAAAACCACTACGTTTTCTGTAGTTAAGGACTGATCAAAAGAGGAGAAGCACCTCTGTGAAGCAAATAACAAATGCCTGGCTGTTTCCGCACTCGGCAAGCAAATACCCTTTGCTCTGCAAGTTCCGCAGGTGCCTCGCGCCGAGGACCTGTTCGAAGCCAAGAGCAAAGGGTATTTGCGTATTGGTGGAGGCGAGGAGAGTCGAACTCCTGTCCACAACCGTATTCACCGAGACATCTCCGGGTGCAGTCGACGGATGGATCATTCCCATTCCCGCGTAGCCCGTCGACGGGCGTCGGTTCCGGTAGCTTCATGGATTTAAGGCGTCACCGGCTCAAAGCTTTGCCGGATCCTCCTGCCGACTGACCTCCTTCGGCAAAGGTCTGCTAAGGACCACCCCGGTCATCCGCAGATAGAGTGACCGGGCAGGTAGCTTAAGCTGCTACGAGCTGTGTATTGTCTGCAATTACTTGCAAGTTCCCGTTTTTTAAGGAGGCACAACGAGAATCCTCCACCCGCTTTCTCGGTTGCAACAGCCATGTCGAGACCGGAACGCCCCCGTGTCTTAACCGCTGTTATGCGAATAACTGATTATATAATTTCTATGCGGGATTGCAAGTCTTATCTTGTGCGGATATTACCAAAAACCATGCATATATTCCTCATGAAAAAACTATTTCCACTGTAAAGTTTAGTCAAGATCAAATGGATTCGGGAGGAATGATCATGGAAATTAAGAAAAGAGCAATAAATGTTTGCACGGCAATTTTGCTTTGTTCCCTTGTGGGATGTTCAATGCCGGGGGCGGCTGGGGATGCTGTCCCCGGTGACACTCCCACAGAGGCGGAGACGACCCAGCCGCAAATAAATACAGATATCGATTACAACGCAGGTGTGTCAGATGACAAGGTCAGTGAACTGCTTAATCTGGATCAGTATGAAGAAGGGGAGATCAAGTCTCATAATGTAGAAAAACTTGATTCCGGTGAGATACCGGCCCGCGATACGGTCAGCATAGAACTTGCTGCAGGAAACCTGACCGGACTTTTGCCCCAGACTATCAGCAAGGATGTAAGCTTTGTTCCTGACCCTGCAACGGGGGAATGGAAGATCGAGAAGGAGAACTGCACTTCATGGGTGGTTGATAACGAACTCTTCCCTGCGAGCAGGTGGAAGATGACCAATGCATCGGCCGATTATGCCAGAACACTTATGGGTGATAAGGTGCCGTCTGATGATATGGGGGATCTTTATATCAAGTTTACTCCCAATATGGGCCTGTTTGCCTTCAGATTGACGGAGGACGTGAATGACCCGCATGAACATCTTTTCGGGACGATGGGAAACGGCGTGCTTACATGGATAGGTAGGGCCGGCAGGGTCGAGCAGAAGTTTAAGTTCCTGGATGGCGTGATTACGGATAAGGGGGATATTACCCTTAATGCGACAACGGATGAGGGGAAGGCCCAGATCGCACTGACCAGGGATTTCGAGTCGATAGGCGGCAGGGTTTACGACATTGAGGTGTTAGGCGGAGCAGGTGAGGATAAGGTTTATAAAGAGGAACTGCCGACTTTTAATGTCGCATCGAAAAGCATGGAAGGGGACTTCTTTAAGCCTGCGATAGGCGTCAAGAAAGAGAACATCTCACCTGAACTTAGCTGGGATGAAGTTGAAGGCGCATCCTGCTATGCGATCCTTATGATCGACGAGGAAGCGGTTAACTGGCTCCACTGGTATACGGTCGTTGAAGGAACTCATGTGGATGAGGGCCAGTTTAAGAAGAAGGAAGAAGGCTATGTCGGGCCCTATCCCGAAGATACTCACGGATACAGGATATATGTCGTGGCATTAAGGTGCGAGCCCAAGGAGGTGCATTTTGTGCTGGACATGTCAAGTGGCGACAGTTTTGAGACCAAGCTCACTTCCTTAAATACCGGGGTCGACGGGATTGTCGGAAACGTTATAGCCTACGGCATGACAGAGGGGCTTTTCGACCATACGAAGTGATATAGAAGATAAGTTATAACTCCCGCTCGGAATCTGTGGTATAGTGTGCAATAGATTTTTAAGCGGGAGTGTTTTTATGAGTCCTTTGGGCATTTTGCAGCAGATGGCGGTGATACTGATACTGGTCTCGATCGGTATCTTTCTTTGCCGCAGGGGCGTTACGGATAAGCTGACATCCAAGCAGCTTTCCACGATCGTCATGGATGTCTGCAATCCGGCGCTTATCCTGGCTTCGATCCTGTCGGGGGACATTACGGCAGGACCCTTCGATGTCCTGATCGCTTTGGGACTGGGCGCGATCTTCTACGCCATACTCGTGATCTTAGGATTCGTGCTGCCCGGGATCCTTAGGGTCGGACCTGACCGCAAGAGGATCTTCAACATGATGGTCGTCTATACCAATACCGGTTTCATAGGGATACCTGTTGCCAGGGCGATATTGCCGCCTAATGCCATGATCTATGTTGTGGTCATCAATGTCCTCTATAGCCTCCTCTTCTATACGCATGGTGTTATGATCCTCTCCGGCAAAAAGGGCAAGCCCGACTTAAAGAAGATCTTAAATCCCGGCACCATAATGGCGGTCTTAAGTCTGGTGATATTTGCGTTCGGAATAAAGCTTCCGGCCTTCCTTTCCAGCACGATCTCATACATAGGGAACGCAACGGTCTTTCTGTCGATGACGCTCCTCGGTGCAGCCATCTACAGGTCTAACATCAGGGAAGGATTCAAGGATAAGAAGATCTGGGCCTATGTCGTTATCAGGATGATCCTGGTGCCTGTCCTGATCTACAGTCTCTTTACGCTCATGAACGTAAACGACACGGCAGTCCTGGCCCTCTCGCTCATGGCCTGCGTGCCCATAGGAAACCTGCCTCTGATACAGGCTGAGAAGATGGGGGAGGATACATCGACCCTCTCACTTGCCATCGCGGTAACAACTGTCATATCCCTCTTTACGATAACTGCGATGATGTCACTTTTCGCCTTGATAAGTTAACTGTTTGAGTATAAGACGCGAAAAGAAAAATGTATAATAAATGCATCTTTGATAAAGAGGGAACTGTTATGGAGATAATCAGTAATCTTATAACTGACGAAGAAAGGGCTCTATATGGCAGCCGGGACCTGGAAGCCAGATCCTGCCGCTTCGACGGCCCCGCCGATGGCGAGAGTGCGTTCAAGGAGAGCAGCAATATCGTTGCCAGCGACTGCTACTTCAATTTAAGATATCCTTTCTGGCATAACCACGGCCTTAAGATCAAAGATTCCGAGATGACTCCGCTCTGCCGCGCCGCCCTCTGGTATACGGACAATGCCGTCATCGAAAACACAAAGCTTCACGGGATCAAGGCTGTAAGAGAGTGCGGGAAGATTAAACTTAACAACTGCGACATCGAATCGCCTGAATTCGGCTGGTTTGTCAACGATATCAGCATGACCAACTGTGCTGTTGTGAGCGAATACTTTCTCATGAGATCAACAGATATTGTGCTTAAAGACGTTAGACTTAAGGGCAAGTACTCTTTCCAATACACTGAACGCGGTGAGATCAAGGACTGCATCTTCGATACGAAAGATGCTTTCTGGCATGCTAAGAACATTACCATTAAAGACTGCACCATCAACGGCGAATACATAGGCTGGTACAGCGAAAACCTGACCTTCGTCAATTGCACGATAAGGGGTACTCAGCCTTTCTGTTATTGTAAGGGCTTAAAGCTCATAGACTGCAGGATGGAAGACGCAGATCTTGCTTTCGAGAAGTCGGAGGCTGAGGGTGTCATCTTATCTGATCTTATAAGTATCAAGAATTTCTACAGCGGCAAACTTTCTGTAAATTCAGTAGGAGAGATCATCAAAGGCGATCCTGATGCCAAGGGTGTGATCGAGATATTGAATAGTTAATGCCACATTAATTGTTCTTGCCGGGGAGTATAATGAAGATATATGCTTTCGGGAGGATCTTGCTATGAGAGAAATGTCGACTGACTATAGCGGACGCTGCGGTAACTGTCACGAACCGATGAGAGACAACGACCTTTTTTGCAGATATTGCGGTACTCCCAGGGGAGAAGGCGATTTCCTTCCTTATGAGAATATCAATTGCTGTGTCTATGGTCCGCCCATGGTGACGACTCATACCTGCACAGATTGCGGATACAGTTGGAATGTTAGACGGCTGGGCGGCGACAACGCACTTTTTTGTCCGGAGTGCGGCAGCCCCGTGAGTACGGAATTAAAAGAAGACTGGTGACATGAGTAAAGGGGTGGACTAAATGAGATCAGGAAGAATAAAAAGCATTTTGCTGTCAGCGATCGCTATATCTATGGCGATCGGAGCTGCAGCCTGCCAGGCAGATGTTAATCCCTACAAGGAGAAATCTACTACTGTACTGTCAGATTATAACGATCATAAGGTGGATATGACCGTAAAGGTCATCTGGAACCGTAAGGTAGAGGTCACGTTGGTAAATAACAGTGACAAGTCTTATTCTTACGGCAATCTCTATCATCTCGAATACAGATACGGGAATGAATGGTATCAGATACCTTTCGATGAAAACTATGGATTTACTATGGAAGCCTATATGTTGGGATCTGTCGATGGGAAGGCAATGATCGATGGTTTTGAGGAGAAAATCGCTAACACAAGATCATTTACGGTCTACCTTGACGGAACGGGCACTTTACCCGAGGGCCATTACAGGATGATAAAGGATATATCGGAAGATGGCGGGAATGATTATTGTCTGGCTGCCGAGTTTGATCTTGCCAAAGAAACAGATGAGCCGGAGCCGCTCAGGAAAACTGAGATCCCGGAGGATAAGATAATCGGTGAAATATCGATCGCATCATGGAAAAAGGTGCGTGATATCGAGGTGGAGTTCTTATTCGATAACTATTCACCGGGTCCGTCACATGTTCAGTATCAGAAGGATGGCGAATGGTATGATCTTCCGATAATGGGTGAATCCGGTACATGGTCATCTACCCCTTCAGATGAAAACGATATTTTTCTTGTCTTTGAAAGTCCTCTTGCCTCAGGTACCTACAGGCTCCTCTGCGAACGGGTCGATGAAGAGAGCGGAAATATAACAGGTTATGATTCTTTCATATTCGAAATAAAGTAAAGCTATAGTGGAAAACAAATTGAAAGGGACTCCGCTTCCTTGATTTGGCTTTGTGTTCCAAAAGTCCTGTAGAAACAATTTGGAGCACGATATAAAGAAAAAACGTGCTCCAAAAGTCCTATAGAAACATTTTGGAACACGCTGATTTTTTTAACAAAGAAAGATGATCAGATCTGCTTAATCTAATATCAGGCAGCAACTTCCTTTTTCTTCTTCTCCTTGAAGAGGACTTTCTGAAGCAGCCCGGTAACCTTCTGCTCCAGGATGCCGAGGCCGATCGTAAACGCGAACACGCCTATTGCAAAGACGATGGTAGAGAATTTGCCGACGGTTTTCTGTACCTGGGGAGTAAAGATAAGGATCATTATCCCGATCGCAAGCAGGTTCATAAGATATGTGTGGAACGAATACTTGCCGAAGAAGCGGCTTATGGGGTTGCTCACATGATACTTCATGAGGAAGATGATTATCGTAAGACCCAGGAAGAGGAAGAGAGGAACCTGACAGAAGTATGTCTTGATCTTGTCTTCGATACCGGGACCCTTGCCGGCGTATTCTGTCCAGTAGCCGAACTTAGTCTGACCGAAAGCTGAGAGCTTGTAGAAGATCATGGTGAGGATGAGCAGGACGTGGAACTTAACAACATAAAGTTTCTTGAAGAATCCTGCGATATGTTTCTCGTAACTTGCGAAAAGAAGTCCCGTGAAGAAAGCGGGAGCCGAATTGACCCACCATTCACCGTTGAACCAGAAGACCTTCTGCTGCTGCCACCAGGGCGCGGTGTTTGCTGCGGGACTAAGCCACCAGTTTTTCTTTCCGACCCACCATACGAAGTGTCCGTTGAAGCAGAATCCGATTCCCATTGCGATGATGAAGAGGAGAACTATGCCGAGCGCAATGGGACGCTTCTTGATGAAGCGGAAGCTTAGGAAGAAAACCAGATAGAGGAGCGCGATGACGACAGGGTACCAGCCGAAGGGGTTCATCATGGTGATACCCGTTAAGTTCAGGATCCATCTTTCTGCCGGTATATTGGTTCCGGTAAGAGCATCGCCCAGGTTATAGAAAACATAGAAAAGAATATTAACGTAGAAGGGAAGGACGATGGCTTTTACGATCCTTTTCCTGACAAATCCCTTAAGGTAATCCGGCTTTGAATCAAGACTCTTGATGAGTCCGTAACCGGAGCAGAAAAAGAAGATCGCTACGAAGTAGGCACCGGCATTAAGGAAGGGTGCCAGGATCCCTTTCTGCTGGAACATATCCACCTGTGAAATGTGGTGGAGGATAACGCCGATCGCAGCAAAGCCTCTTAAGGACTTCATGGTCTCAAGACTTGTATAGTCGTCGTTGATTTCGTTTTTGCGTCCGAACTTGTTGGTCCCGCCCCAGATAAAGAGGACGAGGAAGAAATAGAAGATGACCTGATCGACAATGCCAACGGCTGTCAGATCTTTTAAGAATTCAGGCATATCGCACCTCTGTTAATAAAATTATTACCTGCTTATTGTCGCATATCGTATTTGGAATGTAAACAGATACCGGTGTTCAAATTTTATAACTAATTAACACTTGTGCAACACAGAAAACGAAAAAGAGATTTATAATTAACTGGTAGAACATAAGGAGGTAGATGCTTTATGGATGAGCTGAATGTTAATGATCTGGATTTTGTTACAGGCGGTGAGATCGAAGGACCCGAGAGCTTTACTGATGCAACTGTAGCTCAGAACGGGAACCTCTATAACCCGAGAAATATCAGGGAGGTCGTAGGTCAGATCCAGGCCGGTCAGAAGATCAGAGTTCACCCTGAGTTCCGTTACAATATCGCAGGTGTTGATTACTGCACTGTTGAATTGAACGGGACGACCTACGTTACCGAGTGGGCGAACATAGCCCTGTGATCTGATAAGGGAAGTTAATGGATCAGCATTAATCAGAGAAGGGAGCTTAGCTAAGAGGCTTCCTTCTTTGATTTTATGACGGCTTTTATTATTATCGAATAGATGAGGATATCAAGGAGGCGCTAAGGTGATCGGTATAAGTGTTGCAGCTGACAAAGAATGGGAAGCAGTTTTGGACAGATTTAATCTTAAGGTTGAAGATTGTCTGGCCTATCCTTTTGGAGAGATATTCAGATATCATTAAGAAAGAGCCGGTGCGCAGATCTTTCCTGCAACAATTTCATGTTTTAGTTTGTATTAATTGATATAAACTATTTGTATTGGGGGTACAGATCATGAAGATCTCAGATACTTTATTGAAGGCATCAGTTTTTGCGCTGGCTGCAGGAATGATCTTTGGAGCCACTGGCTGCGAAAAAAAAGCAAGCGGTCTGTCATTTGATTCATTGGAACAGATATTCACAAAACACAAGGCAGAGCCTCTGCCTTCGGGAGAATCCTTTGACAAATACTTAGGCTCTTATGTAGAACCTGCAGACCTCAATAGAGGCTTTGCCTACTACAAGATCACAAAAGGCGATGAAAGCCGGGAGAAATTTACCGGTGCAATATCCGCAGCAGGACAGCAGGATCTCGTGAACGTGGAACTCAGATCGTTCGGATCAGAGAATGAGGCGGAAGATTATATCCGCAATAATTATATCAATGTAACAGCTGAAAATTCCAAGTCCATTGACCCTGACGCATATGCCGCTCCTTCGCAGGAGAGGACCATTGTTAAAGACGGGATCAGATACTATGTCTTTAAGCTCTCGGCAAATTCGGGGGGCTGTGCTTACCAGATAAAAGATAAAGTAATGGTGATAAACTATATACTGGAAGAGAAGCAGAGTGACCTGATCGACGATGTATGCAATACATTCTCGCTTACAAGTCCTTTGAACTACGATTTCTCGAAAAAAGACTGATTCAAGAAAACATAAACACAACACATAAACCACACACAGAACACACAAAAGTCTAATATCATTGTCCGTAAGGAGGTTGCAAAAGGATGGCTAAAGTCTTGATCGTTGAAGATTCAGTTCAGATCAGAGAAGCTGTCACGGACTTTTTTGCGGACAGGAGCAAGGGTGCTTTAACTGTTGAGTCAGCGGCTAGCGGCGAAGAAGGAATGAGGGCCGTAAGCTGTAACGACTACGATATCGTCATTCTGGATATCATGCTTCCCGGACCATCAGGTTACATGATCTGCAAAAGACTCCGTGAGAAGAGCGATTGTCCGATCATCTTTCTTACGTCGCTCGGAACTGAAGACAATATACTCAAAGGCTACGAGATGGGTGCCGATGAGTATATCGTAAAGCCCTTCTCTCTCATGATCCTTTATACCAAATGCCTGGTCCTTCTGGACAGGATGGGCAAGAAGGATAAGGAGAGGGTCTTAGCTTCAGGCGACATCAGACTTTATCCTTCAAGAATGCAGGTGTTCGCAGGTGAAGAAGAGATAGATCTTGCCTGCAAGGAATACTTCCTCCTTAAGGCCTTGCTCGAGAACAAAGGCCACGTTCTCTCAAGGCAGCAGCTTCTGGATCTCGTGTGGGGTGTGGATTATTTCGGAAGTGACAGGGTCGTAGATACCCACATAAAGAACATCCGTCATAAGCTGGGCCGTTCAGGAGATCAGATCAAGACCATAAGGGGTGGCGGTTACAAAGCCGTCTGAAGGAGGATCTCATGAATGACAAAAAAGGAAATAATACCCTTAAGATGCGGACTATCAAAAAGCCGAACTTTCTTGCGATATTTGCAGTCTGTTTGGTAAGCTGCCTTTTGGCAGGCTCGATAGCATCGTATTGCATAATCTTTTCTTTAAGGGATCAGTATTTATCTGATGCTGAAGATATCAAATATTACAGGGTGGAAAATGCAGTAAAATGCCTCAAGAATTATTATGAGGCTGATGATGAAAACCGTGACAGATGCTATAACGTTCTGGAATGGTATCTGATATGGTTTTCATATGTAACAGGTGAATACGGTGCAGTCTATATCGGTGATGAGAAGATAATGGAGACCCCCAAAGGTCTTTATGCAGCCTGCTTAACCGATGGTGAAGACGGGCATACCCAATTCGATTTCCTTGAAGATGCATCTTATCTTGCTCCGCTTGCATCATGCGAAAACGGGAAATATGATCCTGAAGTTAATATCCGTAGGATTAATGACATATATATAAATAGTTACATGCCCAATCTGGAAAGTGAGCTGCGCTTATTCGCGACACGTGCGGGCCTTCTTGCCGGCCATTACGAATATAATTGGGAAAATCTGTATCTTGACGAGAATACACACCGTTTTATCCCCGGCAAAGCAAAGATCTGCAGATTGGATTCTTTTGGGGAGCCGGAATGTACGGTCGACTGCACGCCTTCTGACACCAAAGGATATAAACGTATAGAAGCAGAGGGTGATGGCGGATTCAGTTTCCATATAATGGGTTACCGGGATCCGGCTAAAAGTAATGAGCCTGTCAAATATTACTTCTATGATGATTATCTTGAAGAACGTAATACCCGGGAAACAGATGAGGGAGAATGGGATCATCCCTGGAGCTTCCGTACGACTGATACAGAACAGATAAGCGACATATCAGTATTCAAACTGATGCCCTTAACAGTTGCTCTTGTCATTACCATAACGGTCCTGACAGCTCTCATCATAGCTTTCGTTATATCGACGGTCATCTATCATAGGAAAAAGGCTGTCTGGGAGATCTTCGAATACAGGAAGAAGACGACCGCTGCTATGGCACATGATCTCAAGACTCCTCTTGCTGCTCTGGCAGCTTATGCAGAGAACCTTGAATATGATGTCAACTCCGACAAGAGGACCTACTATACTTCCAAGATCCGTGAGAACGTAGATTCCATGAGCAGGACTGTAGAGAGTATCCTGGAATTCTCCAAGACCGGGAACGGCGCGGTCACAGTCGGTATCAGTGATATCAATGTCCGTGAACTTATCCTTAAGGAGTATAAAGCGGCAGCAACTCTTTTCGAGAAGAATAAGATAGAGTTTAGTGTCGAAGGGGAGGGCAATGTTACGAGCAACAGGGAACTCCTTGAACAGGCCGTAAGGAATCTCGTAAGCAACGCTGCTAAATACGCAAGATCCGGAACAGAAGTAAAAGTTGCTGTCGATCCAAAAGGGTTTACGATGCAAAACTTCACGGATCAGAAGATAGAGAATGCGGGATCACTCAAGGACCCTTTCGTTAAGGGTGAGGATTCAAGAGGCGAAGAGAGCGGCGGAGGCTTAGGACTTTCCATAGCCGATACGAGCCTTATCGCGGCAGGACACAAACTTGATATTGAAGTGGATGGAGATCTGTTCAAGGCTATAGTCCGCTGGTGATATTAGACGGTAAATAGTTTTGGGGTGCATTTAGGGCTGTCTTTGTTATATAAGACAGTCCTTTTTGCATTTTACCTGCCAAAATCTGCCGGTTACCTAAAATCGCAGGACAGATTTCAACGTCTGATGTATCATTAGATCAGCAATCCGAAAGGAGCTTTGGGAAATGAAGGTAAGCGTTGATATCTCACCTGAACATAAAGAGCCTTATGCCGTTATCCATACCGACAGGATGACGGATGAGATCTCCCGCATGATCGATATGTTCAGTTCCGGTGAGACCCCGATAACAGCCCTGCAGAATGAAGAAGACATAGTTGTCTTAAAGCCACAGGATATCTTTATGGTCAGGGTCGAAAACGGTGATACCATCATCTACGGGGAACGCACGAGTTTCAGGTCCCGCAAGAGACTCTACGAACTTGCCGAACAGCTCGGCAAGGGCTTCATGCAGATCTCCAAGTCAACACTTGTGAACCTCTCCTATATGGACAGCATTGAGCCGGGATTCGGCGGGACGATGCTCCTGAAGATGAAGAACGGATGCAAGGACTATGTATCAAGAACATATTTGAAGGATTTTAAGAAATATCTCGGATTATAAGGAGGATAGAAAGATGAAGGAAACAATGAAAGACCTTTTGAAGAGCATAGTGATCAGCATCGGTATGGCAATGACGATATTCTGTCTTGCGGGGATCGTCTTTGACATAGGTTACAAGGGTTCGTTCAGTCTTGAAGATTACAGGTTCACTAAGATGGTCGTAGGTTGTGTCCTGATCGGCCTGGGCTTCGGAGTTCCTACGGTCGTTTACGGCAAGGAGAGCCTGCCGATGCCGGTAAAAGTCCTTATCCACATGGGAACGGGCTGTGTGATCTATACTGTTGTTGCTTATGCCGTAGGCTGGATGGGCAATACGACCAACATCCGGCAGGGAGTCATCATAGCGGCTATACAGCTGGCTGTCGCATTCGTTATCTGGTTCTGCTTCAGCAGATACTACCGCAGGGAAGCAAAGAAGATGAATGAGAAGATCCGGGAGATGAACTGACCATATGGGGAACCGCCACGACAGAGGGTCAAAAGACTATTACGAAAGGGAACGCAGGACATCGACATTGAATGTCGTGATCTGCGTTGTCTTTCTTCTTATGCTGATCTGTGTCGTTATCGGCATGTGTATCCTTGAGCAGCCCCTAAAAGAGATCATAACCGGAATTGTCTGCACGGTTATCTTTGCGGTGATAACGGGGCTCATCATCAGATACCATCTTAAGAAGTTTGTTCTTCCCAAGATCAATGACAGTGAAGAAGACCCGGCAAAAGAATCCATGTATAAGCGCAAGGACGGGGAGGATATGTTCGATGTCCTTGACAGATACAGGAAAAAAGCTTTCCTCAACATGATCCTTATAATGGCATCCCTGGCTGTCCTTATCGGCGCCGTCCTCTGGCTCTCTCCACAAACGGCTGTTTTAGGGATCACTATCCCGCGTCAGGTCATGGCGGTGTTCTATGTCCTCATCTTCTTCGGGATAGGGGCGATAGCATATAAAGCGACAATTAAATACAAGAGCTCCGGTGATCTTAAGAATGAACTCTATGTCAAAGGATTTGATCCTGACAAAGTAAACCTGGACTTTATGAGAGGGTCGACCCACAGCCTTCCCGGAGGCTTCATGGTAATAGGCCAGGACTATTATGTTGTCTATAACAGGGACATTGTCCATGTATGCCCAATAAGGGATGTCATGGACGTAAGTGGAGTATCGAATGTGGAGGAATCTAAAGCCGATAACTATTCCAATAACCAGTGGCATGTCGTGCATGTTCACGAGAAAGATCAGACTTATTCAATCTCCATAAGTAATAAGATCTCCATCGATACGGTATTGGATGAATTCAGGAAAAAAGGCATCGAGACTTCGTACAAAATAATGGAAAATGACCGCTGAAATAGCGCAAAACAAGTCAATTTATTACTTGCAAAAGGCCGTTATATTGATAGAATTCAAGTGTTTTAAATAAACCAACTTAAACGAGGAGTTAATTCGTTATGAAAAAGATATTGGCATTTATCCTTGCAGGCACTTTGATGCTGTCAGCTGCAGCCTGTTCTTCAAATGGCGGCGGAGAGACAACAGCAACGACAGAGAACAAGGTAACAGAGGAATCCAAGGATACGGAAGAATCCAAGGACACGGAAGAGACCAAGGCTGAAACTGTTACACCTGAAGCAGTCGAGAAGGCAGTTGCTGCCGCACTGGGTGACGGTTACCTCTGTACTGTAGATGTTCCCGAGGATGAACTCTATGTCTGCCCGATGGGCGCGCTTGACCTTGATAAGGTTGAAAGCTATGTTGCAAAGCAGACTCAGGTTCCCGCATTGAATGTTGATTCGGTCGTTATTGCAAAGTGCAAGGCCGGATATGCTGATGAAGCAGTTGAAATGATCAATCAGAGCTATGCCCAGACAGTAAGCTACATCCGTCAGTATCCTTTCGGTGTCGCTAAGGTAGAGGGTGCAAGACTCTATAAGGTAGATGACCTTGTCATCTTCATCATGGCGGGCGCTGTTGCTGATGAGAACGCAACAGAAGAAGATGCTGCCAAGCTCGCAGTCTCTGAGTATGAGAAGGTCGATGCTGCCATCAAGGATCTTTTCGGTTCTGTTCCGCAGAATCTTACCGTTATCCCCGAGCCTGATCAGGGCGGCAATGGCGGAGGCCTGATCGGCGGCTGATAACGGATGGTCTTCTCAAGCCTGACTTTTCTGCTCTGTTTTCTGCCCGCAGTACTGCTTATCTATTTTGCAGTACCGCGGAAGGCGAAGAACGCCGTTTTGTTCCTGGCAAGTCTCGTTTTCTACGCATGGGGAGAACCCATCTATGTAGTCCTCATGATCTTTTCGACCATACTGGACTATACATGCGGAAGACTGGTCGAGAAGTTCAGGGGAACTTCGAAAAAGAAGATAGGCCTGATAATATCCGTATGCTGCAATCTGGGATTGCTCATTTTCTTCAAGTACAGCGATTTCTTCATTGCGACGGTCAACGGTATCTTTAAGACAAATATCCCGCAGCTTAATCTCCCTCTGCCGATCGGTATCTCCTTCTACACATTCCAGACGATGAGCTACACGATCGATGTCTACAGGGGAGATGCCAGGATGCAGAAGAACATCATATCGTTCGGAGCTTATGTAGCGTTATTCCCCCAGCTTATCGCAGGACCTATCGTCCGTTACCAGGACATAGCTGATCAGCTGGATGAAAGAACACATTCTTTCGACAAGTTCGGCGACGGTGTAAAGAGGTTCGTTATGGGCTTAGGCAAGAAGGTCCTTCTTGCGAATAACATAGGACTTCTCTGGAGCATGGTCTCCGAGACTGAGGCGGCGCAGCTGACTCTTGTCGGCGCATGGTTAGGCATCATAGCTTTTGCCTTCCAGATCTATTTTGATTTCTCGGGATACAGCGACATGGCCATAGGTCTCGGAAAGATGCTGGGATTCGACTTCAAGGAGAACTTTAATTATCCCTATCTGTCCAAGAGCGTGACCGAGTTCTGGCGCAGATGGCATATGTCGCTGGGAACCTGGTTCCGCGATTATGTCTATATCCCTTTGGGAGGCAATAAGAAGGGTCTTCCGGTCCAGCTCCGCAACATTGCTATCGTGTGGATCCTGACGGGATTCTGGCACGGCGCTGCATGGAACTTCGTTCTCTGGGGTATATTCTACGGAGTCCTTCTGCTTATCGAAAAGCTCTTCCTCCTCAAGCGGCTTGAGAAAGCTCCTGCTGTCATAGGACATATATATGCGCTCTTTACGGTCCTGATAGGATGGGTTCTTTTCGCTTTCGATGACTTGTCCAAGGGCCTTGCTTTCCTTAAGGTAATGTTCGGAGGCGGAGCAGGGATCGTTAATTCCGCAACTTTGTATCAGCTCTTATCTTACATTCCTCTCATGATCATCTGCATTATAGGCTCCACGCCTCTTATGAAAAATATCTATGAGAAGATCAGCAAAAAGAGCAAAGAAGGATTCGTTCTTACGGCTGACGTCGTTAAGATCCTTATAGTAGCAGGTCTGTCCGTTGCATTCCTTATCAGCGGATCGTATAACCCATTCTTGTATTTCAGGTTCTAGGGAGACTCTAATGAAAAATAAAGTGATAACGATCTTATTCTGTCTCATCCTGGCAACCGGAGTGATCACGCATATCGTGGTCTCTGACAAATACTACTCTGAGAATGAGAAGAGGACCTTAAAGCAGTTCCCCAAGGTGTCATGGGAAGATATCCGCACCGGAAAATTCGGAGACGAGATCGAAGGGTACTTGGCGGACCAGTTCCCTGCAAGGGACGGCTGGGTCACGGTCAAGACGTTAACGGAGAAGACTTTCGGCAAGAAGGAAAGCGGCGGAGTTTACTTTGCCAAAGACGGTTACCTGATCGAGACACATAAGACTTTGTCAGACCAGCAGATCAAGACAAATATCGAAGCGCTAAAGCACCTTCAGGCCAATATGGACAAAAAGGGCATAAATATGCACGTGATGCTGGTCCCGACAGCCGGAACCATCCTGTCTGATAAGCTTCCGGCATATGCACCTTACGCTGACCAGAAGGCTGTCATCGACTATGCAAAAAGCCAGGGACTTAACATCGTCGATGTTGCGGACGTCCTTTCATCTCACAAGGATGAATACATCTTCTATAAGACAGACCACCACTGGACGAGTCTCGGGTCCTACTACGCATATACGGAATGGATGAAGGCCATGGGAAGGGATTTTGATCCCATCGATGCCTGGACTCGCGAGACCCTCTGCGATAACTTCCGCGGAACGACTTTTGCCAAGGTCAATTATCCTTTCGCAGAATACGATACGATCGATGCCTACTATAAGACTTTGGATCACGAAGTAGATTACAACGAAGGCGACTACGTTACCGATACTATCTACGAACGCAAGTACCTGGAAGGAACTGACCAGTATGCGGCCTTCCTTAATTCCAATCAGGCAACGACTGTCGTGAAGGGCGGCGGGACCGGCAAGTGCCTGATCTTAAAGGATTCCTATGCCAACTGTTTTGCCCAGTTTGCTGTGGACGACTTTGAAGAGACCCATCTTATCGACATGAGGTTCTTCCGCGGCACCGTCAAGAAATACATTGAAGAAAACGCTATCGATGAAGTATTGGTCCTCTATAACATCCCCAACTTCGCATCCGACATGGCCGTGATGATGTGCGACAGATAAGGCTGTCATGCTTATTGACAATTAACGGAAGCTTCTGTATTATCCTCTTAGACTAAAGCAAAAGGAGGAACACCAATGAAGAGATGATCGGGGTAATCTTATAAACTGCCTGCGGATCGATCTTTTATGCGTGTTCATTTTCCGGAAATATAGCGTTTTACAGCCGCGGCCACAGGTCGTGGCTTTTGATTTATCCGGCGGGCTTCCATTACGGAGGTAATATATGGCTTTGATAAATATTAGAGACATGTCGTTCGGATACGACGGATCGGAAGATCTTCTTTTCGAAAACATTAACATCGGGATAGACACGACCTGGAGACTTGCATTAGCCGGGAGGAACGGAAGGGGCAAGACGACTTTTTTAAAGCTCCTTCAGGGTAAACTCCCTTATTCAGGCACGATAAGCGGAGTCCCTCAGACAGTGACTTTTCCCTCTGAGGAACTCCCCGATTGTGATGAATGGAAGATCAGGAAAGAATTAAATCTGATGGATGTTGATCCTGACATAATATATAGGCCCATGGAAACTTTGTCGGGAGGAGAGAGGACCAAGCTCATGCTGGCAGGTCTATTTGCCACGGACGGACTCTATCCCCTGATAGATGAGCCCACCAATCACCTTGACAGAAAGGGAAGAGAGAAGGTCGCTGAATACCTGTCCTCAAAGAACGGATTTATCCTGATATCCCACGACCGCAACTTCCTGGACATCTGTACTGATCACACGCTCGTCATCACCAGGACGGGAGTCGAGCTTACATCTTCGACTTTCTCCACCTGGTGGGACAACAACGAGCAGAGGATGCAAAGCGAGAAGGCGAGGAACGACCAGATAAAAAAAGAGATGTCGTCCATCGAGACTGCCATGAAGAAGAATGCCCAGTGGTCCAACAAGGCAGAGGCATATAAGAACAGGTCAAAGGCTCCTTCCAAGGTTGCCCAGGATCACTGGAGGAGGGCGTACGAGGGTTCCAAGTCCAAAAAGCTCATGTCTTTGTCCAAGAACCTGGAATCGCGCAACGAGAAGAAGCTTGAAGAGAAAAAGGGCCTTCTCAAAGACTTTGAGAGGGAACAGAAACTTAAGATAGAGGGCACGAGTCACCACAACAGGACTCCCGTGATCCTGAAAGACGTATCTTTATACCGCTATGGTGAGCTGATAACGGAAAAAATCGACCTTACGATAGAAAGGGGCGCCAAGATATCGCTTCAGGGCAGGAACGGATCAGGCAAGAGTACTCTTATCAAGTATCTGACAGGCATAGGCGAAGCTGAAGGTATCACGGCAGAAGGCGATATCTATATTGCTCCGGGTCTTAAGATCTCATATGTCGGGCAGGATACTTCATCACTTAAGGGGACTATTTATGAGATCGCTGATGACCGCGGTGCGGACAAGACGCAGCTCAGTACGATACTCGTTAAGATGGGCTTTACCAAGGAGATGCTTACACGCGATGTTGATGCCCTGTCCTTGGGACAGAAGAAGTTCATAATGATCGCCCTGTCCCTCTGTGAACAGGCGGACTTATATCTCTGGGATGAGCCCCTGAATTACATTGATGTCTATATGCGTAAGGAGATCGAAAGGCTCGTTAAGGACAGTGACATAACCCTTCTCTTCGTCGAGCACGACCGGGGCTTTGCGGAAAGCGTTGAGGATATGGAGATAACCCTGTAGATATCTTTTTGTTGAAAGGAACGCATTGTGCTATATTATATTAGGTCGTAACTTGAGTTACGGCCTTAAGTAAGAAATCACGGGGTTTATATGGCCGTCAAAAAGAGATTATCAACTTTCCAGACTATACTGCTCGGCTTTGCTGCTCTCGTTCTCTTAGGAGCGCTCCTTTTGATGCTCCCCATATCTTCGGCTGAAGGTGTCGTAACGCCTTTCGATGAGGCTTTCTTTACGGCCACATCGGCAGGCTGCGTTACGGGATTGGTCGTTCACGATACGGCAACCTACTGGTCTTACTTCGGGCAGGCCGTTATCCTGATCCTGATCCAGATCGGCGGACTCGGTGTTGTTACCATGGCTGCCATGTTTTCGCTCCTGTCGGGAAAGAAGATATCTCTCATGCAGAGGAGCACGATGCAGGAGGCGCTCTCTGCCCACCAGGTTGGAGGTATCGTTAAGCTCACGAGGTTCATCCTGATCGCAACAGGTGCGATAGAAGTGACCGGCGCGCTTCTCATGATGCCTTCCTTCATATCAAGGTTCGGCCCCAGAGGAATATGGATGGCATTCTTCCATTCGATCTCAGCCTTCTGCAATGCAGGCTTCGATCTTATGGGGACCCCTGACAGCAAGTATCAGTCGCTCACATCCTTCGCGTCTGATCCTTACATCAACATAATCGTAATGCTCCTCATTACCATAGGCGGAATCGGTTTCCTTACATGGAATGATATGCGCACATATAAGTTTAAGTTTGCTAAGTATTCCCTGCAGAGCAAGATCGTTCTGGTCACGTCAGCATGCCTTGTCGTGATTCCTGCGATCTATTTCTTCTTCACGGAATATGCAGCTGAACCTATGGGAAGAAGGATCCTTCTTTCTTTGTTCCAGACGGTTACGACCAGAACGGCAGGATTCAATACCGGTGATTTCGGTGCGATGAGAGGCGCCTCCCTGGGACTTGTTATGGCACTGATGCTCGTCGGCGGATCCACGGGTTCCACTGCAGGCGGTATGAAGACCACCACTCTGGCTGTCCTTATTGCTAATGTCTTCTCGGTCTTCTCCCGAAAAGAAGATACCCAGCTCTTCGGAAGAAGGATCGATTCCGGTATCGTCAGGAATGCAGCTACGATCCTCATGATGTACATCACACTCTTCTTTACGGGTGCGGTAGTGATAAGCCTCGCTGACGGCATACCCTTTGTTAAGGCTCTTTTCGAGACCGCATCTGCGGTAGGTACGGTAGGACTTACAGTCGGCATCACTCCTGAACTGGGACTCATATCCCGCGCGGTTCTCGTGGTCCTGATGTTCCTTGGAAGAGTAGGAGGCCTTACGATAATATTCTCCGCGTTCTCGGGCCCCGCGAGAAATCTCTCAAAGCCGCCGCTCGAGAAGATAACCGTCGGATGATGCGTTATAATATCTGATAGTGAATAACAGGGAGGGCATGATATGAAATCGATATTGCTCATAGGTACAGGAAGATTCGGAAGACTCGTTGCCAAAGAACTTAATGATCTTGGTCACGAGGTAATGGCTGTAGATGATGACGAGGAGAGGATCAATAATGTCCTGCCTTATGTTACCAATGCCCAGATCGGAGACAGCACGAACGAGGAGTTCTTAAGGTCTTTGGGCATCAACAGTTACGATGCCTGCATCGTTACTATCGGCAACGATTTCCAGAGTTCTCTTGAGACGACGTCGCTTCTCAAGGAATTGGGAGCCAAGCTGGTCGTATCCCGTGCTGAGACGAGCATCCAGGAGAAGTTCCTTCTCCGTAACGGAGCTGACCACGTCGTCTATCCTGAGAAGCAGGCTGCAAAGTGGACTGCGATCACATATTCTTCTGAACTCGTTTTCGATTACATAGAGATCGATGAAAACTATGCTATCTACGAAGTATCCATTCCTTCGTCCTGGATCGGTCAGAGAGTCGCTGATATCGATATCAGGAAGAAGTACAATATCAACATCCTGGGAACAAAGAAGGACGGCAAGCTCAACGCATCCATCACACCTGATTATGTTTTCACTGAAGGATATAATCTCCTGGTAATAGGTGATCATAAGGCAATCCTTAAGTGCTTCAGGATCAGCTGATCTGCCTTCAAATTGTAAGTTTACAGCAAGGAAAATAATGATAAAATCATTCCCGATGATCCGGGAATGATTTTTTTCCGGAATCCAATACGAAAGGTGAGTAGAAATGAAAAGATCAATAGTTATCGTTACGGCTTTGGCAATGGCTTTTGCAATGACGGCCTGCAACGCATCCGGCAGCAAGACTTCAGTAACTACAGAAGCTCCCGTAACTGAGACAACAACAGAAGCTACTACAACGACAGAGGAGACAACTGAATCAACATCGGATACATCACCGGTAGTATCAGAAGAGCCTCTTAAACCCGACGGAACAGCTTACATCAAGGGTATCGCAGGTGTCTGGATCGAGGATACCGAGCTTGACGCGAGAGTAATGAAGATCGAGGAAGACGGTAGTTTTACGATCGAATTCAGAGGCGGCGGAGCCATGTTCGGTACGATCAACTTCGTAGTGGAAGATGATAAGCCTGTTTTCGAGTTTGATCTTGGGAATGGAGACATCATGAAGGTCAATTCAGTTGAACAGCCCGGCAAGCAGGAGAAGATCGAATTCGACAGCAAGGATTTCCTTTCCTTCAGCCGCGAGAAGCAGAACTGAACTAACTTAATAGTTCCAATAACCTGAAATAAGTGGCAGCAGAATATTGCTCTTTTGACAGCAGTAACTGCTGCCATTTTTATTGTTTTATGCAATCATCTTGTGGTTAGCTGTCGGATTGGTCGCTGACGGTCGTTACCACCGTGTTATATGATCGTGGTGTGTCTTCTTCTGTGATCCCGACTCCTCTGTTGGGACTTGCGACCGAGAACATGACATCCAGGATAAATACCGCAAGAAGGATGGCGCATAGAGAAGTCCTGAAGTTTGCGGGGATCTTACGGAAGAGATTATCCAGGATGGGCGAGAAGATGTAGGTAAACATGAGCCCTGCGACACCGAAGATGATAAGGCCCTCAAGGCAGATCCTGCCGTTGAGGTTCATGAACATTCCCGTGTAGTCCCACCACTTTGAATCGAAGAGCTGCTCTAACATCCAGGAAGTGAAGTATTCAAGACCTCCGCATAAGATTACTGCCCCAAGGAACATGAATACAGGATGGCGTCTCAATGGCTTAAGGAGCATGATGATGAGGAGTCCGCCGCAGCCGTAGATGGGGAGCCAGGGGCCGTTTAATGTTCCTCTGTTGGAAAGATATCCCGTATCGAAAAGATTATAGAATACTTCCCAGACCCAGCCGACCATAGAATATGTGAAGAAGAGGAGGACTATTGATGAGAATGTATAGTCTCTCTCGTAATCGTATTTGAGCCAGTTCCTGTGGGCGATGGGGGACAGGGGGAAGATCCCTTCCGGGTAGGATGCATGGCGCATGTCGTCAAGATCCAATCCTCTGTCCCAGAGCAGGGCTTTATCTGCTTTCTCTTCTTTGATGCAGGTCTTGCGCAGATCTGCGAAGATCTCTGTGTTGAGACAGGTCTTCAAGGGGTCTAAGAAAAGGACTGAGAGGATATTGTAGGAGAAACCTGACAGAAGGTAGCCCGGGATAAAGATGAGATCGTATAAGAACATACGCCACTTATATCCCTTAACCATTTCCTTGGACAAGCGGAAGGCTTCCTTGGCCTTGACCGTGGGGTTCTCGGCCAGGATGTAAGGGATCATGGAGTATTCATAGTATTTTATGAATCCGCCAATGATCGTAAGATCCCAGAAGACCTGGAACATTGACCGTAAAAACATGATCTTTGCGACATTCAATGTCTTGCCGTAACGGTAGACGAAGAGGATCCGGTCAGCTTTTGTACCGCGGTAGAGGCGGTGCTCGGCGAAGTAACGGCACATGCCTACTGATACGACGTTCTTTACGAAGATCGTGATCAAAAGCAATATCAGGGTCGCTACGAAGATCACGACCGAGTTTGCTATCTTGTCCTGGAATATAAGGGTGTTGACGCCGCCGACGATGCCGAATACGATCGATCCCGAAGATGTTATCTTGTTGATCATGGTGGTGATGACGCCGCGGTAGTATTCGGTTCCCTGAAGGATGCCCTGGTCCGGGGCATCTTCCTTGATGCCGATAACACCGTTGATGAGTTCGCTTATCGTTCCTGCGTTGGAATTACCGGTCGCCCTCTCGAAAGACTTGATAGCCTTATCCGTCCCTTTGTCCAGGTCATCGATCCCGTATCGGTCTGCAAGGTCCTCATCTATGTTGATCTTGTCTTCTATCCTGGAGATAGCCGCGTTCTTGAAAGATTCCTGAGGCTGGATGTTCCGGAGGAGTCCTGATGATGACAGGGCATAACCGCCGATCAGGATGTTGACAAGGAATACGATCGCGATATTTGCGATCCAGTGTGTCTTATATGCTTTGAAGGATCTCTTTATAAGGCTGGCAAATCTGTCCATAACAGTCCTGAACGCTCCCGGATAATTGGTCTTTGGATTAAATATACAATAATCGAAAAGATTTTAATATAACAATGTTATAATCTTCAAAGAAACTGATTTTACTTACTAAGGAGAATTGCTGATGTCCGGCCTCAATTCAAGCGAGAAAGCAAGATTTGAGAAATTTCTGGCCTCTCTGCCCCCTGACAGGAAGAAGGCTTTATACGAACATTTCCGCCAGATGGATGCGGAGGAGCGTAATGAAGCCATCAGGAAGATCCTGGCAAAAACTGCTCCCAAAAAGAAGCAGGAAGGCAAGGCCGGATCTAAAGTTCAGCAAAGACCTTCGCAGCAGCGCCCCCGGCCTCAGAGCAATGCTAAGACGAATGAAGAGGGCAAAGCCAAGACGGCTGTAAAGGCAAGGACACCTGCAAAGAGCGAGACTCCTTCTAAGGCTGAGATCAAAAAAGACTCCAAGCAGTTAAAGCAGACAAAGCGCCCCAACTTCAACCGCATAGTCAATGGCCTGACCGTTATCGTCGTATTGGGCTGCTTTATGACTTTGGGCTTGGCCTATCTTACGAACAAGGAAGAGATAAACAGGCTTTTTGCTAAACCTGATACGACTGTTGCGACCGAAAGTTCTGAGACTTCAGATCCCGGGGAAGGAAAGGAGACTTCTTCTGCTTCTTCTGGCAGTAGTGAAGAGAGTAAAGAAACTACTGATCCTGCAGCGCCTACAGCCAGCCCCAGTCCTGTTCCGATTAAAGCCGATGCGCCGGACCTTTCAAACATTAAGATAGTCATCGATCCCATGCATCAGGCAGAGACTTCACCTAATACGGAAGAACTGATGCCCAACAAGACAGCTTTCAAGCCGGCGGCAACAGAAGGCGGCAAGGGTGTTAAGACAGGAGTTGCCGAATCTTCTCTGATGCTGGATTATGCACTCACGGCCAAAGAATACCTTGAGGGGTGCGGAGCAGAGGTCGTTCTTACCAGGAATACCAATGACATAGATCTGTCGAATCAGGACAGGGCGAAGATCGCGACATCTTCTAACTGCGATATATATCTGAGGCTCGAGGCCAGGAGCGTTGAGGATCCCGAGCTTACCGGCGTCAGGGTCTGTATCCCCGAGTACGGCAAGAGCAAGACAAAAGACTTTGCGACTGGAAAGGACCTTTCGAAGATCATAGCCGGTGCAGAGAACATGGAAGACGGAGGGGTTGTTACCACGATGGCTTATTCGGGGCTTAATTATGCCACGTCGGTCCACGCTTTCCAGCTGAATCTGGGATTCCTTTCGAACGAGAATGATGAGACAATTTTGACAGATAGTGGTAATATATACAATGTTGCGGTTTCTTTAGCGGAATTCTGCGACCAGATCAAGTGAATAGGGGGAAGATTATATGGGATCTACCGAGAATGAGAGAATGCTTGAATTCATGAACAGCATCAAGAATCCTGAAGAGGCAAAGGCTCAGAAGATGGCTGAAGAGTTTACCGAAGAAGCTACTGTTGCCGAGTTAAGGCATGAAGTTGATGAACTCAAAGTCCTCGTTCACGGCATGTGGATGCTGATGAAGGATAAGGGATACGAATATTCCGAACTCGATTCCAAGCTGGATCTTGCATCCAAACTGTCTACCCGTACCGATTATGCCGATGACGTTAAGTGTCCTTCCTGCGGAAGAGGCCTCCAGACAATGGAGAAGTACATCTTTAAGAAGATGTGCTACTACTGCGGTTACGAGAAGACGCAGAATCCTTTCCAGAAGTATGATGCCATTGATCTTTCAAAGCCTGCCCCCGAGGAAGCAGAAGCCATAGAGAAGGCAGAGGCAGAGGCTCAGGCTGAACTTGATGCGGCAAAGGAAGTCCTCAATACGACTTTCGAGCCATATGACGTAACTAAGGATCTTAATTTTGACGATCAGGAAGAGAATTGAGATCTTAAAAATTTATTTGGGTGAGGGGTAAACAAGATGTCAGAGAATCCTGTTGACGAGAGCAGGAATTCGACCAAGTCGAATACCGAGCTTATTAAGATGCAGCGCGATTTGCGCAAGCGCAAGAAGAGAAAGATAATCATCATCGTTCTTATATCCGTTGTAGCCGTGTTCGCTCTGATCGTTTTTCTGATCAGCATGGCCATGAACGCGATCAACGATATGATCAACAAGACCTACCTTAATGTCGAGCAGGCCCAGGTTACAAGAAGCGACCTGTCCCAGTATGTCGAGAGCGGCGGGGGAATAGGTCTTGCAGACATAAGTTTTGTTGATATAAGGAACAGCCTGGAAGTAGATGAGGTTTTCGTTGAAGAGGGCGACAAGGTTACAGCAGACACCATGCTCATGACCGTAACGGAATCTTCGCTCATGGATGCGATCTCCCAGGTTCAGGGCAAGATAGACTCACTGGACGATTCCATAGCAGACGTTTCCGATGATAAGATCTCAGGCAAGGTTAAGGCTCCTCTCGAGGGAAGAGTCAAGCTGATCTACTGTAAGGAAGAAGATTCTGTTGCTGATACCGTATGTGATAACGGGGCTCTGATCGTCTTATCACTCGACGGGAAGATGACATGTGATGTTCCCGAGACAGGACTTAAGGCCGGCGATCAGGTTAAGGTCTTTGATAAGGACGGCAACGAATATAAGGGCCAGGTAAGCCGTGTCAAGGCAGGCAAGGCTCAGATCCTCGTATCAGATAAGGTCCTTATGCCTGATGACAAGGTTACGGTGAAGGATGAAAACAACAATACCATCGCAGATGCACAGGTTCAGATCAATAAGCCCTTGTCCATTACGGGTTATAAGGGAACCGTTAAGACGATCAAGTGCAAGGCAGGTGATAAGGTCAAGGCAGGAGATGTGCTCCTTACTTTGTCCGATACCAAGATCTCGGCTGATTACGATTCTCTCCTGAAGCAGAGGAAAGAACAGGAAGATATCCTTAATGAATACCTCAAGATCTATAAAGAGGGCGGTATCTTTGCAGGGGAAGCAGGTGTCATCAAGACGATCTACGATCCTGATGCCAAGACGGAAGAAGACAACGATGACGATATGTCCATGAATCCTGCTGATTATGCCGACTATATGGGTCAGGACACAGGAAGTGATCTTGCCAACATCGAGGATGAGGAAGAGGAAGTTGAAGCGGGTTATACCCGTGTTGCCAGGATCTCTCCCAACACGACTTTCGCGGCCAATGTCGGTATTGCCGAGAAGGATATCCTTAAGATCAAGGAAGGCATGAAAGCAAAGATCGAGATCGAGGCTATAGACTACAAGGGCGAGGGAAAGGTCACGGAGATCTCCGATGAGCCTTCCGATAAGCAGAACGGCATCTATACAGCTACGATAGAGTTCGAAAAGACTGATGAGATGCTCACCGGAATGTATGCAGCCGTAAAGATCGAGGTCAACAGCGCAGATAATGTTCTTTCAGTAAAGACATCTGCTATCCGCAAGTCCGGCAACGGTGAATTCGTATATACAGAGTACAACAGCGAGACGCGTGAATTCGGCGGAATGGTCTATGTTACGACAGGTCTTTCCAACGATGACTTTACGGAGATCAAGGACGGCCTCAAGGAAGGTGACACCGTTTACTATGAGTCAGACAGAAGCGCGATGAGCGATATGATGTACGGTGAAGAGACCTCTGAAGAGACGGAAGAAGAGGACCCCGCTCAGGCCAAGATCGATGAGCATAATGCAGCCATTGCTTCCATGGAAGCAGAAGAGAGCGATCAGGGTGAAGAACAATGATCGATCTTAAGGATATAACCAGAGTTTACCTCGTTGGTGAGGAAGAAGTATGTGCGTTGGATCATGTAACAATGCACGTATACCCGGGCGAGTTCGTATCCGTAATCGGTCCGTCAGGATCAGGCAAGTCCACGCTCATGAACGTTATCGGCTGTCTCGACAAGGCTGATGCCGGCAATTACATGTTAGACGGTATCCCGATCGAGTACTATACGGAGAATAAGCTCGCAGAGGTCCGTAATCAGAAGATAGGGTTCGTATTCCAGAATTTCAATCTCATTTCGAACATGACAGTAGAGGAGAACATAGAACTCCCTCTCATATACCGCGGCATGAAGAGATCCGAGAGAGTCGAGAAGGTAAAGGAAGCGGTCGCAGCAGTCGGCCTGCAGAGCAGGGTCCACCATCTGCCCACGGAGCTGTCGGGCGGTCAGCAGCAGAGGGTCGCTATAGCAAGGGCTATCGTTACGAAGCCTTCACTGATCCTGGCAGACGAACCTACGGGCAACCTCGATTCGCATACGAGCCGTGATATCATTGAGATCTTCAAGAAACTCAATGCTTTGGGCAATACCATCCTCCTGATAACACATGATCCCGATGTAGCGGCTGAAGCCAAGCGCGTCGTAAGGATCAAGGACGGAAAGATATCGGAGGTGACGAAGCAATGATCAAGTTCTTTGATGCGATCTTCAATTCCGGTATCGTTCAGTCTTTCAGGATGGCGATAAAGTCGATACTCTCCAATAAGATGAGATCTTTCCTTACCATGCTGGGAATCATTATCGGTGTCATAGCACTGGTCGTTCTCGTAAGTATCGTCAACGGCGGAACATCATCGATCACCAATACGATAGCTGAGCTTGGCAACGACATGGTCTATGCGCAGTTTTCAAATGATGTGCCTCCTGAAGTAGCAAAGAAAGAGACTCACGACAAGTGGATTTCCGACAACCCTTCATTCAACAGTGTTGGTATTGAATATACAGTTTTCTCTGATTGTGAGATCAACGGTAATTATGATACGGTCATGCAGACCGGTGTTACGAGCGAGTATTTTTCCATCATGGGAAAGAAAGTCCTGATGGGAAGGCTCTTATCTCCTGTCGATATAAACAACAACAGCCTTGTCTGCGTTATTACAGAGAAGACTGCAAAAGATTACATAGGTTACTTTGACTGTATCGGTGAGACCATCACAGTAGGTGACCTGGACTATACGATCGTAGGAGTCCTTGATGATAACGATAACAGCCTTGAGGCCATGATGACATGGAGTTATAACACCATCTATGTTCCCTATGGCATAATCGCCCAAGAGTCCATATCGGGTTACTTCTCAACATGTACACTTTACTTTGGTCCTTCCGAAGGATATACGATAGATGAGGTCAAGGCTGATGCCCAGGCGCTTTTCGATAAGGATTATAAGGATTACGAAGTCGAGGTATATGATATCTCTTACATAGAAGATGCGTTAGGCGACGTTACATCTATCCTTTCCATCGTTCTTGGCGCCATTGCAGGCATATCGCTCCTTGTAGGCGGTATCGGCATCATGAACATAATGCTCGTTACCGTTACGGAGAGAACGAGGGAGATCGGTATCCGCAAGGCTATCGGCGCATCGCGCGGCGTAATTCTGAGACAGTTCCTCTTTGAGTCGGTCGTTATCTGTCTCATTGGATGCGGTATCGGCATATTCATGTCCTGGGTCCTTCTTAAGATAGGTTCTTTGATCACAGCATCCCTCGGTGTTGAATTCGTCATGGATCCGACGATCGTCATGATCGCGGTCACATTCTGCTTTGTTATAGGTATTCTGTTCGGACTCTATCCTGCCAATAAGGCAGCCAAGATGAATCCTATCGATGCGCTTCATTACGGGGGTTGACGGATATGGCTATGCAAAATGTTAATGATAATAAGATACTTTTCGATCCGGGCAGGGAAGACCGCAGCAAGGAGCATATCCAGAGCAAGCGCAAGTCTTCCAAGGTCTGGCTCATCGTTGTCGCGATAATCGTTGCAGCTACGGTCGTTGGTGTAAATGTGCTTACATATTATTCCAAGAAGAATGCCGAGCAGACCAACGACCTGACATCACAGTCCCTTATCGGGATCAAGGCTTCCATGCGCGAGATCGAGCACAAGGTCGTCCGTTCAGGCACGATCAAAGGTGGAGACAAGGAAGATTTTGAATATGTTAAAGGCATCGGGTTTGAGAAAGTTTATTTCAAGAACGGTGATAATGTCTTGGAAGGTGACATCATAGGTACGGCAGATCTTGTATCTCTGGCCGCATCGATGGAAAACACCAGAAAGATGATCGTAGATCTTGATAAGGAACTTCACACTGAAGATGTTGATAATTCCGGCAGCAAGATCAAGGCGCCTTCCAACGGCAGGGTCAAGGAGATCTATGCGCAGGTTTCCGACAATGTGTCTGATGTTGTTTACGATAAGGGCGCTCTTCTGATCCTGTCTGTTGACGGCAAGATGGCCTGCGATCTTAAGACTGACGTCAATATCGGAGTAGGTACTGCAGTAAAGGGGAAGCTTTCCGACGGAACCGAACTCAAGGGCCGTGTCGCAGCATATTCTGAAGGTGAGATGAAGGTAACATTCTCGGATAAGACACCTGGTGTCGGTGACAGGATCAAGGTCAGCTACGAAGGTGATAACCTTGGTGAAGCGGAACTTTATGTCAACTGTCCGCTCAAGATCACATCTTTTGCGGGGAAGATCAAAAAGATAAAGGTTAAGGTCGGAGATACAGTTGAACAGGGGGACACACTCTTTACACTGACCGATGATGTAAGTTCCGAAAGATACAATACATTGATGTCTCAGCGCGAGGATCTTCTTGAAGATCTGAAGGACATGCTCGCAATATATGAGTCGGGCAATATAGTTGCAGAAAAGGACGGCATCGTAAGAGGTCTTGATGAAGATCTTTACGAGGAAGAAGAGACTCCTTATAAGGGCAAGGCAGGAATGGCTCTCATCGTTAAGCACGATAATGATGAACCCACTACTACGACAAAGACTGAAGAGCCCACGGCTCCTTCCGAACCTGATCAGACTATGCCTACGGATAATTCCGATCAGACGATCCCTACAGATGTTACAATGCCTTCGGGAGATCCTACGATCCCTTCGATCCCTGCAGGGATCGATCCCGCGCAGTATTATGCGCTTATCAACGGCGGAGGCACGATAGATCCCAATGCCGGTATGATCCCTGACATGTCCGATCCTTCTTCGGATGCTGATATGCCGCAGACACAGTACATCAACGATAAGGCAGTCCTCTATTCGATCGAGGAAGCCGGGACCTATGAGATCACTATAAAAGTGGAAGACAAGGATGTCATTAAGATGGAAGAGGGGATGCCTTGTGTCATAGCGCCTACAGCGCTCGAAGATACAAGATTTGAAGGCAAGGTCACCTCAGTTTCAAGGAAGGGAACCTTGTCAGGCAAGAAGGCATACTTTAAGGTTACCGTAAGCTTCGACCGCATTCCCGAACTGAAGCCCGGAATGACCGCCAAGGTCAGTATAACCATCAATTCCGAACCTGTACTTGCTGTCCCGATCGCATCTCTTGTCCAGCAGAACAACAAGACCTATGTTTACACGACCAAGGACGAGCAGACAGGAGAACTCGGCGGGCTCCGCGAGATAACGACAGGCAAGTCCGACATTGAATATACTGAAGTCACGTCAGGTCTTTCCGAGGGCGAAGATATATACTATCTCTACTACGATACGATCGATTACTCCAAGATGACGAACGGTATCGACACGAATCTTTATTTCTGATGACTCTTGAGGACGTAAGATGGCTGGAACCGCTGACATTAAGATAACTGATAACGTAAGACAGGATTATTCTGATGTCGTGGTTCTTATTCCATCCTATAAACCTGGCCCAAGGCTCTTAAAACTTATCGCAGATCTTAGAAAATCAGGTCTTGATGCTGTGATCGTAAACGACGGAAGCGGGCCGGAATATGAAGATATATTCCGCCAGTGCGCCGAGGCCGGAGCCATGGTAATAGGTTATGAGACCAACTGCGGTAAAGGTCATGCCTTAAAGTACGGATTCGAATACGTTGCCACGAAAAACTACACCTATCTCGTGACCGCCGACTGCGACGGCCAGCATAAACCCGAGGACATATGCCGTGTCGCAGATAAGCTCAAGGCCGGCAACAACATAGTCCTTACCGTCCGCGGCATCAAGAAAGATGCTCCATTCAGGTCAAGATTCGGCAATACCATGTCGAGATTCTTTTTCGCGATCGCAAATGCGAGATACCTGCCTGATAACCAGTCAGGTCTTCGCGGCTTTGCAACATCAAATATCAACTGGATGCTGAAGGTCAGGGGAGACAAGTACGACTACGAACTCAACGTGGTCCTTATGGCAGAGAAGCAGGGCCTTGAGATATCTACGGTTCCGATAGAAGCCATCTATATCGACAATAACGCCGACTCTCACTTCAGGCCTTTGCGTGATACGATCCTTATATATGTAAGGTATATCCAGACAGTCGCCTGTGCAGCCATATCTTTGCTTATCAATATACTTACGGTGCTCGTCCTGTCGGATATCCTGCACGTCGGCTTCTTCTATATCATCACTGTCTTAAACTGGCTCATCTATCTTCTCTTATGTTTTGTCATCGAAAGATATATCGTTTTCCGGGATTTCTTCTATACGCCGGGTGTCAGAAGACTGGCTCTGTCTATCGCAAAATACATAAGTTATTATCTTATCTGCATGCTGGGAGTCCACCTTATTCCTTTTGCGGTTCCCATGACTATATTCTATCTTATGTCTGTTATTATGATAGAGATAGCAGAGTATCTTCTCCTTAAGGCTACATACGATCACTGATCTTTTGATCTTCCATTTGCAACATTTTCGTTCTTGACGTTGTATAACAGGTATAAACGCAAAAAGAATCCCAGAAGGAGGGACAGAAAATGAAGAACTTAAGGAAACATATTAGCAAAAGACTTGTAGTCCTGCTGGCTGTTTTGATGATCATGTCATCTCTTGCTGCATGCTCAAAGTCCGCTTCCAAGGCTCCGGCTTTAAGTTACAATATGGCTTCGAACAAAATCGCTGACACAGGTGATGTTGCACTGAATGGAGACTGGGGTGTTAAGAGCCTTTCAGGAGATGATTATGATTCATATGAGACGAATGCCGCTACAGCTGATTATGAACCTGCAGAAGCCCGCGATGCGGGAGCTGATGTGAACAGCGACTCAGGTGCTGTCGCAGGAGCCGACACTCTTACCGAGCGTAAGCTTATCCGCACCTGTACCATCACAGCACAGACGGAGAAGTTCGATGAGGTCGTCGCTAACTTCAAGGCAAAGGTCAATGAACTCGGAGGTTATTTTGAGAACTCCAATGTGAATGGTACAGGTAAGAACAACCAGTTCAGGACCGGAACTTATGTCGTAAGAGTACCTCAGGATAAGCTCGACGCCCTGATCGAATCCGTTAACGGTGCAGTTACGGTTACATCAACATCCGAGAATTCCGTAGATCGGACCTTGCAGTATGTTGATATGGAATCCAAGGTAAAATCCCTTAAGGTCGAACAGCAGACCCTGATGGATCTCCTCGCAAAAGCAGATTCCCTCGACAGCATCATCGTTCTTCAGAACCGCCTGTCTGAGATCCGCTACCAGATCGAGTCCTATGAGACACAGCTCAAGACTATCGACAATCAGGTTACATATGCAACACTGAACTTAACGATCAGGGAAGTCATCGAGGAAGAAGATCAGCCCGAGATCAAGAAGAGAACATTCTTAGACGATATCAAGGATGCATTCAGCGAGATGCTCGAGAACGTTGTCGAATTCGGTGAAGGCGCAGTCATCCTCTTCATCATGCTCCTCCCCTTGACAGTAGTCCTCATCATCGCAGGCATCATCGTCCTTATCTGCATCAAGAGAGGCCGCAAGAAGAGAGCTGCAAAGAGAGCGGCAGCAGCTGCTGCATCTGCACAGGCTGAAACACCTGAAGTAAAAGAAGAGGCTTCTAAAGAAAACGCTGAGACAAAAGAAGAATAAGTAGAATAACGGATAGGGTAAGCGCACTAGAGTCAGGTCCTCCACTCTTTGTCCTTTGGATAGGGAGTGGAGGATAACTTTATCTTCTGATAAAATATAGACATCGATCACAAGATGATTTACGAGGTGTTTTATGAAAGGTATTATTCTTGCGGCGGGGAAGGGAACAAGACTTTATCCTATTACACTCCCGATCTGTAAACCATTGCTTCCGGTCTACGACAAACCTTTGATCTATTATCCTTTGTCGGTCCTCATGAATGCCGGCATCAAGGACATCATGATAATCACTCCTCCGGGAGACACCAAGCCTTTCGAGAATCTTCTTAATGACGGACACAGGCTTGGTATCAATATCTGCTATAAGGAGCAGCCTGTTCAAAGAGGCATTGCAGATGCATTTATCCTGGCCGAGGAGTTCATCGGAGAAGACAATTGCTGTCTTGCATTAGGAGATAATATCTTCTATGGTCCGGGTTTCAGAAGGAAGCTCAAGCAGGCTGTCGAGCTCTGCAAGGACGGAGCTGCCATCTTCGGTTACTATGTGGCAGACCCCAGGCCCTTCGGCGTCGTTGAGTTTGCAGCTGACGGTAAGGCCGTATCCATCGAAGAGAAGCCTGCAAAGCCCAAGTCCAATTACATTGTTCCGGGTCTCTATTTCTACGATAAGCAGGTCGTATCCATCGCGAAGAACGTTAAGCCTTCTGCAAGAGGCGAGCTTGAGATCACTTCAGTAAACAATGCATATCTTGCACAGGGCGCCCTCCGTGTCATCCCGCTTGAAGACGAGTTCTCATGGTTTGACGCAGGTACGGCTGACAGTCTTTACGAGGCAGCAGGCCAGATCAAGTCCGCTCAAAGGTCCGGTAAGATGATCGGATGCCTGGAAGAAGTAGCTCTGCGTAACCAGTGGATTGGTCTGGAAGACCTGTCTGCCATTGCAGACGAGATGTCCAAGACCAACTACGGCCAGTACTTAAGTACTTTGGTGGATGATATCTAAGTTGTAATTGACCTTCGGACCGGCTCCTTGCGGGGCCGGTTTTTTCTTGCTGATTCAATACCACTCTCCCTTATCCTTAGCGCTTTCCGAAAGCGATATCAGGAATCTGTAGTCTTTATCTCCGAAGGTCAGCTTCTGATTGTTCTTGATCTCATACCGCTTGCCCGGCAGCAAGGATTTGTCGTCTATATATGTCTTGTGGGATATGCTGAGGTCCGTAAGGTAATACTGCTTGTTTTCGAATGTTATCGTTGCGTGCTGAGATTCCACGGAATCGTCGTCTATCACGATATCAGAGAGGAACTGGTCCGAGCCTACCGTAACTTTGTCCGTATATATAGAGTATCGTTCTTCCCTGGGGATACCGTCCGCCGATATCTCTTTGGTCAATGACTTAAGGGAAGCATAATTCAGGTCAAAGCAATTATCTTCATTGTCTCCCGTATATACGCTGCCGTTTGCGACAGGCCCGGACCGTGGTCTAGAGAATAAGATCTTTCTTCTTAATTGTCCCTGATAGTCGGTGTCCTCCTTTTTCGCTGTGCAAGTGTTTTCTTTTGTATTTCTGTCTTTCCATATCACACGCGCTATGAGGATCAGGCCTGCCCATGCGAAAAGGAAAGCAGCCTTACGGCCGATGTTTTGCAAAGAATAAACGGAACAGATGACGGTAAGGGAGGGGATGATAAGATCAGATCTTACACAGAGTGCGTTGTTTAAAGACCGCATCTTACCTGTATCTTTTGATCCTGATACTGATCCCTTGGCTGACATGATGATCCGGCAGCAGTTGCAGAACATGTCTTCGTCACCTGTGCTGATGGCGTGCAGTATGGACTGTTTCTCGTCTTCGGTCAATATTTCTGATATGAAATCAGTGTTTATAAGTTCTTCCATGTCGTCCTCATTAAGTGAGCTCAGTCTTAATGAGGAACTTTTGAATTCTTCCGGTCTGTAACAAAATTTTAAGACGGTACCGTCTTTGTCAGTATAGATGTTCTTAAGTGTCAGTACTATTCCTTCCGGAGGAAGGAGATTATTCATGAGGATAAGTATCTGCATGAGAAAAGTCCCGACGGCTTTGCGGCGCAACTTCAGTTTGTCCCCGCGCGAAAGAAGATTCGGGAACTTGTGTTTGGCTGATCCGGCACCGTCAAATTCTGTCAGGGGGATCATCCCTGAGTAATCGAAAGAGAATTCTTTGACCTCGCCGTATCGGTTTATGATGCACGGGAGAAAACAACCGGAGCTGTTGCCGTTGATCACTGCCATGGCATATTCGCTGACAGATAGATCAGATCTGATCTGTTCTGTCGCATAACATCCGAAAGGACCTTTTCTGTTTATCATATACATACCTCACTTATCGATGCTGTCAGCTTAAAGCTGAGACGACTTTGTCTTCGTTGAAGCAGAACTTGATGACTTTCCCTGCATAGCTGGTAAGACTTTCTCTGAAGATCAGAGCCAGTGCAACAAGGACAGCGATGATGATCACGACTTCAACCGTGCCCATGCCTCTTTTATTGTGCTTTTTGATCCGGGTCATAGCTTTTACCTCCTTTCTCATAAGATCATATGGCCATGGAAATGATCGCCGGTGTTACTGCAACTATCAGCACGCAGATGAAGTCCAGAGTCATGGGCAGGAGCATGCCCAGGGACTCGCGCTCCTGTTTTTTGCGGGCTGCGTTGCGGCATAGATTCCAACAGGCTGATGCCTGTAAGGATAAGAGATTAAGTACTTCAGCGGTGCCGAGCCTGCCGTATCTCGCTACAAGGAGGAGGGCGGCCTTGGCTTCCGGTATCTGAGTCCTTATGGAAAAGTTTTCGACAGCTTCCGAAGCGGAAAGTCCGCTTAGGATCCCCGCCCTCATCGCATTGATCTCGTAAGAGATGGTTCCGTGTTCATCGAATGCCTTAGAACAGATTTCGATAGCTTTCGGCAGCTGCAATCCGGCTTCTAACAGTGTTGACATGAGACATAAGAAGAGGGGGATGTCTCTCATTAAGTCTTCATGCTTCAGGTTGACCCTGGTCCTTATATCGTTGATGTTAAGGACATAGATAAGTATCATTGCGGGGACCGACAGGATCTGAGGCTTGCCTATAGCTCCCGTTATCGTGAACACCAGTGCTCCTGCAGCTAAGGTCGTGATGATCTGTTTCCGGATATATTTCTCATAACTTATCCTCGGGTTATAAGACAGTTCGTTGAACATGGTGTGGCGGCGCGCGATAAATGATGTGGGAAGGATGGAAGTCAGCATATCTGCTAAGGGTGTCTTCTTCCCGGGGGATGAGTCGGTATCCGGATTTTTGGCCGGAGAATTCTCCGGGTGGGTCATGAACCTGAAGAGAAGGGCTGCCGCGATTATGCAGAGCACAAATGCCACTGCCATGAGGATCTTCCCGGCGCCGGAGGCTTTCGCTTCGGCCAAATAATTGCTGCTCATCTGATTGAGGGCAAATGTTATGGCGAAGGGCATGATGCAGAGCATTACGGCTTCTGCGTTCTTGCCGGCGTTCTCGGCGTTTATGTCGTTATGGACGGCATTCATCTCCGACAGCATCTGACATGAGGATCTTAAGATCGCCAAGGTGCTGCTGCCGATCCTGCCTGATATGGACAATGCATGGAAAACAGGGATGGTCTCGGGGAAATTAAGGTCAGACGCAAACTCGCTTAAGACCCTTTCCGAGTCGATATGCATCTTGAGCTTGTTCTCCATCTTTATAAGAGGCTTGATAAGAGGGCTCCTTTTGCCGAAAGTATGCTCTATGACAGGGCGGACCAGGGTCAGGGATTTTTCTATCGAGTAACCTGAACTTACTCCCGTACAAAGCACCTGCAGGAGGACAAGAAGCTGAGTCCTCATCTGCTCATAGGCGGAGTTATAGATCCTGTAGACTGTCTCTTTCCAGGGAAAAAAGCCGAGAAAGAGTGCGGATACAAGCCTTATCTTAAACGAATCCATGAAGAGGGATGACAGAAAGAAAACTGCTGCAACGAATGCAGGGTAGATCCATATATACTTTACAAGAGTTTTCTGCCTTTCATCCGGTTCAATATGAATAAGTCTGGCATGCCCGGAGTTCTTCAATGCTGGCGATCCTTTCAAGCTGACCACCTCCTTTTTCTGCCGCGAAAAGGACCTTTGTGTTAAATGTCTGCCCCGAGGACTTTAATACCTGACAGACTTCGTCTATGTATCTTTTTCCGTTCCTGGCACGGGTTATGTGCAGGATTATGTCGAGTCCCATCGATATCTGGGAGACGATGGCTTCGTAGGGCAGGTTGGAACCTGCCATGACCATTACGGTCAGGCGGTCTAACATCTCACTGCAGGAATTGGCGTGACCTGTGCACATGGACCCGGGGTGCCCTGTATTGAGGGCGTGGATCATGTCCGCGCTTTCTTCGCCCCTGACTTCACCTACTATGATCCTGTCCGGTCGCATCCTCAAGGCAGCTCTGATCATCATCCTGATATTTACCTCACCGGAACCGTCAGGCCCTGGGAGGCGGCTCTCCATCCTGACGAGGTTATCTATGCCGCGCAGATTGAGCTCGGCCGAGTCCTCGATGGTGACAACTCTTTCGGACGTGGGAATGAAGCCGGATAAGCAATTGAGGAAGGTCGTTTTGCCTGATCCTGTGCCTCCGCATAGGAAGACCGTCTTCCTGTTTTTCACGCATTCAGACAGAAATCTCGCACATTCCTCGCTTATAAAGCCGTTTCTTATAAGGGAAGCTATGTCGTGTGACACACCCGTGAACTTCCTTATCGTCACTATCGGGCCGTCCGGTGCGACCGGCGGGAGGACGGCGTTAGCCCTTGACCCGTCAGGAAGCCTTAGGTCAGCTATAGGATTGGCTTCGTTCAGCGGCCTGTTGCGGTTGGCGAAGAATGCCGATATCACTGTCGTAAGGTGTTTGGCATCCTTGAACTTTAGGGCTGACTTGTAGAGTTTGCCGTCTCTTTCGAAGAAGACGTTGTCAGGGCCGTTGACCATGATCTCTGTGACAGAAGGATCTTCCATCAGAGGTTCGATCGCATCAAGTCTTCTCAGGGAATTGAAGACCACCCCTGCCAGAGCCCGCCTCTCATCTAAAGTCATCTTAAGATCCTTGGCACGGTCTGATATCACATTGGCGATGATCTCCTTGAGTTCATCGTCAGAGGGGTCACCGCCGGTCCTGATGGCGCTTAAGACGTAATATGTCATCTGCTCTTTGATATCTTCGGGTCTATACTGCATTCTTGTCATATGCTGCCGTCCTTTCTTCCGTGAGGATCAGTTCAGCTTTTATGTCAGGCGGAAGAGCCCTGTTGATCCCGGACACGAAATCAGATAATCCCTGGGACATATCGTGAGCCAATACGATCACGCGGTCTGCTTCTTTGGCGACTGCGATCATGTCTTTTGATGAGAATGAATCCAATACCGCAAGGACCGATACTGACCATGAATCCTCAGAAGAGATAGTCTTTGCCATGTTAAGGATCTTTATGATCCCGGCTGACCCTATCTCATGGCAGATATCGGGATCTAAGGATCCTCCGGGAGTCATGAAGCCCTGATCATCCCTTCTGACATAGGACAGGATATCGCTTGCCGTAAATCTCCTTGAGGCAGACCGCCTTACGAGTTCGTTCATGTTTTCGCTCTCTTTGGAATTGAGTCCGAATCCTCCCGTGAAGTCGAGCCTTAAGGGAATATCGTAATCGTAAGGATCAGTGAGATCATGTATATAATCCTCGAGTTCCTTGCGGTATACGAAGGATAAGAGCACGGTGACTTTGTTTCCGGGTTTGCTCGACATGGATACGGGAGTGACCTTGGAATTGATCCCCAATGCCCGGATGATCCTCTTGCAGTCTATGATGCCCTTCTCATCAAACAGAGCTACCGCTCCAGGATCACCCGTGTCCTGGGCTTTAAACTGTCTCTGGTCGTAGAGGGTCTTCTCGAATTCGCAGAACCTCTCCTGATCTTTGTCACACTTTGCCAGGGCATCCGGGCATGAGAACCTCATGATATATGCTTCAGGGAAGCAGTAACCCAAACGCTGACGCAAAAGTGTGAATAAGTATTCGTCCTTGATGAAGACCTTTATGCCGAATGCCATTTGTTTGTTCCTCCTTGTTGATTGTTTGGTTTTTGTGTATAAATCATACATCGCAAAAGTGGCCAAAAATCTCACAAAATCTCACAAAGTCTCACAAAGTCTCAGTTTTCGACAAAAGGGTTACATTCCGGAAGAATTTGATATAGAATTAATTGTTAAACTAAATTTCGAGGTGACTTCTCATGAGGAACAGAAAAGGTAAATGGTTATTCACATCCGAGTCAGTAACAGAGGGGCATCCTGATAAAGTATGTGATCAGATATCTGATTCGATCCTTGATGCCATACTTACACAGGACAGCAGTGCAAGAGTTGCATGCGAGACCTGTTGTACGACGGGTATGGTGCTTGTTATGGGTGAGATATCCACTTCAGCTTATGTTGATATCCCTTCTATCGTAAGAGACAGATTGAAGCAGATCGGATACGACAAGGAAGCCGGCTTCGATTGTGATTCAGTTGCAGTCTTAACCTCGATCGACGAACAGTCTCCCGATATCGCCATGGGCGTTGATAAATCCTTTGAGACGAGGGATGACAATGACGATATCCTGGATAACGGAGCAGGTGACCAGGGCCTCATGTTCGGTTACGCCAATGATGATACCGAGGAGCTGATGCCCCTTCCGATCTCTCTTGCCCAGAAACTTGCCAAGAGACTGGCTATCGTAAGGAAGTCGGGTAATGCTCCTTTCTTAAGACCTGACGGCAAGTGCCAGGTAACGGTCGAATATGAAGACGATAAAGCAGTAAGGATCGACACGGTCGTCGTATCGACCCAGCACAGTGAAGATATCAGCCAGGAAGAACTTCATGCTTTTGTTATCGAGAATATAATCAAGAATGTCATTCCCGAAAGCATGATCGATCCGGATACCAAGTTCTTTGTAAATCCTACAGGCAGGTTCGTAGTAGGAGGTCCCCAGGGTGACTCAGGTCTTACCGGCCGTAAGATAATCGTTGATACATACGGCGGATTCGCCCGTCATGGCGGCGGGGCATTCTCCGGCAAGGATCCTACGAAGGTGGACAGATCCGCAGCATACGCTGCAAGATATATTGCCAAGAATGTAGTAGCAGCAGGCATTGCCAAAGAGTGTGAGATTCAACTTGCTTATGCAATCGGAGTTGCAAAGCCTGTTTCTGTCATGGCTGATACGTTTGGAACAGGTGTAGTTCCGGATGAAGTTATATCCCGCGCAGTAAATGAGGTCTTTGACCTCCGGCCTACATCCATTATCCGTGATCTTGACCTTAAGAGACCCATCTATTCTGATATTGCAAGTTACGGTCATTTCGGAAGGTCTGATCTTGAACTTCCCTGGGAGGCGTGTGACAGGATTGATGCTCTTAAGGCTGCCTGCGGTTTAAACTGATCTTACCCATATGGTAACGGACGATAAGACCGGCATTATCAGATCTCTTGATCTATCCGATATCGGATCAAATGTTGATGATGCCGAAGTTATCGTCCGTAAAGTTTTCTTTGTGTCATCTGACGGCAGGTTCATATCTTTTGCTGCCGGCAATTTCTCCTGTGTATCCAAACTCGGCATTCCCGTTACTGAGGGAATGCGCTACAAAGTATCCGGTGTCATCAAGGAATATAAGGGGAAAGCATCCCTTGAAATATCGTCTTTGAAAGCTGCCGATGAGGAGGAAGAGAAGATCGCCGTTCCTTTACGCTTCATTGAATACATGAAGGATAAAGATGCAAAAGCTGCTGATAAGGAGATAGCAAAGCTCTTAAAGGACAGGCTGATCGACGATATCCTCCTCTATGGCAAGAAAGAATTTACGGCAAAGTACAAGTTCAAGAAAGCTGCGGAAGATGATCTTAAGCTTCTTCATGAACTTGTTGCAGAAGATCCTGACAGGAGCAGAAGGATATATGAACTCGTCAAGGCAGGGCTGTCCAAACCTTCGATCAGAAGGTGCCAGAAGATCGGGCTTGTTGACGATGATCTTCTTAAGGACAATCCCTATTCGATGTTCTTCGGCGGCATAGCTTCATTTGCCGAGTGCGATAATCTTGCAAAACAGTTTGATCTTCCCCCTGATATGGATTACAGGATCGAAGCCATGGCAGTCTCACTGGTAAATGATATTTGCTACAGGAGTTGCGCAACTTATGCAACTGCCGTTGAATACACGAACGGCATGAAGAATATGCTGAGGAGCAGTTCGCCGGAATCTTTTTTCGATACGGATGACGGCCTTATATTCAATGCTGCAAGACGGGCCTGTGAGAACGGGAGGCTTTATATCTACCGGACCCTCAAGGGGATCGTCGAGGAGTGTGATCTGACAGATGAGGGGGCAAGGATAAGTTCTTCCCAGTTTTATTACTATGAATCGTCTGCTTCTGATATAGTAACTGATCTTGTAAATTCCCCCGCACCGATCCCGTCAAAGCTCGAAGCTTATGACACGATGGATAAGATAGCAGAGGACATGGGCCTGGTATTGGATGATTCTCAAAGGGAAGCTGTCTATATGGCAATGTATCTTCCTTTGTGTGTCATAACGGGAGGTCCCGGAACGGGAAAGACGACCATAATGGGCGTCCTTGGAAGATTCTTTGAAGAAAGAGGGATCAAGGCTGCGTTTGCCGCGCCTACCGGCAGGGCGGCCAAGAGGCTCGCCGATTCGACAGGGATCGAAGCCACGACGATACACAGGCTCCTTGAGATCACGCCGGATGTTTTCAATGAATCATTCAGTTTCGGTAAGGACAGTTCAGATCCGATAGATGCCAGAGTAATAGTTATCGACGAGATGAGCATGGTGGACAGCGCTCTGTTCGCAAGATTCCTTGATGCCGTGGCAGAGGGAACATCCGTTATTCTTGTTGGTGATCCGAACCAGCTGCCATCGGTGGGCCCGGGTAATGTCCTGGCAGATCTCATAAGCTGTGATATGGTTCCCCATATACACCTTGCTTATCAGCACAGGGCGGAATCTGAAGGTTCCATTGCCGCAAATGCCAACAGGATACTTGAATCAACAGAACCCCATTGTGATAATGACAGCTTCCGTGTAATAAACGTAGACAGCGATGAAGAGGCTTTGGACGTCCTATTGGGGCTCTGCAATACGATGGATCTTACTAATGACGACTATGCCGTGCTGACACCGACTAAGGATGAGCGGGCGCTCCTTTCCACGGTTAACCTTAACAGCAAACTTCAAGAACTGAGACTTTCCGGGGAAGAAGGAAAGAAGGCGGCCGGCAGGGAATCTGTTGTGAGGGGAGACAGTTCGTATTATGTCGGAGACCGCGTCATGCAGATGCGCAACGATTACAAGATAAAGTGGACATGTCCCGGTAAGGCAGGGGAGGAAGAAGGAGTCGGTGTCTATAACGGTGAGATAGGCATCGTTACGGAAGTATCAGTCTTTAAAAGAAAAAAGAGGCTCCGGGTCCTTTTTGACGACGGCAAGCTTGTCGATTATGAAGGGGAGAACCTGGCTGACCTGTCTTTGGCCTATGCGGTAACGGTCCATAAATCCCAGGGCTGTGAGTTCGATACGGTCTATATAGTACTGGGCAGCGTCAACTATCTCTTAAAGCAGAGAAGGCTGCTCTATACGGCAGTTACGAGAGGCCGCAGCCGTGTCGTGATAATAGACGTGAAGAAAAGCATAAGACAATACTTAAGCAATACGAGGGAGACTAAAAGACCCTCATCTTTGGGGGATTTTCTCAAGATAAACTCAGGAGTGTGATATGCCTTTGATATCGGAGTCCCTGGATTGGCTTTTGCCCCATAAGTGCGATATATGCGGAGATGTTGCAAATGTAACCGCAGACGATATACCCGGATATAAGGACTTATATGAACGCCTGTATCATGAGCAACCCGGGCTTAATATCTGCAAAAGATGCCTTTCGCAACTGCTTCCTTTGGAGGGGGTCAGGGGCTGGTCATTGTGCCTGTCAAATCCCTACGACGGAGACCCTTATCCGGAACTTGCCCTCTTTGCACCTTTCCCCTATGACGATCTTTGCGAAAGGGCCATGCCCGCGATAAAATTCCGCAGGAAGAAGGAGATAGCAAGGCTTTTCGGCGTGATCCTGGGAAAGAAGATAAAGGAAAACGGGATCTGCTGTGATCTGGTAGCGCCGATCCCTCTGTCTAAGGAAAGGCTAGAAGAAAGAGGATTCAACCAGGCTCTTGAATTCGCCATCCCCGTGGCTTATGCAACAGGCTCGCCTCTGGCAGAAGGTCTTCTCGAAAGGACCTTGAATACCGGCAGGCAGACAGAGTGTAAAGACAACGAATCCAGGTTCCTTAATGTGAAGGGTGCCTTCAGGATGTCTGACGAATGGGATATTGCAGGATCAACTGTCGTATTGGTTGATGATGTTGCGACGACCGGTGCGACTCTCCACGAGGCAGCGGGCGCTCTTCTTGACAATGGGGCCGGCAAAGTGCTCTGTATTGCATTTGCCAGCAACAGGACGGTCAAGAATGCCGAGACTGTGTGACATTTTGCGGTATTTCCATATTATTATTTGAATATCGCGCCTTTTAATTTATAATTGAAGTATCTCGAGGTGGTTACCTCCAAGTTGAACCTACATGACGTAATATGGATCCTAATCAGCGCGTAACAAATCAGGCCTCCATCGAGTGGAAGATTGACGACGGGCGAGCGGGAACCGCCCTGGATGAGACGGGGTGTCAAGAGGAGTGGCCATTTCGAGTGTTTCTGACTTACGAGATCTTTTTAGATCTCCAAGTCAGAATGTCTTTTATGACAGGGATAGATCCCGTTGTCCTCTTATGCAGGGCATACGGGGTTATTTGTTGTTATCGACCCGGCTTTGGCCGGTATTAAGGAGGAAGGCTCATGAAGCTCTATAACACGTTGACCAGAACAAAGCAGGATTTTGTCCCGATAGATGCGGGACACGTTAAGATGTATGCCTGCGGTCCTACGGTCTATGACTATTTCCATCTGGGGAATGCAAGGCCGTTCGTAACTTTTGATACTCTAGCAAGATATCTTGAGTACAGGGGATACGATGTAGAGTTCTGTCAGAACTTCACCGATATCGATGACAAGATGATCAACCGCGCAAACAAGGAAGGTATCACAGTCAGCCAGCTGGCAGACAGGTTTATTGCCGAATACTACGTTGATGCTGACGGCTTAAACATAAAGAGACATACCTATCAGCCGAGAGCTACGGAGACGATCGATGCGATCATAGATCTCATCAAGTCTCTGGAGGAGAAGGGCTTTGTATACGTTATCCCGGATGACGGTGTGTATTTTGATGTCTCACGTGACCCTGACTACGGCAAGCTTTCCCATTACAAGCTGGAAGATCTCCAGGCCGGCGCAGGCGAACGCGTAACGTCTTTTGAGGGCAAGAGGAATCATGGTGACTTTGCCGTATGGAAGTTCAAGAAGGAAGGCGAGCCTTATTGGGATTCTCCCTGGGGTGAAGGCCGTCCGGGCTGGCACATCGAGTGCTCTGCCATGAACAGAAAATTCTTAGGCGATACTATCGACATCCACTGCGGCGGATGTGATCTGATCTTCCCCCACCATGAGAACGAGATCGCTCAGAGTGAATGCGCCAGCGGCAAGCCTTTCGCCAATTTCTGGGTGCATAATGCATTTGTAAATATCGACGGAGAGAAGATGAGTAAATCCCTGGGCAATTTCTTTACGATCAGGGATATCGTGGAGCATTTCCCTTACGAGGTCATAAGATTCTTTATCCTTTCCGGTCACTACCGTAAGCCGATCGATTTCTCAGATGAGCTCCTTCGCGCTTCGCAGACGGGACTTAAGAGGATCGAGACATGCTATAAGGCTGCTTCTTCAATAACTGAAGGCGGCGTACATCCCGCTGCTTCTTCAGGTTCTGATTCTGACAAGGCTGTAGCCGATGCTGCAAATGCAGCTCGTGAAGAGTTCATAAAACATATGGATGACGATCTTAACACGGCTGATGCCATTACGGATATCTTCAATCTCGTAACGGCGATCAATACTGCCATCGCAGCTGACGATGCATCCGTTGAGGCTATTAAGTCTGCAAGAGATGTTCTGGCTGAGTTGCTTGACGTTCTTGGCGTTAAGTTCCCTGAAGAGAAGGGGATACCTGATGAGATCATGAATCTTGTTGAAGAGCGTGCTCAGGCAAAGAAAGACAAGAATTATGCCGAGGCTGACAGGATCAGGGATCTTATCCAGTCCAAAGGTTATGTTGTTAAGGACACTCCCGAAGGACCGAAGGTGGAAGCTTTATGATAAAACCCTTCATCGCCGAGAACCTCAAGGAAGTCCAGCCTGCTGTATTGGCTTATATCGGGGATTCGGTCTTCGAACTTTATGCCCGTTGCCATGTTGCGGCTTTCCATGCAGGGACGAGCCAGAAGATGCATAAGCAGACGATCGAATATGTGAATGCAAAGGCTCAGGCGAAGGCGATGCTCGCTCTGAAGGACGAACTTACAGAAGAAGAGGACTCCTATTACAGGAGAGGAAGGAATTCAAATCCTCATTCCGTGTCCAAGAATTCGGATATCGCAGATTATATGAACGCAACCGGATTCGAGGCTCTGATGGGCTATCTCTTCCTTGACAACCAGACTGAGAGGATGGAATATCTCCTCTATAAGTCATTTGATATCATTGACGATAAGGTGGAATTATGAGCTCAAGACCTGATCAGGATAAGAATCTGGACCATATCGAAGGAAGAAACGCTGTCTTTGAAGCGCTGGCAGCAGGACGCCCTATTAATAAACTATGGGTATTGTCTCCCGAAGGCGGCAAGAAGCCTGATCCGGCGCTCATAAAGATCATGAAGCTTGCCGATGAAAAGGGAGTACCCGTAACCAGGGTCCCCAGGAATACCCTTGATAAGATGAGCGATGCAAAGCGTCATCAGGGAGTTATAGCTCTTGCTGCGGCTCACGAGTATTCGGATCTTGATGAGGTTATCGCCAAAGTAAGAAGCGAAGGAAGGGCTCCTTTTATCGTTATATGTGATGAACTCAAGGATTCCTATAATCTGGGTTCTATCCTGAGGATATCCGATGCGGCAGGAGTTGATGCCGTCGTGATCCCGGAGAGAAGATCAGTTGCCGTTGATTCCAATGTTGCCAAGGCATCTGCCGGCGCAGTCGAATACGTTCCCGTATGCAGAGTCACCAACATCGCCTCTACCATAAGGGATCTTAAGGATGACGGGTTCTGGATCGCAGGCTGTGACATGGACGGTGACACCACCTACGACAAGGCTGATTATTCAGGTTCCTTTGCTGTCGTTATAGGAAGCGAAGGCTCAGGGATAAGAGACGGTGTCGCGAAAAGCTGTGACTTCATGATCTCCATCCCCATGACAGGTCATGTTAACAGCCTTAATGCTGCAGTTGCTGCAGGTATAGTAATTTTCGAAGCTTCCAGAATGAGAAGGGAGGGGAAGAGGTCTTGATCCGCATGCGTAAGTCAGTAGCGGTCATTATCACGGCGGCAGTCATGTCGTTTGTGTTCTCCTCGTGCTCTGTTGCAAAGATATTTAATAACGGGCAGCCTCTGAATGCGTCTTTATCTGAAGAGGAACTTGCCAGGATCATAACATTGTCGGTTCAGGATAAGGATAATGTTGCTTCAGGTTTTTCTTCGATCCCGTCTTCCCAGCTGGATTCAGTAACATATTCGACTTTCGCTGAATACACGAATATCTTGCGTACTATGATCAAGGGAAGAGGGGCCGTTACCGCTTTCAGGGTTTTGCCGGACGATATCAAGGCTTCTATCTTCGAAAAAGTTTCCAACGCATGCGGTATAGATGTTGCGGAAACTTATCCCAATGAGGATCTTATAGAGATCATCTGTAACGATGACAGTGATCAGAAAGTTTATTTCCCTCTTCTTAAAGCTGATAACATCAGCCTTGACGGCAAGGCGATGTCTGATACGATAGCTTCCTATAACTATCTCTTCCACTATATGAACATGGTATATGATTCGAATTCCGCGGCTCTCGTATCGATCCTTGATCCGTCCTATACTGAAGACATTTATATCGATTCGGTTATGCGTTCCAAGGCGGATTATGTTATCGACTACTACTCCAAGTTCGTGTCGAGCGGATACGATGACATAAAGGTCTCCATGGCGAGTCCCTGTCTCGTGCGCTTCAACCTTCCCAAGGTAAAGAACGGCAATGGTGATGTGTTCACGAAGGATGTAAGCATCATCAACAGAAACGGTGACTTCTTCATAGACGATAAGATGCCTTTAAATCCGGATAACAAGCAGATCTTCCTTTTTGGCGGATCAACAAGAGCCTTTGCTGTCGGGGATTCTCTTACCATGTCCAAGGTAAAGGATACATTGGGTGAACCTCTCTTTGTTGTAAGCCATCAGGATCCCAAGTCCGGTATGGAGAGAGTTGTAGTCTGTTATAACGGAATGGATCTGGCTTTTGACGCCACCTTTGATGAGACCGGCAACTGGAACGGCACCCTCGTATCCATAAGGATCTTCGGCAAGGGTGATTTTACAGTCGATAACAGCGTATATGTCGGAATGAATATATCCGAACTGATGCTGATATATCCTTTCGTGGATGAATACGATTATGTATTCGAGTATGAGGACGGGTCAGGCAAAAGGACGATATCTTTTGAACTGGATGACCTGGGGAACATCGTAAATATCCTGATGAGATGATCTTTTATCCTATGCACTTGCTGCGAAGGTCAGATATCTCTTCATCCGTAAGGCCTGCAGAGCTTAAGTAGGGCGTGATATCTCCGTTATAAGTCTTATCAATATAGTCAAGGAAAGTTTCCATATTTGATTCGTCAGACCGGAGCGCATGCTTCATGACATCCGGCGCTCTTTCGATGATGGGATCGACAACAGGCTTGATGAGTTCATAGGAGATCTTGTAGTTGCTTATGATGTCTTCCTGACAGGCTCCTGCCAGAAGATAGAGAATAGCGGTAATGACTCCGGTCCGGTCCTTCCCGTGCGTGCAGTGGAAAAGAGTGATCCCGGGAGCATCTTTCAATATCCTCATGACTTGGGCGATCTCTTTTGCAAGTTTGTTGATCATGATGACATAGAAATCCCCTAATGTATTATCTTTAAGGAATGCCATGGCTTTGTCCTTGAAGTTGGAAGGGTCGCCGGCGAATAGTGGAATTGAATGGAAGTCGGTTATTCCGTCATCTAAGAAAGGATTTCCGCATCTTTCCAATTCCTGAACGGATCTGAAGTCTATAACGGTGGTAACTCCGGCATCACGGATAGCGGATACTTCATCAGGACTTAATCTCGACGGGGAAGAGGATCTCCAGAATCTGCCGGATGCAAAAGTCCTGCCGTCATTAAGCGGCATTCCGCCAAGTTCTCTTAAGTTGAGAAGAGACCAGCGTGTAATGAGCTGACTTTTGGGATCGTAATCTGACACATGACACCTCCGTTTCACAAAACGAAGATATCTTATCACTACTGAAGTTCGTTGTTCAAGCTTTGTCCGCTGTTATAACGGCGGAACTTTCTTGGTGTAAGCCCAGTCACATTAAGAAATACCCTGTTGAAGGAGGAGATGCTGTTAAAGCCGGCAAGATAGCAGATCTCGGTGATCGAATATTCGTCTGATGCCATGAGGGAGATCGCAAGACTGACCTTGTTGCGGTTGACATAATCCGTATAGCTTATCCCGAGGACCTGTTTGAATGTCCTGGAAAGGTAGGAAGTACATAGACCGACATGCTTGGCTGCGTTTTCAAGTGAAGGGTCTTTTGTAAGATTATCCTTGACGTATTCGCATACCCTGTTGATGGCAAGTATGGCTGAAGGACTTACGGAACTGTCGTCCACAGAATACTTTTTATCGATATAATCCGCTATCGACATGAAACAATCACAGAGGATCATGGCGGACCTGATCCTCTTGAATCTTTCATCAGCGTTGTTCATAGCGCGGATTTCCTCAAATTTTGCTATAAGATAAGTCGTGAGTTCAGGAGTATCTGATTTCCTCAAAACCGCTATACGGGCGAATCTGCGGATATAGGGAAGGAATTCGGACTGGGAAGAGAGGATATTGGTATTGTACTGGAGTCCGTATAATCTCCCCTTGCATCCGTCGGGGACTTCGTGGATCTGCTGGCCCGGGATAAATATGATATCTCCCGGTGTGATCTCATATAAAGTATCTCCCACTATAACCCTGGCTTTGATCTTCGAGGAGTCTTCAGAAGGCATTAAATACAGTATCTCACCTGCTCTGTGCCAGTGCGCAACAAACTTGTCGGGGCTTGTAAAGGTGTTTACCCCGTCAGGTGAACCTTTCTCAAACAGGTAATGGCTGTCAGCAAATGTCTTCATGTTTTTATGTTAATTCTAATGGCATTTACAATCAATGGAGGACCGCAAAAATTGATAAGTTGTTAACAATTTATCGTTGGTATGTTCATTTTTCCAAATATAAGATGAGGACATCTTAAACATAAGGGGGACTTCTATGAAGATTCTGTTGATCGGCGGAACCGGCACGATAAGTATGGCAATCACAAAGCTTCTTGCGAAGATGGGAGAGGAAGTTATCCTCCTTAACAGAGGCAGCAGATCAGATGAGCTTCCCTCAGGCGTTCAGGTTATCAATGCCGATATCGGTAATGAAGAAGAAGTATCTTCCATTATCAAAGATATGTCGTTCGATTGCGTTGGGGAATTCATAGGCTTCGTTCCCGAACAGGTTCAGCGTGACGTAAGGCTTTTCGCAGGGAAGACAAGACAATACATATATATAAGTTCTGCGTCTGCATACCATAAGCCCTGTGCTTCCTATGTTATTAATGAAGGAACAGCTCTTGCTAATCCATATTGGAAGTATTCCAGGGACAAGATCGCATGTGAAGAATACCTTATGGAACAATACCGCGAAAACGGTTTCCCGGTAACGATCGTAAGACCCAGCCATACCTATGACAACAGGTCAGTTCCTCTTGGCGTACACGGCAGGAAGGGCTCATGGCAGGTCGTTAAGAGAATAATGGAAGAAAAGCCCGTCATTATCCATGGTGACGGTGAATCACTTTGGACCATGACTCATAATTCCGATTTTGCTAAAGCTTATGCCGGGCTTATCGGGAATCCTCATGCCATAGGAGAAGCATTCCAGATCACAAATGATGAGACACTTACATGGAACCAGATCTACGAGACCATTGCGCGGATCTTAAATAAGCCGCTTCATGCTGTTCATGTATCAAGCGAATTCCTGACTGCTGCCGGTGACTATGACTTCGAGGGGAGTCTTACAGGTGATAAAGCCTGTTCAGTCGTTTTCGACAACAGGAAGGTAAAGAGGGTGGTGCCGGGATTTACCCCGGCTGTAAGGTTTGAACAAGGGGTGCGGGAGACGATAGAGTTCGTTCTCTCGCATCCTGAGTTCCAAATTGAGGATCCTGAATTTGATGAGTGGTGCGATAAGGTCATCATAGCGCTTGAGAAGGCTAAGGAGGATATCAGAAATGGTTGATGTCAAGGGCAGATGGGCGCTTGTTACCGGAAGTTCCAGAGGTCTCGGGAGGCTTGCTGCAAGGTTTCTTGCCGAACGTGGATGCAACATCATCCTGCACGGAAGGAAACTCTCCAATCTCGACGATGCCGTTAAAGAGATAAGAGATCTCGGAGTCAAGGTCCTTGCAGTAGAAGCGGAACTCACAGATATGGACGAGATCAGCAAGATGCTCAAGACCATTGATTCTTATGGGGTGGATGTTGATATCGTCCTCAATAATGCAGGTTACCAGATCGCATACAGGACGGATTACTATGAGACTCCGGCTGATGATTATACGGTCAGCTTCCTCGTAAATACAACTGCACCAATGATGATCTGCTACCATTTCCTTCCCAAGATGGAAGCAAGGGGATTCGGCAGGATAGTAAACACGACGAGCGGGATCGCATTGGAACCCGAGCAGGCAGGATATTCGGCTGCGAAAGCTGCATTGGATAAAGTAACAACAGATATAGCTTCCCGCCTGGAAGGATCGGATGTCATGATAAACCTGACAGATCCCGGCTGGTGCAGGACGGATCTCGGCGGGCCCAATGCCCCGAACAGTCCGGACAGCGCGATCCCCGGAGTCGTACTGGGAGCCTTCATGGATGATAAGCATTCCGGAAGGATCTTCCGGGCCCAGGAATATAAAGGAATGACGATCGAAGAAGCGGTAAGTACAGCGGAGGTGAACTATGGATAATTTCTCATTTTACAGTCCTACATATTTTGCTTTCGGCAAGGAAGCAGAAAAGAGAGCAGGTGAATTGGTCAGACGATTTGGCGGATCTAAGGTCCTTCTTCACTACGGCGGAAGTTCAGCCAAGAAGTCAGGTCTCATCGACAGGATCAAGGAAAGTCTTGCCAATGAAGGAATAGGCTGTGTCGAACTGGGCGGAGTAAAGCCCAATCCCAGGAGCGGCCTTGTCTATGAAGGCATCGACATCGTCCGTAAGGAAGGGATCGATTTCATCCTGGCGGCAGGCGGCGGAAGCTCGATCGACTCTGCGAAAGCCATTGCGGCAGGAGCTCTTTACGACGGTGATTTTTGGGATCTTTACAGCGGTACCCCCATAACCCAGGCGCTCCCTGTTGGTACTGTCCTTACGATAGCCGCTGCCGGCAGCGAAGGATCAGGCGATTCGGTAATAACCAAAGAAGAGGGTATGTTCAAGAGAGGGACGGGTTCGGATCTAATAAGGCCCAAGTTCTCTATCCTGAATCCCGAACTTACCCAGACCCTGCCTCCTTACCAGACAGCCTGCGGTATTACGGACATCATGGCTCATCTTCTCGAAAGATATCTTACCAATACAAAAGATGTAGTTACGACAGACCGCATGATAGAAGGACTCCTTCTTGCCATGATCGAAGAGTCGCCCAAGGTGATCGCAGACCCTGACGATTACGAAGCAAGAGCTAATATCATGTGGGCCGGCATGATGGCGCATAACAATTCCTGTGGTGTCGGAAGATCCCAGGACTGGATAAGCCACGACATCGAGCATGAACTGTCAGCTCTTTACGACTGTGCTCACGGTGCAGGTCTGGCTGTAACTTTCCCGGCTTACTTAAGCTATGTTTATGAACATGACACGTCAAGGCTCGTTCAGTGGGCTACCCGTGTCTGGGGAGTGGAAGACGATAAAGAAGATCCCAAGGCTGTAATCTTCGAAGGAATCGCAAGATACAGAGCCTTCTTAAGAGACATAGGCATGCCTCAGACATTAGGCGAACTTGGCGGGAATGAGCAGGATATAGATAAGCTCGCTCATACAGCCTGCTATGGTAACGGCAGAGACGGATATCTCCGTGGCTTTGTCGAATTGAATGAGGACGACATCAAACAGATCTACCGTTTGATGATCTGATAAATAGTCTGTCCCAAGACCGCCCCGGCCTGAAGTCCCCCTACTTCGACCGGGGCGGTCTTATTATATTTGTTTACATGTAATATGTCTTTTGATATGCTACATCTATCGGTATACCGTTTTGTTTTCAGATCTTAATCATTATCGGGGGGAATCGGTTATGTTAACGGTTAAACGTGCACTAGCAGCTGTTTTCACAACGGTTTTGCTAACATCAGTCTTTGTTTCGTTTGCTTCGAAAACTGATCTTGCAGTTACAAAGAAAGTCACAGAACTCAAATTAACGTGTGACATGGACAAGGTTGTCCTGAATCCGGCATATAAGGAATCTGAAGTAAGTGGCCTCATTATCGACAATCTGGATTACGACATGGAAGTTTTCTATAACAGGAGTGCGGTAGGTCTTTTCTATTGGTTCTTTGACGGAGACGATGAGTATTGGGTCATGTGTGATGAAGATGAAAAAGTTGATCCAAACAAGAAGTATGCTCTCGGTATTGAAGGCTTTGATATTTACGAGGAATCAGGATTCGATTGGGCTGATTCGGTTTTTGACTGCACAAAGTTCACTTTGTCCGGGGACTGTTCCGGTTTTGACGTGTATCTTAACGGTAAACTCAGAAACGATGTAATGATGCTGCGCCTGCCTGATGATCACAGTTGTGATTTTTACATTCCGCTTAATGTCAGGACGAGTATTAAAACTGCAGAAATCACAGGTATAGAAGATAAGTATTTTACCGGGAAGAAGATCACGCAGACTCCGACGGTTAAGCTTGACGGAAAAACTCTGGTTAAGGGAGTTGATTATGACATCTCCTATAAGAACAATATAAATATCGGTAAGGCAACGTTAACTTTAAAGGGGATCGGTAACTATTGTTTCAGCGTAAATAAGACTTTTGAGATAAAGGCTGACCCTTCTGCAAAACCTGCACCCGCAGGATCCCTGACTCTTGATAAGAGTTCGGCATCAATTGTCTGCGGAAAAACACTGACTCTGAAAGCAACCCAGAAGAAGACTTCCAACAAAGTAAACTGGACATCCTCTGATCCCAAGATCGCCAGTGTGGATGCCAAGGGTAAGATCACTTCCAAACAGGCAGGTACTGTTACCATAACTGCAACTGCAGCAGGGGAGAGCGTATCCTGTGTGCTAACGGTTCTCTACAAAGATGTAACCAAAGCCAAGGAATTCTGGTTTGATCCGACAAATTATCTTACCGCAGCCAACGTTGTCAAGGGCTACGACAAGCAGACAAGGTTCAAGCCTGCCAACGAATGTACAAGAGCCCAGATGGTAACGTTCCTCTGGAGACTTGCAGGAGAGCCTGCGCCGAAGTCAACGACAACCAAGTTCAAGGATATCAAGAGCAAGGATTACTTCTATAAGCCTGTGCTCTGGGCAGTGGAGAATGGGATCACCACAGGTGTATCCAAGACCAAGTTCGACCCTCAGGGTGTATGCACCCGTGCCCAGACGGTAACCTTCCTCTGGAGAATGGCAGAAAAGCCCAGTCCCAAGACTACAAAGAACAAGTTCAAGGATATAAAGGAGAAGGATTATTTCTACAAAGCAGTGCTCTGGGCATCCGAGATGAAGATCGTCGCAGGATACAATGACGGCACCTTCAAGCCTCAGGGTAAGTGCCTGAGGCGACAGATGGTAACGTTCCTTTATAAGTACGACAAGTACGTCAACGGCAAAGGCTGAGACTTACAGACATTTGAAATGTAAGAGGTCTGTCCGGATCATTCCGGGCAGACCTCTTTTACAGGTGGTGATTACTTACATAAGCACTTTATGACGCCATTCTTTACACTCATCTGTATTTTTGTTATCCTACGCATAGTCAGATATGACTGATTTTCATATGGGGGTGATTGGTATGAAGAATCGATTTTCGGGCAGGATCATGGCGTTTGTTCTGGTCGCTGTTTTGAGTGTTGCGGTCATTCCTAAGATCGCGGGAACTGATCCTCTTATGGCTGATGATATAGCAAAGACCCAAGAGGATACATGTCTTGGCACTTCCAAGATCTCAAGTCCTGAGACTCCCACGGGGAAAGATGTTCTCTGGGCCGGCAGTTATGTATATTTTGGGAACTATTATACAAAGCCTATAAAGTTCCGCGTTCTGTCTCCGTCAACGACAAAGTATGGCGGAACGACTGTGTTTCTTGACAGTGATGAGATCCTGTACACATCTCCTTTTGACGGCAAATATAACGGCCTGCATACCAATGTGTGGGCTGACAGCCCGATCCGCAAGGAACTTAACGAAGAGTTTTACAACGATTACTTCTCCGGACTTGAGAAGGGTGTTATCGTCACCAGTGTTTTAGACGGCGGAAAGGCTTATCCTGACGGATCTTTCGGGAAAGTTGTTTTCGGGAAGACGGTCGGGCTTAATGACAAGATATTTCTGCTCGATTATAGTGAAGTTACAGATCCTCTGTATGGTTATTCTTCTGATCCCGGTTGGTATGCGGATGGTGATTATGACAAGGATGATTCCTGGTCTTATTCCAGTGTCGTTAACCGCGCCAAACTGCGCTTGGGAGAGAAAGATGACTGGTGGCTCCGTTCTGCGGATATCAGGACTGAGGGTTATGCCGGATTGATCAGTGTTCCACCTACCGGAAGAGTCTGGTTTAACTCTGTCGGGAATTTTTACGGTATCGCACCGGCAATGAATATCGATAAGAAGTCAGTCCTGTTCTCTTCGCTGATCTCCGGTGAGTTCAATTCGGCAGGAGCAGAATATAAGCTTACGGTAATCGATAAGGACCTTGCGATGACAATACCCTCGTCCGGCAAAATCTCAGTATCAGGATCGAAGATCAGCATACCTTATTCTGTGGGAGGGGCAGATGCAGACAATGCAACGAGAGTGTCAGTCCTTGTCCTCAATAAAGAATATACTGAAGGTAACTCCAATAACGCTGATATTCTTTTCTATGCCCCTATGGATGGTGTATATGCTGCAAGCGGGACAAAGACTTTCAGTCTTCCAGACTCGATAGATATCTATGGTTGGGATAAAGACTTTTATGTTTATATCGTAGCTGAAGATGTTAACGGAGAGAAGGATACAGATTATGCGAGTGTTCCCGTAAAGGTTGATGTTCCGGACGGATTGCCGGCTCCTACATCAGCTCCTGCAGTTCCTACAGCGAAGCCGACAAAGGCACCTTCATCATCGATGTCTTTTGACAGCGATGCTTATACCGTAATCTGCGGGAAGACACTTGGGCTTAAGGCAAAACTGAAAAGTTCATCAGACAAGATCAGCTGGAAGTCTTCAGATACCAAGATCGCAACAGTAGATTCTTCTGGTAAGGTTACTTCCAAGCAGGCAGGTACAGTCACGATTACAGCAGCTGCTGCAGGCAATACTGCAACTGCCACGGTCACAGTCCTCTATAAGGATGTAACGAATACCAAGGACTTCTGGTTTGCTCCTACGAACTATTTGACGGCAGCCAATGTTGTTAAGGGTTACGATAAGCAGACAAAGTTCAAGCCTGCAAACGACTGTACCCGTGCTCAGATGGTAACCTTCCTTTGGAGACTTGCCGGTGAACCTGCTCCCAAGTCTACGACAACAAAGTTCAAGGATATCAAGAGCAAGGATTACTTCTATAAGCCTGTGCTCTGGGCAGTAGAGAAGGGAATCACTACCGGTGTATCCAAGACTAAGTTCAATCCTAAGGGAGTCTGCACGAGAGCACAGACCGTAACCTTCCTCTGGAGGATGGCGAATAAGCCGGCACCTAAGGCGAAGACCTGCAAGTTCTCCGATGTGAAGAAGAAGGATTACTTCTATAATCCCGTTATCTGGGCATCCGAGCAGAAGATAGTCGCAGGTTACAGCGACGGAACCTTTAAGCCTCAGGGCAAGTGCCTGAGGCGCCAAATGGTAACCTTCCTTTACAAGTACGATAACTTCGTAAACAAGAAGAAATAAGATTCGATACAATTAATCTCAAACAAGGCTGTCATCATGTAAATGGTGACAACTCTTTCAATTTATATGCGTGTCTGTTATCCTACGGGTAGCAGTGTTCAGGTCCCGGTAAAAGCGGCTTGGATATTTGACTTTCTGAACACGAGGGGGAAATAGTTATGAGTATGCGGCATTTAGGGAAGGTCGGCGCAGTCGTTATGTCTGCTGCCACGGCATGTGCAGTCATTTTTGCGATTGCCGGGAACGGCGCTGTGAAAGCTTCCGAAGGAGATAAATCACAGGACAATACCGATATAGGTATTTCTCAGATCTCATCGCCTGATAAGCCTGCGGGGGTTAATTCCAGATGGTCCGGAAGTTATGTCTACTATGGATCTTATAACGGGGAGCCTATCAAGTTTAGGGTCCTGTCGACGAACGAGGGGAAGTTTGGTGCAGCTACACTGTTCCTTGACTGTGATAAAGTCCTTTTCGAAAAGGAATTTGATCCTTATGTTTCTTCATGGAATTCCAGTTCGTTGAGGTCATATTTGAATAATGATTTCCTTTCTGATTCATTCTCTTCGGTAGAACAGGCTGCAATATATTCAAGCAAGATAGATGGCGGATATGCATATTCCGATCCCTCTTTGAATTACATAAGTGGCAGAACTGTAGGCCTTTCCGGAGATAAGGTCTTCCTTCTGGATGCAGAGGATGTAACCAATGAAGATTATGGTTACAGAACCGAGTCAGGAATAGAGTTGGCTGATGGAAGCAGCTGGGATAAATACCCGATCCCTGATGTTACATTCACCTCTGTATACAATAGAGCTAAGAATGACGATTGGTGGTTGAGAAATTCATACTCTAAGACCAATCTTGGTTATGTTTGTTATGTTATGACGGGGCTTGGTGGTATAGCCGATACAGATTCTGATGCGGCCTACGGAGTATCACCTGCGCTAAATATCTTCAAGGGTAAGATCATGTTCTCAACACTGATTGCCGATAAGTCTGATGAATCCGGTGCTGAATATAAACTTACTTTAAGAGATGAATCCCTTAAAGTTGAACTTCAGTCCGGGAAGAAAGCATCTTCAATACTCAATTCCGTAACAGTGCCATATAGTACTGACGGTGCGGCTAACCGTGTATCTGCACTGGTCCTGGATAAAGAGTACGGGGGATCGTTCAACAATAACAATGCAAAAATCCTTTACTATGCCACTCTTGAAGGAAAGTTCTCTAAGAACGGGAACGGAACATTCGATTTGCCGGCTAATCTCAGCGTTAAGGATTGGGGAAAGAAATACCATGTTTACATCATGGCGGAATCTGCAAATGGAGCGAAGGCGACAGATTATGCCAGTGAACCTTTTGAACTTGCCGCACCTTCCGTGATCGAGCCAACTGCAACACCGACACCTGCAGTATCTTTGAAACTGGATAAGAGTGCTGCATCTGTTATATGCGGTAAGACGGTTGCCCTTAAAGCTACAGTTAAGGGTACGTCAGACAAGGTGACCTGGAAGTCATCTGACAGCAAGATCGCAGCGGTTGATGCTAACGGTAAGGTTACTTGTAAGATGGCTGGAGCTGCAACCATTACTGCATCCTGCAAAGGAGTAAGTGCATCGTGTCTAGTTACCGTACTCTATAAGGATGTAACTAACAGCAAGGACTTCTGGTATGCACCGACCAATTACTTGACAGCAAAGGGCATCGTCAAGGGTTACGACAATCAGACCAGGTTTAAGCCCGCCAACGATTGTACAAGAGCTCAGATGGTTACCTTCCTTTACAGACTCCAGGGTGAGCCTAAGACAAAGTCTAGCACCTGCAAGTTCAAGGACGTAAAGAAGACGGATTACTTCTTCAAGCCTGTAATCTGGGCAGTGGAGAAAGGGATCACCACAGGTGTATCCAAGACCAAGTTCGACCCTCAGGGTGTATGCACCCGTGCCCAGACGGTAACCTTCCTCTGGAGGATGGCGAATAAGCCGGCACCTAAGGCGAAGACCTGCAAGTTCTCCGATGTGAAGAAGAAGGATTACTTCTATAATCCTGTTATCTGGGCATCCGAGAAGAAGATCGTTGCAGGATACAGTGACGGCACATTCAAGCCTCAGGGTAAGTGCCTGAGGCGCCAGATGGTAACGTTCCTCTACAAATACGATAAATTTATTAACGGGAAGGGCTGACCTTTTTAAAGTGACGCAAGAAATGGGGATGTTCCGTCTTTTCGGAACATCCCCTGTTTTTTGACCGGGTTCATAAGATGCCTTCTCATAATGTCTCGAGTTTGGCTTTAAAGGTTGACATTTGAATAGTTAGGGATTAATATATTCGCGCATCTTATGGATGTACATGCGCCTGTAGCTCAATTGGATAGAGTGTCTGACTACGGATCAGAAGGTTGTGGATTCGATCTCTGCCAGGCGCGCCAGACAGGCTGTCACCTTGGGTGGCAGCCTTTTTTATCATCTTCTAGCGGGAGGGAAAGACCATGAGATTACTCGTAGTAGTTGACATGCAGAATGACTTTATCGACGGAAGCCTCGGTTTTGACGGGGCAGAGACCATCATACCCGGAATATCGTCAAGGATCGAAGAATACAAAGCTTCAGGTGATGATGTCGTTTATACGCTCGACACTCACGATGAGGATTACCTTTCGACGCAGGAAGGCCAAAACCTCCCTGTAGTTCACTGTATCGAGGGTACAGAAGGACATAAGCTTACTCCTGCTCTGGAAGATGCTCTTTCGGGCTGTAAGGTCTTCAAAAAGCCCACATTCGGCAGTACAGAACTTGGTGAATTTATCGCAGCAGGCGGTTACGACTCGATCGAACTCTGCGGTCTGGTATCCAATATCTGCGTTATCTCCAATGCCATGCTGGCCAAGGCTTTCGCTCCCGAGGCGAAGATAATCGTTGATTCGTCCTTGACATCTTCAGCCTTCCCGGATCTTCACAAGGCAGCTCTGGATGTAATGAGGGGTGTTCAGATAGAGGTGATCTGAGCTTTTTTGATTGCATTATGGCGGTCCGCTGTGATACAATCCTATTTCGGTTAATAAGTATTAAATAAATGGAGGACATATAATGGCATCTACGATCGACAAGAAAGACGGCAATCTGGTCGTCATCAACTTCGAAGCAACTAAGGAAGAACTTGATGCTTCCATGCAGAAGGCATATTCCAAGAATAAGGGCAAGTTCCAGGTTCCCGGTTTCCGTAAGGGAAAGGTTCCTTATAAGCTCGTTCTGCAGTACTACGGTGAGGGCGTACTTCTCGAGGACGCCATCACGGATCTTGCTAACACGGCTTACCCTGAGGCTATCAAGGAGCATGACCTGAAGCCTGTATCCCGTCCGGAGCTCGACGTAGAGTCCATCGATGAGAATGGTGTTAAGTACAGCCTCACAGTTACAGTTAAGCCTGAGGTCAAGCTCGGTGCATATGAGGGTGTAGAAGTTCCTTACATGAAGCGTGAGGTAACAGACGAGGATATCGACCGCAGTGTTGATGCTCTCCGCAGAAGAAATTCTTCTCTCGAGGAGATCACAGACAGAGCCGTTGAAGAGGGCGATACAGTTACTATCGACTACGAAGGCTTCAAGGACGGCGTTGCTTTCGAGGGCGGCAAGGGCGAGAACTATAACCTCAAGATCGGTTCCCACTCCTTTATCCCCGGCTTCGAAGAGCAGATCATCGGCCATAACGACGGTGAGGAGTTCACTATCGAAGTTAAGTTCCCTGAAGAGTATCACTCTGAGGAACTCAAGGGCGCTGATGCCACATTCAACGTAAAGATCAATGCGATCAAGGCTGAGGTCATGCCTGAGCTTGACGATGAGTTTGCTAAGGATGTATCCGAATTCGATACGCTCGACGAGCTCCGTGCCGATATCCGCAAGAAGGAAGAGGAGAGAGCAGAGAAAGATGCCAAGGCTGCTTTCGAGAATGAGACCGTGCGTGTTGTATGTGACAACGCTGAAGTTGATATCCCTGAGGTCATGATCGAGAATGAAGTAGAATCCATGGCACAGGATCAGGCTATGCGTATGAGCCAGCAGGGCATTGAACTCGGTATGTACCTGAACTACATCGGCCAGTCCATGGAAGAGTACAGAGAGTCCTTAAAGCCTATGGCCAGAGTCCGTGTTAAGTCTTCACTCGTTATCGAGGCTGTAGCTGACAAGATCAATCCAGAGATCACAGACGAGGATTACGAGGAAGAGATCAAGGTCATGGCTGACAGCTACCGCATGGGCGTTGAGGACGTTAAGAACGCTATCGGTGAGGATAACGAAATCATCAAGGATACGATCCGCGGCAGAAAGACTGTCGAGTACCTTGCATCCAAGGCTGTCAAGACCGAGCCCGCTCCCGCTGATGAGGAGCCTGCTGAGGAGAAGGCTGAAGAAGCTGCTCCTGCTGACGCAGAAGAGTAATTCATATCAGACGATAAGAACGGGACTGTCTCGCGCAAACGGGACGGTCCCTTTTCGATTTACAGGCTCGTTACATTTTGCTTCAGGATGTAGATTAATAAAGAAAAATGATAAAATATTAAGACGTAAGAAGAATTTTATTATCAGAGGTGAATTATGGCAGGATCCAAATACGGTTCTGATATGGACAGAGATATCATAAGCTGCTCGTTCTGCGGTAAATCCGAATATGAAGTGCCGAGACTTTTCTCGGGTGTCAATTGCTATATCTGCATTGACTGTATCCGTACGGCTTACGGAGTCGTAGCAGAAGAGGAGAAGGTCTCCCGCAAGAGGAAGATGCGCTCCATCAAGCCTTCATCTGTTATCACTCCCCATGAGATCAAGGAGAGGCTCGACGAGTACGTTGAAGGCCAGGATGAGGCTAAGATCGCCCTGTCCGTTGCGGTATACAATCACTATAAGAGAGTATTCTCGGACCTTCCGGCTGACGATACTGAGATAACCAAGAGCAATATCCTGATGTTAGGTCCTACCGGCAGCGGTAAGACATTGCTGGCACAGACTCTGGCAAGGATCCTGGACGTTCCTTTCGCAGTCGGTGACGCTACGAACCTTACACAGGCAGGTTATGTTGGTGAGGACGTTGAGAATATACTTTTGAACCTCATCATTGCTGCTGATTATGACATAGAACGCGCCAAGGTCGGTATCGTGTATATCGACGAGATCGATAAGATCACCAAGAAGACGGAGAATGTCTCGATCACCCGTGACGTCGGCGGTGAGGGCGTTCAGCAGGCACTTCTCAAGATCCTTGAGAGTACTGTTGCCAATGTTCCTCCCAAGGGCGGACGTAAGCATCCTAACGAGGAATGCATAAAGATCGATACGACAAATATCCTCTTCATCTGCGGCGGTGCTTTCGACGGATTGGACGAGATCATATCGGCCAGAGTCGAAGACAAGAAGTTCGGATTCGATGCAGATGTTATGTCTGCCCGAGAGAAGCATTCCGGTGCGTACTTCCATGAAGCACTTCCTGAAGACCTCATGAAGTATGGTCTTATCCCTGAGTTTATCGGCCGTGTGCCTGTAACCGTGGCGCTTGACAAGCTCGACTGCGATGCTCTCGTTAACGTTCTTACAAGACCCAAGAACTCGCTTGTAAGACAGTATGTTAAGCTCCTCAAGATGGACGGAGTTGATCTCCGCTTTGAAGACGATGCCCTCCGTGCTATCGCCGAGAAGGCTCTTGAGAGGAAGACCGGTGCAAGAGGTCTGGCTTCCATTATCGAGGACTGCATGAGAAAGGTAATGTATGATGTTCCTTCCGAGAAGGAGATCAAGGAATGCATCATCACCAAGGAATGCATTACCGAAGGTAAGCAGCCTACTCTCATCTACAAAAAGAGCAGCAAGGCCGCATCCCACTCCTCGCTCAAGTTCAATGATGTGGGACCTGCAACTGGTGCAACTTCGGCCTGATATACCGCATAGTATTTAATAGCTCATCTTAAGCTCCCGGGGCGTGTTTCTTACCCCCGGGAGTTCTTGACTTGACGTCTCCCTCGTATTATCCTACAGCCATAACGGAGGTGCATTTCCATGGCTAAATACAATATATGTCTTGATATCGGCGGAACAAAAGTTTTCGGTGCAGTCTTCAACTCAAAAAAGGAGATCATCGCAAGGATCAAAAAGCCCACTAAGGAAGATGGTGAATCTTCAGCAAATGTGGAAGATGTGATCATAAGGTCAGTCGAAGATCTGATCAAAGAATCCGGCATTAAGAAAAGTGAGATAAACGCCATCGCTGCAGGCGCTCCCGGCGTTATCAACACAGCGAAGGGAATAGTATTGTTCTCGCCCAATCTGCCGTGGAGAAACTACAACATCAAAAAGCCCATCGAGAGCAAGTTCGGAGCCCCTTTCTATATAGGCAACGATGTTAATCTCGGTGTTCTCGGTGAATACAAATACGGTGTGGCAAAAGGCTGCAAGAACGTGGTCGGACTCTTTGTCGGGACAGGTATGGGAGGAGGCCTTATCCTTGATGGCAAGCTCTATACGGGCAACCAGTTCAAGGCGGCTGAATACGGTCACATGATCCTGGATCCCGAAGGCCCTCTCTGTAACTGCGGACAGCGCGGGTGTCTTGAGGCATTTTCATCCAAGCAGGGCATGTCTGCATACATCAAGCAGCAGGTGTCCCGTGGCAGGGAGACCATGATGGCAGATGCCATAACGGGCAGCACTTTCAAGGCCAAAGCCCTCAAGAAAGCTCTTAAGGCAAAAGATCCTGTTGCGGTCGAAGCTGTTGACAGAGCATGTCACTACCTGGCTGTTGCATCAGGCAATCTTGTCAATACATTCAGTCCCGAGATGGTGGTCTACGGAGGAGGCGTCATCGAAGCCAACGGTGATTATTTCCTCGAGAAGATCCTCGGCGAAGTTGACAGGTACTGTATGCCTTCGATCAGGGATACCGTTAAGTTCGCTAATGCCGCACTGGGTGATGATTCCATCATATACGGTGCGCTGTCACTGATCTGAAGCAAATAACTGACTTTATATGAGGCAACCTCAAGTATGGGGTTGCCTCATTTATTTGCTGTGTCACAGACCCGGGTGTGCCAAGGTTTCCCCGATTTTCGAAAAACCAAGTACAAATGGGCAGTTACTGCGAAAACCCCTCTATATAAACGCGCGTAATATGCTATAATGTTTTTTTGAATGACATAAACTCGAAAGAAGGACGATCGCTAAATGGCACGTATTGACAACATCAACAAGAGCTTTGACCCCTCTGAGGCAGAAGCAAGACTCTATAAGCGCTGGATGGATGCCGGCTACTTTAAGCCCGACGAGGATCCTGCCAAGGAATCTTTCTCCATCGTTATGCCCCCGCCGAACATTACCGGCCAGCTTCATATGGGACATGCTCTGGATAATACACTCCAGGATATCTTAACACGTTACAAGAGAATGAGAGGCTATTCCGTTCTCTGGCTTCCGGGTACGGACCATGCATCTATTGCAACTGAGGCCAGGATCGTCGAGCAGATGAGAAAGGAAGGGATCTTCAAGGAAGACCTGGGAAGAGAGAAGTTTCTTGAGAGAGCCTGGGCCTGGAAAGAGCAGTACGGCGGAAGGATCGTTGAGCAATTGAAGAAGATCGGATCTTCCTGTGACTGGTCACGTGAGCGCTTCACGATGGATGAGGGCTGTTCTGAGGCCGTTAAGGAAGTATTCGTTAAGTACTATAACCAGGGACTTATCTACAGGGGTGAGAGGATCATCAACTGGTGTCCTCATTGCCTTACCTCGATCTCCAACGCAGAGGTTGAGTACGAGGATCAGGCAGGTCATTTCTGGCATTTAAGATACCCCTTGGAAGACGGATCCGGATATGTAAACCTTGCAACAACAAGACCTGAGACTCTCCTGGGTGATACGGCTGTTGCGGTAAATCCCAAGGATGAGAGATATAAGGACATCGTCGGCAAGAACGTTATACTGCCTCTGGTAGGCCGTAAGATCCCTGTTGTTGCAGACGACTATGTTGACATAGAGTTTGGTACGGGTGTCGTTAAGATCACGCCTGCACACGACCCTAATGACTTTGAGGTAGGCGCAAGGCATGATCTTCCCATCGTTAACGTTCTTACGGAAGATGCTAAGATCACAGAAGACTATCCCAAGTATGCCGGCATGGACAGATATGAAGCCCGTAAGGCTATCGTTGCTGACCTTGAAGAGGGCGGATACCTTATCAAGACCGAAGATTATTCGCATAACGTAGGTACCTGCTACCGCTGCGGCACGACTATCGAGCCCCGCGTATCCTTACAGTGGTTCGTTAAGATGGAAGAGCTCGCCAAGCCTGCCATCGAGTGCGTTAAGGACGGACGCATCAGGTTCGTTCCCGAGAGATTCGACAAGAACTATTTCAATTGGATGGAAGATATCCGTGACTGGTGTATCTCAAGACAGCTCTGGTGGGGACACAGGATCCCTGCATTCTATTGTGACGACTGCGGTGAGATCGTGGTTACCAAGGATGCTGCGGCAGTTTGTCCCAAGTGCGGCAAGGAGATGCGTCAGGATCCCGATACATTGGATACATGGTTCTCTTCGGCACTCTGGCCTTTCTCTACCATGGGCTGGCCCGAAAGCACTGATGACCTTGCAAGATACTATCCTACGACAACTCTCGTAACAGGTTATGACATCATCACATTCTGGGTATCCAGGATGATCGTTGCAGGTATGGCTCACATGAATGACGTTCCTTTCAGGGATGTTCTTATCCACGGCCTTGTAAGAGATGCGCAGGGAAGGAAGATGAGCAAGTCCTTAGGCAACGGTATCGATCCTCTCGAGATCATCGCTGAGTTCGGTGCCGATTCCTTGAGATATGCTCTCGTTACGGGTAATGCTCCCGGTAACGATCAGAGATACCTGCCCGAGAAGGTCAACAACGGAAGGAACCTTTCCAACAAGATGTGGAATGCCATGAGATTCGTTGTCATGAACACCGATGAGGATGTTGATTTCTCCAAGGTGTCTGCTGATAACTATACTCTCGAAGATAAGTGGATCCTGGATAAGCTCCATACTCTGGTTGCTGAGGCTACAGTCAACATCGACAGATACGACTTCGGTGTTGCTCTCCAGAAGACGGTAGATTTCCTCTGGGACGATTTCTGCGACTGGTACATCGAGATCTCCAAGACAAGGCTTTTCGATAAGGAGTGTCCTACAAGGCTTGAAGCTATGTATCTACTGAACTATGTTTTGGGAACAGCTGCAAAGCTGCTGCACCCCTTCATGCCTTTCATCACTGAAGAGATCTACGATAATCTTGTAATCGACGGCAAGTCTGATTCGATCATGATCGATAACTGGCCGGATGCTGCGAAGATCCCTGAGTTCAAGGCAGAGGGAAGACAGATGGAGACTCTTATCGATGCCATCAGATCCATCCGTAAGGTAAGAAAAGACATGGACGTTGCACCTTCACGCAAGGCCAACATCATAGTTGTTGCAGCCGAACCGTCCGTCGCTGATATGTTTACGGACGGTAAGGCATTCCTGCAGAAGCTTGCATCTGTTGCCGATCTTACGACCCGGTCCGATAAGTCAGGCATCCCTTCCACGGCTGTTGCTGCAGTCTTTGACGGCGGTGAGATCTATATCCCGTTAGAAGACCTTATCGATGTTGCAAAAGAGCTCGAGCGTCTTGCAGCAGAGCGTGAGAAACTCGACGGCGAGATCAAGAGGGTAGAAGGGAAGCTTGCTAATCAGGAGTTCGTCTCAAAGGCTCCCGAGAAGGTCGTTAATGCCGAGAGAGAGAAGCTCGAGAAATACCGCAATATGCACGCGTCTATCGATGACAGGATCAATTCACTTACAAAAAACTAAGCATATATTTCAGGAGGTGTTATATGTCTACAGGTTTTGAAAATCAGGAACTTATCGCTAAACTGCCGCAGTCGGGGGTACACTGCTATCCGGCATCCGGATCAAAGATCATGCGTAACCGCATCGTGTCTGCGATCGTATTCTTAGTTTGTGCAGGTCTTGGCGGATTCCTTCTTACTAAGGGATCAGCTCTTTACATCACGCCCTTCCTTTTTGCAGGGCTCCTCTTCATCGCTGCGATCATCATGATCCTCGTATTCTGCCAGACCTTCCTGTCTGCAAAATACCGTGTAGCTGTTGACTACAATGAGAAGAAGATCTTCCTTCGCTACAGATACAGCAAGATCGCCATTCCTTTCGAAAACTTTGACGGCCGTAAGGGTACGCCTGACAAGGCTGAGCGTATGCTCGACAATGCTTCCGGAAGCTCCAATGAGTATCTCATCTTAGATGACGTTTTCGAGGATGCATGCTTCCAGACATCAGCAAAGGACCTGGCTTCCCGCGAGGATTTCGAGCAGCTTAAATCTGACTGCTTCGCGATCGCTGAGGCATACGGTGCACGCAACAGTGAAGACAAGGTTAAGTTCTACTATGAGAAGGACGACAAGAAGGCTGCTCCTTCTGATGAGGTTGACGATATCGTCGAATCTGCCATGAACGAGGCCAAGGATGCTGCAGCTGATGTTGCAGAAGAAGCAGAAGAGGCAGTGGAAGACAAGGCTTCAGAAGTTGCGGATGCAGTTGAGGAAGTTGCCGGAGAGGCTGCTGGTGAAGGCGGAGAAGAAGGCTGATTTTTCCATCTGTTTGACAGGGAGGTCCATATGAGAAAGTTCGAAGGCTATGAACACGGTATCAACTTAGGCGGGTGGCTCTCGCAGCGTGAATACACGAAGGAGCACTTTGATGAGTTCATTACCGAGGATGACATTAAGACTATAGCTTCATGGGGGCTCGACCACATAAGACTGCCTATCGATTATAATCCGCTGGAGACAGATTCCGGTGAATATAAGGAAGAAGGATTCTCCTATATCGACAAAGCCGTTGATTGGTGCGGCAAGGCAGGTCTCAACCTGATCATCGATCTCCACAAGACCTACGGATATTCTTTCGATTATCTGCATAATGAATCCGGTTTCTTTGAGAACGAATCTTACCAGGAACGTTTTTACAGACTCTGGGAAGAACTGGCAAAAAGATACGGCGACAAGTCTGACAGGATTGCATTTGAACTCCTCAACGAAGTCACCGATAAGGACTATTGTGACCCCTGGAACAGGATCGCTAAGCAGTGCATCCAGAGGATCAGGGCTATAGCTCCTGACGTTAAGATCTTGATCGGCGGTTACTACAATAACTGCATCGAGGCCTTAGAGGATCTGGAGATTCCCTACGATGAGAACATCGTATATAACTTCCATTTCTATGAACCTCTGATCTTTACTCATCAGGGTGCCGCATGGGTCAAGGGAATGGATACCTCTTTCAGGATCCCGATCGATGCTACATATGCCGAGATGGCCAAGAGTTCCGCTGAGCAGTTCGAGCAGATGTCGATCCTCTTTGACGGATTCGATCCTGATGCCCATCTTTCTGAACTCTATTTCGAAAGGCTTTTCGAGAAGGCCGTTAAGGTCTGCGAGGAACGCAATGTGCCTCTATACTGCGGTGAGTATGGTGTCATAGAGCAGGCTGACCCAGAGGAGATACTGAAGTGGTATAAGATGATCTCCTCCTCATTCGATAAGTACTCTATTGGCAGAGCCGCCTGGTCTTATAAGGAAATGGACTTCGGAATCACGGATCCGGAACTTGAAACTGTCATGGACAGAGTTATCAAGTTGCTTTGATTGTAAAGTCTGTCGATCAAATTGCTTTACAATTAAGGATAAATGAGTATAATCCGTCTTGTATCTTTGATATAAGGCGGTTTTTTATATGTCGGATAAGAACGGGAACAATAAGGCTTTCAACAGGAGAAACTCTGTCTTCGGCACCTACAATTTGGTGCTGGAAGCCATCTGCGCGGCCTTGATCGCGATATGTTCCTGGATATCTATCCCCTTCGGTCAGATCCCTTTTACCCTGCAGACAATGGCTGTCTTTATCGTTCTCATGACGATAGGCGGGAAGAGGGGGCTCGTATCCATTATCTGTTATCTGCTCTTAGGTGCGATCGGCGTTCCCGTCTTCGCAGGATTTAAGGGCGGTTTTGCTGTCCTCTTGGGGCCTACGGGCGGATTCCTTGTGGGCTTCATTGCTGTTGCTTTGCTTTACCGGCTTTTATCGGAGAAGGTATTCGGGCGATTCATGACCTCTTACGGCAAAAGACTCGTGTTCAATATCGTGATCGCTATCATCTGTGAGATCGTGATGTATGCGATCGGCGTTGTCTGGTTTATGGCTGTATATACACCCGATACGGGCCGTGCCGGGCTCACCCTGGCTCTTACTGTCTGCTGTTTTCCTTATCTTATCCCGGACCTTATAAAACTTGTCCTGGCTTCCTTGATCTCTTCGAAAGGCTATAGTCTGGTCAGACGATAAATCTGCAATGTCAGCCCTTTAATGGTAAAATATAGTCTATCTTAATGAAGACAGGGAACTATCTATGCTGGAGAAGATTAAAGGGATATTTGTTTTCGATAAGAAGAACCTTATAAGGATCGGAATAGCGCTCATTATTGCTATTGTCGATATCATCCTTATTGCAAGAGAATATTCGGAAGCTGCTGCTGGAATTGTGCTCTTCTTTTTGCTCCTGATCCCAACATTTAAGGTCTCTGGAAAGTACAGGTTCGTACTGGATATAATATTCCCTCTATATGCATCTTTATTTGGCCTTTATTATTTCCAGCTGGGTATATTCGTTCATACGCCATTCATGAAGGCATTGTTCTCTTTCTGGGGTTTCCTTCTGGTGCAGAACAGGCTCTTGCATGAGATCCTGCTTATCGTATGCGCATATTTCCTCTGCAGGCTTTTATTCATGTCGCCCAAGGTTGCGGCGATCGTCTGCGAGGTGCCGTTCCTGCTCCTTTCCATTGCCGATTATTTTGTCTATGAGTTCAGGGGACATGAATTGGTTGCATATGATTTTCTCTCCGTCGGAACTGCGGCCAATGTTGCAGGCGGATACACTTATAATCCCTTGCAGCCTCTGGTCTTTATGGTCCTGCCATTCGTCCTTTATTCGATGTTCTTCATTCACATTGAAGTTGGGAAGCCCGAGGTCAACAGACTGATCGGAATTCCTGTTTTCGCGGCGATTACCGGTCTTTGTGCCTGGGGCTCTTTTGCACTTGTACATTCATGGTTCGATCAGGGCCATCAGTACAGCGAGTGGGGATATAATCCGTCCTGCTTTAACGGTTATTATGTTTCCTTTGTAAAGTCTTTCGATGTCTTCATAATCGAAGAGCCGGAGGGATATTCTGTCGAAGCATTGGATTCTTCTCTTGCATCTTTGGATCTGGGATCCGGACTCGTGAATGCCCAGCCTGACGATACTGCGAATGTGATAGTTATCCTGAGCGAATCCTATGCGGACCTGTCTTTATATGCCGACAAGTCCGGACAGACAAAGGCCGCCGATCCTTACTGGCAGAGCTTAAAGGACCAGCCGAATACTGTATCGGGAACTGCATTTGCTTCTGTATTCGGAGGCAATACCTGCAATACTGAATACGAAGTCCTTACGGGTATGAGCATGGCCTTCATGCCTGACGGATCCGTTCCTTACCAGTCTTATATCGCTGACAATAAGATCTATTCGATGGCCCAGTTCTTAAAGGACGAAGGCTATACGACAAGAGTCATGCACCCTTATATCGCCGAGGGCTGGAACAGGACTAACGTATATCCTCTGATGGGCTTTGATAACATGATGTTCATCGATGATTTTGATTACGGTCAGGATGACATCATCAACGGCAAGATCTCCGACAGCTGTGCCTACAGGAATCTTATCGACACGCTCGAAAAGAAGAAGGACGGGGAGAAGACCTTTACCTTCATGATCACGATCCAGAATCATTCACCTTATGATTCCCCTGATTTTGAGGTCGCACCATATGTGAATTCTCTGTCAGAACACGACAATCTGACGGTCAATTCCTTCAATACCCTGATCTCAAAGACTGATGAAGCACTTAAGGAATTAACGGACTATCTTTCAAATCAGGATGAGAAGTATTGTGTCCTGATCTTCGGTGACCACCAGCCTTCCGTAGGCCTTGATTCTTCAGAAGATTACGGTCCTGCAGGAAGGGCATGGCTCGTGCCTTACATGATCTGGGCTAACTACGATATCGATAAATCTTCTCTCGGTGCTGCCAACTACGGCGGTGCAGGATATACGAGTCTTAACTACCTGTCTCTTGATACATTGGAAGCAGCCGGATTTGAGCTTAATCCCTACTTCAAACTCCTTAAGGATATCCGCCGTGAGATCCCCGTGATCAACAGCATCGGATATTTCTCTAACAGGGAGAATTCCATCATCGACAAGGGTTATTACATGAACGATGAAGATAAAAAGACAATCGGCCTTTATAACAATTTCGAGTATAATATCGTTTTCGATAAGGGCGATAATTCGATAATGAAAGGTTATTACATACAAAGCGGTAACTAGACCGCTTCTAATGAAAGGGGAATAGATCTCATGGAATTTGAACAGAAGTCAGGCGCTTCGGCAGAAGACGTGATCGTTCTGTCGGGCGTAGGGAAGAAGTACGGTAAAAGTACTGTCTTAAAGGATGTATCATTCAGTGTTCCGAAGGGTTCCGTTTACGGCCTTGTAGGCAGGAACGGTGCCGGCAAGACCACGCTCATGAGGCTCATGACAGGTCTTCAAAATTGTGATGAGGGCAAGATCACTATGAGTGTTACAGGAGACAGGATCGGTTCTGTCGGTGCGATCGTTGAACTTGCATCCATATACACCAATATGTCTGCCCGCGATAATCTCGTCTTCCAGTACATGAACCTCGGCCGTAAGGTTGATGAATCTCTTGATGAACTTTTGGCGTTTGTAGGTCTTGCCGATACGGGTAAGAAGCATGCGGGCAAGTTCTCGCTCGGTATGCGTCAGCGCCTGGGTATCGCTGTTGCCCTGGTTGGCGACCCTGAACTTCTTGTTCTGGATGAGCCTGTTAACGGACTCGATCCTCAGGGGATCCTGGAAGTCCGCAATCTCCTTTTAAAACTGAGCCGGGAGAAGGGAATAACGATAGTTATCTCGAGCCACATCCTGTCCGAACTTTCCAAACTTGCAACACACTATGCCTTCATTGAAGAGGGGAGGGTCGTAAAGACCGCAACTGCTCATGAGATAGAGAACGCAGGGAAGAAGTTCAGCAGGGTAACCTGTGATGATACGGAGAAGATCTTACCTGTTCTTGAAGGTATGGGTTTTGAACCCAGGATCATTGCTCAGGATAAGGTCGAGTTTGAAGGTGAAGCAAAGCTTACGACTCTCGTAACGACGGCTCTTGATGCCGGTGTTGAGATCAGTAAGGTCGAGACAGAGGAGACGGATCTTGAGAGATTCTTTGTAGGCCTTGTAGGAGGTGATACAAATGTTTGATCTTATCAAGTTTGAATTAAAGAGGATCAAGTCATCTCCTTTGTTCTATGTCGTGCTTGGACTGCCGGTCCTGTTCGGGGTCATAAGCGGGACGATAGGCGTCTTCTATCAGTCGTCCATGATGGAATATTTCATAGTCGATCCCATTGCGAAAGATAAGCTCGCTCTCATGTCCACATGGTCGGCGCTGTCCGGTTTCTATACGATATTCCCGATAATGGGAGCCCTATATGTTACCCTGTTCGTGGGCAACGATATGTCCAGCGGCTTCCTCCGCAACAAACTTATCGCAGGGCACAAGAGATCCGAGATATATTTCTCTTATCTCATAACCCAGACGCTGATGGCTTTACTTGAGGTCCTGGTATATGCATTGGTTGCCATTCTGGTGCTGGTGATCTGCGGCAAATCTGTTGACTTTGACGGCGGCAGGATGTTCATAAGGTACCTGGTTCCGGTATTTGCATATGTCTCCATGATCTTCCTTTTTACCGCTTTTACGCTGGCAGTAAGGAAGCGTGCCCTTCCTATTGTGTTCAGTGCGATCTTCGCATTTTCGATATCGTCCATAGGACTCTTTGCGACATTCGGAAATTATCCTGTATCTCAATACAATAAATTCCTGTCTGTAAGCGAAAGGGCAAAGGCGGATATCAATCTTTATCTCGAGGATAACCCTCCGAGTCAGCCGGTATATGCTGATGAGGATGAATACATGGAAGATGAGTATGAAGAAGATGTTGATTTCTATTTTGAACAATTGCTTACGCCCAACAAGCCCTTCTACTATGTAACAAGAACTCTTTATACTGTTACTGATGCGGGGATCCTGATGGATTACGGAATGTCTATCCTTGATACGGCATCGACTTACAATGAAGAGATGACCACTTCTCTGCGTAATTATGTTGAAATGGAGGAGAGTTACCTTATGGCTTATAGTGATGTCAGCGGGCTGTCTTCCAAGATCAACGGATATATTGATGAACTCGAAAAGATCGAGACAACGGTACCGTTTAAGACACTCGATGCCATCTATCTTGTAAAGACATTTATCTGGTCTTGTATTTGGATCGGAGGAGGATTCCTTATCTTCAGAAAGAAGAATATCTTCTGATCACATGTCCTCAGTGGTAGCAGAACCTTCCGTTGCGCCCTTGAAGATCTCTTCCATGGTGTGCCAGCCTAAGACTGCGCACTTAACACGGGCGGGCATATGAGAGATGTCCTCAAGTATCCCTGCTTCTTCAAGACGGTCTTTCTCTTCGTCAGTTATCTTGCTCTTGATCATGCGGAGGAAGATGTCAGCTAATTCCAAAGCTTCTTCTTTGGGCCTGCCGATTATAAGGTCCAACATCATATCGCAGGAAGCCTGGGATATGGCACAGCCATCACCTTCGAAGGCTCCGTCTGTAATTACACCGTTATCAACTTTAAGAGCGAGGATTATATCATCACCGCAGGAAGGGTTAACGCCCTCAAGAGTGAAGTCGGGGTTGTCGAGCTTCTTCTTATGGAAAGGGCGGATATTGTGTTCTGTAAGTATCTCGTTATAGAAAGTGTTATTCGGCATAACCCATCTTGCTCCTGATCCCGGCGACAGATCTTACAAAGCGGTCGATCTCGTCTTCCGTGTTATAGAATGAGATGCTGGCTCTCGTGGTGGACATGACGCCCAGATGCTTCATCAGAGGCTGGGCGCAGTGGTGACCTGCACGGACACAGACATCGTCGGAGTCCATTATATACGCAATGTCGTGAGGATGCACGCCTTCGATCACAAAGGTCAGGATGCCGTGATGATCTATATAGTCAGAAGATCCCAGTATCTTTACATGAGGGACAGAAGACAGTTTTTCGAAAGCGATCTTCGTAAGATATTCCTCGCGCTTAGCGATCTCGTCTATTCCTATGGAATCCACATAATCCAGAGCGGCAGTAAGCCCTGCAGCTCCTTCAACATTAACGGTACCTGCTTCAAACTTATGAGGGACCTCAGTGAATGTGGCTGAATCACGGGTAACATAATCGATCATCTCGCCGCCTCTTAAGAAGGGAGGCATAGCTTCCAAAAGTTCCTTTTTGCCGTACAAAGCGCCGATGCCCATGGGAGCATAGATCTTGTGTCCGGAGAATACAAGGAAATCACAATCGATATCAGCCACGTCGACTTTGATGTGGGGAACGCTCTGGGATGCATCGATCAGGATCTTTGCACCGTTGTCGTGGGCGATCTTCGAAAACTCTTTGACCGGGTTTAAGGTGCCAAGTACATTGGATATCTGATTGATGGAAACGAACTTGATATCAGGAGTCATTGCAGCCTTGAAAGCGTCGACAGTTATCTTTCCGTTTTCATCTGTATCGATGTATTTGAGTTTGCATCCTTTGGCGGCCGCAACTTTCTGCCAGGGAAGGAGGTTGCTGTGGTGTTCTGCGATGCTTATAAGGATGGAATCACCTTCGCCAAGGTTTGCCATAGCATAAGTCTCGGCAACAAGGTTTATGCTCTCGGTTGCATTGCGTGTAAAGACGATATTTGAAGGATCAGCAGCATTGATAAATGTTGCCACTTTGCTCCTTGCGTTTTCGTATGCATCAGTAGCCGCAACAGAAAGCTTGTAAAGACCTCTCATTGGATTGGCATTGCTCGTTCTGTAGTAGTCGGAGATAGCCTTGATGACACATTCCGGTTTTTGGGTTGTTGCTGCATTATCAAGATAAGCGACTTCGTCGTTTATCAGGGGGAAATCTTTACGGATCGCATTCACATCAAAAGACATTATTTATTCCTGCTCCTCGTCCAAAATGGTCTTAACGGTTTCTTCGTCTCCAATGAGAGAAGCTACACGTCTGATCCTGGCATCAGCCATTATCCTGTCGATGCTGTCACGGTCGATACCACGGGATTCAAGATAGAAGACAAGGTCTTCGTCGAGTTTTCCTATCGTTGCACCATGGTTGCCTTCGACATCTTCCTCGTCACAGAGGATGACAGGTACGGTCTTGTTGGTCATGCTATCACCGATGAGAAGAACGTTCTCGTTCTCGGTACCCTTTGCACCTGCACAGCCGTGCTTTAAGTCGATCGTTCCGCGGAAGGTCTTGGATGCGCCGTCGTAAAGAACACCGTCTATGGTAAGAAGACTCTCGGATAACTTGCCTTTATGAGTGATCACGTAGTTCATATCCAGGAGGTCATCTGTCTTAACGATATAACCGATGTCGGCAGTAAGATGAGATCTGTTGCCGTCAAGGTCAGACTTCAATTCAGTGTAGTTAGCCTTGGAGTCAGTAAAGATCTGGATTACGGATACATCAGCATCTTCTGCAACATTACCTTTGATCCTGTTAACGGCTTTTGCGTCTTCTCCTGTGCGGACGATCTGAACGAACTTCAGTGATGCGTTTGCCGCAAGGGAATAAGAGGTCTCGATAAGACCGGTTCCTGCTTCGGCAGAAGAGATGTTTTCGATAACGAATGCGGACATTCCTTCTTCGACAACAATATCGATCTTCGTGCTGCTCCTGTCTTCTGTCGCGATATCAAGACGGAGCGGTACTTCCTGACTGGTGTGGAATGTATACTTGCGCCCTTCTTCAAAGTCATCCGCATCAACTCCTGCAGGGACAGTCTCGGCAGGGTGGAGGGGATTTGCAAATTCGATATCATCGATTACAGCTTCGTTTACATCAAGGCGGCCCCAGGTTATAGCGGGCATCTGATTTATCTTCATTTCATTACCCTCCTTAACCTATTACACCGACCATCTCGAGGCGGATCAGATTGTTCATCTCAACGGCATATTCGAGAGGAAGTTCTTTGGATACGTTATCTGCAAAGCCTGATACGATCAGGGCTCTTGCTTCTTCTTCGGAAAGACCGCGGGACATCAGATAGAAGACCGTGTCATCGGAGATCCTTCCGATCGTTGCTTCGTGTCCGACATCGCAGTCGGCGCATCTTATATCCATTGCAGGGATCGTATCGGAACGGGAGATGTTGTCTACCATCAGTGACTGGCAGGATACTGCTGACTTGGAGCCTTTTGCCTTCTCGGTTACGACAACGCTCGACCTGAATGTGTTGATGCCGCCGTCCTTGGAAATGGATCTTGTATTTACATATGATGTAGTCTCGGGAGCATTGAGTACGACCTTGCAGCCCGTATCAAGATCCTGATCCTTGCCTGCGAAGGTAACACCCGTGAATTCGGATTTTGCGCCTCTGCCGTTTAAGATGCTCATGGGGTAGAGGTAGGATACGTGGGATCCGAAAGAACCTGATACCCATTCTATAGAGCCGCCTTCTTCGACGATCGCTCTCTTGGTATTTAAGTTGTACATGTTCTTTGACCAGTTCTCGATCGTCGAGTATCTGATCTTTGCATTCTTTCCTACGAAAAGTTCAACTGCGCCTGCGTGGAGATTTGCTATGTTGTACTTAGGCGCCGAACACCCTTCGATGAAGTGGAGGTAAGCTCCTTCGTCAACGATTATCAGCGTGTGCTCGAACTGGCCTGCGCCGGGAGCGTTGAGTCTGAAGTAGGACTGCAGGGGGATCTCTACGGATACACCCTTGGGTACATATACGAATGAACCGCCCGACCAGACAGCGCCGTGAAGGGCAGCGAACTTGTGGTCGGTAGGGGGGATGAGCTTCATGAAGTGCTCTTTGATCATCTCGGCATAAGGTCCGTGGAGAGCACTTTCTATATCGGTGTAGATAACACCCTGGGCTGCAACATCTTCTCTTATGTTGTGGTATACGAGCTCGGAGTCATACTGGGCGCCGACACCTGCCAGGGATTCACGCTCAGCCTGGGGGATGCCCAGACGCTCGAATGTTTCCTTGATCTCTTCGGGAACCTCGTCCCAGTCAGCGTGCATCTTGGTGTTGGGACGGACATAGGTTACGATGTTGTCCATGTTGAGGCCTTCTATGGAAGGACCTGCGAGGGTCATGGGGATACGGTTGAAGATCTCCAGCGACTTTAAGCGGAATTCCCTCATCCATTCGGGATCGCCCTTTTCTTCGGAGATCTGCTTTACGATGTCGGGAGTAAGACCCGAATTTACCTTGTAAGCATTTTCGTCACTGAATCGGAAGTCATATATGCTCCGGTTTATGTCGTCTATATGCGTCTTTTCTTTCATTGAGTTAATTTATCCTTCTTGCGATCATTTGTTGATGAACTGGTCGAATCCCTTGTCGTTGATGCTGTCTACCAGTTCTCTGCCGCCTTCGGCGACAATCTTGCCGTCGGCAAGGATATGAGTCTTATCTACATTGAGTCCGTCCAGGATCCTGGTAACGTGTGTGATTATGATGAGGGAACCGCCGACTGTATTGCGGTAATGCTCGATACCCTTGGATACTGTCCTTACGGCATCGATATCAAGACCTGAGTCTGTCTCGTCGAGGATCGCAAGATCAGGCTTTAACATGAGAAGCTGCAGGATCTCGGCTTTCTTTTTCTCACCGCCGGAGAAACCTACGTTGAGGTCTCTTTCAGCGTAGGAGGGATCCATGCCGAGCAGTTCCATCGTAGTTTCGAGTTCCTTCTTGAAGGTCCAGATACGGATCCTCTGACCAGTCTTCTGCTCGAGGCAGGTCCTGATGAAGTTGGAAAGGGTGATGCCCGGAACCTCAACGGGGTTCTGGAAAGACAGGAAGATTCCAGCCTTGGCTCTCTTATCACATGAAATGTCAGTGATGTCTTCGCCTTTGAAATTTATAGTGCCTTCTGTTATCTCATACTTGGGGGCGCCTGCTATCGCGTTGCCCAGAGTGGACTTGCCGGCACCATTGGGTCCCATTATTACGTGGGTCTCGCCGGAACCTATCGAAAGGTCTATCCCGTGCAGTATTTCTTTATCTGCCACATTGACCTTAAGGCCTGTGACTTCAAGCAATCTGTTATCGCTCATATATGGAAAAACTCCTTCTTGCTTTCTAATCGCTATAAATAATACACATTGGTCTCATACAGTCAAGGGGAAAACGACATATATCGAAAACTTTTTTCCGGAAACAAAGTTTTTGCCGTAAGTTATGGTACACTTGTTTAATCAAATGAAAATCATATCGGACTTGTCGGAGGGTTATATATGAATTGTCCCGAACTCTTTAAGGATAAAAAACTTACTGTCATCGTCGGAGCATACGGAAGCGGTAAATCAGAGATATCGGTCAATGCGGCCTTTGCTTTGAGACAGGCATTTCCTTCTCCTGCAAAGATCCTGCTTGCCGATATGGACATAGTCAATCCCTTCTACCGTTCTGCTGATGCGGGAAGCATATTGGAGGAAGCGGGGGTAAAGGTCGTGGCTCCGGCTTATGCAAGATCCAATGTTGATTCGCCTATCCTGACAGGTGAGATGTACATAGTGTTTGATGACCCTGAATACAGGGGAGTATTCGATATAGGCGGGGAAGACATGGGAGCCGTGGTCCTGGGGTCTTTGAAGAGCCGTATGGAGACTATACCTTATCAGGTCCTGATGGCCGTAAACACCTTAAGGCCATTTACTTCAGATCCTCAGCAGATAGCAGAGATGACAGTTGAACTGTCCCGGGCTTCAGGCCTTCCTATCGCAGGCTATATAAACAATACCAATCTTCTTCACGAGACAAGCCCTGAGATGATAGAAGAAGGAGAGGCCAAGATCATAGAAGCGGGCAAATTAACAGGTGTTCCCCTTGTCCTGACTACTCTCTTGGGACATCTGGAAGGCCTTAAGTCGCAATGCGAGATTTTCGAGATGGACAAGAGGATTTTTTACGATTATTGATACAAACCGCGCGAAAATATGGTAGTATTATATCGGTCGGCAATCGACCGATATAACTTTCTAGGGAGGAAAAGATATGGGATTAATCAGTTTGATTAAGAACGTTGCTGGTGTTATCGGCTCCTCAGTTTCTTCTGAGTTTGCAGATCAGTACCAGGAAGTGTTCACATGCGACTCGTTAGGCGACAAGGTTTTGCTTCGCAAGGGCGCAGCTCGCAATGAGAAGGGAAGGAATAAGGGAAGTACTGATGTTATTACACAGGGTTCCATTATCTTTGTTCCTGAAGGTATGGCAGTTTTACTCGTTGACGGCGGTCAGGTAATCGATTTTACCGATCAGGCAGGTTACTATCGTTGGGATTCCTCAACATCTCCTTCTGTCCTGAGCGACAAGCATTTCGGAACGAACCTCGTAAAGTCCATTTCCGATACCTGGGACCGTATGCGTGCAGCAGGCGAGATCACAAAGCAGCAGAGGATCTACTTTGTTAACTTGCTCGAGATGAGGGACAACAACTTCGGTACGGCTACACCTCTGCCGTATCCCGATCCTGAATACCGTAACATCTATGTTAGGATCAACGGTACGTTCTCATTCGTAGTTGAGAACCCTGTTCAGTTCTTCAAGTTCGTTACCGGCAACGTTTCCGGTGACTACACTGTTGAACAGCTCATGGGTACTCCTGCGAGCCCGAAGCAGCCCCGTCAGGAGTTCCTCGATCACATGACCGAAGTTCTCAACAGATGCGGAAGCGAAGACAAGATCCTCTTCTCGACATTGCCTTCAAAGCAGTCTCAGCTCCGTAAGTACATGGCTGAGTGCCTTGACGAAGACTGGCTCCAGAACAGAGGTATCATCGTTCAGAACGTTGCTATCAACGCCATCACACCTGATGACAAGTCTCGTGAGAGAATCGAGCAGGTCGACCAGGCAAAGATGTTCGGTTCCGATCCTTCAGCTCTTGCAGCTCAGCAGGTCCTCGGCACAACGCAGGCTATGAATACTGCAGCAGCCAATGCAAATGGTGCCGTAAACGGCTTCATGGGCATGGGTATGGTAGGCGGAATGCAGGGTGTCCAGGGTGGCAACCAGGCAGCATTCAACTTCCTTGGCCAGCAGCAACAGCAGCAGGCAGCACAGGCTGCAGCAGCTCCCGCAGCAGGCGCAGTAGTAGCAGGCGCAGCAGTAGCAGGCGGCTGGACATGCGAGTGCGGTAAGGGCGGCAACACCGGCAAGTTCTGTTCTGAGTGCGGTAAGCCTCAGCCGGCACCGGCAGCAGCAGGCTGGACATGTGAGTGCGGCCAGACAGGCAACACAGGCAAGTTCTGCTCTGAGTGCGGCAAGCCTCAGCCCGCAGCAGCTCCCGCAGCATGCCCTAAGTGCGGATATAAGCCCGCTGACGGCAAGCTCGGCAAGTTCTGCCCTGAGTGCGGTGAGAAGATCGAATGATCTGTCTCTGATCGACATCAATAGGGTTGCCCTTCGCGGGGCAACCCTTTTAGTACCATAGAAAGTGTAATTGTTAGAGAGTAATTAACTCCGACAGTTGCACTTTTCATATAATACGGGGAGTAATTGGCCTGACGTCAGCCTTTTTGGATCAAGCATCCGCCAAAAAACTGTCAGCCAATCCCCTTATTATAAGCATTCGAT
>JAGAAI010000073.1 GCA_017615325.1 Clostridiales bacterium | reverse complement strand
CGTGGTAGTATATGGCTGTATTTGTAAAAACGCGTTTTACAAACTAATTCTAAATCATTCCGCTTCTGTTTACAAGCGGAGAAAGGGAAATTATGAAAAAAGTATTTTTGTCAACGAGGAGGAAGGTTTATGGAAAGTATTATTGAAACAACAAAGATCAGGAAAGCGCTTGCAACTTATGATCCGGATGGTGCCCGTTATCTTCTTAATCTTTTTATCCCGGCACAGGTCTTTTCTATGACTTTTAGGATGAAGATGTGGGGTTCGAGACATGTTAAAGATTTTGAGGAGATTTGCCAGAATCGAGATAAGCGGTGTTTTACTACATACGCTATTTGTTTTAACGGAACCAAAGTGTATGAGGGAAGCAGTATAAAACCTTATGCTCGCTTTCTTTGTCATCTTTACGAGATCTATAACAACGCATTCTTATGGGGATTGAGTTATTCATCACTTGATGACCCGTCGTTTTTGATTTCTTTCGAAGTGGCAGATAGAGCAATCTACAATAAAAATGAAAGGATCAGAGCCGAAGTGGAGAAAATAAAGAAAGATAGGCCTCTTCTGATGTTGGCGGATGGGACCGATCATCTTATTCCTTTTAAGGACCGTCGCAGAGTGATAAGAGCTGCGGGTATCAAATGAGGATTAAGGGCTTTTCCTTTGGGGAAGGCCCTTTTCGATGCGCCAGATGTAGTTCACAAAACCGTTACGAAATAGATTTACAACCTGATGGTTCTTCATTTGGCATTGTTATATCATTAGGGTGTTAAGTAAGTAGTGTTTGATAGTTTGATGATTGAGACCATTGGTTTGGTTTTCGATATCTTATTCAAGGGAGGTTGTTTCTTATGGGAGCACACACTTCGAAGAAATTATTAACAATACTGTTGACACTGAGCTTTGTAATAGGGTTCATAGTGACTCCTTCATTTGGTGCAAGAGCCAGTGAAGAGGTCAAGTTATCAATAAATAAGACTAAGATCTCTGTCATTTGTGGACAGAGTTATTCTCTTAAAGCTACTTTATCTGGATCAACATCTAGTATTGTATGGAAATCGAAAGATTTAAAGATTGCTACAGTTGACAGTAATGGGAAAGTGACAGCTAAACAGGCTGGATGTTCAACGATAAGTGCATCCGCAGCAGGAGTAACCGCCGAGTGTGAAGTGCAAGTCTTATATAAAGATGTTACCAATAAGAATGATTTCTGGTTTGCACCTACAAATTATCTGACTAATAAGGGTGTTGTAAAAGGGTATGACAATCAGACATTGTTTAAACCTGCAAACAAGTGCACACGAGCACAAATGGTGACTTTTATTTGGAGACTTTCAGGAGAACCTGCACCCAAGGCTAATACTTGTAAGTTCAAAGATGTTAAAAAATCTGATTATTTCTATAAGGCCTGCATCTGGGGTAACGAGAATCATATAGTAGAAGGATACAAGGATGGTACATTTGGACCTCAGATTGTCTGTGCAAGAAAACATGCCGTTACATTCCTTTGGAGACTTGCAGGGAAGCCTGATCCGGTAAATGCCAGGAGTAAGTTCTCGGATGTCAAAAAAAGCGATTATTTCTATAACGCAACCATATGGGCTTCTGAAAAGGGAATTTTGGCGGGTTATTCAGATGGAACATTTAAACCCGATGGAGACTGTTTGCGTAGGCAGATGGTAACGTTCCTCTACAAATATGAAAAGAATAAAGACAAGGCAGTTGACATTGATTTCCCCGATGAAGAAGATAATATTATCAATATTATGTCATTTACTGTTGAGGTTCCTGATATGGTAAAGGCATATTTCAAAGCTCACCCAGAGGTGGCTGAAAAATATGAAATTAAAGATACAGTTGTCGCTACTGCTGGAGGCGGATACCAGACGGCGCTGGATAATGTCCTTCCAATAGGTGGTGCAGATGCACCGGATATATACTGCGCAGAGCCTGCTTTTTTGGCTCAGTATACTATAGGTGATGGTGCAAAATATGCCGCTTCTTATGATTCACTTGGGATAAAATCAAAGGATATTTCAGATGCGAAGATTGCTAAGTATATAGTTGACAACGGAACAAGATCTTCTGATGGCAAGATTGTATGTCTTGGCTATCAGTCTACAGCTTGTGCCATGATATACAGAAGAGACATTGCCAAGGAAGTATTTGGAACTGATGATCCGTCTGTAATCTCAAAGGAGTGTGGCCCCGGAATAGAAAAATTCTTTGAAGCAGCTGAAAAGTGCAACGAGAAAGGGTATGCCATGATTTCCGGTGTAGGAGATTTGTGGAACATGTGCAAAGCTAATGGGACTATTAAATCCGGTTGGGTTAACTCGAAGGGGAGACTGGTGATAGATCCTGAGCGCAAAGCATTTTTAGATTATGCGAAGAAGATCGTAGATAATGGCTATTCCAATGGAAACGACTTGCGGTCAGAAGGTTGGTATGAAGATATGGCGGGTAAAGGTGATAGACAAGTTTTTTGCTATTTAGGACCATCGTGGCTTATTAATTCTGTTATGGAGCGAAACTGTGGTTCCTGGAAGGAAACAGGCTCAACGGATTCTGATGGAAACCCTGTAAGACAACTAGATAAAACAAAAGGAACATATGGAAAGTGGGCAATCTGTGACTCTCCAATCAAGTTCTATTGGGGAGGGACATATGTTTTCGCAAACAGGGAAACGGATAAACCCAAGTTGGTCGCGGATATTATCAGGTATATTACGCTTGATTATTCAAAAACGGGGTTGCAATATTCTTGGGCTAAAGGTCTTCTTTCTAATGACCGTATAAAGGATACTGTTGCTTCAGGAAAGGTTATGGATACAGTTAACGGTAAACTTAAGTTCTTAGACAGGCAAAACATGTTTGATGTTTATGCCCCTGCAGGTGACTTTGCCATAGGATATCTGGCAACTCCTTACGATGAAGATATAAACAAATTGTATTTTGATCAGGTAAAAGAGTACATATCCGGTGAAAAAACAAAACAGGAAGCGATTGAGGATTTTAAGGAAGATGTATCCGATTATTTGGATATAGATAACTGATTAGAGGTGCCGAGGGATAGGTAAGGCTTGAACAGATTGTTTTTGTCTGGTACAGTTGAATCCTTCCCTGCCCAATGCTACAATATGCGCAAGAAAGCACAGTCTGCAAAGACGGTTGCTTCCGAGTGAGTTTAGATGAACCTCACCCTAAAGTCACATCCTGGGTGAGGTTTTTATTTTCTTTTGTACCTGGAATCCAGGTAAGAAAATAGCTTCAATAACAGAGTTACTGAAGCTATGACTAGTGATACTATCCCAAGGCCAATCGCTTCGGCGGTTGGCCTTTGATAATAATCGATTCCGCCCCTCGGATTATGTGTTAAGATTGATGTGTATCTTTTCGATATCAAAGATTGGGGGAGTCCTATATGAGTAAAGTATTCGTAAGAAGGTTTGTGGCCATAGCCGTTGCTGTCGTTGCGATCTTAGGGATCGTTCTTTTGCCCGGGAAGACAGCGTCTGCTGCCGGCTCGATCTCGTCCTTTTTCCCTGATCCCAACCTGGCGGAAGCGGTAAGGGAAGCGCTGGGCGCTGATTCGGTAAATGATGCTTTCTCATCTGAAGAAGCCAAGAAGATCAAGAAACTGGATATCTCGGGATGCAACATCACAAGTCTTGAGGGGATCGATAACCTTTCGGCACTGGAAGAACTGGATTGTTCTGACAACCCGATAAGTTCGGTGTTTATCGCAGGCTTTTATAGTTTGAAGAAGGTGGATATTTCTGATTGCAGTGAACTCGAGCACCTGGAATTAAACAATTGTACGCTTTCTTCACTCGATGTATCGAATTGCAGCAAGTTGATCAGTCTAGTTTGCAGTTATAATTCTCTTACTGAGCTAAACGTAAGTACATGTTACAGATTACAGGAGTTGGTTGTTTCCACAAACAAACTCACAAGCCTTGATCTTAGCAATCTGTTGGGCATTAAAAATGTATCCTGTGGAGATAACAAGATAACAGACATTAATCTGGGTTATTGTCCTGACTTAGAATCCTTAGGTGCCTCTACTAACCTCTTGACGGGGATCGATACTGTCGGTTGTCCCAAGCTTTCCTATCTTGATCTGGATGAGAATCCTCTTACTTTCCTTGATGTAAGCATGAATACAAAGCTGGAATATCTGTTTGTTGGAGATGAAGGTCCAAATCTTCTTGATCTTAAGGATAACAAGATATATATTCCCGACGTCGATTCATATACGGGCTTTTTTATAAGGAGCGGGGTGAATTGTATAGTCCTTACCAAGTACAGCTGGCAAAGGGATGAGGTCAAGTGGGTAGGTAACGATCAGACAGGTTACACTGCTGCAAGCGTAACCTACAACTGCACGGTGGCGGGTGAAGAAGATTACAAGGTTACCGTGCCCGCAACATTCGTTACGAAGATAATGAAGAAGCCGACCTGTGAAGATCCGGGTGAGACGATGTTTTTTGCCAACTTTGATGAAGTTTACGCAAGGGATGGCGAAGAGTTCTCGGAAGATAAGTTGTGTTATATGCCTGCCGCTACAGGTCACGAGTGGGGAGAGTGGGTAGTTACCAAGAAGGCGACATTGGATTCTGAAGGCTCAAAGACCAGGACCTGTCTTAACGATCCTGAACATACCGAGACTGTTTCTATCCCCAAGCTTACGCCCACTCCTACGACTAAGCCAACGGCAACGCCTTCAGCTAAGCCTTCTGCTAAGCCCTCAGCAGTGCCTTCGGCTAAGCCTTCGGCTAAGCCTTCGGCAAAGCCGACTCCAAAGCCGGATGAAGTCTTAAGCCTCGATAAGACCAGTGTCAGCATCGTATGCGGCAAGACTGCAACACTGACAGTGCTTAACGGCAAAAACGTAAACGTAAAATGGACTTCATCTAACTCCAAGATCGCAGCAGTTGACTCCAAGGGTAAAGTCACGGCAAAGATGGCAGGTGCAGCCACCATCACTGCTGCGGCTATGGGCAAGAAGATGGAATGCAAAGTCACAGTGCTCTATAAGGATGTTACGAGCAGCAAGGACTTCTGGTATGCTCCTACTAACTATCTGACGGGTAAGGGCGTCGTAAAGGGTTATGCTGATCAGACAGAATTCAGACCTGCCAACGACTGCACCCGTGCCCAGATGGTGACCTTCCTTTACAGACTCCAGGGCGAGCCAAAGACGAAGTCCGCTAGTTGTAAGTTCACTGATGTCAAGAAGACTGACTATTTCTATAAGCCGGTTATCTGGGCAGTAGATCAGGGCATAACCACGGGTGTCTCCAAGGATAAGTTTAACCCTCAGGGTGTCTGCACCAGAGCGCAGACAGTAACATTCCTTTGGAGGATGGCAGGAAAGCCCCCTGTAGGATCAGCCAAGAATCCCTTCTCGGATGTAAAGAAGTCTGATTACTTCTATAAGGCTACACTCTGGGCATCTGAGAAGAAGATCCTCGCAGGCTACAGCGACGGTACCTTCAAGCCCCAGGGTAAGTGTTTGAGGCGCCAGATGGTAACGTTCCTGTATAAGTATGATAAATATGTGAATGGAAAGGGATAAGGAGGATTTTATATGAAGATCAGGAATTTGTTGATGTCGGCGGTGCTGGCTTTTTCGATCATGGGGACGGCTTTTGTGGCGCTCGGGCTCTGTGGCAATGAAGTAAGAGCAGAAGTGGAAGTTCCGCTGGAAGTGGAACTTGATAAGGTTTATGATCTGGACTTCTCAAAGACTGAGTTTGGAAACGCATACAGATATAAACTTACTTATACTGCAGATGAGACTACTGATTATGAACTTACGACTTTCGGGACGCATGTGCTCAGGGTGTCTTCGTATGTACAGCAGTCTTCTTACACGGAGATCATGTATCCTCTTTCGACGACGGCGACAGATAATTACAATTATTCCCGTATCTATAAGCTGACTTCGGGGAAGACGTATTATTTTTATGTTTCCGTCAAGCTCGACGGCTGGAATGACGAATTTGGCGGTGATAATGATGTCAGGGTTGTCTTAAAGAAGTATGCGGATACCTCGCCAGTGATAGCGAATTTTGATTCGACTGATTTCCCTGATAAGACTTTCAGGGACTTGATGGTAGAGAAGGCGGATTACTTTAAGGATGGCAAGCTCACGCAATATGAGGCGGACAAGATCACCTCTCTGGATGTGAGCAGCAAAGGGATCTCCGATCTTAAGGGAGTCGAGTATTTCACCAAAATTACCGGTTTAAACTGTCTATCGAATAATCTTACGGCTCTTGATGTGAGCAAGAATAAGGAACTGAGAACTCTTTCCTGCTACATGAATAAGATCGAATCACTGGATCTTTCCAATAATTCCAAGCTTTCCTATTTGTATTGTTTTGACAACCAGATCTCATCTTTGGATCTTAAGAATAATACTAAGCTTTCATATATCAACTGCAGCAAAAACAGATTAACCAAACTGGATGTAAGCTGCTGCCCTCTTCTGGTATATCTTACTGCGAGTAAAAATCCGGATCTCACTGATCTTAATATTTCCGGGTTAAGCCAGATCGAGGATCTTAGAGTTGACAACTGTGATCTGGCATCGATAGATGTTTCCAAATTGAAAATACTTAAGCATCTGGATGTCTCCGGGAATAATATTGTGAGCCTGGACGTCCGTTCCAATCCGTACATAGAGATCTTGTACTGTGATGAGAACGATATGGAATATCTTAATGTATCAGGCTGTTCCGCTCTTGAATGTCTCGATTGTGAAGACAACCAGTTGACGTCTTTGAATCTTACCGGGGATGATAATCTCATAAGTCTTTACGCCAGAAACAACAGACTTACCAAACTCGACGTGTCAGGTTCACCCAATCTTTCCTATGTATATTACAAAGGGACAAGACGCAGCTCAACTCATATTGTGCCCTATTACTACCACGAATGCACCTACAGCAGTTCATATCCAAAGGTCGAACTGTATCTGAGTTATGATCAGAGCGTAACCGTTACCGCCAAGGAACCCGGATCCGATAAGGGGATCGCCATCGATGATACGAATTTCCCTGATCCCGTATTTCAGCAGTACATCAAAGACAACTTTGACAAGTCGGGAGACGGTTACCTTTCGGAAATTGAGATCTTTAATGCCAGGGAGATCTCCATGTATGGTGAAGGTGTAGAGAATCTTACAGGTGTAAAGATATTTACATCACTGACAACGATCTCTCTTACTTCAGAAAGAAAGATCAGATCATTGGATGTATCCGGGCTTAAGAACCTTACTAAATTAAGTCTGAGCTGGGACTTCGAAGAGATCAACATCAAGGGCTGCACAGGACTTCTGGAACTCTACATAGATGGTAATGATTTAAGATCCATAGATCTGTCCGACTGCCCGGATCTTACTGATCTGAGAATAAATAACAACAGCTATATAAATTCCCTCGATCTTTCGAAATGCCCCAAACTCAGGAGGTTGGAGGCTCACATCATGAACGACCTCGAAAAACTGGACATATCAGATAATCCCTACCTTGTCAGGGCTTATCTTGAAGGTTCCCCCGGAACTGATGACAGGTACGATGAGTATAACCTAAGTTCCGGATTATACAAGCTGACTTGCGATCATGAGTGTGAGATCATCTACGAGAAGCCCAAGCCAACCGCTACAGCAACTCCTACAGCTACGGCTACGCCCACCGCAACACCTTCGGCTGCGCCTAATGCCACGGCTACTCCTACGTCTGCCGCTGCAAAGCCGTCTGCTGCTCCTTCCGGTAAGCCTACGGATGCGCCTGTAGGAAAGCCATCGGCTGCTCCTACTAAGGCAGGGAGCGTCTCGCTGAGTCTCAATAAGAAGACTGCAACTGTTATCTGCAGCAAGACTCTGACATTGAAGGCCAGTTTGAAAGGGTCTTCGGCTAAGATCACTTGGAAGTCATCTGATCCCAAGATCGCATCTGTCGATGCTTCGGGCAAGATCACTGCCAAGATGGCAGGTACTGTAACTGTTACTGCTGCTGTAGCCGGGGAGAGCGCCCAGTGCGTGGTCACGGTTCTCTATAAGGATGTCACGAGCAGCAAGGACTTCTGGTATGCTCCTACTAATTATCTGACGGCTTCAGGTATCGTTAAGGGTTACGATAAACAGACTTTGTTTAAGCCCACTAACGACTGCACCCGCGCCCAGATGGTGACCTTCCTCTACAGGCTTCAGGGAGAGCCGAAGACCAAGGCTGCTACTTGCAAGTTCAAGGATGTCAAGAAAACAGACTACTTCTATAAGCCTGTCATCTGGGCTTCAGAGAAAGGCATCACAACAGGTGTATCCAAGGATAAGTTTGATCCTCAGAGAGTATGCACCAGAGCCCAGACAGTAACGTTCCTTTGGAGAATGGCAAATAAGCCCACTCCTAAGGCTAAGAAGAATCCTTTCCCGGATGTAAAGAAGACAGATTACTTCTATACTGCAACCCTCTGGGCATCCGAGAAGAAGATCCTGGCGGGCATGCCTGACGGAACCTTCAATCCCCAGGGCAAGTGCCTAAGAAGGCAGATGGTAACGTTCCTGTATAAGTACGATAAGTACATAAACAAGAAAGGCTGATTTAAGAGAGCCACTTCGCAGGTGCGGGGTGGCTTTTTTAGTGATAAAATCTTTAAGGTTATTTCAGATAAGAGTTAACAGAGGGGAGTAGAAGATACATGAAGATTTTAGCCAGAACATTGGCTGCTGCTGCGTTTGCTCTTGCAGCTTTGCAGTTTATGCCGGGGAGCGAGACCCTTGCGGCAAGTGATATTCCGATTACAGGGGCATATTTCCCGGACGAGGCTTTTCGGGCTGTCATATCACAAAAATACGACAGCAACAAGGATGGCATCCTGTCGGAAAAAGAACGCATGAATGTCATGAATATTCACTGTGAGAACAGCAACATCTATTCCATTAAGGGAATAGAGTATTTCCCCAATATCCAGGGCCTCTGGTGTCTTAATAACCATATATCCGACTGGGATCTGTCGGGCAACCCCGAGATCGTGGGCATCTGGTGTTCCCATAACGATTTTAAGTCTCTGGATTTTACGGGGCTCGATAAGCTCGAGTGGGTCTATTGCTTTAATTGCAAGCTTGAATCGATCAATTTTCGCAACAACCCCAAGCTCGCATATGTGGAGTGCAATGCCAATCCGAAGCTCAATAAGCTCGACTTCAGCAAAAACCTCCAGCTTGAGAATCTCTTCTGCAGCGAATGCGGACTTACATCGCTTGATGTGTCAAAGAATACCATGCTCTGCGAGCTGGACGCATTCAAGAATAAACTGACATCCCTGAATCTGGCGAAAAACACTAATCTCAAAAGACTTGATATCTGGGATAACGAGAAGCTGGGTGATGTGGATATCAGTAAGCTTACCGGGCTTGAGTTCTATAACTGCGCCAATAACGGTGTAACTAGACTCGATATGAGTAATCAGCCCAACCTCCAGCTTCTGATCTGCGGATATAACGAAGAACTGACTTATCTCAATGTCAGCAAGAACCCGAGGCTTGCAGATCTAAGGCTCGAGTGCGACTACAGGCTTAAGTCACTGGACCTGTCAAATAATCCCCAGCTTTATAACTTATATGCTTTCGGCCTCAGGGATTTATCTTCGCTCGATATAAGTAAAAACCCCTATCTCATCAAGACATATACTGAAGGCAAGTACAAAGATGAACCGCAGTTAGGGAATGTTCATTCGTACACTATCGAGTTTGGCGGAAGCGAAGAATACTTTGAGGACTTGACTCACTGTCTTGTTGTAGATAATGGAAAGAAACTGGTAACAAAAGGCGGGAACCCCAAGGTCGTCCCCGAGTGCTACATCGATACGAACGACGGTAACAAGGATTCCGAGAAATTTGCGACCCGCGGACAGGCTATAAAGCTTCTCTGGGAGAAGGCCGGCAGCCCCAAAGTCAGCGGCAGTTCAAGATATTCCGACGTGGCAGGAACCCCATACGAAGCTGCCGTCAGGTGGGCTGAGACATACAACATCTGCTTTGGCTACCCTTGTATCTGCGCCGACAGCTTCTGTCCTGACGAGCTGATAAACAGGGAAGATTTTGCTCTTATGGCTCACAGGCTTGCCCTCTTTATGGATCTTGGAACCGGCTTCGATTACGGCAGGACAGACTGGCTCGATGATTTCTACGATATCGATTACTACGGCTGGGGAGGCTTTACCTGGGCGATCCAGTTTGAAGTATTGAAGACGAAAAACAACCACGGCTATCCTCACGGAAGGATGACTGTAAAAGAGCTTGAAGCAGGCGCCAAGAAGATATTCAATCTCGACGGTGCGGCTTCCTATTCCAAGCAGGTCAACGGCAACGGCACTCCGGATCCCGTTCAAGGTGTAGTCAAATACTATACCGGGAAGACCGGATCCACATATAAGCTTCCCATAGCAACCCCGACTCCTCCTGTACAGTCAAAGGATCCCGGGATCAGCAAGACTTCCGATACCATCGTCTGCGGAAAGACAGACACGCTCTATGTAACTGGCAACAAGTCGGCCGCGACCTGGTCCTCCTCGGATGATAAGATCGCCACAGTCGATAAGAACGGTGTTGTGACTGGCAAATCTGCCGGGACTGCTACCATCACTGCAAAGTTTGACGGAAAGACATTCACCTGCAAGGTCACTGTCCTTTATAAGGATGTAACCGATTCATCAGACTTCTGGTATACTCCCACCTACTACCTGACAGACAAGGGCGTGGTCAAGGGTTACGACAAGCAGACAAAGTTCAAGCCCGCCAACGAATGCACCCGCGCCCAGATGGTGACATTCATCTGGAGGCTCATGGGGGAACCTGATCCTAAGTCGACAAGCTGTAAGTTCTCCGATGTCAAGAAAACAGATTACTTCTACAAGGCCTGTATCTGGGGGAATGAGAAGGGTATCGTCGAAGGCTACAAAAACGGCCGCTTCCCACATCCAGCACATTTTCACAGGTGTCAAGCAAACCGGTTTTCAGGACGGTCAGGCTGTCGATAAAGTGCCTGTCCAGCATTTCCCATTCATCAGTCACCGCGGTCAGGTCTATTTT
>JAGAAI010000072.1 GCA_017615325.1 Clostridiales bacterium | reverse complement strand
TCGTTAACGAATGAATCGACTTCTTCTTTTGAGAAAACATCCTGAAGGGATAACATCGGAACATCGTGCTTCACGAGGACACCCTTCTCCGCTTTCCATCCAACGCGCCTGGACGGAGAGTCATCTGATATCCAGTCGGGATGTTCCTTCTCGATCTCCTTTAAGCGGTTATTCATCATGTCATATTCGTAATCGGAGATCGGGGAATCGTCCTTGTCATAGTAACACTCGGCATAGTGATTGAGTTTTGCTACAAGCTCTTCATATGCCTTCTTATCCTGTGCGGGGTCACCCCCGGGGATGGCCTTGTTCTTATCCTCTTCCAAGAGATCGAAAATGTTCAGATTACCATTATTATCCATCGGTTCATCCCCTTTGTTTTCATATGTAGATTATAGCATAAAAAGGGCACGATTATTAGGACAAGACCTTAGAAAAACAGGGCTTTATCTGCCCTCAGACACACCTTTTCTCTTGCCCATCGCAAGGTAGATCACAGGCAGTGATACGATCACGAAAAGGAAGATCCCGAACACAAATCCCGGGATTCCGGCAAGCCCTTCAAAAGGGTAAGTAAGATCCACATCACAGTTCCTGTTGATATAGAGAAACTTTTCCGCAGCAGGAAATGCTCTGGACAGAGGATAAGTAATGAGATAAGTGATAAGTGCGACAGGGAGGCTGAAGATATAGATATCAGCAACCCACACCAGGATCTTATCAAGTTTAAGAAGATAGAGGGCTATGAGAATGATCACCGGAACTGCCAGGGCGCAAGCCTCGGGAACATAAACCTCACCTTTAACAAAACCCCATACGGTGAAGCCGCCGAGACAGGCGGCCGCGATCGCACAGGGAATGAAGATAACAAATCTTGTACCTGATATCTTGAGCAATATCAGGGTCAGAAGACATATAAGGACCGTCATCAGGATACAGGAAACAATATCCGGCATCCCGACAAAACGGAATGCTCTGTCAGACACTCGGATCAGATAACGGGCGAAGATGCGAAACGGGTCACATACAACTGTCCCCCATAAGAATAACAATACGGCGAAAACAATACCTGCACGTTCTTCGCTTCTCAAGATCCGGACCTCAGAGCAGTTAAAAACTAATTATTTGATATCAGCCGTCCAGCTTGGAGAAATCCATGTCTTCAAAGAAAGACTTAAGGATGCAGAACTCTTCGTAGCTAAGAGAGATACCCTTGCCAACCTTCTCATGATCCGGGCCCCAGTCACGGATATCGAGCTTAGGCTTGCCCTCGTTCCACTTGATGATGTTGACTTCTCTTCTCCATCCGGACTTGTTCTCGGTAAGAACACCGATGTGCTCAACGATCTCGGATTTGATCTCGGTCTTAGGCATATTACTTATCCTCCCGTTCGTAATATTTATTCATAACAAAGCAAATTATATCACAGTTATTCAATTCGTATATATTATAATAAAGAAAAAAAGGAGTATTTTTTTGATGGGACCCTTAATCTGGATACTGATCGTCCTTGCAGCGTGTATTATTTTAGCCCTGATAGTATACGGAATACTCTGTCTCATCGAGCCTCACAGGCATGAATTAACTCATATTAATCTCACATCCTCAAAACCCTCAAACACCGGTAAAATAAGCCTTTCAACGGGAGAGGAAGTCTATCCTGTTGCAAATGATCCTATAGGAAAAGAAGCTGACCTGAGGCTTTTCTTCTTCTCTGATATTCACATCGAGACCTGCTTTATCTCATCTGATGCGATATGCAGACATATCGAAGAAGAACACAATATCAAACCCTTTGATGCCGTCATCTTTGGAGGGGACATAGTAACTTGGCCCAAATATAAGGAGAAAGGCTTCGCTTATTTAAGACAGATATCTTCTCTTTGCAGGAAGCTTGATATCCCCTTCATGGCCGTAACAGGCAACCACGATATAGCGCTGTCTGACACCGATGTAGAAAAAGAGTGCGGAGTGGAACTCATTGAAGGAAGATACAAGGTGATAAGAGGATCCGGCGGCAAGGAATTTTCGATCTGCGGTGTCGACGATACGGGACGGGAAGAGCGCGAATGGTTTGATATGCCCGAATGCCCCGAAGGAAGACCCGTAGTGTTCGTAGCCCACGACCCTGATGCGATACTTCACACCGGGGAAAGACTCCCGGACTTTATGCTCTCTGGCCATACTCACGGCGGACAGCTCTATCTGCCTTTCGGGATAAGGATCGCGCCGAGGCACAAGAATGTTTTTCCACGTGCCGGCATCCTTAAGGGAATATTCAGATACAGGAACACGACACTGTTCATATCACGGGGTTTAGGCTGCGGGTATCTGCCCATAAGATCCGGTTCGGTCCCGGAACTGTCCGTGATCGAGATCAGCTGCTCTTAAATTCCGAATAATAAAGGCTGCCCCATAAGGCAGCCTTCAAAGTTATTCTTCCTAAACAACTTACTCGGGAAGAACGATATCGAACTTCTCCTTCTCTTTTGCAAGTTCTGCAAGTCTCTTGGCTTCTTCTTCAGCCTTCTGGAGAGCGATCCTTGCTTCTTCTTCTGCCTTCTTTGCGGCAGCCATGGCTTCCTCAGCTCTCTTTGCAGCAGCTGCAGCCTTCTCTTTTGCAGCCTCAGCTGCAGCCTTTGCAGCCTCCTCAGCCTTCTCTGCAGCGATCCTTGAGTCTTCCTCTTCCTTCTTCTTCAGAGCGAGATCGTAAGCTTCCTGGGCAACCTTTGTTGCTTCCTTGGCTTCCTTGACCTTCTCTTCAGTGCTCTTGGCAAGTTCTTCTGCACGTGTTGCAGCATTCTTTGCCTCTGTCTCGAACTCTTCTGCTGCCTTTCTTGCCTTCTCCTCGGCAGTCCTGGCGGCCATCTTTGCATCATTCTCGATCTTCTTCTTGGAAACCTTATCCTTGGCTTCCGTAGCCTTCTCAAGAGCAGCCTTCGCGAGAGCCTGAGCCTTATCTGCTTCAGCCTTCAGCTTATCTGCTTCCTCAACGGCAGCCTTGTAATCAGCCTCAGCGGTCTCGGCAGCCTTCTTAGCCTCTTCTTCAGACTTGATGGCAGCAGCCTTGACTTCGCCCGACCTTGTCAGTTCCTTCTTGGATTCCTCAGCCTTCTTTGCAGCCTCTTCCGCTTCCTTTACTGCACGGCTCTCACGGAACTGTGCCTGCTGGAGTTCAAACTTGGCCTTATCAGCCAGAACTGCGGCAGCTGACTTGGTGATCTTGCCGGAAGCTACGGCCTCCTTTGTCTTAACATCAGGATCTGAAGCCTTCTGGGCAGCCATAGCCTGGGCTCTGTTGATAGAAGCCGACGGAGGTCTCTTGATAGGCGGCTTCAAGCCGGGAAGCTGATTGTCGTCTGTCTTCTTGGCAGAATCAACCGTCTTATCCTTCTTCTCGTCCTTGTCAGCAGCAAAAGCCTTGCGGGCTTCAAGCTGAGCCTTGGCAGCCAGAGCACGTTCTCTTGCGTAATTTGCAGCAGGAGAGTCAATATTTGATATGTGCTTAGGCTGAACTTTGTTATCACCTGTCTTGGATGCAGAACCCTGTCCGGATGCGGAAAGGCCCATAGCAGGAGTAGATACGTTCCCTTCTGCTCTGCTCTTAATAACATCAAAAATGCCTGACATAATAGCCACCCCTATAACATAATTTGATATAAAATCCCATCACGTTCATTATATTTTCTTGAGGGATAGTTTTCAAGTATGTTTCTAAATTGTTGCGAAAATATTACAGTGGATTTATGTATTTTGCACAAATTCATTCAATAATCTATGTGAAAGGTGGCTTTCGCCAAGCAAAGAAAAAGACTGTCCGCTTTGTTAAGCGGACAGCCTTAGGAAAAGACATCATAAACTCTTGGGCAAAAATTTATGGTATTGATTTCTCTCTATCTCACGCCTATATACTACTCTATTCTTCGCCTGTACAAGCCTTGATATATTCTTCAAAAATAGTATTCAGGCAGGACCTTTTTTGGTTGTATTGACCAATCAGATCTTATGAGGTTCGATCTTCCAGATCTCGTCAGCATACTCCTTGATAGTCCTGTCAGAAGAGAACTTACCGGAATTGCAGATGTTGATCCAGCACTTCCTTGCCCACTTAAGCTCGTTACCGTAGTCCTTGTAGAGACGGTCACGGGTCTTTCTGTAGTCGTCGAAGTCGCCCAGGACATAGTAGGTATCGCCCGGCTGCCAGTTGGAACCGTAGATAAGTCCGTTGAAGAGGTCATGGAACATACCGGAACCGCAGTCGTCGAAGGAACCGTCTACCAGACGGTCCAGAGCCTTCTTAAGGCCGGGGATGTTCTCATACTGCCACTGGGGATTATAGTAAGCCTTTGTGGCAGCCATATCCTGAGCTCGGCAGCCGAAGATGTAGATATTGTCGTCGCCTACGCACTCGGCGATCTCAACGTTAGCGCCGTCCAATGTGCCCTGGGTTACGGCACCGTTCATCATGAACTTCATGTTGCCGGTACCTGAAGCCTCGAGACCTGCCGTGGAGATCTGCTCGGAAACTTCTGCAGCAGGGAACATCTTCTCACCTACTGAGACGTTGTAATTCTCAACGAATACGACCTTAAGGCGTCCTTCCATATCAGGATCGGAGTCGATGAGGCGCGCGATCTCGTTGATGAACTTGATTATGGCCTTGGCCCTGAAGTATCCCGGAGCTGCCTTTGCAGCGAAAAGGATCGTTATAGGAGGCATCTTGAGCTTCGGATCTTCCTTGAGCCTGTCGTAAAGGTTAAGGGCATAGAGGGCATTGAGGAGCTGTCTCTTGTATTCGTGGAGACGCTTGATCTGAACGTCGAATACGGAATCAGGATTGAGCTTTATGCCTCTTGTCTTCTCAAGATAGTCAGCAAAGTGCTGCTTGTTTGCCTTCTTGATGGCAATGAATCTCTTCATTACCTCATCATCCTTGGCATATTTTGTAAGTTTCTTTAACTGATCAAGATCTGTTACCCACTTGTCGTTGCCGAGAAGCTCGGTGATGAGGGCAGCAAGGTCAGGATCACAGGTCCTGAGCCACCTTCTGGGTGTAACGCCGTTTGTCTTGTTGGAGAACTTCTCGGGATAGATCGAATACCAGTCCTTCAAAGTCTCGTTCTTGAGGATCTCGGTATGGAGAGCTGCAACGCCGTTAACGGAATGAGAACCGTAGATTGCAAGCCAAGCCATGTGGATCTTGCCGTCAGACAGGATGCTCATCCTGTCGATCAGCTCAGAATAAAGACCTGCCTCGTACATCTGGGCACGGAACTGGTTGTTGATGCCCTCGATGATCTCGAAGATACGGGGGAAGAGGAATCTGTAGATGGAGATATCCCACTTCTCGAGCGCCTCCTGCATGATCGTATGGTTCGTATATGCGAATGTCTCCTTACAGATCTCCCAGGCATCTTCCCATCTGATGCCTTCCTCGTCAACGAGGATACGCATGAGCTCAGGGATAGCAACAACAGGGTGAGTATCGTTTAACTGGATGGAATTGTACTTGGCAAAATCGTGAAGGTCGTTGCCGTGTGCCTGCTTGTATCTGAAAACGATATCCTGGAGGGATGCGGATACGAAGAAGTACTGCTGTCTTACACGCAACACCTTACCGTCGTAGGATGTGTCGTTAGGATAGAGGACTCTCCAGATATCCTGGACCCTGTTCCTCTCGATGACGGCATCGTCGAATCTCTGGGAATTGAAGAGATTGAAGTCGAACTCCTGGGCAGGCTCAGCCTTCCAGAGTCTCAAGAGGTTGACGTTCTTTGTGCCGTAGCCCGTGATAGGCAGATCGCAAGGGATAGCCCATACATCGATATCCTGATAGTGAACCTTAACCTTGCGGTCGTATCTTGCAACGATGAAAGGATAACCTCTCTCCATCCAGGAATCAGGGTATTCGTTCTGGAAACCGTTCTCGATCGCCTGACGGAAAAGTCCGTAACGGTAAAGGATACCGTAACCTGTTACGGGAAGGTTCAATGTAGCGCAGGAATCAAGGAAGCAGGCAGCAAGTCTTCCAAGACCGCCGTTACCCAGAGCCGGGTCGGTCTCCTCTTCCAGGATGTCCGTGATATTAACACCGAATGTCTCAAGAGCCTGCTTTGCCTGATCGTAGATACCGAGGTTTACAAGGTTATTAAGCATCGAACGGCCTTCAAGGAACTCAGCCGAAAGATAATGAGCCTGTCTGCCGCTGTTATATTTCTGTCTTGTCTTGATCCAGTCTTCTGAGATAATCTCCACGATGCTCTTTGCAAGAGCGTTCCAATAATCGCGGGGGGTCGCCTGTTCCAAAGACATTCCTGTCTCGGCTCTTACATGCGATTGCATCATGTTTTCGAGATTTTTTGCTGTTATCTTAGCCATAAGAATTCTCCTATACGAATAGATGTAGAAATTTTACCAATATTCAACATCAATGGCAAACCGACCTTATTGATAGTTATTATAAAAAAGACTTTCTAGATATCGTGATTTATTGGTAAAATCTAAAAGAATTAAATTATTAGGAAATAAAAAGGACATCAGGTCAAATAGGATGAATCTCTTCTATTTAATCGCTATAGCCTTAGGCATCGGAATGGGTTTTCTATTAACCCTTATCTTTGCGCATCTTCCCGAGAAATGGCTCCAGGATTACGATTACGATGAGAAAGCCCCGAACTTCCGTCTTTCCAAGAGAATGAAGGTCTGGCCTCATGGTGTGATCGCAGCCATAGCCTGCGCCGTCTGCTATGTTCTTGCCGTCTTTTTCTGTGACAAAGCCTATATAGCGACATTCAGGCCCTTGCATCTCGTATCGATAGTCCTGCTCATTCCGGTCCTGGTCCTGGTAACGATGGCAGACCGCTTAAACAGGATAATCCCCGATCAGTTCTCGATATTCATAGCTATAGTAGGCATCCTTACGATAGTCTCTGACCTTACGGAAGGTTCTGTCTGGTTCTCCGAAGGCTGTGCATGGTATATCCCGGTGCTTAACAAAGTCATAGGTTCCATCCTTGGCGGAGGGTTCCTCTGGCTCATAGGCTTCATATCGGAATCCTTCCTGGGCAGGGAAGGAATGGGACAGGGCGATATGCGTCTCCTCTTTGCAACAGGTCTTATAACGGGCTGCTACGGGTTGATCGTTCTTATCTACGTTGCAGTCTTCTCGGCTCTTATCTTCGCTATCCCCCTCTTCATCCGCAAGCGCATCAGGGTCGCAAAGGAAGAAGAGATCATAAACAAAAGCGACAATCCCGCCCTTACAAGGCGCAGGCTCGAGAGGGAAAAAGCTCAGATCCATTTTGCGGACGACCCCGATTATCTTGCTTTCGGGCCTTTCCTCGCTGCAGGATGCGCGGTCTTTGCAATAGCTGACCCTTTTATCTTTGAGAAAGTTTACGACATGCTGGTTGCATTGGGGGTATATTTCTGATGGAAGTGATCAGTCAGGCCCTCAGCAGAGCAGCAAGATTCCTCAAAAGATCCTTTAAGATCCCTGATGCCCTTAACTGGGGGTATCCGGTTATGTTCGCAGGAATAGGCGCGATCCTGGCCCTCCTCATAAGGCTGGCCGTCATGTCGACGGATGTGGATTATTCCCAGACATCCATAATCGGTTATGTCCTCTTTATATCACTATTCATCCTGATGGCTTTCATAATCCCGACGGTCATGCTGTCAGGAAGGTTCAACCGCTACGATGCCCAGTCCCCTTCCGCGCATGTTATCGGAGATTATACCGGAATAGGCGTGCTTATCCTGGCTTTCCTGTCAGGAGTCCCTCTTATGCTCCTTAAGAGTTCACTTTACAATATCTTCTGCTATCTCTGGCTCCGCATGGGCAACTCCATCAGGTTCCCGACCTTCTTCTGTTATGTGGAAGACCCGACATTATTAGAGATCATACTCCAGTTCCTGTCAGGCACAGTTATCCCTGCGATCGGTGTATCCCTCTTCTTCTACGGACTCCTCTGGTCATCCGTCAGGATCCGCGACTTCAAGGCTGCCTGCATACTGATCCCGATCCTCTATGCGCTCTTCTCGTTCAATACGTTTGACATAGCCGGCGCTCTTGCCTGCGGCTGGTGGCTCTGCATCCTCCGCCGCAACACCGAAAACATATGGGGTCCTGCCCTCTGCCTCATCGGCTGCAAATTAACGGAACTCGTAATAGGAAACACCATTCCCACGGTCGACATTACCGAGATCAGGATCTATTCGGATATCTCAAGCAAGTTCTTCTATTCTTCTGTCCCTTCGATCTTCGTCGCGGTAATACTTTTCGCATTCTTCTACAAGGTCCTGTCTGAATTCCACATCACCATGACCAACAGTTCTTACGGTGATAACCTCAAGGTATTGGAACAGGAAAAAATAAGGGACGAATCCATCCCGCCCCTCATAAACGGCGTCAATATCCCCTTGTTCATCGGGATCATCTTCGCCATCCTTATCTGGTATTTCTTCTGATCTCATCCAGTTCCTTCACCTTATCAAGAAGGTCTGAGATCCCGTCTTCGGAGAGGACTCCGCGCTTAAGATCACTTGGGAGCTTACCCTTTTCATCAAGTTTCAGATCCTCTTTCCATTCTTTTCCGGTATAGTATTTTTCGAGTTTATCTATATCAGATCTGATCGAATTAAATCTTTCCAAGGCTTTCTCAAGGGAATCCGCCGCTTCAAGTGCTTCATCCAGGATCCCTTCCATCTCTTCTATCCTGAGGATACTGTCTTTAAGGGCAGTTGATCTTGATCCCATATCTTAGCCTCCTTAAACCTGATGTCTCGAACAAATATAATTATATCGGAATTCAGGAGGAAAACGCCTATAATGTAGAAAACAAACGGGAGGTCGGAGACATGAAAAGAGCAGTAGTCTACTATTCCTTAACAGGCTGCACGAAGAAGACAGCCGAAGCCATAGCCGGGAAGACAGGTGCGGACTTAATAAGGATAGATACCGTAAAGGAGATGCCGGCAGGCTTTAAGAGCAGGATAATGTACGGCGGGATGCTTGCGACCTTCGGCATCAAACCCAAGATCAAGGATCTTCCTTGTGATTTAAGTTCATACGATGACATAATCCTCGGGACTCCCGTTTGGGCAAGTACCTTCGCCCCGGCACTCAAGACCCTTTTTGCGTCTGTTGATATCTCCTCTAAGGTAACTTCCGTCTTCACTTACAGCGGGAGCGGCGATAACGGCAAATGCATCTCAAAACTCTCGAAAATCCTGCCTAACATCAAGAACACCGTTTCCCTCCTGGACGAGGGAAAGGGTCCCCGGGAAGAAAACAAGGCTTTACTTGAGTCCTTCTTGGCAAAGCTCTGACAAGAAAGCCAAAAACAAAGGGGATGTCTCGATCAGTCTGAGACATCCCCTTTTATCATCTTATTTATATGACATTAAATGCCCTTCGTCGAATAAGTGATCAGGAAATACTTTCCGCTCTGGCCGACATCTACTTTGGCATCGCCTGTTCCGGCCTTCTCAAGGGTCTTATCCTTCTTGGCCTTATCAGGACTTAACTTATAGTATTTCCTGATCCCGGCATCATCAAGATCCCAGTATGTCTGAATATCTATCGCATAAACCGTGAAGTGAAGTGTCAGGGTTCCGTCGGTATTGTTATCTGCATAGTCAACGATGCCGATCTTATTGTAGCTCTCGCCGTCAGCTGCCTCATACCATATCCTGCCATCCTTGTAGAAAGGACCTGAGGGCTGATCGCCGTATGCCTTGGGAGGTTCATTGAACTTTTTGCAGTCCTCTTCCTTCAGAAGGTAACTGAAATACTTGCCGACAGTCTCCTGGGCCTTCTCGAAAGTGAATGTCTCAAAAGTAAGATCACCGTTCTTCTTGTATTCGATCGACTTCTGGGAATTGATCTTCAGGTGGATATGGACAAAATCCAGAAGTTTCTCGACATTTTCCTCCTTATCCCTGTCATAGGAGGGGAAGAAGGACTCAACGAAGTTGGTTATAAAAGTATTTACATATTTCTGGTCATCGCCGGAATAAACGATCTTATCGTTGCCGACTTCTGTGGGCTCTGTATCCTTTGTATCTTCAGAAGGTTCAGTTACGACAGTGTCTTCGGAAGGTTCCGTAGCTTTCGTATCTTCGGAAGGTTCGGTTACCACAGTATCCTCGGAAGACTCTGAAGCGCTTGTATCTTCAGAAGGTTCGACCGACTCGGATGTTTCAGATGTCTGCTCCGATACGGATGATTCGGACTCAGTCGTTTCTGTTGTCTCCGATGATCCAGCGGAAGCAGATGTCTCTTCAGATGAAGCGGTAGTAGCTTCCGTAACCGTGGTGTTTACAGATATCTCTACGGGATCATTTCCGCCGCTGCATGCAGCGATGGATCCTGCCATAAGACATAAAGCCAGCATAAGAGCCAGGATCTTAAATCTTTTCATGATATATCTCCTTTATTCTTTAATTTCAGATGGATTGTATCACAGTGCCTGTTTTTTTATTCAACAAAAAAAAGAGCGATATCAGATGGCCTGTTTATCTATTCCGTTGTCCTTGTCACCGTCGCGCGAAATGAAGGACATCGAAGGGATCCTTACATCTTTATTGTCGATTGCCATATAGAAGGTCATCTCAGGGTGAGGGGTCGATTCTATATGCTCACCCTTACTATCTTCAAGTCTTAATACCTTTATGGGGTCTATGTAACCTTCAGGCATCAGGACATTTAGGACGTCGCCTTCGTAGAGCTTGTTCTTCTGGGTAACTTTATACATGCCGCGTTCCTCGTCATAGTCTTCTATGATACCTACGACAAAGGCAGGCTTATTATAGGACTTCGTCTCATCTATGTTCGCATCTTCGCCGGGCGTGTTATAGAAGAATCCCGTCGAATAATCGCGGTGGACCACTTTGTCCAATAGATAACTCCACTTGGGATCCACTTCATAGCTTCCGCCTGATTCATAGCTTTCAACAGCCTCGCGGTAAACCTTTGTTGCAGCCGCAAGATAGTATTCGCCCTTGATCCTTCCTTCGATCTTAAGGCTGTCTACACCCGCCTTTGCAAGGTCAGGGATGTTATCCACCATGCAGAGGTCCTTGCTGCCGAATATGTAGGTTCCTCTCTCGTCTTCTTCAACTGGCATGATGATGTCAGGGCGCTTCTCCTCGGCGACATAGACCTTATACCCCCATCTGCAGGGCTGGGCACATGCTCCGCCGTTTGATCTCCTGCCGGTAAAGTAATTGGACAGGAGGCACCTTCCGGAATAAGCGACGCACATGGCGCCGTGAACGAAGGCCTCGAGCTCGACTTCGGGAGGGATCTTTTCGCGTATGCGGCGGATATTCTCAAGGGATACTTCCCTGGCAAGAACTATCCTTTTGGCTCCCTGCCTCACCCAGAAATTGATGGCAGCGCTGTTTGTAACGCTTGCCTGGGTGGAAATGTGGATCTCAAGATCAGGAGCTACTGTCCTTACACGGTCGAAGATCCCGGGGTCTGATACCAGAACGGCATCGGCACCGCTCTCTGCTATAAACTTTATCTCTTCGTCTATCTCGGAAAGGTCTGATTCGGTTGCAAGGATATTCAGGGTAACATAGCATTTAACGCCGTTTGCGTGGGCGAAGTTTATGCCTTCTATGAATTCCTCGTGAGTAAAGTTATCCGACAGAGCTCTCAAGCCGAATCTCTTGAGCGACATATATACGGCATCCGCACCGTAGCGGACGGCAACCTTGAGCTTTGACAGGTTCCCGGCAGGACTTAATACTTCCATATCCTATGCTCCGCCAGTCGTAGGTTCGGTGGTATCCTGATCATCATCGGTATCACCGTCACCTAAGTCCTTATCAGCATCGTATGTAGCCTCGGCTTCTTCCCGGTCCCAGTTACCGGAATACTTCGCTATATTCTTCTCGTGTTCCTTCAAAGTAACTGCAAAGGCAGTCCCGCCGTCACCTGTAGCGCAGAAAAACATGTAGTTACAGTTAGGCTCGGGATAAAGGGCTGCCGAGATGGCATCCAGACCGGGCATTGATACGGGTCCCGGAGGAAGTCCCTTATTCTTATACGTATTATATGGACTTACTATCTCAAGATCGTTGGATGAATGCTTGATCGTAGCCTTTCCGCCCTTCTTCTTGATGAGGTAGTTGATAGTGGCGGAAGATGACAGGAACTGCATATCCTCGCTCTTGGCATCGAGCCTGTTGTGGAATACAGCAGAGATATACATCATGTCACGGACGTTATTACTTTCCATCTGTATGACTGATGCAAGCGTTATGACTTCATCCATCGACATTCCGATCCTCTCGGCTCTCGTGTAGTATTCCTCGAAGAGCTTGTTGTTCATGTTGTTAAGGAACTTACGGATGATGGATTCGGGTGACGCATTGACGTCGAATGTATATGTATCGGGGAAGAGGTATCCAGCCAGGATATAGTCTCTGTCCGGATCTATCTCGATCTTGGAAATAAAGTCGTAGTCGACGAAGAGGTTGGGCGAATTCATGCACTCGTCGAATTCCTCATCGTTGAAGTTGAGTCCTGCCTTATGGAGGATTTCCTTGATCTCTTCGTATGAAATGCCTTCCGGAATGGTAACGGATACGGATGCCGGTTCCAGAGTCAGGTAGTACATGATCTCATCGTAGGTAAGACCTGCAGTGACATAGTGGGTACCCTCGATATATGCTCCGTCGAATCCGTTGATCTTACTTAAGAGCGAGAACATCAGGGTATTGTCTATGAGACCTTCTTCCTGGAGTTTGTCAGCGATATCAGATGTGGAATCACCTGCTTCGAGCAGGATGGGGACTGCGCCGGGAGTATCCTTGTTGATTATGAACTTGCCCTGTTCAATTCCTTCGGAAAGGGTCGAGAACCTGGCTTCCTGGGATAAGACGTAGTTATAGCCCACATATACGCCGATGATCGTGAAAGCGAACAGCAGTATGACTACGATAAGAATCCTTAACGCTATCCTAACCTTATCCGACATCATAAAGCGATAATCTCCCCGCCTGGTTCATCATTCGCCCTATCCCGCGGAAAACCTTAAACGGATATCAGGCGTCCTTCTTCTTTGCGGCTCTGTCCTTCATACGGAGCTCGGTGCTTAAGATCTTCTTCCTGAGTCTGATATTCTTGGGGGTTACCTCGCAAAGCTCATCATCCTCAACAAATTCCAAGCACTGCTCAAGAGAGAGATTCAAAGGAGGAGTAAGTCTCATGGCCTCATCGCTTCCCGATGCACGCATGTTGGTGACGTGCTTCTTCTTGCAGACGTTGACCGTTATATCCTCGGGCTTCGGGTTGATGCCGACGATCATGCCCTCATAGACGGGTGTGCCGGCGCCGATCAGAAGCTGTCCTCTGTCCTGTGCATTATAAAGTCCGTATGTGACCGCCTCACCGCTCTCGAATGCTACGAGGACTCCGTGGTTACGTGTCTCGATCTCGCCTACGAACGGCTCAAAGCCCGCGATCACGCTGTTCATTATACCATTGCCCTTAGTGTCGGTCAAAAACTCGGTCCTGTATCCAAGCAAGCCTCTGGAAGGGATGCGGAACTCAAGTCTGGTGTATCCTTTCTCGGGAGGAAGCATGTTTACGAGCTCTGCCTTACGGCGTCCGAGTTTCTCCATTACGGGACCTACGAAGTCCTCGGGAACATCGATCGTCAAGTCCTCGACAGGTTCACAGAGAACGCCGTCAACTTCCTTCATGATGACCTTGGGCTTAGATACCTGGAACTCGTATCCCTCACGGCGCATCGTCTCGATGAGGATGGAGATATGGAGCTCTCCTCTTCCCTTGACGACGAAAGCCTCGGTTGTATCTGTCTCTTCAAGTCTCATGGAAACGTTTGTCTCGATCTCCTTGAAGAGTCTGTCTCTTATGTGACGTGATGTAACGAACTTGCCGTCCTTGCCTGCGAAGGGGCTGTCATTAACGGAGAATGTCATTGCGATGGTAGGCTCGTCGATGTCAACGAAAGGAAGCGGCTCGGGATTAGCATAATCACAGATAGTATCGCCGATGTTGATGTCGGGGATACCTGCGACGCAAACGATCTCACCGATGGAAGCTTCAGCTATCTCTTCCCTGCCAAGATCGTGGAATCTCATGAGCTTGACGATCCTCGCGTTACGGCGCGCCTCATCACCGTATGTCATGACTGCAACAGGATCTCCCTGCTTGATGACGCCTCTCTCGATCCTTCCTACGGCGATCCTGCCGATATAAGGGTCGGAATCGATGTTGGATACGAGGAGCTGGAGGGGTGCTTCCGGGTCTCCCTCAGGGCAGGGTGTATTCTCAACGACTGCATTGAGGAGAGGCTCGAAGTCCTTGGCTTCACCATTCTCGAAAAGCTTAAGGTCATCAGTTGCGATGCATGTCTTAGCGGATGTATATACGATGGGGAACTCGAGCTGGTCGTCATCAGCGCCAAGCTCGATGAAAAGATCCAGTACCATGTCGACTACCTGAACGGGTCTTGCGTCAGGACGGTCGATCTTGTTGATGCATACGATAGGCTTGAGCTTCATCTCGAGAGCTTTCCTCAGGACGAATCTTGTCTGGGGCATGGGACCGTCGAAAGCGTCTACAACGAGGAGGACCGCATCGACCATCTTGAGTACTCGCTCGACCTCACCGCCGAAGTCAGCGTGGCCGGGAGTGTCAACTATATTGATCCTGATGCCCTTGTAATCGATCGCCGTATTCTTTGCGAGGATCGTGATGCCTCTTTCTCTCTCGAGGTCATTGCTGTCCATGACCTGTTCCACGACCTGCTCATTCTCACGGTAGATACCGGCCTGCTTTAACATGGAATCGACGATCGTCGTCTTTCCGTGGTCAACGTGAGCGATGATGGCTATGTTTCTCATGTTTTCGATCTTTGTTCTTGCCATGGATTGTCTCCTCAATAAATACGCGAATCTTATTCTTATTTTTTGCCTTTATTATTTAACTACTAAGGGGCATTTGTTTCCTCTCGCAATTTCCACAAAAAAAGGCTCGGTAAAAGCCTTAGTCATTAGCAATAAGAATCCCTGCTTTTTATGAAGGATCGTTCTTATTGCGAAGATAGAGACGTATGGGAACGCCTTCGAATCCGAAGTTCCTGCGGATCTGGTTTTCGATATAACGCTCGTAGGAAAAATGAGAAAGTTCCTTGTCGTTAACGAAGAGAGCAAATGTCGGGGGCTTTATTGCAACCTGGGTCCCGTAGTAGATCTTAAGATGCTTGCCCTTATCCTGGGGAGTCGGGACCTGCATGATGGCCTCAGAGAGCATATCGTTAAAGACACCTGTCGTAAGACGCTTATTGCTGTTCTCATTGACCGTAACGATCGTCTCGAAGAGCTTATCTATCCTCTGGCCGTTCTTGGCGGAGATAAAGAGGATAGGGGCATAATCCATGAAGGCGAACTTGTCGCGGACGATCTTCTCCATGGCCTCGAGAGTACCCGTGGTCTTCTCGATAAGGTCCCACTTGTTGATGGCGATGATGCAGCCTTTGCCCGCGTTATGGGCAATACCGGCAACCCTCGTATCCTGTTCGGTAATGCCTACTGATGCGTCGATCAGGATGATGCATACATCAGACCTGTCAACGGCAGCCAGGGCCCTTACCATCGAATATTTCTCTATCTCGTCCTCGATCCTGCCCTTCTTGCGCATACCTGCAGTATCGACGATAGTAAATTTGCCATAGTTATTCTCTATCTCGGAGTCTATGGAATCCCTGGTCGTACCGGCTATATCGGATACGATGGAGCGGTCCTGACCAAGCATGGTGTTAGACAAAGAAGACTTGCCGGCATTGGGGCGTCCTATCAGAGCGACCCTTATCGTGCCGTCATCCTCCTCGTTCTCGTCTGCTTCAGGGAAGTTCTCGAAGACTGCGTCCAGAAGATCACCCAATCCCAGTCTGTGGGCAGCGGATACGGGTATGACCGTATCAAGTCCCAGATTATAGAATTCGTAGAATTCCGGAGGAGGGTCTCCTACCGCATCGACCTTATTGACAGCCAGCACAACAGGAGTCTGAGCCTTGCGGAGCATGACGGATATGTCTTCGTCAGCAGCCGTAACACCGGTCTTAAGGTCACACATAAAAACGATGACATCAGCCGTCTCGATCGCGATCTCGGCCTGAAGACGCATGTTCTTCAGTATGATGTCATCTGACTCGGGCTCTATACCGCCCGTATCGATCATGAGAAAGTCACGGTCACGCCAAGTCGCTTGCGCGTATATCCTGTCCCGGGTTACGCCGGGAGTATCATGAACTATGGATATCCTCTCGCCGTAGAGCGCATTGAAGAGGCTGGACTTGCCAACATTCGGACGTCCTACGATCGCAACAACGGGTTTTGCCATTACCTATCCTTCCTGCATGATCTTTGCTTTCAACAAAAAAGGCAGCGCCAAACCTTGGAACTGCCTCACTTGTAATCAATTTCTTAAAGATCAGATCTCTTCACCGACTTTAAGCACCTGCTTGCCGTCCAGATATCCGCAATTCTTGCAGGCCACACGGCGAAGCATCTTGGCGTGACACTGGGGGCATTCAACAAAATTCGGCATGATAAGCTTCCAGTTGCTCTTGTGGCTTCCTGTCCTGGCCTTGGACCATTTACGCTTGGGATGTGCCATATATCTTCACCTCCGTATATAATCGTTATTTTATAATCATCAAAATATTGCCGCCCGAAAATGGCGTGCTTTGGAATAATACATTAATTCTTTGAGTTTTGCAAGAGTCTTTTGACAGAAAAAAGATTTTTTTGTCCGTCTATCTCGTAACTTATCTCCAAAGCGGGGCTCATCAGGGTCGGAAGATTGACATAATGGGTCTTTATCACCATGTCTATGTCACCGAAGGGGGTCTTATAGACGGTGGCGGTCTCACTTCCCGGCTCGAACGCCAGGACAGCTGCTACATTGCCTTTTCTCCTTGACACCGTGCGTCCCGTGGACTTGTCACAGCTCACTTCAAAAACGACCTTGTCGGAATCCTCACCTTTCTCGGTCCAGTTCATTACGATGAACTTGTCGTCTTCCTCATATGTTCCGGGACATGTGTAAACTCGATCGCCCGTACCTGACTTTATCTCGAACAGACAACGTTCCATATGTCAGACCTCGTACCTGTCGGTCGTGACATGGAGGGTTCCCGAAGGAAGGCCCTGTCCTAAGAAGGGCGATGCGACCTGCTCGAACATGGCAGGATCATCGCTCGTATAGAACTTGCGGACCGGATCCGTCTCATCCGATGCGATAGCATTCTTATCAAGTATATCCTGTACTGTTCCAGCCACTGCAACACCCGTGTTGATGAGCTTAACGTCCGGTCCCATGACCTCACCTATTACGCGGGTCAGGAGAGGATAGTGGGTGCAGCCCAATACCAGGGTATCTATGCCTTCTGCCTTAAGGGGTGCCAGATATTCTTCTGCGGTAAGCCTTGCGATCTCGTTGTCCCACCAGCCTTCTTCAGCCAGGGATACGAACATGGGGCAGGCTTTCTGGAAGATCTTTATGTCTGATAAAGCAGATGAATTGATGCCTTCAGCAGCAAGATCTAAAGCTCTTGCCGTAATTGCATTCTTATATACTCCCGTTCCGACGGTCGCACCTGTTGCGATAATGCCGATCTTTCCATTTGAGGTCGCTCGGCAGGCAGCGTCAGCTCCCGGTGTGATGACTTCGACCACGGGGACCTTCGCAGCTTTGGCTACGGCTTCGTATGCATAAGCGCTCGCCGTATTGCAGGCGATAACGATCATCTTAACGTCGAATGTCTCAAGGAACTTTAAGTTCTGAAGAGAATACCTGGTTACGGTGGAGGCAGACTTGGTACCGTATGGGGTACGGCTGTTATCGCCGAAATAGATGGTCCCCTCATTGGGGCAGGCGCGCCAGATCTCACGGAGAACCGTAAGTCCTCCGATACCTGAATCAAATACGCCTATAGGCCTTGTATCTGCCATTCCTTCCTTTGTTCCTTCCTCTTGAAGTCTGTCTAATTATACACTTATCTTGTGAATTTGACCTTAAAGTCAGGGTTAACGCTGACTTTCCTGCCTGAAAGCTCGGAGCATCTGCTGGACCTGTCTATCTTACCGAAGGTCAGAGAAGTCGCGAAAAGCTGCTGATAACGGACTTTGCCGCCGTCAGAAGATCTTAACTGCTTCATTACCTGCCCTTTTCCGTAGTTGCCGTCCCCCGCCACAGGGCATCCGATATGCGCCATCTGCGCTCTGATCTGGTGGGTCCTGCCGGTTACAAGCTCCACTTCTATATCGGACACGGGGCCTGCCTCGGTATCGTAAACATCCAGAACTCTGTACAGAGTAACGGCTCTTTGAGACTTGGGGGTCTTCGTATCATGAACATATACGCGCCCGTCAGAGCCCTTCTCCATATAGGATTCCAGATAATTCATAACAACACCGTCAAAGCATCTGACTTCATATCCTTCAGTCGGAACTCCAAGCACCAGCGCCCGGTACCGCTTATGCGCAAGATCACTCTTAAGAAGAGCGAGGGCATCTTCCAGGGTCTTCTTATCCTTGGCGCACATCAGAAGTCCGCCGGTATTCATGTCCAGACGGTGGCAGAGGGCAAGATCGGGACAGGCGAAATCAGATCTTAAGTCATCAATTAATGTTGCGCCCTTTATCCCGGCACCCGGATGCACTGCTATACCCTGAGCCTTATTAACGATAAGAAGATTGCGGGATTCATAGACGACTTCATATTTGCAGGCATCATCCCTTGCAGGAACATCATCCTTTTTGCCGAAAAAAGAATCCGGAAGCCACACTTCCACCGTACTTCCTGCGGCAACCTCCATATCGGAAGATATCTTCTTTCCGTCTATCCTTATATCCTTTTTCTTCAGGGCTTTATATACATCAGAAGAAGACAGACCAAAACATTCGCGGCACAATGCCACGACTCTTCTTCCTGAATCATTGGGTCCTGTCTTGAAACTTCTCATAGATAGATACTATCACATACGGGAATACTTGAAAAAGAGTATTTAATTATTCATCTTAACAGTTAATTCTTAATGCTTATCCAGGAATATCGTTCCGTCCCAGGGGTCCGCCACATCTTCGTCGTGGGTTATCATCTCGCCTTCATCGACTTTAAGGCTCAGATCTTCCAATACGCTTACTTTCTTATCCTTTGTTCTGAAGGACTTGTTTATCCCTGAAGTTCGATCAATTCCAAAGCAACAATTCTCCTTTAATTCATCTGGTTTCTTATGAGAAGGTCAAGATTACATTTAGAGTTGACCCTAAGCGACGGTGCTATGGATACTGCCATAACGATAAGTTCGAATAGCCCTATCTGCCAGAGGGGTATCATCAGTGTCTGATATTCATATAAGGACAATGCTATTACAGGAAGTATCGACAAGACCATCCAAAATAACATCTCCAATATAAGCGAGAGGTTTATCTTCCAGATAGGGATGCCAGCGCTCATGTAGATACAGTAAGTTCTCCTGTCATCAAGAGTACGGTTATAGAGGACGCCTCCCAAAGAGATCATGCAGATAACTGTAGTTGATACTGCCAGAACTCCTATGAGCAAAAGATTACGTTCGGATATGGACTTGGTCTCGGAATAAGCAGCACCATCGATCGGTGTGGCAGTGATCTGGTAGAAACCATACTTGGATGTGTAATCGTTGATAAGCTTCTGTACATCAATCGTCTCATCGGGACAGTACAGGTAGCCACCTGTCAAAGTACGTACTCTTTCACGATTGACCCCATCATCTCTTCTCCGAAGACTTTCTTGAAATTCATCCGGATCCCAACCATCAATGTCTTTTTCCGCATGCAATCTTGGAAAAGAACCTACTTCCGGCAGAATCACGGCATCATCAAAACCGCCCTGCGATACTCCATAGTATTCAACAGCTGTATTACTTTCAAGAAACCCAACTACTACAGCTTCGTCGTGATAATCGTTATTATCATCATAAACTATGATATCTCCAACATCAAAAGTACTTGCATAGTTACTTCCCAGCACAATTGGAACTCTTTCCTGTAAATATGGATGCTCTAGTTCCTCCTCGTTAAACCATCTTCCCTCTGCTATATTCAACCCAAATCCTTCCATGGCAAAATCAGTTACGTAATATCGGTCGACACGTTTTCTGTGCCCTGAATTGATCATCTTCTCATCTGTGGCCTTATCAAAGAATCCGCCCCTCATAGATTTTAATTCATAACTATAACTGAATGTCTTTATCGATGATGAATTGATCTCATCATAGAGTTTAAGCCCAATATCGTACATTGTTGATTTACTGTGAACGTCACTCTCTACAAGCGGGAAAAGCTCATCTCCAACATAAAGTTCATATGTCTTCGCTACTCTGTCTTCGCTGAAGAATTCATCATGCTTCTCTTTAAGGAAGTAGAAATTCTGGATTAACACAAAGACAGCTGCAGCCGTCAGTATCAGGTCAAATAAAATGACCATGTTGACCTTAGGATGAGCAAAGACAGATCTAGCAAAATTCTTAGCATAGAACTTCATACCTCTCTTATATCCTCCCCGATATTTACTCTCCTCATCCCAAGGCCCTCCATCAATGCAAAGAATAAGAAAGATGCGGAGAAAAGCATCTGCTTTCCTCAACGCATGTTGTTAAGCACCATAATATTGAACCCAAGCTGATAAACCATCATTACCTGTAACTTGGTAAGAATAACATTTCTGTGTACTGCCTTGACTTACCGTTGTAGCCTTTTTCCCATACGTACCACTACTCTTTACTACGCCAACCTTCACCACATACGGCTTATCATCTGCATAGAACTTAGCCCAGCCCTGATCGTAATAATTTGTTCCATTATAACCATGGGTTAATCCAAAAGACTGAAGTCCGCGTGAAGCTAAGCATATGGATGCAATGGATGCTACCATAACTGTTGTGATCATCATTATTGCAAATATTTTTTTTAACATAAATAATTCCTCCTACAAAAGATAAAAAGTGTCTCCTTGCTTCCATGATCACAATATGCTAGACTCCGAGCATAGGAGTTGTTGATCAGAAAGCGCCTACCATTGTTTTCTTAAGTGTCACCTCCTTCTTTACAGTCATCTGTCAATCGGTCAAGGTTACACTGATGGCTGTTGTTTTTTACCATTACACATTCTTAATGCTTATCCAGGAATATCGTCCTGTCACAGACGTTCGCCACATCTTCGTCGTGGGTTACCATGACTATCGTCATGCCCTTGGAGTTTAAGTCTTTTAAGATCTTCAGGATATCCTGCTCCGTATCCGAATCAAGTGATCCCGTCGGTTCGTCTGCCAGAAGGAGCTTATGGTTATTTACTATTGCTCTGCCTATCGCTACTCTCTGCTTTTCTCCTCCGGATAAGACGTTCGGATATTTGTCCTTAAGGTCTGCTATACCTAAGGACTCCAAGACTTCCATTACCCTCTTCTTTCTTGCCGAACCTTTGACATTTGTCTCCCAAAGTCCAAGTTCCACATTGTCGTAGACCTTGAAATCGTTTATCAGGGCAAAGTGCTGTACGATCAAGCCTATCCTGTCTTTCCTGAACTTTATGCCCTGCGAGGTATTCTTTGTCCTGACTTCCTTACCGTCG
>JAGAAI010000071.1 GCA_017615325.1 Clostridiales bacterium | reverse complement strand
CGAGTGATGGAGGTTTACCAAGCAGCATAAGTATTTTCGACTAAAACAAAGACCGGATTTGATTCCGGTCTGTTTGCCATGCCTAAAATGCACCAAAGAAAAACCTGCCAACAAACTCTTGATTTTTGTTAGCAGGTTTTTCTTGGAAAAGGCTCCGGAAACGACGAACAAATGTTCAAATTTATGTGGACTTTTGACCTTACGGGTAGTACAATATCCTCGTAAGATTATTCGGGAACTTAATACGTGACAATGAGGAGTAATTCCGGTCTTTGCAAGAGGATCAGGAAGGAATATCTTGACTTTCCACATGGGGCTGTGGTATTCTTTCCAATGCTGTTTTACTAATATATATTACAGTTCCTTGCCCGTACATTAAGGTTCGGGCCGCAATAGACCAGAAGGAGGTGAACAGGATCATGGCAAACAAATATCGTTTGGTTACTGTTTTGAACCCTGAGTTAGATCAGGAGAAGCGTGAATCTCTTTTGGAATCCATTAAGACCAAGATAGCATCTGCTGGTACAGTTGATGCTTTGGACGATAATGGCGTTCAGAAGCTTGCTTATGAGATTGACGGTCAGACGAGCGGTAACTATGTTCAGATTTATTTTACTGCCGAGACAGAATTCCCCAGAGAGCTTGAGCGTGTACTTAAGATCACTGACGGTGTTCTCCGTTTCCTTGTTGTCCGTGTAGAAGAGTAATTTACACGAGACTTATTGAGGAAGGTATTAAAGATGAACAAAGTTTTATTGGTTGGAAGATTAACAAAGGATCCCGAAGTTAAAGCAACAACGAGTCAGGTCAAGGTATGCAATTTTACGATTGCTGTTGACCGTAAGTTCAAGGACAACAACGGAAACAAGCAGGCAGATTTCATCAATTGCGTTGCTTGGCGTCAGACGGCAGAATTCATCGGCAAATACTTCACACGCGGTCAGAGGATCGGAATCGTGGGTTGTATCCAGACAAGAACATACGATGACAACAACGGCCAGAGACACTATATTACCGAAGTCCTTGCAGAGGATGTCGAATTTGTTGATTCCGCAGCAGGCGGAGCTAACAACGGAAGACAGCCCGCAGATAACGGATATCAGCAGCAACAGCAGGCAAGACCTCAGTATTCTGCTCAGCCCGTACAGACTCCTCAGGAATCTAATCCGGTGCAGATGGCAGAACCTGTCCAGCAGATCCAGGCACAGCCCGCACAGGGTTCAGTTGCCGAAGCAGCGCCTACTGCTCCAATGACTTCAATCGATCCTAATCAGGCTCCAATGCCCGAAGGCGAGTTCAACCCGGGTGAGAGTGGAGAAGATCTTCCGTTTGAGATTTAAGATTAAGGAGATCATTTAGTATGGCTGAGAACAAAGCACCTAAGACAGGAAGAGAATTTTCCGGCAACAGACAGAGAAGGTCCCGCAGGAAGGTTTGCCAGTTCTGTGCAAACAAGACCACCACTATCGATTTCATGGATGGTGAGACACTCAAGAAGTATGTTTCCGAGAATGGTAAGATTTTGCCCAGACGTATGACGGGAACTTGCGCTATCCATCAGCGTGAGCTTACAACAGCTATCAAGCGTGCTCGTCAGGTCGCAGTTCTTCCTTTCACTGTGAGATAATTACCGTAAGGCAATTAAGATCCGGAAGAAATGTTATTCACCGGGCAAGTCTTGAGGATATCCCTCAGGGTTTGCCCGGTTTATTTACAAAACGTTAAGGAGGCTCTCATATTATGAAAGTCATTCTGTTAGAAGATGTTAAGAAGGTCGGCAAGGCCAACCAGGTTGTTGACGTATCCGACGGTTATGCAAGGAACTTTCTCTTAAAGAAGGGACTTGCGCGTGAAGTATCCGCAGCTAATCTCAATGATGTAAAGCTTAAGACGGGTGCTGCAGAAGAACACGCCAGAAGAGCGTTGGAAGAAGCTAATGCCACTTCCGCCAAGCTTTCAGGTTCTCATGTTTCTGTTGAAGCAAGAGGCGGAGCTGACGGCAGACTTTACGGTGCAGTTACCGCTCAGGACATATCAACTGCACTCAAGGCAGCAGGATATGATATCGATAAGAAGCAGGTGGTGCTTTCGGGTCCCATCAAGAACAGCGGTGAATTTAGCTGCAGGATCAAGCTCCATCCGGAAGTATCCTGCGAAGTGATCGTTGACGTTAAGATCAAGGCTTGATCTTTTGATATATAAGAGGCGGAATATGGACAGGCAATACGATAACAATCTGCTTAACTACGGGGCATCTAACCCGACATCGGATATCGATGTCGAGATGGCGCTCTTGTCCGTATGTTTAAGACAGGAGCGCGCCGTCAATGAGACGGTCGGCAAGCACCTTGTCAAAGAAGATTTTGCCGATCCCCGCAACAGGCTCATTTTTGATGCCATTACCCAGCTCTTCCTGTCAGATGAGAGGATCGACAGATTTACCGTGTCTGACCTGCTTTCAAAGAACGGAAATATCGAGAAGGCGGGCGGCATGCAGTATATCTATAAGATCGCAGATCAGGCAGCCGTTGTGTCCAATGTCTCGGGTTACATAAAGATAGTACGCGAGAAGAGCGATATGAGAAAGCTCGTTAATACGCTTGATGAGCTTAAGAAAAAGACCGGCGACGGAGTCCCTCCGTCTGAGATCGCTGACTATGCCGTGGCCAAGATAAGCGGACTAAAGAGCGAGACAGATACAAGAAGCTTTGAAGCGATAAAGGATATCATCAAGGTAAATATCCAGGAGATCGGTGATGAACTCTCTGGTAAGAATGAGAACAACAGGAAGGTAATGACGGGCTTTACAAAACTCGACCGTATGTTAGGCGGTCTAAGGCCCGGGTCTCTTAACATCATCGCTGCAAGACCCGGTATGGGTAAATCTGCCCTTGCCATTAATATGGCTACTTATGCAGCTGCCATGGATGTTCCTGTTGCAGTATTTTCGCTCGAGATGTCCAAGACCGAGATCGGAAACAGGCTTTTGAATTCCGCAATGACAAAGTTTACGGTAAGGGATATTACCTACGGCCACCATGGTGAAGAGAATGTCATGAACGACCTGAATGCTTCAGTTATCAAGGTTGGCAAGCTCCCTCTCTTCATTGATGACAGCTCTGACATGAACCCGATCAAGATGAAGGCGAAGCTCACCGAGCTTTGCGCAAATCCCGAATCCAAGATCGGGCTTGTCATCGTCGACTATCTGCAGCTCATGACCATGCCGGGAAGGAAAGATTCTTCCAGACAGACTGAGGTCGCGGATATCTCAAGGAACCTGAAGATACTTGCCAAGGACTTCGGTATCCCCGTTATCGCTCTTTCACAGATGTCGCGTACATCGGCAAAGAGCGAGGACCATACTCCTCAGTTAACGGACCTCCGTGATTCCGGTGCGATCGAGCAGGATGCCGATACGGTCATCTTTATCGACAGGCCTGACTACTACAACAAGGGCGAGACCCCGCAGCCCGAGGAATCGGAGATCAAGAATGCTTATCTCTACCTTTCCAAGAACAGACACGGTTCTGTAGGCAAGGTCAATGTTAAGTGGGAAGCTAAGAGGACGAGGTTCTACGAGGAAGACAGCCGTAAGTACGGTCAGGATCCTGAAGAGAGCGGCATGATGAAGCCGGGATCTTCTGCTTATACAAGGACTGTAGATGCAGGCGCCGCAGCTTCGGATTATAAGTTTGACGAGGGTGAGGCAGCGCCTCCATATGGTGATCCGCCACCGGAAGACGACGATATGGATGACATCTTCGATGAAGTAAACTCGGATTATCCGGACGGTTTGCTCGATGATTGATAAGGGTTTAGAAGATTTAGAACTCAAAGTATTTGAATATTGCCGTGATAACGGACTCTTAGATCTTGCCGCTATTGTGGTGGGTCTGTCAGGCGGTCCTGATTCCGTTTGCCTTCTTACGGTTTTGGATAAGTTTAAGAAAGAGGGCAGGATAAGATCAGATCTGGTCGCAGTTCACATCAACCACAACTTAAGACCCGGAGCCTGTGATGAAGATGAGGCATTCGTAAGATCCCTTTGCGGATCGATGGGTATAGAACTCTTCGTTAAGTCCGTCGATGTTAAGGCTCTGTCTGAAGAGCTCGGTATCTCTATCGAAGAAGCCGGGAGACGCGCAAGATATGATTATTTCCATGAAGTAGCAAGTGAGTTGGGATCAGGCGATGCCGTTATCGCAACGGCTCATCATGCGGACGATCTTGCCGAGACCATGATGATGAACCTCTTCCGCGGAGCAGGACTGGACGGCCTTACCGCGCTTAAGCCCAGACAGGATGATATCGTAAGGCCCCTCCTTTGCGTAAGTAAGGAAGAGATCACGGATTATCTGGATTCGCATGGGATCAGATATGTTACGGATCTTACGAACTTTGAAGACATAGGGACACGCAATATCTGGCGCAATAAGATATTCCCCTATATGACAGAGTACTTGGCAAGGGATCCGAAGGAAGCATTGGCATCTGCCAGGAAACTCCTCGCATCCGACAGCGATTATATCGACAGGGCAGCAGATGAGGCATATAGCACTTACAAAACAAATCTGGGAGCATTCAAGGCCTTGGATGTATCTGCGGGCAGCCTCCATGAATCCCTTTTCACCAGGCTGATCCGCCGGCTCTGGAAGGATTCGTTCGGCAACATGACCGATTTTGAAGCCTGCAATCTGGAATTGGCATCGGAACTTATCGTAAAAGATCAGGACGGATTTGTTACACTGGATATGCCTTTCGCAAGGAAAATGTGGAGATTTGGCGGCCTTGCGGGCTTCTGTGGCGGGGATGAAGTCGGAAAGATAGCAGCAGAACTTGCGTCAAAGGAAGGATATATCATCTCCGAAGCTGAAGTTACCCTGGAAGTCCGTGACGGCATCTGCGAAAAAATAGAGGGCACAAACCTCATTATTGCCTGTCGAATCATTGAGAATATCGACGATCTGTCGTATAATATTCATTCGTGGATTTGCCCTTTGGACATGCTGTCCGACAGGGGAAGATCACTCGTTCTGACCAACGGTGCGGGGGATCTCAAGTTCACCAGGGCAGGAAGCTCATGCGGCAAACGTCTTTTGGATGTTCTTGCTGACCGGAAGGTTCCCCGCCCCGTAAGAAGGTCCGTTCTTGCCGTTGCGTCAGACGGAGTGATCCTCTGGCTGCCCGGTGTGGGACATGCGGTAGGATTCACGGATGCCCTGTCGCACGAACGCTTCTTGCGCGAAAACTATGAAGGAAATTATCTGTTGGTAGAGATAAAGCCGGAGGATCGATATGATACCTGATACAAGTGAGATACTGATATCTGCTGATGAGATCAAGGATATGGTCGAAAGAGTGGCCGATGAGATCAATCGTGACTATGGCGACAAGCCGGTCCTTGTGATCCCTGTTTTGACGGGTGCTTTCATTTTCGCGGCAGATCTTGTCAGGCTCCTTAAGATGCCTGTCGAGATAGACTTCATGAAGGTATCAAGTTATGTAGGTCAGTCTTCCACAGGCGAGCTTAAGATCAGCAAAGACTTAAGTGTTGACGTTAAGGGCAAGGATGTCCTGCTTGTTGAAGATGTCATCGACACGGGATTCACATTGAGCCTTTTGCGTCAGATGATCGTTGACAGGGGTGCAAAGTCTGTTAAGATCTGTACGGCTTTCAACAAGCCCTCCGGAAGAACAGTTGACATCGATGCTGATTACAGCGGGATCGAAGTCGGCAATTATTTCATAGTAGGATATGGTCTCGATCTTGACGGTATGTACAGAGACTATGGAGATATAAGGGTAGTAAAAGATAAAGAACAGCAGTAATGCGGAGGTAATTAATGGAGAACAAAGAAGGCAGACAGGGACCTAAGCTGGGGAGCCTCATATTTTACGGATTGGTGCTCGTGGCGCTGGTTGCCCTGTCGACGGTGATTTTCGGAAATAATTACGGCAAGCAGGAGAAGACCACGCTCGCCGATGTTCTGGAATACATAAACAGCACGGATTATGATGTCTCCCTGGTAGATGTCAACGGAACTAACGTAAAGATTACGATCAAGGATAAGGACGATGTCGTAAGGACGATCAACCAGTCCGTTCCTTATGAATACATCGATGATCTCGTTCTCGTATTGGAGGATGCAAAGAAGTCCGGAACGATCGAGAACTATAACTATACTGAACCATTCGACTGGAGCATCGTTATCAATATCCTGATGTTCGGCGGAACTATAGTCCTTGTTTTCCTGATCTTCAATACGATCAACAGACAGACCAGGGACAGCAATTCCGTATTCTCTTTCGGTAACAACAGGGCCAAGCTCACAGATCCTGACAAGATGAAGGTCAAGTTCACTGATGTCGCAGGGTCCGTCGAGGAGAAGGAGGAACTCGCCGAGATCGTCGACTTCCTTAAGAGCCCCTCAAAGTACAAGGAACTCGGAGCCAAGATCCCCAAGGGTGTCCTCCTCTATGGCGCTCCCGGTACGGGTAAGACCCTCCTTGCAAGAGCCGTTGCAGGTGAAGCAGGAGTAAGGTTCTTCTATATCTCAGGTTCTGACTTCGTCGAGATGTTGGTCGGTGTCGGTGCATCCCGTGTAAGAAGCCTCTTTGCTGATGCCAAGAGAGCTGCCCCTTCCGTTGTCTTCATCGATGAGATCGATGCTGTCGGCCGTAAGAGAGGCGCAGGCCTTGGCGGCGGTCAGGACGAGCGCGAGCAGACCTTGAACCAGATCCTGGTCGAGATGGACGGATTTGACGTTAATTCAAATATCATCGTCATGGCGGCTACAAACCGTGTTGACGTTTTGGATCCGGCTCTCTTAAGACCCGGAAGATTCGACAGAAGGATCATGGTCAACATGCCTGATGCAGATGAGCGTGAGGCTATCCTCAAGATCCATGCAAAGAATAAGCCCCTGGATGAGGATGTCGATCTACGGGAAGTTGCTCTTTCGACTGTAGGTTTCACGGGTGCTGACCTTGAGAACGTACTTAACGAGGCAGCTCTCCTTACAGCCCGCCGCAACAAGAAGAAGATCAGCATGGGCGAGATAACGGATTCCACCTTCCGCGTTCAGATGGGCCCTCAGAAGAATTCAAAGAGGCTCACGGACAAGGTCAAGCGCCTGACAAGTTACCATGAGGCAGGCCATGCAGTTGTCCTGAAGGCTACGAGCGAATTCGAGAAAGTCGACAGAGTTACCATCATCCCTGCAGGACAGGCAGGCGGATATACGGCTTATAAGCCTGTTGAGGATACTGATTTCTATACTGAGAAGATGCTCCTTGATATCATCAAGATGAGCCTGGGCGGACGTGCCGCCGAAGAGATCTTCTTAGGCGAAGTTTCCACCGGTGCGGCATCGGACCTGCAGCACTGCAACAGCATTGCCAAGAACATGATCAAGAGGTACGGCCTGTCTTCCAAGTTCAGGAATATGGTCTTTGGTGACGAGAACGAGGAAGTCTTCCTCGGCTACTCCATGGGTCAGGTCCAGAGCTATTCCGAGCAGACAGCAGCCATGATCGATGAGGAGATCAAGCACATCATCGATAACTGCTATGAAGAGACAAAGAAGATCCTGAACGATAAGCGCAAGGTCATGGAAGCTCTTGCCAAGAGGCTTCAGGACAAGCTTACGGTTGACGGACCCGAGTTCGAACTGATATATGAATCCGACGGAGACTTAGAACTGGTCGATTATGCCAGGGAGCATAAGCTCTCCATAGAGGAAGCTATCAACCACAGAGTTGAGACGGCAGGCATTGCAGTTCAGTCTTCCATAGAGGATATCCTGTCACCCGGATCTGACGACAGCGATAAAGGCTCTGACTGACAGTCCTGAAAGGTATGAAGAACGCTTCGATAGTTAACATCGCAGGGATAGACGATAAGAGATCCCTTCATAAGATCCTGAAGGAGGCTTTGGATCTCCCGGATTACTACGGCGGCAACCTCGATGCCCTCAAGGATATGTTAACGGGCGAAGCTGGGAAGAGACATCTCGTGTTAAGGGGTGTTAATAATCCCGAGCCGCAGATCCGCAGCTATGTTCCAAAACTTATCAGCGTACTGGAAGATTCTGCCGAAGAAAATCCTGATTTTACTTACGATATAGAGCTTGACGAAGAGACCGGTTCAGACAGAAGGGCGCTCGTTATCTGCGGTGCCTGGGAGGATGCGGAGAACTTCAACAAGTTCCTGGAAAAACTCAATGTTCCCGGGATCACATCGAAGTATGTAATCTGCTGTTTTACCTTCGGAACAGTCGTAAGGCCTGAGATCTCGAACATGCAGATAGAACTCAAGTTTGCCGATGTCATGATGAGGCTTAAACCTGCAGGTATAGTTCTCTTCGCCGAGATGTTGAGTTCAGAATATCTTATCGACTACATCTTAAAACTTGCTGATGCCGATTCTGTTCCGGTATTCATGATGGAGCATAAGGCGAAAGGCTGTATCGATCTGGAACTGGATTACGCTTCAGGCTTCCGGGAGATCGTAACCCACATAGTAGACGACCATAAATGCAAAGACATCATGATGATGGCGGGCGTTAAGGGCAACAAGTTCTCCGAAGACAGGATCGATGTCTTCAGGGACGTCCTGTCATCCAGAGGCATAGCGGTAGACATGAATAAGGTCCTCTACGGTGACTTCTGGCACATTCCTGCCGTTAATGCTCTTGAAGAATATTTCCGCGTTAACGGGGAGAAACTCCCACAGGCGATAATATGCGCCAACGATGCAATGGCGATGGGCGTGACAGACTATCTCATAGGCAAGGGCTATAAAATCCCGGGAGACTGCATCATTACGGGATTTGACGGTGTCAGGGACTCTCTTTACCACCTCCCGACCATAACCACGGCGACACCTGATTTTGAACAGACGGCAGGAATCATCGCATCCGTAATAGATGAATGGTACCGGGAAGACCACGAAGCGATAGTAAATAGGGTTCACAAGATCTCCTACAGGATGCTTCTCAAAGACTCCTGCGGATGCAGTACTTCCACTTTGGAAGAAGCAAACAGGATCACGACTCACCTCTATGCTGATAACATGGATTACTTCATGCATATGCAGGAGATGGGAAGACTCACATCCCAGGCTATTACCATAAGCGACGTAAATAAGCTCCCTGATCTTCTTACTGAGCATCTTATGCTCTGGAACGATCAGATGTTCTTTGTGGGACTTACGGCTTCCGAAGACCGGATAGACAATATCTTCTTTTCCTGGAACGAAAAGAATGAACATGGCAACAGGGTATATAATCCGGATAATGCGATCCCCCATCAGTGCGAGATCATGAGGAGTGACAGCGCAATCAACTATCTTCTTTTCAGCTACTTAAGCTCCTCCGAAGAATCCTTCGGTTATGTATGCACGGGAACTGATCTGATCTCCTTCAGAAAGCAGCAGCGTTTTGAAGAGATGGGATCATACCTGTCTTCGATCATCCATTCGGTCGTAAACAACGATAAACTGGTCAGGATGAATAAAGAGATGCGTATGCTCTCGGAACTTGACTACATGACGGGGCTCTATAACAGAAGAGGCTTCTTATCAAGGATAGCCCAGATGATAAGGGAGCCCCGGAACAAGGATAAGTACATAAACTACGCCATAATGGATCTGGATAACTTAAAGCCGATCAACGACCTCTATGGTCACAGCGACGGCGACCTCGTTATAAAGGCGCTCGCCAATGCTATCCAGACCCGCGTCCATAAGAAGGGTATCTCTTCAAGATACGGAGGCGACGAGTTTGCTTTCGTAATCTTGAGCGATGAACCTCTGGAAGGCACTGAGAATAAGCTCCGTGACGAGATCGAGCGCGCAGCTCAGGAAAACGATTCCCTTACGGGCAAGCCCTATAAGATCCTGGCTTCCATAGGTCTTGTCTCAAGCCCCGTGTCGGCCTTCTCCAAGGGCAGGATCGAGGCTGTATTGGAGCCCATCATGAACAGAGCCGACGAAAAGATGTATGCCGACAAAGAGCAGCGTCACAAGGAACAGAATAAAGGGAATGCCTGATGGCATTTATGTTATAATCAAAGAATCAACTGAACGATCGGGAGGGGTTTTTCATGGATATATTGTATGTTGTTATGCCGGCCTACAATGAAGAGGCAAATATCGAGGCTGTTGTTAATCAGTGGTATCCGGTGCTTGAGGGCAAGGATCCCGCATCAAAGCTCGTTATCGCTGACAGCGGCAGTTCTGACAGAACTCATGCCATCCTTGAAGAATTAAAGCAGACTCACCCCCAGCTCGAGGTGTTGTCTGATACAGGCAAGTTCCACGGCCCCAAGGTAATAGCTCTTTACGATTACGCCATCAAGAACGGCGCCGATTATGTATTCCAGACAGACTCTGACGGACAGACAGATCCTAATGAATTCGACGGTTTCTGGCAGGTCAGGACCATCTATTCCGGTGTCTTTGGCCACAGGAAGGTAAGAGGTGACGGTAAGTCCCGTGCCATGGTCGAGCGTGTTGTATGTATGCTCGTTAAGCACTACTTCAAGGTCAAGGTTCCCGATGCGAATGCTCCTTTCAGGCTCATGAACACAAAGGTCCTTGCAAAGTACCTTTATAAGCTCCCTTCTGACTATAACCTCCCTAACATCATGATGACCGCATACTTCGTAAGATTCGGCGAGACTCATGACTTTAAGGTTGTAACCTTCAAGCCCAGACAGGGTGGCGTTAATTCTATCAATATCAAGAAGATCTTCAAGATCGGCTGGCAGGCTCTTAAGGACTTCCGTGCCTTTGCCAAGGATATGAACGGGGCCGTCAAGTGAGCGAAGAGATCGAGGCATCCAAAGAAAATATTAGATCCGGGAAGGCTTCTTCCAAGTCTTCCCGCCGTGCGGTCGCATTAGTCAGCATATTACTCTGTCTGGCTTTGGTGATCGCTCTTTTTATCACGGTCCAGAATCTCCTTATGCCCAAATACCAGAGGGGTGTTATCGAGGGTTCTTTCTCGGAGGAATACTACAGGGAGAAGGTTCCCCATGAGGTCATCTTTTTCGGAGACTGTGATGTTTATGAGAACTATTCTCCGATGGAGCTCTACAGCAAGTACGGCATATCATCCTACATAAGGGGCAATGCCGAGCAGTATATGTGGCAGACCTACTACATGCTGAAGGATACCCTGAGGACCGAGACACCCAAGGTCGTCGTGATCAGCGTCCACGGCCTGCAGTCCGGCAAGGCTCCCAAGGAAGCTTATAACCGCATGACCTTGGACGGCATGCAGTGGACCCCCGACAAGGTAAATGCGATCAGGGAATCCATGACGGAAGGAGAGACCTTCCTGTCTTATGTTTTCCCGATCTTAAGATATCACGACCGTTGGAGCGAACTTACCGCAACCGACTGGAACCACGTTTTCTCGAAAGACATAGTCTCCCACAACGGCTATTACATGAGATGTGATGTCATGCCCCAGGGAGAATTCCCTCCGGCGATCCCTCTGATGGATTATTCTTTCGATGAGAAGTCGATGGATTATCTTGCCAAGAGCGTTGAACTCTGCAAGGAACGCGGGATCAAGGTTGTCTTGGTGCATGCCCCTATAATCTACCCCACCTGGTACGATGAGTGGGACAGTCAGGTCAAGGATTTTGCCAAGGAACACGACGTCACTTACTTTAACTACATCGAGCATATAGAAGACATTGGTCTTGATATGTCCAAAGATACCTACGATGCCGGAATGCACCTCAATATCTACGGTGCCGAGAAGCTGGCAGACTACCTGGGCGAATGGCTCAAGAGCAATGCAGACCTTACCGATATGAGGACAGATCCTGCCGTATCGGCCGTTTACGAAGAAAAGCTCAAGTTCTATGAATTCATGAAGCAGGATCAGCTCTCTGAGATCGAACAGTACGGCCAATTGGTAAATTATGGTGCCAATGCCATAGAATAATGCCGCAAAAAGACAAAAAATTGTAAATTTTGTAATCGCATCATGTGATAATATACTCTCGGTAATAATTAGAAATAAGAAAAAGAATTTAAGGGAGGAATATTTAACATGAGATCGATCAAGATCGTAGCTTGTGCTCTGGCACTTACTATGGCAGCCGCAGGCTTTACAGCTTGCAATAATTCAGGCAATCCCGGCGATGACGACGTCGTCGTTATCTCTTCCGAAGGCAACAACAATAACAACGGCGGAGAAACCAACGCAACACAGGGCAGCGAGCAGGCTGCTGAGTTCGACGGTTGGTCTTTCGTCTATAAGGGCGTAAACGTTAACGTCGGAACAGACCTTAACCTCGTTGAGAAGAACCTCGGAACATTGAATCAGGACTACACAGAGCTCAAGGCTACATCCTGTGCCGGTCTCGGCCTTGCAAGAACACTGACATTCAATGCCGGTTCTTTCGTTATCAACACCAATCCTGACGGAGACAAGGACATCATCTCCAACATCTCCCTCTTCGACGATACGGTTACAACAGCAGAAGGCATCTATATCGGAAGCTCTTTGGACGATGTCAAGGCAGCTTACGGTGAGCCCGATCCTGAGACTTCCACCGCTACGACCCTCACATATAAGAAGGGTCACTCCATTCTCGTTATCATCGTTGGTGATGACAAGGTATCCAACATCGTTTACAACTACGCGGTCTGATATTGCGCTAAAGGATATCTTTGAATGGTTCGTAAAACCGGACAAAAACAGAATAAACAGGGCAGAATTAAGATTGCGGGGATCCTGATCTCCGCAGTCTTTGGTTTGTTTGTCGGATTTATGGCGGCATTTATGCTCTATCTTAATGTCGTCTCCAAACTTGAAGGATCCGTATACCGCGAGATCTACGTTGAGTATGGTCATCCGATAAGTCTTCAGGACTTTTTTGACAATGTTCCCGAGGATGCAACGCTCTTATCCGACATATCTGCTATCGATACGGGTAAGCTCGGCAGCTACAGGGTAGCTATCGAAGTTGCAGGCCGCAAGGTTTACAGCATCATCAACATAATCGACAAGACGGCACCTGTTGCCAAGGCTATCCCCCAGGAGATGTATCTTAAGGACGCGGTCCCTGAAGCATCCAGCATCATCAAGGATCTTTTTGACCTGTCGGATGTTACGGTAGAATACGCATCCGGCGGACTGTCCTTTGCCCAGGGCGGCTATTTTGATATTCCCGTAAAGCTCACGGACAGATACGGCAACTGCTCGCAGGTCCTTGTTCCTTTCACGGTCAAGGACGACCACGAGGCTCCCGTTATCGAAGGAGCGCACGACCTTACAGTCCTCATCGGAGACACGATCTCCTATAGGGACGGCATCACCGTAAAAGACAATTACGATCCCAATCCCCAGCTTACTATCGACAAGTCTCAGATCGATATCAAGCATGCGGGTGTATATCCCCTTACATTTACTGCGGTCGACGAGTGCGGCAATGAGAGCAGCGTAACTGTTAACGTAGATGTAGTTACCCGCCGTACAGCAGGTATCACTGATGAGGACGACGAAGAGACGGTAAAGAAGGCATATGCGCTTGCTGAAGAAGTGCTCAAGAGCATCGTTAAGGAAGACGCAACCGATGTTGAGAAGGCAATGGCTATCTTCTACTGGTCCTACCACAGACTCGGATTTGCAAGAGGTACATCCGACTACAGATCCTGGGCACATGCAGCTGTTAAGGCTTTCACGAGACGCGTTGCATCCTGTTACGGTCACTGGGCTGTCTGCAAGGCCATGCTCGACGTTGCCGGCATCAAGAACATCTGCGTTACAAGATCGAATTCTTCCCAGGTCCATTACTGGGCACTGGTATATCTTAACGGCGGATGGTATCACTGCGATTCCCAGGCATGGGCTCCTATAGACGGTTTCTTTGTCTTCATGATGACCGACGATGAGCTCCGCACAAGGGCACGCGGTAACCACGACTTCGATAAGTCTCTCTATCCTGACAGGGCTACAAAGTCTGTTCAGCAGTATGTAAGCTCGTCCAGGAAATGGATAAGCCCCAATTTCCCTTATATCGATGAGACGAACTGACGACCGTAACCGAAAGACTTACATAAGTCCCCTCTTTATTACAGTCTTAGCTATCGTTCTTCTGGCTGTATTATCCTGTTATGCCGTTTTCCGTCTGGGTGCGGGTAACCTTGATAAGACCCTGGAATGCTACCGGGAGATCTATGTCGAATACGGACATATCCTTAAAGCTGAAGACTTCTTTGACAGTGTTCCTGAAGGCGTTGAGTTCTTAACGGATCTTACAGGTATCGATACCGGGACTTTGGGACAGTACCCGGTCAAGATCTCATATAACGACAATCTCATGGAATCCGTAGTCAATGTTGAGGATCTTACTCCTCCGACGGCAACTGCGCTTTACCAGGAGTTCTATCTTATAGATGAAGTGCCACAGGCAGAAGACTGCGTCAGGAACATTGACGATCTTACGGATGTCAAGGTCTTCTATAAGAACGGGACGCCTGTTTTCGAGCAGGGGGGAGACTATAAGATCGAAGTCTGCCTTGAAGATTCCTCGGGGAATGAGACCGTTATAGAGGTCCCTTTCACCGTTAAGGACGACCATGTCCCTCCGGTGATAAGCGGGATACATGACATCAACGTGATAATGGGTGATTCCGTATCCTACAGGAGCGGGATCACGGTCAAGGACAATTACGATCCCAATCCCACGCTTACGGTCGACAGTTCCAAGGTGAACCTTGGACTTGTCGGCAGTTATCCTCTGGTATATACGGCCTGCGATGAGTGCGGCAATGAGAGGTCTGTTACAGTCAGCCTGAATGTCGTCACAAGAAGAACGGCAGGCATCACCGATAAGGAAGACCAGGAGACGATCAACAGGGCATATGCCATGGCCGAGGAGATCTATAACGAGATCTGCAAGGACGACACGACGGATGTCGAGAAAGCCTTCCACATCTTCGAATGGGTCCACGACAACATAGCTTTCGCCCATAACTCGTCGGACTATACGACCTGGGCTCATGCTGCCGTCCGGGCATTCACCATGAGACAGGGTTCATGCTACGCTGCATGGGCCTGCTGCAAGGCTCTCCTGGACTATGCCAAGATCGACAATATCTGCGTTACGACCTATCCCGTATCCTGGAGAGTCCATTACTGGTGCCTGGTCTATCTTAACGGCGCCTGGTACCACTGCGACGCCCAGCGCTATACCTGGGACTGGAAGTTCTTCGATTTCATGGAGACAGACGAAGAGGTCAAGAGAGTATATAATTCCATCCACAGGTTCGATAAGACCTTGTATCCGGAGACATCGACTGAATCCGTGAAGAAGTACATAGATACCAGGAACAGGAAGATAAGTCCCAAGTTCCCTTATAAGGAAGTAACTAACGATGGATAAGGAGAAGACGAGGCAGAGGATAAAAGGTATAGCGATAATCGCAGTTATTGCACTGATCTTCGGCCTTATGGCAGCAGGGGCTTATTTTATAACCGTGTCACTATTCAGCCAGCCTGTAATATAAGTAAATAATTTATGGAGGATATAACAATGAATATGAAGAAAGCATTTAAAGTCTTAACTGCAGTGGTCCTGGGAGCTATGCTCCTTACGGCCTGCACACCGGCAACTCCTGCGGAGACAACAAAAGGATCTGAGTCCGGCGCCAAGGAATTTACTTTCGTATGGAAGGATACGGACATTACTCCCGGTAAAGACTGCAAGAAGGCAGTAGAGGCTCTGGGCACAGACTACAAGTATTTCTCCGGTGCAGACTGCGCTTACGAGGGTATGAACTCCGTATACGACTATACTGATGTAACGATCTATGCCTATACGGACAAGAATGGCACGGATGAGATCATCAGCATCGTTGAGGTCAAGGGCGCTGACCTTAAGACACCCGAGGGCGTCGGCAACGGCGATACGCCCGATAAGATCAAGGAAGTCTATGGCGAGGCTAAGGTCGAGAACAAGGGCGGCCTTTTGTACCAGTCAGGCAATATAGAACTATCCTTCTTTGTTAAGGACGGAGTCGTATCCAGCATGACTTATGCTGAAGTTAAGGGTGAATAATCGCGAAAATCGATGATTTTGGCAAAAAATCGGAGAATTTCGAAGATTATTTAAGAAAAGTCCTTGACATATCAGGGAGCGCGACGTATTATTATCGGGCACGCCGGTTGGGCGGCAATATTATTGAATCTTAGATCAAGGAGATCATGCACATGAGTACATATGTTGCAAAGCCTGATTCTATAGAGAGAAAGTGGCTTCTCATCGACGCAGAGGGAATGACCCTCGGCCGCCTTTCCACAGAGGTTGCAAGACTTCTGAGAGGCAAGCACAAGCCCACATTCACTCCTTTCATGGATACAGGTGACTACGTAATCGTTATCAACGCTTCCAAGATCGTTCTTACAGGTAAGAAGCTCGATCAGAAGAAGTACCGTTATCACACAGGTTATGCAGGCGGCTTGAAGGAAGTCGACTACAAGACCATGATGGCAAAGAATCCCGAGAAGGCTGTAGAGCTGGCTGTTAAGGGCATGCTCCCCAAGAACGCACTCGGACGCAAGATGGCTACAAAGCTTCATGTTTATGCCGGAAGCGAGCACGAGCAGCAGGCACAGAAGCCTGAAGTTTACACATTCGAAGGCTAACGGAGGGATTATAAATGGCAAAGAAAGCTTCCAATAAAGTATATTTCTACGGCACAGGCCGTCGTAAGGATGCAGTAGCTTGTGTCCGCCTGATCGAAGGATCCGGTAAGATCACGATCAACGGCAAGGACATCGACGAGTATTTCGGTCTTGATACCCTGAAGCTCATCGTTCGTCAGCCTCTTGAAGCTACAGGCACAACAGCTAAGTTCGACGTTATCGCCAAGGCTATCGGCGGCGGTATCTCCGGTCAGGCAGGCGCTATCCGTCACGGTATCGCAAGAGCATTGGTCGAAGCAGACGAAGAGACTTACAAGTCAACGCTCAAAGAAGCAGGTTTCCTCACACGTGATGCACGTATGAAGGAAAGAAAGAAGCCCGGTCTCAAGAAGGCACGTAAGGCTTCCCAGTTCTCAAAGCGTTAATCAGAGAGATTACGTACTATTTCAAGAGCCGCTTTTCACGAAGCGGCTCTTTTTACAACAGATTAATAGATGTAGTTTGAACCAGATCCGGTTTTCCGGTACGCCTGGTTCACGAATCTCAAAAACATCTGCTAAACGGAGGGAAAATCAGGGATGAAGATCAGCTTCATATCATCTTCAGCCGACATGACACTTGCTTTGGGCAAGGCCATAGGTGAGACCATCGGGCCCGCGACCGTGATCGCGCTCGACGGTCAGCTTGGCGCGGGCAAGACCCTGCTCGCAAGAGGGATCGCCATGGGCCTTAATGTCACGACTCCGGTATCGAGTCCCACGTTTACTATCGTCAACGAATACGAAGGCGGGAGACTCAAGATCTACCACTTCGATACATACAGGCTTTCAGATTCCGAAGACTTCCTGGCGGCAGGCCTGGATGAGTATTTCGGATATGAAGGAGTCTGTGTAATAGAGTGGAGTAATATAATAGATGACATCCTGCCCGAAGGGACACTGCGGATCAATATCGAGGGCAGATCGGATGAGAGGACTTTCGAGGCTGACGGTCCGGAAGATAAGATCAAGATCCTTAAGAATGCTGCTGTCAAAGCAGATTGTAAGTTTATCTAGCAGGAGGAACGTATGCTGATACTTGCCTGTGACACATCTGATTCTACATGCTGCGCGGGACTATACCGTGACGGCAGGGAATTGGGATATGAGCTTTCGATGGAAAGGAAGACTCATTCCGAGACATTCATGCCCCTGGTAAAGAGGGTCATGGATAAGTGTGATGTCCCTTTCGATGAGATAGACCGGATCGCGATCACTGTGGGACCCGGATCTTTCACGGGGATCAGGATCGGAGTGTCTGCCGTCCTTGGAATGGCAGCCGCAAAGACAAAGGAGATAATCCCGGTATCGTCCACACTTGCTTTGGCGAGGTCTTTCGAGAATGTATCTTTCGATAAGAAGGGCACATGTTATATTCCCTGCTTTGATGCGAGGAACAACAGGGTATTCGCCCAGGCAACTGACGGTGACAGATATGAAACCGTGATAGAAGAGGGCGCTTACGATGCGGCGGATCTTGCTAAGAAGATCGCATCGGATCTGCTGGAAAAATACGAGAGCTTTATCGTAGTAGGGAGCGGAGCTGATTCGATGGCCAAGGCGATCGAAGCGGAGTGCCCTTTCATTAATGTGCAGTATGCCAAGGGAGCAGTGATATTGCCCCGGGGTGTTGCTCTTGCAGCAGAAGGCGTAGCCCCCCAAAAGCCTGAGGAGATCAAGGCCAAGTATTGTGCGGTCTCGAGAGCCGAAAGATATCAGACGGGAGCAGAACTCAAATGAATATAAGACGCGTAAACCCTGAAGACGTTAAGGAACTCATGAGGTTGGAGGATGGTTCGATCGAACATCCCTGGTGCGAAGAAGATCTCATAAAGCTTGCGACAGATCCCAATAAGGCAGGATTCATAGCTGAAGAAGACGGGCTTATAACAGGATATATAGGGCTGTCCTTCATCATGGATGAAGCCGAGATCGGAAACCTAGTTGTCGATAAGGATCATCGCCGCCAGGGGCTAGCCTGCAGGCTGATGGAAGAAGTCAAAGGATTTCTTAAAGAACAGGGTATCAGTAAGGTATATCTTGAGGTGGCTGAGGATAACGAAGCTGCCAGGGAACTTTATCTTAAGACAGGCTTCGAATCCTTCAATATCCGTAAGGATTACTACGGCAAGGGACGTAATGCGCTTCTGATGGTTTGTGAAATTTAACAAAAGGATTTTTGCGCGCACACCATTTTGAGTAAAAAAGTCGAAAATGTCCCCTGCAAGTAAAATCGTTGTTGATTTTACAATCACTGATAAATATACTCATTCTTATAATTAAGAGAGGGAAGCCATATGGTTGACGAGAAAGTAGTATTTCAGTGTGAAGAGACTCTTCAGATGAAGGCAGTTGCCATTCTGATCCAGAAGGCATCGTCATTCAGGAGCACGGTCTATCTTATCCGCAACGGTCGTCGTGCCAATGCAAAAAGTCTGTTGGGAGTTATGTCGCTCGGTATCGAGAACGGCGCCGAGATCGAGATATCCGCAGACGGAATCGATGCAAAGGAAGCAGTTGACACTCTCGTAGCTTACCTCAACAATCCCGTAGCATAAATCCACTTATGTCTTTCGACGCAAGACTGGATACAGTACCCCAGAGCCCCGGAGTATACCTGATGAAGGATGCCTCGGGCTGTGTTATTTATGTGGGTAAAGCGAAGCGCCTGAAGAACAGGCTTACAAGTTATTTTGGCGGCGGCAAGATCACGAATGCCAAGGTCGCCGCGATGGTCTCCAATGTAGCTGACTACGAATATACCGTAGTATCGAGTGAGATCGAAGCACTCCTTTTAGAGAATAATTTCATCAAGAGATATCAGCCCAAGTACAACATCCTCTTAAGAGACGACAAGGGATACCCTTATATCTGCATTACTCTTAACGAAGAATATCCCAGGGTCATGAAGGCTTTCCGCATAGACGAGAAAGCCCGCAAGGCAGGTGCCAGATACTATGGCCCCTACATGAATTCTGACCTAGCAAGAGTCCTTCATTCTATAGAGGACATCTTTCCCTTAAAGCGCTGCCGCAAGGTCTTTCCCAGAGACATAGGGAAGGAGAGGCCCTGCCTTAACTACCACATCGGCAAATGCATGGCACCCTGTTCGGGCGATGTTTCCGCTCAGGACTATAGGGAGATGGTCGAAAGGATCGTCATGTTTTTCGAGGGCAAATACGACGGCATAGAAGAGGCCTTGAAGCAGGGGATGAACGAGGCTTCCGAAAACATGGACTACGAGAGGGCGGCAGTAATGAGAGACCGTCTCGTAGCCTTGAAGAACATAAGGTCCGAGAAGAATGTATTCCTTAAAGTTGACCGCGATGCAGATGCGGTCGGACTCTATTCCGATGCGGGCGAGACCTGCATAAGAAAGCTTGAATTAAGGCGCGGAACAGTCACGGGTTCATCGACGTTCTTTGTCGCAGGATCCGATGAAGACAAGGACGATATCTTAGAGCAGTTCCTTATCTCTTACTACGAGCAGGCACCCTCGATCCCGGGCACTATACTCGTGCCTTTTATCCCCGAAAATAAGGATGCTCTGGAAGAAGCCCTGTCGGATTATGCGGGACGCAAAGTCGTCCTTCACCTGGCTGAAAGAGGCGAGCTCAAAGACCTCGAAAAACTTGCGGTCCGGAACGCCCGCGAGATGATGGTAAGAAGGATCTTAAGAGGCGGCAGCGCCAACGCGGATCCGCAGGCCCCCTTAAGAGTGATCGAAAGATATTTAGGCCTTAAAGAGAACTCCGTAAAAAGGATCGAATCCTACGATATTTCCAACCTCGGCAACGACGATATCTGTGCCGGAATGGTGGTCTTTACGGACGGAAAACCTGACAAGAAATCCTACCGTCTTTTTAAACTCAAGACAGTCGAGACCCAGGACGATTTTGCATCGATGAGAGAGGTCTTATCGAGGAGATTCGGCCACAATGAGCAGGACGGTTTTGCCCTGCCGGATCTTATCCTGATAGACGGCGGCAAAGGCCAGCTTGCGGCTGCAAGACAGGCGGTCTCAGATATCCCCTGCTGCAAGGATATCCCCATGGCGGGCATGGTCAAGAACGAACGCCACAAGACGAGTGCGCTGCTGTCGGAGGAAGGTGTCCTTACAAAACTTGAGGACAAGGATCTTCCTGACGAGAAAGTTGCCGTATTAAGGTTCTTAACGGCTGTTCAGGATGAAGTCCACAGGTTCTCGGTTACATACCAGAGACGCCTTTCGTCCAAGCGCAACATCCACTATAAACTCGAAAATATTCCCGGTATAGGTCCTTCCAAGAGACGCAAACTTCTCTCCTTTTTTGGTACAATCAAGAAGATAAGCGAGGCGCAGGAGGAAGAACTTGCAGGAGTTGCCGGCATATCCGAAGCTGATGCCAAAGCGATCAGAGAATACTTTGCCCGGGAGGAAGATTAATGTCGATATATGCGATAGCAGATCTGCATCTGTCTTTGTCTAATCCCGAGAAGAGCATGGATGTCTTCGGGTCTGGCTGGAACGGATACATATCACACATAAAGGAAGCCTGGGAGGAGACGGTTACATCAGATGACACCGTCCTTGTCTCGGGTGATATCTCATGGGCAACTTATATAGAGAACGCGAAGGAAGATTTTGAATTCATTAATTCTCTTCCCGGCCGCAAACTCCTGTCGCGCGGCAACCACGATTACTGGTGGACCACCATCGCAAAGATGGAGAAGGTATTAGCCGACTGGGGCTTCGATTCTATAGGCTTTGTAAGGACGAATGCAGTTGAATGTGAAGGCAATCTCATTACGGGTACCCGCGGTTGGAATCCGCCCAAGTCTGTTTCAGACTATACGGAAGAAGACAAGAAGATCTACTTAAGGGAGATAGAGAGGACCAAGATCGCGATCAGGGAACTTGATAAGGCAGATCCTGAAAGGGAGCGCAAAAGGATCTTCATGATCCACTTCCCTCCGACCATGAAAGACCTTACGAATACGGAACTGTCCGACCTCATGGATGAAGGCGGCATAGATATCTGTGTCTACGGTCACCTTCACGGCAGATCCCACAGGTTCGTAAATCCGGAAGGAACGGGGAAGGAAACCCAATATATCTGCACGTCTTCGGATTACTTAGGATTCAGGCCCGTAAAGATCCTCTGACAAGGTGCCCTCAAAAATTTTTTTATTTCCGCAAAGCCTTGAATTTATTGCGTTTCAAGAGTTTTGATTATCAAAATAATTTGCATTATTTTATATAATAATATATAATATGCACGGTTAGAAAAGCCTAGTGCGCAGGGGGTCCCCCGGCAGCAGGCTTTTTTCGTCTCCAAATAACTTCTTACGCGGGGTATCTATGGCATACAGCATGACAGGATTCGGCAGAGCCGAGAAGATAGTCGATACAAGACGCTACAATGTTGAACTCAAATCCGTCAACAGCCGTTATTGTGACATCAATCTGAGACTGCCCAGGATCCTGAACTTCATGGACGCCGATATCAGAAAGGCCGTAACTGCCAAGCTCAATAGAGGAAAGATCGATATGTTCATCAGCTTCGAGGATCTTTCCGGCGCTGGATGTGAAGTTCTGGTCAACGAGACACTGGCAAATGAGTATTCCCTTGCGATTAAGAAAGTTTCCGAACTGACAGGCAGGGAAGACGATACTGCTGCAGGCAGGATCGCCCTCATGCAGGATGTTATGGTCGTAGGCCAGCAGACAGCTGATGAGGAAGTCATAAGCGGTGAGCTCATGGAATGCGTAAACGACGCTCTTGATGCCATGGCGGCCATGAGGAAGACTGAGGGCGACAGGCTCAAGGACGATATACTCGCCAAGACGGATGCGCTTAAGACCATAAGGGATGAGATAGAGCAGTATGCTCCCACTGTTATAGAGACCTACAGGAAGAAGTTGTCAGACAGGATAGACGATCTTCTTAAAGACGATAACCGCCAGTTCTACGATGAATCCAGACTTGCAGCCGAGGTTGCTCTCTTTGCTGACAAGTGCGCTGTAGATGAAGAACTCACAAGACTTTCGAGCCATTTCGCCCAGGTTCCCCAGATCCTCGCAAACGACGGAGCAGTCGGCAAGCAGATGGATTTCCTTATCCAGGAGATCAACCGCGAGATCAATACCACAGGCTCCAAGGCCAACGACATAGAGATAACCAACCGCGTACTCCGTATGAAGAACATCGTCGAAGAGATGCGCGAGCAGGTTCAGAATCTTGTGTGACGGAGGAAGACCTTAAATGAGATTCATCGACATAGGATTCGGCAATATAGCAGCAGCAGACAGGATCATCTGCGTGGCATCTTCAGATTCCGCTCCGATCAGGAGGATGATACAGGATGCTAAGGACAGGGGAGCATGCGTTGACTGCTGTGCAGGCAAGAAGTGCAAGTCGGTTATCGTAATGGATACTGATGCGGTCTTATTGAGTTCAGTCCCCGCTGAGGACCTGACCAAGTCGCTGGAGGGAAAAGACTGATGCAGGAAAAAGGACTTATCGTTGCAATATCCGGTCCTTCGGGCGTAGGCAAGGGAACAGTTGCCGCAGCAGTCGAAGCAAAGCTCGACGGAATACGTGACGTAGCTCATTCGATCTCGGTCACGACAAGAGCGCCGAGAGGGACTGAGCAGGACGGAGTTGAATACTATTTTCGCTCCAGAGAGGAATTCGAAGATCTTATAGCGGCAGGCGAGATCATCGAATACGATGAGTACCTGGGTAACTACTACGGGACTCCGGCAAAGCCGTTGGCAAGGATGGCAGAAGAAGGCAAGATCGTCCTTTTGGACATAACGATAGAAGGAAGCCTTGCCCTGAAGGAATATTTCGGGGATGACGCAGTGACGATATTCATCACACCGCCGTCGATGGAGGAACTGAGGAGAAGGCTTGAGGGCAGGAATACCGAAGCCGGTGACGTGATCGCAAGGAGGCTCAAGGAAGCCGAGACCGAGATCATGAGGGCAGAGGAATTCGAATACATATTGCAAAACAACGATGTTGATGAGACATCGGATGAGATACTGAAGATCATTAATAAAGAAAGCAGGTAAAAAGAAATGTTGACAGATCCTTCGATTGAGAAACTCAAGACAAAGACAAACAGTTCTTACGATCTCGTAATGCTGGTGTCCGAGCGTGCAAGACAGCTTGTTGACGGTGCTCAGCCTCTGGTACCTTCTGATGACGCTCCCAATGCCGTTTCCCTGGCATGCAGAGAGATCGTTGCAGACAAGGTAGTTGGCGTTGAAGGCAACGTTAAGTGCGATGTCCCAATCACAAGAGAAGAGCGCAAGAGACGTCAGATGATCGAAGAAGAGCGCAGAAGAAAGAACGAAGAAGACAGAGAAGTAGCTGCATTCGATCAGGAGAATGATGTAGTAGGCGGTCTTGATGCCCTCTTTGCAACAGTATCCAAGGCTAACGCTGACGATGCCGAGCAGGAAGCAGAAGATGAGATCGATGAAGAGATCGAAGAAGATGACTTCGACGAAGATGCAGAAGAAGACTAATCGGGAGATACGATAATGGCAGTTGAGAAAACAATGGAAAAGATCGTATCCCTGGCCAAGGTAAGGGGCTTCGTATATCCGGGCTCCGATATCTACGGCGGTCTTGCCAATGCTTGGGATTACGGGCCTCTGGGTGTTGCTCTTAAGAACAACGTTAAGAGCGCATGGTGGAAGAAGTTCGTTCAGGAGAATCCTTACAACGTGGGACTCGACTGTGCGATCCTTATGAATCCTCAGGTTTGGGTTGCATCAGGTCACGTAGGTTCCTTCTCAGATCCTCTGATCGACTGCAAGCAGTGCAAGTCACGTCAGCGTGCAGACAACCTTGTTGAGGATTTCAACAAAGAGAACGGTATCGAAGATGTCGCTGTAGAAGGCATGGACGATGCAGCTCTCGTAGCTTATATCCAGGAGAAGAACATTCCCTGCCCTCATTGCGGCGGTCACAACTTCACCGACGTAAGAAAGTTCAACCTCATGTTCAAGACATTCATGGGTGTAACCGAGGATGCCAAGAACGAGGTTTACTTAAGACCTGAGACGGCACAGGGGATCTTCGTTAATTTTGCGAACGTTCAGCGTTCCGCACGTAAGAAGATACCTTTCGGAATCTGCCAGATCGGTAAGTCTTTCCGTAACGAGATCACTCCCGGCAACTTCATCTTCAGGACCCGTGAGTTCGAACAGATGGAGCTCGAGTTCTTCTGCGAACCCGGCACCGACCTCGAGTGGTTCAACTACTGGAAGGAATACTGCTACAAGTGGCTGACAGGCTTGGGCTTAAAGGAAGAGGAGCTCCGTACAAGAGACCACTCTCCCGAAGAGCTCGCTTTCTATTCCAACGCTACGACAGACTTCGAGTTCTTATTCCCCTTCGGCTGGGGCGAGCTCTGGGGCGTAGCTGACAGAACGGATTACGACTTAAAGCAGCATATGGAATTCTCCAAGCAGGATCTTACTTACTTTGATCCTGCTAAGAACGAGAAGTATGTGCCTTACGTAATCGAACCTTCTTTGGGCGCTGACAGAGTCATGCTCGCATTCCTTTGCGCAGCATACGATGAGGAGGAACTTGAGGACGGTACATCCAGGACTGTCATGAGATTCCATCCTTACCTGGCACCTGTCAAGATCGGCGTGCTTCCTCTGTCCGCAAAGCTCACGGATAAGGCCCTGCCCATCTACGAGCAGCTTTCAAAGAAGTACATGTGCGAACTCGATGACAGACAGTCCATCGGTAAGCGCTACAGGAGACAGGACGAGATCGGAACACCTTACTGCGTCGTTTACGATTTCGATTCCGAGGAGGATAATTGCGTAACCATCAGGGAGCGTGATTCAATGGCAAATGTCGAGTATGAACCCGGCAACATAAGATTCCCGATAGATAAGCTCGATGAGTTTTTCGCAGGGAAGTTTGATTTCTGATTTCATAAGGTGGAAGCTGTAAGAAGCAGGCCAAATCTTTAGAAATATAAATAAAATTAAAAATATATAAGAAAGGCGGTCTATGCAATGACGAACACAAAGTATGTTTACCTGTTTACCGAAGGTAACGGAAAAATGCGTGAACTCCTTGGCGGTAAGGGTGCAAACCTCGCTGAGATGACCAACATCGGTCTTCCTGTTCCCCAGGGCTTCACGATCACAACAGAAGCTTGTACAAAGTACTATGAGGATGGAAGAAAGATCAACGATGAGATCTTCGCTCAGATCCTTGAGTACGTAGGAAAAATGGAGGAGATCACCGGCAAGAAGTTCGGCGACCTCGAGAACCCTCTTCTCGTTTCAGTCAGAAGCGGCGCAAGAGCATCTATGCCTGGTATGATGGACACGATCCTCAACTTAGGTCTTAATGAAGAAGTAGTAAATGTCATTGCAGAGAAGTCCGGCAATCCCCGCTGGGCTTGGGACTGCTACAGAAGATTCATTCAGATGTATTCTGACGTCGTTATGGAAGTCGGCAAGAAGTACTTCGAAGAGCTGATCGACAAGATGAAGGCTGACAGAGGAGTTCAGCAGGACGTAGAGCTTACAGCTGACGACCTTAAGGAACTCGCTAACCAGTTCAAGGCAGAATACAAGTCCAAGATCGGTGACGACTTCCCGTCTGATCCTAAGGAACAGCTCATGGGCGCTATCAAGGCCGTATTCCGTTCCTGGGATAACCCGAGAGCAAACGTTTACCGCCGTGACAACGATATCCCTTATTCCTGGGGTACAGCTGTTAACGTTCAGTCCATGGCTTTCGGTAACATGGGTGACGACTGCGGTACAGGTGTTGCTTTCACACGTGACCCTGCTACAGGCGCTAAGGGCCTCTTCGGTGAGTTCCTTACAAATGCTCAGGGTGAGGACGTTGTTGCCGGCGTACGTACACCTATGAAGATCGCTGAGATGGAAGAGAAGTTCCCTGAAGCATTCAAGCAGTTCACTGAAGTTTGCTCCATTCTCGAAAACCACTACCGCGACATGCAGGATATGGAGTTCACCGTTGAGCACGGCAAGCTCTATATGCTCCAGACAAGAAACGGTAAGAGAACAGCTCAGGCTGCTCTTAAGATCGCTTGTGACTTAGTTGACGAGGGTATGAGAACAAAGGAAGAGGCAGTCGCCATGATCGATCCTCGTAACCTTGACACATTGCTCCACCCTCAGTTCGATGCTACAGCACTCAAGGAAGCAACCCCTATCGCTCAGGCACTCGGTGCATCCCCCGGAGCTGCTTGCGGTCAGATCGTATTCACGGCTGATGACGCCAAGGAGTGGAAGGCTGCCGGCAAGAAGGTCGTTCTCGTACGTCTCGAGACATCTCCTGAGGATATCGAAGGTATGAAGGCTGCTCAGGGCATCCTCACAGTTCGTGGCGGTATGACATCCCACGCAGCAGTTGTTGCACGTGGTATGGGTACATGCTGTGTATCCGGCTGCGGCGACATCGCTATGGACGAAGCTAACAAGAAGTTCACACTCGCTGGTAAGGAATACCACGAGGGTGATGAGATCTCCATCGACGGTTCCACAGGTAAGATCTACGACGGTATCATCCCTACAGTTGACGCTACCATCGCAGGCGAGTTCGGCCGCATCATGGCATGGGCTGATGAGTTCCGCCGCATGAAGGTAAGAACAAATGCTGATACACCTGCTGACGCTAAGAAGGCTCGTGAGCTCGGCGCAGAGGGTATCGGTCTCTGCCGTACAGAGCACATGTTCTTCGGTGAGGGCAGAATCGATGCATTCCGTGAGATGATCTGCTCCGATTCCGTTGAGGAAAGAGAAGAAGCACTCGAAAAGATCCTGCCTATGCAGCAGTCTGACTTCGAGGCTCTCTACGAGGCTCTCGAGGGTTATCCTGTTACCATCCGTTTCCTGGATCCCCCGCTTCACGAATTCGTTCCCACAGAAGAAGCTGACATCAAGAAGCTTGCTGATACAAAGGGCAAGACAGTAGAAGAGATCAAGGTCATGATCGATTCCCTCCACGAGTTCAACCCCATG
>JAGAAI010000070.1 GCA_017615325.1 Clostridiales bacterium | reverse complement strand
CCTATCACAAAGATGATGAACATGGAAAGAAGAAACGGTGAGGACAAGCCGGTAATCCGCAAGGCTCTTGTTGAGCTCGACGGCAAGCCTTTCAAGTTCTTTGAAGCTAACCGTGAGAAGTGGGCTGTTGAGACATGCTTTACATATCCCGGTGCAATCCAGTACTACGGACCTTCCGAAGTCTGCGACATCACAACAAGAACACTCGCACTCGAGAAGTCCTGATAGACTAAAGATCAGAAACAAAAAGGCCGTTCCTCCGGGAGCGGCTTTTTTTGTGGGCTGTTGACGCAAACAGCCCTGTTTGTTGACAAATTCGTCAACAAATCAAGCCAAATGCGTCAACAATAATCAGCTAATGGAATACCCTGCGTCGGCAAGAAGAGCCAGCGCACGGTCGAAATTCTCCTCTTTCACGAGGATATAGTCTGTATTGTAAGTGGAGACTGCGAATATCCCTATCTTGTTGTCAGCCAATATGCCTGAGATCTTAGATAGTATACCTACGAGCGAAAAGTCCAGCGTGCCTGCTATCCTAAAGCCTCTCCAGCCGTCTTCTCGCTCGACCGTCTCATCCGGAACCGAATCCGTGCTGCATACAAGCGAGATCTCTTCATCAGTCTTTCCGATGAAGAAGATGTCTGAAGACAGATCAGCGAGACTTATGTCACTGATCTTGCAGACAGATAAAGGCTGATCTAATACCTGAAGTTCCATTTATTAAAGGACTTTTGCGAGGAAGGTGCGGAGTCTCTCATTATCGGGATCGTTGAAGATCTCGTCGGGAGTGCCTTCTTCTACTATCACGCCGTCGTCCATGAAGATGACGCGGGTTGCAACTTCCTTGGCAAAACCCATCTCGTGGGTAACAACGACCATGGTCATGCCCTCTTTGGCAAGGTCTTTCATAACATCAAGAACTTCGCCGACCATCTCGGGGTCCAGGGCTGATGTAGGCTCATCGAAAAGCATAACATCGGGGTCCATGGCAAGAGCCCTTACGATCGCGATCCTCTGCTTCTGTCCGCCTGAAAGCTGTGAAGGATAAGATGAGGCACGGTCTTCCAGACCGACTCTTGCAAGGAGCTCTTTTGCCTTCTTCTCGGCTACGTCCTTGGGGAGACCATGGAGCTTGGTGGGCGCTATGGTCATGTTCCTGAGGATCGTTAAATGCGGGAAGAGGTTAAAGTGCTGGAACACCATTCCCATGTTCTGTCTTAGGAGATTAATGTCACAGGAAGGGTCTGTTATGTCCTGACCTTCGAATGTGATCGTCCCGGAAGTGGGGCGCTCGAGAAGATTAAGGGATCTTAAGAATGTCGATTTACCGGAGCCCGAAGGTCCGATGATGACGACCACTTCACCCTTTTTGATATCTGTCGTTATGCCGTCCAGTGCCTTGATGTCACCGTCGTTATAGTGCTTTTTGAGATCCTTTACGGATATTATTACCTGATTATCAGCGCTCACTCTTCTTGAGCCTCCTTTCAAGTATAGACACAAGTTTACTGAAGAAGATAACGATCACGAGATAGATGAGGGCTACTGCGATAAGGGGCATGAATGCCGAGTAGGTCCTCGATCTTATGATGTCTCCTCCCTTGGTCAGTTCCTGAAGTCCTATGTAACCTGATACAGAAGTCTCTTTTATGAGAACTATGAATTCATTTGCAAGAGCAGGAAGAACAGTCTTGAATGCCTGGGGAATGATGATGAAGGCCATCGTCCTGACGTAGCCGAAGCCCAGGGAACGTCCTGCTTCAAACTGTCCTTTGTCGATGCTCATGATGCCGCCGCGGATGATCTCGGCAACGTAGGCGCCGGAGTTGAATCCGAATGCGAGGACTGCGACAAGGACCTTGTTGTTGGATGATATGAAGATAACGAAGTATGCGATCATGAGCTGGACGACAACAGGGGTTCCTCTGATTACCGTCAGGTAGAGTCCGCAAAGCTTGTTAAGGAATGACAGGAACTTCTTGCCAAAGCCCCCGCGGAGTTCTTCCTTCAAGGTGTCGTAGGAAGATCTTATGAGCGCAACGATAACACCCAATGCGATTCCCAATAAAGCTGCGAGGATCGTAACTTCAAATGTTATACCGAGACCTTTAAAGATGTACTGGTAACGGTCGTCCGTTATGAAATTGTTTTCGAAGTCGGCGGGAATATCATATGCCCAGTTGACTATGCCTGACCAGGTTTCTTCCGCCCAGATGGCAAGATTTCCGACAGATAATACCAGGAGCATAAAAGCATTGGATATAAGGGACATGATAAGTCCTGCAACAGCCAATCCCCTGCCTGTCTTGGCCTTGCCCATATTCCTGACTAAGCCGTTATTTGCAGTCCAGAAACAGAGCGCGATAACAGCCAGAACGATCCCTGCGATCGGGAACCAGAAGAGGACAAGCGATAATAGTCCGAATATGAATATGTTTTGTGCCTTGCCGGCGGGGTCTTCCGCGGCAAGCGCCGGAAGAGCAGCCTTGCATGACGGACAGACATTATCGTCACCCGTAACCTTGAAGCCGCATTTCTTGCAGAATCTTGATCTGATCATTGGACCTTCCTTTGATAATCTTGCTTAAAAGCCTTTTATTTAAAGCATCTCTTATTGTAAATAATAAAAGAGCGGAAATAAAGACCATATTTCCGCCCTTTATTATTCTGTTGTCAGTTAAAGATTATTTGCTTGCTGCAACGAATGCCTTAGCAGGCTCATTATCAATAACAACAGCATCGATCTTGCCGGACTGCAGTGCGATAACGGCATCATTACCCTTTGCAAAACGCTCGATCCTGTCTTCACCAACCTCATCGGTCATGTAGATGTCACCTGTTGTACCGGACTGAACACCAACCTTGTAGCTGCCGCCCAAAAGATCGTCAAGGCTTGTGATCTTGGAATCTTCGGTAACGATAACAGACTGGATGCCTGTTGCGTAAGGTGTGGAGAAGTTAACGGACTTCAATCTGTCCTCGGTAACTGTCATGCCAGCGCATCCGATATCGTACTTACCTGCCTGAACGCCTGCGATGATGGAGTCGAACTCGATATCCTCGATAACGAGCTCAAGGCCAAGCTTGCCTGCAACAGCGGTTGCGATCTCAACATCGATACCGGTTACATTTTCGCCCTCGTAGTACTCGTAGGGAGGGAAGTAAGCGTTGGTAGCCATGATGAGCTTGCCCTCTTTAACAGTTGTGAACTCGGGATAGGTGGAAGCCTCAACTTCTTTGGTCTCGATCTTTTCTTCGGAAGGGATGTACTTGTTGATGATGGTAGGGATAGTACCGTCATCTGTGAGTTCCTTCAAAGCCTGATCGATAGCTGTCTTCAAAGCTTCGTTATCCTTGTTGATAGCCATAGCGTAATCTTCTACGGCATAGGGGGTCTCAAGGATCTTAAGTCCTGTGTTCTTCTTTGAACCTGCACCAGAGCAGGAAGCCAATCCGAGAAGGAGTGACAGAGACAGAACAACTACTGCAATTTTGCTGAATGTTTTCATAATAAATCTCCTTTGTAAGATTTTTAAACCTTCGAGATGAATTATAATTCCGAACAGGCCTTATATCAAATATAAAAAAGAATAATATAAATGGACCTGTCCGCCCTATGTTTGAACAAATCGACAAGAATCAGCTTTCAGAAGATGCCGTCTCCAACGCGATATTGTCCTTGCCGACCAGGTTCTTGACCCACTTATACTTCTTGAAATGGTGGAAGACTACAGGGATCTTGATCATCTCATCAAGGTTTAAGATGAAATAGACCACAAGGGGCGGTGCATGGAAGACGAAAGCCGCCAGGGCGCCTGCAGGGATTATGAATACCCACATCGTGACAAGATCACAGATCATGCCAAACTTCGTATCTCCGCCCGAAGCAAAGATCCCTCCGATGATAACGGCATTGATCGAGCGCCCGAGGATATAGTAAACGCACATCAGCAGCATATAGAAGAGATATTCGGCTGAGACGGGATCCAGATTGGTAAGTTTTGAGATAGGGTATGCAAGAGCCGCCGTGATCACTCCGAGGATGATGCCGCTCGTTATCGCAAGATTTACGATCTTCTGGCCGTACTTCTTACCCCGCTCGAGGTTGCCGGCGCCAAGTTCGTTGCCGACCATGATCGCGCCTCCGTCAGCCAGGGACCAGCAGAAGCAGGAAGCAAGATCCTTAACGACAGCAGCAATGGCATTGGCTGCTATGACTTCAGCATTAAGATGCCCGATTATTACAGTGACCAGTGTGAATCCTATGCCCCAGAACATCTGGTTGATAAGCAGAGCCGAGGAATACTTGGAGAAATCCCGGCGCATGCCGATATCCACCTTAAAGACACAGGAGAACCTGATCCTGGCGGGACACTTGCGGATCATGGCAATGATGACCGCTGCCGCACCATAAAGGCACGATATGGTGGTCGCAAGGGCAGCACCTGATTCTCCCATGGCAGGCACACCGAGAAGGCCGTAGATAAACACGGCATTCAAGATGATATTCATAGCTACCATGGAGATACTGATACCGGTACATGTCTTTACATGATCTGTGTTTTTCAAAACAGAAGTATATAACTGCGCCACTCCGTCAAAGATATATGCCACGCTGACTATACGCAGATAATTGATCCCATGTGAGATGATGACCTCTTCGTGAGTATAGATCCTCATGACGGCATCAGGCATGAAAAGCGATATCGAAAAGAATATGAGTGCAATCGGGATAGCAAGGCGCGTTACATATCCCAGGAGCTTTTCAATGGACTTGATATCGCCCTTTCCCCAATACTGGGCGGCAAACATCGAAAGGCCTGCCATAAGAGCGTAGTTGAAAAGATTGAACACGAAGAAGACCTGGCCCGCCAAAGATACGGCCGACATGGAATCCTGATCCATTGCGACCAGCATGACAGCATCCGATACGGGGACCAGAGCAAACATAAAGTATTGGAGCGAGATGGGTATTACCAGTCTCGTAAGTTTATGAGAAAAAGTCTCGTTCCTCACAGTATTGCCTATAACTCCTGTTCAATTTAGTAGGTTTGGATTATATCATAATAAAAGTAAAATAAAGCAGTTGAGGCAAAGAACAACTTTTTTTCGAAAAGTTGTCACAGAATAGATCTTGCAACTGTTATATAGGGTGTAAGGACGATCAAGGGATCCCAACAGTCCTTACGAAAAAAGACAAGGGAGGCAGCAAAATGGCATTGCCGCAAAAACAGATCTTATTCATAGAAGACTGCTACAGGCTCTATGAGCAGAAGATGTACCGCGTGGCCTATTCCATATTGCACGACGAGTCACTGGCTGAAGACGCCGTACAGGACGCATTTTTAAAACTTATCAGACATAAGGTCCATTTCGAAAACGCTGACTCGGACGACTGCAAGCGCTACATCATAACAGTCATCAGGAATGCTTCGATCAACATCTATAACAAAAGAAAGAGTGAAAACAAGATCGTAAGCTTTTCGGATAACCTTGAGAAGATCAGCGATGCCGCCGAGCCTGACCTCGAATCAATTCAGGACACGGGTGCCGAATGCACACCGCTCATGAACAAACTTCCGGACAAATACTACGATGTCGTGGACTGCCTTGTCATCCACGAATACTCGGTCTCAGAAACTGCCGGTAAACTGGGCATCACAGAGGCAAATGTAAGAAAACGATACGAACGTGCCAAGAAGATGATGCGGAAGAACCTGGGCCAGATCTGAACCTGAAAGTATCTGTCAAAAGGAAATGACCCTGTATAAATAAGGAGATCAACTATGAGCAAGAAATATGAAGACAACATTCTCGCACCCGACATGAGCATCGAGGAATTCGACTCAATAACAGATGGAGTCGAAGACCACGTGTTCTCGGAAAGATATTTAGCGAGAAAGGAACAGATGATGAAACAGACAAGTCAAACTCGTGCTAAGACGAGTCATTTAGGAATAAAGATAGCAGTAGCAGCCGCAGCTCTCGTAGTTGCAACCCCCTTCGTAGCAAATGCTGCATCCAACGGAGAACTCTTTGCCAGGATCTGGGGCAAGGATGGCAAGAAAGACATCCCGGCTCACACCGAGATCTATGTTGAAGAAGGAAAGATCCGCGATGACGGCACACCTGCATCATATGAAGTAAACTACCCCAAGGTTGAATATACTGATGTGGACCCTGAAACGGCTGAGAAACTCCTGGAAGGCAAGATCAGCACAGAACCCGTCGTCGCAACGATCGGTGACTACAAGTTTACGATCAATGCCGTTGTAAGGGACGGCACTTCCGCAGTCGTTGACTATACTATCGAGAAGGAAGGCGGAGTCGATCTCCTTAATTACAGCCAGCTCGATAACGAGGCAAAGGGTGCATGGATGAACGAGGACCAGAACTTCTTCTATATGATCACGGGCGGACACAACAAGACATACGTTGATCTTTCAAGATCAACCAAGGATAAGCTCTACTGCACTGATTACATTGCAGTAACAGACTCCCTCAAGCTCGAGTTGGTTGAATATACCAAGAGCCTTACAGCTATCCACAAGGCAGAGCAGAACCCCGATGATTACATCAAGGATCAGAAGACCATAAGCATCCCCAAGACCGACAAGATCTCTAAGGTGCACTTTGAGAGCGATGCCGGTGAGACGATCGACCTGTCAGCCATCTCAATGAAACTCGTTGTTTCCGGCAACACTCTGGGTGAACATTACGATCCTCAGGCATCCTGTGCGATGGACTTCGTAGGAAAGGTCAAGATCACATTCAAGGACGGAAGCGAGTATCTTGTATTCGATGAAAAATATTATGACGGTTACCACGATCATGACGATTCCAAGGAAGTTGCAAACTACGCATACCTGGTAGGCGGATTGGAGAACGACATGACTGTTGTCTTCAACAGACTCGTAGACACAGGCAACATCGCGAAGATCACGGTCAACGAGACAGACTATTTTCTTAAGTAAAAAGCATTAGTACGGACCTCAAACAACAAAACGGGCTTCCCTTCGGGGGAGCCCGTTCTTATGCGGGAAAAATCCCGCCTTAACGGCGGGACTCAAAGATCGGTTTTATTATCAGAATTTGATAACTTCCGGCGGAGCGGTAAAGGATGAGAATGTTGCCGTCGCATCTTCGAAATAGAATACTTCGGTATTCCCGTCATCTGCCTTGTACATGTTTTGGAGCATGGGATATGCATCCAGCATTGCCTGTCTTGCTTCGATGCGGTCATCCTCGATGAGCTTGCCGGAGACACGGAGCCACTGGCCATCCTTAAAAGCGCAGATCTCGGCCTTGGGATTGGCATGAAGCTGCTTTGATACATCCTTGACCTTACCTGTCTGGATATAAAGTTTGCCTTCGAAGATGAGTGCTGTTCCGAAAGGTCTTACTCTCGGCTGATCGCCTTCTGCTGTTGCCAGATAATATGTCTGGGCTTCCTTAAGAAATGATTCTACTCTTTGCATTTTTATCACCTCCTGTTCCCTATTCTATCACGACCGGTTATCCTTATAAACATATCCAGTCTGTGATAGAATACGGACGGGATATAGAATTAAGGGAGGATCTTCGATGGAAAACAACAACATGGATAACGGCAAGCAGATCATAGCAGAACACGAACCGGTCTACCAGCAAACGCAGATTCAGGAAGATCCTTCAGTAAGGATGAGAAAAGCTAACACACTCTGCTTCATATCATTGGGATTAAACCTTCTACCTGTTTTTATCGTTACGCTAATGGTGGCATATAACAGGGCATCCGGCGGAGACAATGTTTTGGAAGGATTTCCGGGGCGCCTCATCACGTCAGTGTATGGCGGGGCCTACATAGGATCCTGGGTAACCATGATCATCGCGAGGGTCAAGTATAAGGAAAGTGTTTTCGCAAAAGTTCTGATGTGGGTATATATAGGCATTGCGATCCTTGGTGTCATCGCGTTTATCGTCCTGATGGTAATGTGCATCAACACATTAAGATCCTGTCCGGACTGATGTTATCCTTATCTGCAAACTGATGTTATAATCAAAAACAGATAATTAATGTTTGGGGGACATTATTTATGGAAAACGAATACAGCTCTCCGGAGCAAAACGCAGCAGAACAGAGAAAGCCGGTACGGAATAGTAAGGCAATTATAATCTGCATATTTTCCTTGATCTCGTATATCGCAAGTCCTGCATACATAATTATCATGCTTATACTTGGCATAGAATACAGAAACAAGATTTTCGAGAAGCTCCTGTTTCAAGCACCCTATGTATTCATTCCATTTTGCTTACATATTGCAGCCTGGGTGCTGATGATAATCGCCCGAGTAAGATATAAGGAATGCATATTCGCAAAGATACTGATGTGGTTCTATATCGGAGTGGTATTGGTGTTCATGGTTTTAGTCATTGCACTTCATTCATATCTCTCGTCATGCTATTTCCCGGGATAATGTGATCATAGGGGGACATTTTTTATGGAAAACAAAAACAGGTTTTTAGAGCAGAAAAAAGCGATCGAAGAACAGAAAGCGGAACAGCTTAAATACGCCCGCAAAAAGACCGCAAACAAACTCTGTACCATCTCTGCGATCCTGCATGTAATCGGAATACTGTCGTTTGCAGCAGCCTTGTATCTTTCAGTAAATCACAAGGAATTCTATGAGATGTTAAAATTCCCGATCGCTCTGGTTCCTTACGGCACCTATATCGGATCCTGGGTCCTGATGATAATCGCCAGAGCAAGATTCAGGGAAAGCAGATTCGCAAAGATCCTGATGTTTGTCTATATCGGTCTGGTTGCACTGCTGATCATCTCGATCATAGCTTTCTTCGGCTATATCTGGTACAGTTGCAATCAGTGTGGTACCGGATATTTCCCCGGGTAAGTAACTGAATGAAGATCATAATTCCCGAGCTTGCCTGGTCTCCATACGGTGCGATCGTGATCTCATCGGTGGTTATAGGCTTTGCCGTTGTGATCCTTCTTTTAAAACGGTCCGGAGTCTCCAGGCAGACGATCTTCTATACCTGCCTGCTCACAGCAGTCTGCACTTTGGTCAGTTCCGTGATGTTTACGATCATCCAGTCAGGAGATCTTCTGAAACTTGGATTCTCCGGACTGGGTGCCGCCATAGGCATGATCGGCGGAGTTTTGATATCGGGACTTATCATCAGGGATAAGCCTGATATAGTGATGGCGTCTTTCGTAGCATGCGCACCACTCATGTACGGACTTGCAAAGTTCGGCTGCCTTTTTGCGGGTTGCTGTCACGGCAAACCTTATGACGGCCCCTTTGCCATAGTCTACCCGGGATCTCACGGAGGCTCCTATTTCCCTGCCCAGATCGTCGACATGATCGTCTTCATCCTGATATTCACAATGGGCATAATATTGACAGGAAAGATGAAAAACAAGACACTCGCTATTTATATTATTCTTCTTGTTTTGACACCTGTCAGATTTTTGTTAGAATATTTGCGGTCGTACCACGAGGGTACGCTAATATCGTCCGGTCAGGTTACGGTCCTTATAGCAGGGGCAATTGCACTGATCCTGGTGACGGTTTGGAAAGGGGTATTGAGAATTGGAAAACCAGATGGAATGGACGCCTCAGGAAGCGTCAGCGGGGATAGCAAAACCCAAGACTGAATTCGTCATATCTCACCTTGCCAAAAGTTACGGCAAGAAAGAGGTTTTGACAGATGTGGATTTCGCATTTGAGGAAGGAAAGATCTATGGTCTTCTCGGCCGTAACGGCTCAGGTAAGACGACTCTCTTCAACTGCCTTAATTCGGACACGGATTTTAACTTCGGCAAGTTCTTCTTCAGGATCGGTGACAGGACAGAAGAAGTCCAGTCCGATGACATCGGATACGTTCTTTCCACACCCACTGTCCCGGACTTCATGACCGGACGCGAATTCCTGAAGTTCTACCTGGATATACATAAGGACAAGATAGTTAATCCCAAGAGCATCAACGAATACTTAGACTTCATGATGATCCCCGAAGATACGCGCGACCGCCTGATGAAGGACTATTCACACGGCACGCGCAACAAGATGCAGATGCTTATAAACATCATCGGCAGACCGCGTCTCATGCTATTAGACGAACCTCTGACATCTCTTGATGTCGTCGTCGCAGAAGAGATGAAGAACATCTTAAGGGATCAGAAAGACGGCCGCATTATCATCTTCTCGACTCACCTCCTGGACATAGCGCTCGACCTCTGCGATGAGATCGTGCTCTTAAACCACGGCAGGCTCGAGCCGATCGACAAGGAAAACCTTGGCAGCGACGACTTCAAGGAGAAGATCATAGAAGCGTTGAGGGATGCGGGAGATGAATAATACCTTAATCAACATTTTCAGGATGCGCACTACGATCAAGACGAACGGTATCCTCTTCGCGGTCAAGCATCTGCCATTCATAGGGAAACACATATCAGACAGGATCTACGGCATCAGGGCGATAAAGATAATCGCGTTTATCTTCGCGCTCATAGCTGAGCTCTTCCAGAGATTCTTCGGTAAGATCTTGCTGTTTATCGGACTCTTTTTCGGTTCGGGTGCCATATCGTCTTTTGCATATGTCTTTTCCGAGAGCGACGCATCAAGAAAGACTATCGCCGATGCATCCCAGGGGAGCATCTATCTTTATGCTTTCGTCGTATTGAGCCTGGCATTTGCATTCATGTACAATCTATTCGCTGCCACCACCGAGACCGAATACTGCGTCTTCATGCTCAACATGGATGCCAAGAAATACATAACATCCCAGTTTGCATTAGACTCCATCATCATCTTTATAAGCTATGCCCTCTTAGGTATCCCCACAGCTCTTCTTGCAAAGGTCCCCTGGTACTTCGCAGTCCTCATTCCCTTCTCGGGATTCGCATTCAACGCGGCCGCAACGGGTATTCAGATGGCGGTCTATTCTTCCAAACTCTCGGCCGGCAAGACCCAGGACCGCAAGGGACGTGCTACCACCATGGTCAATAACAACATCAATGTTTTATTTGGCTTCCTGGTCTTCTTTATCGGTTCAATAACAGGTCCTGCTTATCTTTGGTCAGGTTATTCGAGCCTGATCCCGGCTATCGCAATGATCATTTCCATCCTGGCAGCGATCCCTGCTATGATCGCTATCGTGAAGTTCCCTTACGGTCTCTATCGAAAAGCCCTGAAGGCAGAACGCGAGAAGATGAGGGGCGTCAAACAGAGCGCGCAGAGGACTGTAAAGAAATCATCGCTTGCAACTATCTCAGAGACAGGAAGCGTGGATTCAAACTTAACAGGCTACGCCTTCTTAAACGAACTCTTTATCAAGAGACATAAGAAACTCCTTTGGGGTAAGATCATCAAGTTCATAATCGGCATAGCAGCAGTCATCGTGCTGATGTCTATATATATGTATTACGAATGGAAACGCACTCTGGTAATGGAAGATTCCCTTATCAGACTGATCTTTACGGCAAAGCTTTCTGCCGTTCCCTTCCTCATGTATTTCCTGAACCGTGGTGCCGTTATCTCACAGGTAATGTTCTCCAACTGTGACTCTTCCCTTTTGAACTTCGGCTTCTATAAGGAACCCAAAGCGATACTTACGATGTTCCGCTTGAGATTATTCTCTGTTATCAAGCTGAACCTGATACCGGCCCTGATGATCGCAATATATGCTGTTACAGTTCTAAAGATCACCGGAGGACAGGATTATCCTTTCCAGTATCTCTTTACTTTCCTGTCTATAATCCTGACCATGATCTTCTTCTCGGTCCATCACCTGGCGATATACTATCTGATGCAGCCCTATACGATGGAATTCAAGATCAAGGGCAAGGGTTATCAGATCATAAATGCCGTGATCTACATGATCTGCTGGTTCCTCTTCAACAACGATGTATCCGCACAGATCTTCGCACCCGTAGCAGCCGCATTCACGGTCATCTACATAGCAGTTGCCTGCATACTCGTATATAAGCTTGCGCCAAAGACCTTCAGGGTAAGATAAGATCAAAGGGGTATCTCAGAACTTGAATAGAGATACCCCTCATTGTTTTTATTCATATTCATTCTCATAATCAATACTTGAGATAAGGTTTCCTTCAGTGTCGAAAAACGAATCTTTGATCATGTTCCCTTCTTCATCGTATTCGTATCTCGTGTAATTCACTATCTCATCCTTCATGTTATATCTTGTCTCGCAGATCACATTCCCCATAGCATCATACTCGGATCCGACCCACGAATCGGCAACACCGCTGTCGGAATAATGAGTTCTTTTGACCTCTTTCCCCGCAGAATCATACTCACATTCTTCCCAGGAGTTGATCTGTCCGGTCTCCTTATCCGGCATATAGGTTATGATCTTAACGGCATTCCCGGAACTGTCATATTCAGTCTCATACCAATCATCTACACTGCCATCCGCCTTGTAAAACGTGTTCTTTATCTCCTTCCCTTCCGCATTATATTTCATCTCACTGAAGGAAGTTTTGTTGCCCACATTATCGTAGTAATTGTTTCTTACGACCCTTCCTTCCTGGTCATATTCATAATCTACGATATAGATTGTCTCACCATTTTCTTTTGCTGTCATCTTTTGGAGACGCTTCTTTAAGATCTCTGTCTCCTGTGATGCAGCAGTCTCATCCGCTGAAGATCCGGGATCCGGGCTTGCAACATTATTCAGGCATCCGCTGACATAAGATACGGACATAACAAGAAGCAGAGCAACTGCCGCTATCTTCATTTTCTTCATAACACTTCTCCCCTTGTTCCGGATAATCTGTCTTTCATAATATCATTGTATGCTTGATAAATATTTTTTTCCATATCCCAAATATTGTATTATAAGTACAGGAAGGGTTATCTTATTAGAGATATCAAAGGTGGGGAGGTTCTATAGATGGATGTAAAGAAGCTATGTTCATCCTGCGGTGCTGAATTGACTTTCAACAGATCCATAGGATTCTATGAGTGCTCTCATTGCGGAACGATCCATAAACCGGGAGTAGATAACAAACCTCTGTCGATCGACACGGTAGATGAGTTCATGCAGACTCATAAGTATGATGATGCATTGCATGTTTTGGTCAAGCTGATAGACAAAGAACCTGATAATCCCTATTTCTTCTTAAGATCAATCCTTCTTAAGTACAGGATGACGCAGCTCAACATCCTCTTAAACAGCAGCAAGAACAACAGAAAGACGATGGAATCCATCTTGCATGATGAGCAGTGGGATAAGATAAAGGAAATGCTCCCCGAAGACAAAAAGGATCTTACAAAATATGTCATATCTTTCTGTGTCAACGCGATAGAGATATTAGACAATAAAGCCAAAATAAAAGAGAGAAGCAAATTCATCGCGCCTTGCGGCAATCCGGGACGTGACGAGACAATGGATACTGCTGCTATAGACTCGAGCGGTCAGTTCTACAGCGTTTACGGAAGGGATTACGAAGACGAATCGGAAATGATCCCAAAGATCGACCATTCAGGTCCTGTCATAGATTTCTTTCAACGCAAAAAGAAGTCAGAAGAAGCTGATCCCCATAAAGAAGCAATTGAGGAATGGTCAAACGAGATCCGGGATCTGGAGATCGAACAGACAGAACTACTGGCAAAGATAAAAGAGCTCGAAGCTCTGATCTGAGCCTATAGATCGGGGGAAGAAAAATGGAAGAAAAGATCTGCAAGGAATGCGGCGGTATCTTAAGATACGACAGAGATAAGAAGATGTTCGAGTGCGCATACTGCGGGCGTGTTACTGCGGCGAACGAAGACAATCTCGATATCTCTCTTGAATCAGTCGAGACCCTGATCGGTAAAGGGCGTTTTTCCATGGCTGAATCCATGATCAAGGACCTTCTTAAGACGGACCCCGATAACCCCAGGCTCATCTACAACAAGATACTTTGCTATTATCAGGATAAGAGCGTAGCCGCGATCCTGATCAAATACAGAAAGAACACAAAAAAACTCAAGGCGATCAAGGCAATGACCGAGTGGAGGACTCTTACAGATCTTCTCCCCGAAGATAAAAGGGTCCTTGTCGCATGCCTTGGCCGTTACATCGACACTGCCCTTGAGCTTTGCGAAGTAAAGACCGATGTCGGTGAAAGCGTTAACCGCAGCGGCAAGTCTGCTGCCGGGATCCAGTCAGGCGGACCCAAAAGCCAGTTCTGGTCGGATATCTTCAGCCTCTATCTGCTCTCCTCTAAAGAGGAAAGTATCTTTCGTTCCGACGACGTATACTACGACGATAAATACCTTTCAAACGACAGGAGCGCACAGAAGAAAAGGAGCAGTGAGGCACGCGGAAAGCGTGATTCACTCGAGAAAAAGCTCGACCTCATGATCATCAAGATAAAGGAAGTCGAATCAAATCTCTGGTCCGCCAGGGTCATTCCTGAAGAAGATCTCGACGATCTGGGCAAGGAAGATACGATAGACAGCAAGACCTGTCCCAAGTGCGCGAGTCCCTTAAGGTATGACAGGACAAACAAGTATCTCATGTGCTCCTATTGCGGATGGAAAGAGCCTTACGATCACGTGGAAAGAGAAGCCTCCATAGAAGAGATCGACAGACTCCTTAACGAGCGCTCTTTCGCAAAGGCAAAACCGATAATCCTCGAAATGCTCGACAGGACTCCTTTTGACCCGAATATCCAGCTCCGTTACATATACTGTGTCTGCCATGCCACGGACATGCGCAATCTCCTCGAGACCAACAAAGACAAACCCGAGAGGATACAGCAGATCCTTAAATATCCCGAATGGGAGATCATTGAATCTCACCTTCCCGAACACAAGAGAGATCTTGTGGCTTTGATCAGCCTCTACTATGAGATCTCCTCTGACCTTGCCGACAACCTGCTCGCATTAAATAACGCAAGGGAGGCAAGCGGAGTTGCAAAGCAGGATAAAAAGCCTTCGACTTTCGCCAAAATGGACGCAGAGTATGCCAAAGAGATGGAAAGACAGGGTTTGAGAGAACAGGTCGAAGACAGCACCGCGCGTTCTGAGATCGGAGCCTTTTTCCACATGATAGGCGAGGATCTTAATCCCTTCGCATATGAAAAGGAAATGCAAAGCACCATTGAGGCCTACTCACCGGAATTCGAAAGGAAATGCGCCGAAGAACGGGCGCGTGAAAAAGAAGAGGTCGTCAAAGCCAAGAGGGATATCAAAAGTCTACCTCAAAAACGCTTATTACTAAGCCGGCAGCAGGGTGAAATCCTAAAGCAGATCCTGGACCGCCTGGAATATCTCTCATAAAAAAAGTGCCTGCAGAAGATCCTGCAGGCACTTCTGATCCCAAGCGCTTTACTTACTCTCATTTATCGCTTCCCAGAGGGCCGTGAAGAGTTCGTTGTAATGCTCTGTCTTCCTTCCAAGGCGGACGATGCATCCATAAAGTGACAGGGGGATATCCTGTCCTTCAAAGTTTATGCATTCGCCGTTCCTTTTGAGGATCTTCTCCATCTTATCAAGAGCTTCCTTCTCGTCAGGACTGTCGGTCAGGATAACGAATTCATCGCCTCCGATCCTGAATACGATATCGTTCTCACCTGCCACGTCTTCCAGGCGGCGCATGGATTCCACGATGGCAAGGTCTCCCGCCTTCCTTGAGATATCGTTGATCGGGATAAGATTCTTGATGTCGGCACAGACGAAATAGCAGTCCTGGCGCGTCTGGAAAAGGTCGTAAAGATTGCTGATGTCGAATTTTGTTGTTTTCATAAGATCATCTCCTAACTCCAAGGATGTATTCATCCTCGGGAAAAGTTCCGGTGACCGCTTATTGTTGCGGTAGTCGGACGGCAACTGGTTCCACACCTGTCTGAATGCCCTGCTGAAAGCTTCATTGCTGGAATAGCCATACATTACGGCTATATCAAGAACGCTTAGTTCAGGTCTTTCGACAAGTGCCTTCCCCGCATGTGTCATACGCCGTCTGATAAGGTAGTCCCTTACCGAGATGTTGTAGACACAACGGAAGAGTTTTTCGAGAGAAGAACGGGAACAAAAACATGCCTTGGCAATATCTTCAGTGTGGATATCTTCCGATATATGCTGTTCTATGTATTCCAGAACATTTGCCAGAAGTTCAAGCTTTGTCATAGGTCCTCCTCCCAGGTTAAGATCGATCTTGAGTCTAGTATAGCAAATTCCAGGATGGTGACTTGATATTTTGAGCATAAAAACGGCCGCAGGAAAACCTGCAGCCGCTGTAGTTACTTGTTTTTCCTGCCTGTTAATTAGCTTCAAGCTTGATCAGGATATAAGAACCTGACTGTCCTACATCAACAGTAGCCTTGCCCTGGTAGCTGGCAGTAAGAGTAGGATCCTTCTTAGCCTGGTCAGCTGTGAGCTTATAGTATTCCTTGAGCTGATCTGCCGTAAGATCCCAATATGTATCAAGATCGATATCATATGCAGTGTATGAGAGCACGAGCGTTCCGTCACCGGGGTTATCGATGCTGTCAACAATAGCGATACCTGTGTGAGCCTCGCCGTCACCGCCATAGTAGACGATGCTGCCGTCCTTGTAGAAAGGCATCTTTGAAGCATCAAACTCTTCAGGGATCTCGGGAAGTGCCTTAACATCATCTTCATTGATGATATAACCCAGATACTTGCCTGCAACGTCCTGAGCCTTCTCATATGTGAAAGACTCATAGTTGCCGTCACTCTTCAGGTTATCCTGTGAATTGATCTTAAGGAACATGTGAACAAAATCCAGGACCTGCTTAAGGTCAGCGTTCTGTCTGTCGAAAGACTTGATACCCTGCTCAGCGAAGTTGCTAACGAATACGTTTGCCTGCTTCTGAAGTTCGGGTGTGATGGAATCATCGCCTGTAGGCTGGGGCTCAAGGGATTCTTCAGTATCCTTGGACTCTTCCGTGTCCTTAGACTCCTCGGTATCCTTGGATTCTTCTGTATCCTTAGACTCTTCTGTATCCTTTGACTCCTCGGAAGAAGCTGCCGTAGTCTCGGACGGAACGGTTGTCTCACTGCCGGCTGCAGGCTCTGTTCCCTGGCATCCAGCAAGGGATGACATTGCAAGACAGATCGCTGCCGTAACTGCTATAAACTTTATCTTTTTCATTGTTTTTCTCCCTTTCTTTTTTTAGAACCACCAGATTATAGTTTAGCCCTTTCGAAAAAACAAGCGATTCTAAAATTGTTTACAATGGGTAAACCTGTATGCCATATTCATGGACGGCCAGGAAGGATAAGCCTGTTCTTGTAGCATATGAATTCAACAGTTTTGCCTTGACCAAAGTTATCCGGATTCACCTCATTGACTGTCGAGTAATAGTCGTATGTATAGTAAGCGGTATAATCCGGTTCTACCAGATTACAGCTAAAGAGATAAAAACCAATATAATCGACGCTCCCTAAAACAAGATTCTTCCTCGGCATTATCTCAAAACCGTTACCAATGTATTCGAGCCTTGTCGCCTGATCCAGTTCATACGATATACGGTATTCTCTTTCATGACTGTTATCATCAATGTTGCGGCCCCTGGTGATATTGACATTTTTTTCTGACGGCACAAATACATCACCGTATTTAAGATCTTGGGGCAGGCTCCCCCTGTAGAAGACCGGCTGGCGACTGATGCTCTCATATTCTCCGCTGTTATCGGGGGTATAGTATTCAAATACAGGGTATCCCCCTTCCTGTCCTATGAGGATAAAGAACTCTTCTTCATCGAACGGCGTGTTGACATCAGGAACGATCAGATCCCCCTTCTTCAATCCTTCCCCATTAGACAGTATCATGATCGCATTGTTCTTATATATTGCAAAATCAATGGAATCCCCGATTTCGTTGTTTAAGATATCAGGTCTCCCTTCTTCAGGGTTTCTCCACAAGTAGGAATAAGAATACGTCTTACCCTCACTATCCTTCATTGTGAGTGTCGTGAAAGCCCCTTCGTAATCTGTCCAGTATCTTTCATTAGTAACGATCAGGGTCTTCTTTTCCATGTCTCTGTAAATATTCCCTTTAAAGGAAAACTCAGTAGCAGGATCGAGCTCGTGGTAATCTGCGTAGGGATTATATGTCGTGTACCCGTCCTGACGGAAGTTAAGATCAAATGAACTTACGTCTACCGGGATGCTGGGAGTCACTATGTCTCCATACTTAAAATTATCTTTGTAGTCTCCCTTGTAGACCATGACCAGGTGGGCAAGATCCGTATTCTCGAATTCCTTGCTCGGATAGTAATATTCGAAGATGGGATATGTACCGTCGTCAACGTACTCCATGCCGAAATAGATCAGCATCGTGTCTTTCCGGGATATTTTGTTGCATGATGCAAAAATGAGTGCAAATATTGAAACAGCTGCTATTGCTGCACAGATCTTATACCTTTTCATTTTATTCTCTCCTGGGTCAGTTGTTATCCGCGTAGAATGATCCGTATCCGGTCCAGCCTTCACCGAGATCGTATCTTACAAAGATCTCATTGGGTCTTTCAGGATCAGCATAGATCTCCTGTCCTACACTAAGATCGGTTCCCGTTGCCTGGAAGTCTTCCGTAGGAATGTTCTCAGGATCGTAATATTCGATCGTACCGACAAGCTCAAATCCTTCAGGAAGGTCCTCTGATACAGGTGAGAACGAGAACTTGTAGAGCACACCGTTATACATGATCATCGGCTGTTCTATCATACCGCTTGAAACACCTGTAGGGTCTGTCGGCGCCGTTGTCGTAGCTTCCGTAGGAACGGTGCTCTCAGCTGTCGTTGTTTCTTCAGTGTCACCGGTTGCCTCATAGTTCTGCCCGGTAGTAGCCATAGTCGTAGAGTATGTCTCATTGGGACTTGTCGTGCTTAAGCCTTTACCGATAACAGCTATCAGGACTGCAAGGAGACCTGTGACTAAGATAACGGAAGCAGCTATCCCTATGTACTTAAAGATCCTTTGATCGATCTTTGCCTTATGGTAATTTTCGGCTTCTTCGATATATTTCTCATCGATGTTTCCCATCAGTTCAAAAAGATCTTCTTTTTTCACAGTTCAAACCCCCTTTCCGTTAAGTATTCCTGCATCTTGATACGGATCCTGCGGAGGGCAACAGAAACGTTATTCTCAGGAACGTTCATCCTCTTGGCGATCGCTCCTATGTCATCCGCATAAAAGTATCTGCGGACAAACATTACCCTCTTGTCCTTAGGCAGGCTTGCAAGAAAAGAATTTACCGCTTTCGTAAGTTCGCCTTCTATCACGTTCTCCTCCGGTCCGGGATCTTGCGATGCCAGTTCCGCGAGTTCGTCCAGAACAACTGCGAACCTGTTGCCTGAACGCTTCTGCGCATTGTTCTCCTTGTAGCGGTTAAGGGAGATGTTCCTTGTGATCTTCCCTAAGAAAGCAGACAGCAGGGAAGGTCTTTGAGGCGGCATGGTATTCCACGCCTTGTTATAGGTGTCATTGACGCATTCTTCAGAATCCTCGTTGTTGTAGAGGATGTTATATGCGATCGTATAACAGTAGTTCCCGTATTTGCGCGAAGTCTCCAGGATGGCATCTTCATTCCGATCCCAATATAGTGAAATGATGTCGACATCAGTCATATTGGATTACCTCCTTCACCTATATAGACAACTTCGCACAGCAAATCTGACAGAGTTTTACAAAAAATCTGTCAGCATAAGTTTTTCATTTAAGATCTCAGATCGAAGTCTTCTTATAAAGATAGGGCTCATCTTCTGCGATGATGCCATTGACCATCTTTTCTTCCCAATCTTCCTTGGCAACTTCCTTGATAGCGACAGACACATGTCTGGGATCGCACCCCAGTGTCTCAACTATGTCCTGAGTAATCTTCTCGGCGCAGAGCTTCTTCTGCTCCTCAGTTCTTCCGGGATAACATTTGATGTCTACGTGCGGCATATCATACCCTCCTATATTCACTCAATGAGCTTATTATACTTTTAATTTCTCTTCCCATTCACTTTCTTTAAATCCGGTCAGGACAAGATCCTTCCCGACAAGGAGAGGGCGTTTTACGAGCATGCCGTCTGATGCAAGGAGAGCGAACTGTTCGTCCTCTGTCATGTCGGGCAGGCGCTTTGCAAGGTCCAGTTCGCGGTACTGCATACCGCTCGTGTTAAAGAATCTCTTCAGAGGGAGACCGCTCATCTTCTGGTATCTCCTTAATGTCTTTTCATCGGGGTTATCACCCTTTATATCGATTACATTATGTTCGATCTCATTCTGATCCAGCCATCTCAAGGCCTTCTGGCATGTGGTGCATCTTGTGTAGCAATATACTTTGATCATAGGTTCCCTCCCCATTTAAAGTTCGATCTCAAGTTTTATCGGAGTGTGATCTGCCCTTGCACCGGAATCGATCATGGAAGAATCACTGATCTTATCCTTTATCCTGTCGCTTACGACAAAATAATCGATCCTCCAGCCTGCGTTATTCGCCTTGCTCGTCTTTATCCTCTGGCTCCACCAGCTATATACAGCCGGGACATCTCCGTTTACGAATCTGAAGCTGTCTACAAAGCCTTTTGCCAGGAGATTTGTAAATCCCTCTCTCTCCTCATCCGTGAATCCGGCGGACATGTGATTGGATGCAGGATTTGCAAGGTCTATCTCCTTATGCGCCACGTTGAGGTCTCCGCAGGCAATGACAGGTTTCTTCTTATCGAGCGAAGTAAGGTAATCTGCAAAGAGCTTATCCCATTCCTGGCGCTCTTTTAATCTTCTTAATTCGTCTCCTGCATTGGGTGTATAACAGTTAACAAAGAAGAAATCATCAAACTCCAATGTAAGGAGTCTTCCTTCATCGTCCATCGTGTCGGGAGCTCCGATCCTGGGCATCGTGACAGCTGCATCCATGCCCTCGCGGTAGAGGACCATGGTCCCGGCATAACCTTTCCTTGCAGGAGGAGTTGAACTCGTCCACTCAGTCTTATATCCCGGCAGGTATTCTGCGAGCAGTTCCTTATGCTTGTCAGTAGGTCCGTCGGGTGATAACTTTGTCTCCTGGATCGCAATTATGTCAGGATCTTCCTTTGCTATCGTGCGAAGGACTTCCTGAGACAGCAGCGCCCTGTCAGAAGTTGAAGTCAGAGCAGCATTTAGCGAATCTATATTCCATGAGATAAGTCTTGTCATGATCATTCCCTCTTCTAACTAAAAAATACGAATGGCAACCGGATCAGGTCTTATTTTTTGCTGATCTTGGCTATCGCATCAGAGAAATCGTCGGCCTCGCCGGATTCCAACATCTTTTTGACCTTTTCCATAAAGATCTTCTGACGAAGCTTTTCGGGGATCAGATCATCGTAGTCCTTGATCGTCTCCATAAAATCAGCGATATTTTTCTCTTTGGCTTCAAGGTCTTCTTCAAGTCTTTTTTCCCTGATCAGGTCTGTCGAATGGGATTCGACCGCAACTCTGTTTAAGCTGTTTCTTTTTCTGATAGCCAGGATCAATCCTATTACGATGACAGCGATCGGTGTAAGGAATTTCAGTAATTGCCATATAGAGTAAGCGTCATTGGTATGCGTACCCATAGAAAGCAGGAGTCCGCCTCCGAAATATACCACTATCTCAGCTACCACTGCTGCTATCAGGTAAGGCCAGAAATACTTGAATGCCGAGTATTTTGCAACCGGCTTTTCTGACTGCTTTTTTGCTCTTGCCAGTTCTTCCTTGACGTTATTGGCTTCACCTTTCATTTTGCTCAACGAAGAATACTTCTTTGCAAGAAGCTCCGCCAATTCAATACTTTCTTCCTTTGTCATTACCTTGTTGATTTCCATAATAAACCCTCCCCGAATTATTATGTGCCCTGTGGCACCCCCGACGATACATATATATGTATCTTTTGTATTATATCAAATGTAGATCTCGAATATCTTTCTTATGGCAACTAATGCCAACGGCAGATACATAAAGAAGAGGTTAAGTCTTTGCCACAGACCCTCGTTATCAATCGGGCCGTTCTTAAAATCCTGTTTATCCGACATAACAAAGAGGGTAAAGAATGCGATCGATAAGATAAATGAGATTATGCTTACGATACCCATTGTACTGTCCGAACTTTTGAAAGACAGGATCGCTATAAGGAGCGGGACAAAAAGAAAGAGCATGAATCCAATTACGGAACCCGCACCATGGATCTTTGACGCAGCCGTCACCTCATCCTTGGATTCGTTAACACTGAAAAAACAGGTCAGGATACAGGCTCCAACTGCAAAGAAAGAAATGAAGATCATCAAAAGGACTGTGACTACTCCCGATAGCGGATAGAAAGCCTTCCATATGGCAGGCAAAGCCAGAAGGAATAAGATCCCCTCCAGAAGCATCCATATGTTGAAAGGGATCCTGACAGGGCTTACGGGGTTGCCGAGCGCACTTATCGACATCTTGAAAGTCCTGTATCCTTTGTAGAACAAGGGCAGGATGAAAGAGACGATGAGGTCTCCTGCCATCGCGACTATAAGGAATATCCAGCCAAACGAAATAAACTTATCCATAAACTGATACTATCACATAGAGAAGCCGGAATTAATACAAATAAATAATCTGCAAACACCTTTATTGGGGGGGAAGTGTTTGCAGATCGTATCTAGCCTTGCGACTAATGTTGGCTGCCGAACTAGGATTCGAACCCAGACAAACGGTGCCAGAAACCGGTGTGCTACCGTTACACCATTCGGCAATGTCATATCTGACTTTGAGAAGTATATCAAATGGATTTTTGAAAATCAATAACTTATTTATTAAAGGGGCGGCATAAGACCGAGTTCGGTGAGCTTATCACGGACCTTGCCCATATCGTCGTATATCGGGACCTTGTTTGCAGGGTTCCTCAGGGCATATGCCGGGTGGTAGGTCGTCATGATCTGATAGCCCTTACGCTCGATAAATACGCCCCTTACATCCTTCATAACAGGCTTGGTCCCGAAGAAGCCCTCGTACGCAGTCGATCCGCAGAGCAGGATCACCTTGGGTTTTACAAGGCGGAACTGGTCTGCCAGGAGGACCTTGCAGGCCTTTATCTCTTCGGGCGTCGGACGGCGGTTTGCGGGCGGACGGCACTTGCAGATATTGCAGATGTGATAGTCGTTATCGGTAAAGCCGTAGGATGCCAGGAGGTTTTGAAGGAGCATGCCTGACCTTCCTACGAAGGGTTTGCCCTGCAGATCCTCCGATTCACCCGGAGCCTCGCCGATGATCATGAGAGGGGCTGATCTTGCTCCCCTGTAGATAACGATATTGGTGCGTCCCTCGCAGAGCCCGCAGGCTTTGCATGCAGCGCACTTGGATTCAAAACTCTCCCAGTTAAGTGTCGTGTCAGCCATTATCTGTTACCATCCTGCCCTTATCTATTTAAACAATACTATAGTGATCCCGTCGTTATTCCTGCCCCAGTCAGGGTCGGACTTGATCTGCTTCATGTTGGATGCAAGATCCCTTGCCGCCACACTATATGGCCCGAAATCCTCTCCTCTTATGTAGCCCTTGATGAGGCGTCTCGATTGAAGGTCCCGGAGGGCTCTGGGAAGAGCTGCCTTTATCGCACCGCCCGTTCCGGTCGAGCCGTAGCCGTGGATCACTTTCGCACAGGGCACGCCGGAAGCGCGGACTCTGTAAAGACCGTTAGTTAACCGTTCGATCGCCTGATCGACCGTCGGATGACCCTGTTCAATGTTGATTATCGTCATGATCCCCTCCGCCTTAAGATTATACCCGTTCCTTGACTTTTCGCATAGGGTAATAGACAATCTTTGAAAAGATTAAGAAAGGCTCCCAGAGGTTTTATGAGACTCGATAAACTCCTTGCAGATCAGGGTTTTGGAACAAGGTCGGAAGTCCGTAAACTGATAGCGCGCGGCTGCGTTCAGATCAACGGCAACACTTGCCGCGACTCTTCCTTAAAGGTCAAAGAAAATGATGAAGTCACCTGTTTGGGCAAAGACGTCGAAGTGGTGTCCGGCAAGACCTTCTACTATCTCCTCCTCGATAAGCCGGACTGTGTCCTTACTGCCATGGAAGATCCGAGACTTCCCCATGTCGGTGAACTCATCGAGGACAGATACAGAAACCGCGGAGTCTCACCCGTAGGAAGACTCGATTACCACACCACAGGCCTTCTTCTCCTTACCAACGACGGGGAATTGTCCCACAGACTAACGAGCCCGTCCTATAACGTCCCGAAGACCTATCTCGTAAACTGGACCGGCGGCCCACTTACTGATGCTGACGTCAGGAAAGCCTCCGAAGGCATAACGCTTACTGATATGGATAAGCCCGTAAAGCTTAAGCCCTGTATGATCGAGATCGAAAAAGACGATCAGGCCAGGATCATCCTGACTGAAGGCAAGACTCACGAGGTCCGCAGGATCTTGGCTCACTTCGGCAAGGAAGTGACTTCATTGCGAAGGATCAGCCTTGCGTCCCTTAACATAAATGAAGAGTCAGCCCCCGGAACTTTAAGGGAACTGACTCCTGATGAGATATCTTCATTAAAGCAAGCCGTAAGGCTTATCTAGTTATTCCATAAGCTTTAATATGAACCTTATGATGTTCAATGCGCTGTTCTGCAGGTCTCCTCTCGACAGTCTTCCGGAAGATACGGCATGGACGATATCGTCTATATTGGCCTGACATCCGGGCATCTGCCAGTCGCAGCCCGCATATACGCAGAGATGGCTGTATGCTTCGGGATAGATGGCATCCAATCCCTCACCCATGTTCTTCATGTCCTCTATCGGGAAGGATGAGAACCAGTCGGTCATGACAACACCCTCGAATCCGAACTCGTCACGGAGAACATTCTGGATGAGTTCGTAGCTTGCAGCCGTATGGACTCCGTTAAGAAGGTTATAGCTCGTCATGACTGCCAGAGGCTTTGCTTCGTCAACGCAGATCTCGAAGCCCTTAAGGTAGATCTCACGCAAGGTCCTTACGGATACGTGGGAATTGTTGAACATCCTGTTGGTCTCGCGGTTGTTGCAGCAGAAATGCTTGATCGTGACAGCAACTCCTGAATGAGCCTGTACGCCCTTGGTCTCCCCTGCTGCGATCTTACCCGTAAGAACAGGGTCTTCGGAGAAGTACTCGAAGTTCCTTCCGCAGAGAGGGTCCCTGTGGATATTCATGCCGGGAGCGAGCCAGAGGTTGACTCCGAACTTCTCGCACTCGGATCCGACTATGTCACCGAATGCCCAGGCGAGCTTGGGATTCCAGGACTGGGCGATGGCCGTTGCGATCGGGATCGCCGTGCAGTACTGATAGTAATCTATGGCATCTTCAGGGGTATCAGCCGGGAAATCCGTCTTGGCAAGATTGAAGATCTCGCCGCCCGGGAGCAGGTCTCCTTGCGCCGTTGTCTTAAAATGAGGCTGGAGCCTGACGCCGGCAGGGCCGTCCGCCAATACCATGGGAGGGATCTTACGCCTTGCTTCGAACTGATCCGTGGATTCGGCGGCAGCTCCGGGAACGTGTCTTGAAGCAGCCCATACGGAATCTTCGTCGATGCCTTCCCTCTTGAAGGAACCTACGCAGAGAGTAGCGAGTTCAGTATCCGACATATCACCTACGAGCTCGATCATGCCGGCTGAATGAGCCATGACATCGGTTAAGGTAACAGTATCTATCTCCCTGTAGTTTTCGTAAGTGTCTCTTACGCCGTTATAGAGGATCTTCTCACATCTTATGTATCTGGGATCTACTTCGAGCTGTCTTGCGGAGAGCGCTTCGGAAGAATCCTTCATCTCGTTGGCAGTATTGCCGTAACCGGGGTTCGTAATGGTCTCGATCGCCAGAGTCCTGTCATCCTGGAGTATGTCTCTCATTATGCGGGTATTGACATCCTGCGGGATATTAACGACGGCCTCGATCCTTGTGTCACGGGAAGACGTACCGATACGGATATAGTAGGCTCCTGCCTTAAGGACATTGCAGAATGTCTGATCATCGTAGCATGCCATATCGGAAGCCTTGAATACGATCGTAACCTGTTCTGATTCGCCCGGCATGATGAGACCCGTCTTCTCGAATGCGACCAGTTCCTGATAGGGTCTGTCGATCCCGGTGTCGGGAGCGGAGAAATAGATCTGGATTACTTCCTTGCCCGGATAGATACCTGTATTCGTAACGTTTACTGTCGCCTTGATCCTGCTGCCTTCACAGATGACATCGGCAGTCTCTAAAGCAAAGGATGTATAAGACTTGCCGTAACCGAAAGGATAATCCGGTTCGACATTGTAGGAATCGAAATATCTGTATCCGACATAAAGGCCCTCAAGATAGAATTCCTCGTGTCTGTCGGTATTGAAGATCTCGGATGTGGGGTACTGTTCGTAAGCACCTGCCCAGGTGGTGGTAAGCTTGCCTGAAGGAACTGCCCTGCCCGTAATGAGGTCAGCCGTAACATGGCCCGTGATGGCGCCTGTCTGGCTTATGATCATGAGAGCATTGATCGCAGGATCCTTAAGGTATGTTGTATCGATGACGCCTCCGACATTCAGGAGGACGATAAACTTATCGTAGGAAGACTTTAATGTCTCTATGAGGGAAAGCTCAGCCTCAGACAGCTTATAGTCGCCCTCTTCGTTCTTCCTGTCAGCGCCTTCGCCGGAATTCCTGGATATTACGAGGATCGCCGTATCCGTAGCGGAAGCTGCGATATCCTCAGCCGTAACCTCTATGGGATCAGGGAGCCTGTAAGGGAAATTGAAATATGCATTCGACAGGACTATGTCGTTATCCTTGGCATACTGTTCGACCATTGCAGTATATTCTGCGAACTGTCTTGCCTTCTCTTCATCGTAACGGTCGAGCCAGCCTTTGGTCGTTACGCTGATACCCTGAGATTCGAGCCCTTCCTCGATAGACACCTCGTATCTTGAATTTACATCACCTGAGCCCGTTCCGCCCTTGATCGTATATCTTGCACCCGTTCCGTAGAGGGCAACACTGGAAGCCGCCGCAAGGGGCAGGGTCCCGTCGTTTTCAAGAAGGACCGCACATTCCGAAGCAAGATTCCTCACCCTGTTCGAATTGGTAGCCTCAATACCGGTTATCTCACTGGTTTTGTCCGCCAAATACTCCATACCGACCCCTCCAGGTTTTGAGATTAAGCCTCGATCTAATTTATCAAATCGCAGACTTAAGTAGATTTTAACATTAAATATTTAAAAATTATCAACAGTAAAAATGCCTTTATATTGTTTGTTTGCACTATAGGGCCGGGATCAGGCAAAGAAAAAGAGCGCCACGTACAGGCGGATCCCTTAAGGGACGCCGACGGACAACTCCTGTTCGTTATATCTATATTGAGATCCGCTGTCAGCCTGCAGCCTGTGCGACTTCCAAGCCCTGATCTTCCTGTTCAGCGATAACTCCGACTCTTACGGTCCTTGTAAGTACGTCGACGTAGCTGAAGCTTACAACTACCTTCTTGCCTTTGTGGTTATCACACAATACTGTGAAAACATTGGGGTAACAGTTCTCAACAACGCCAACATAGGTGATGATCCTTTTGCGGCCGCCGTTCGTCTTGCAGATGATCCTCTTCCCCCTGAGCTCTTCGAACTTCTCACGGCATCTCGCCAAATCGGAACTGATAATCATTACTTGCCTCCCTGAACATGGGCTATCTCATTCGAAAACAAATCGAATTGAAAATATGCTAACACCTGTATATTTATTTGTCAATTACGAACACAATATGTTGTGTTCTTTTGTCAGGTTTTAACAAAATGTTGTATTACTATTGTGCGAATCGACGTGGCCCCTTATGTTATAATGACATTCTGAGCGCTTCTTATTAAATAAAGGGCGCACCGAAAACAATAATCGATATTAGACCGGCAAGAGCAGACAAGACGAGGAGGAAAATCATGCTGACGGACATTGAGATCGCAACAGGGGCAAAAATGGAGCCGATCACCAGGATCGCAGAGAAGATAGGGATCGAAGAAAGCGAATTAGAAGCTTACGGTAAATACAAGGCCAAGGTACCCCTTTCGGCCATAGACAGGAGAGCCGGAAATCCCAACGGCAAGCTCGTGCTCGTTACAGCAATGAACCCTACGCCCGCCGGCGAAGGAAAGACGACCATTTCCATTGGTCTTGCCCAGGCTTTAGCCAAGATAGATAAGAAAGTCATGCTGGCATTAAGAGAACCTTCGCTGGGTCCCGTTTTCGGTATCAAGGGCGGAGCTGCCGGCGGCGGATATTCACAGGTCGTTCCCATGGAAGACATCAACCTTCACTTCACGGGAGACCTCCATGCCATTACGGCTGCCAACAATCTCATTGCTGCCATGATCGATAACCATATCTTCCAGGGCAATGAGCTCAATATCGATAAGGACAGGATCTTATGGAAGCGCTGTCTTGACATGAACGACAGGTGCCTGCGTAACGTTACGGTAGGTGTCGGCGGCGGAATGTCCGGCGTGACCCGCAGCGAGATCTTCAACATCACTGCAGCTTCCGAAGTCATGGCCGTTCTCTGTCTCGCATCCGATATGGAAGACCTTAAGGCCAGACTCGGCAGGATCGCCATCGCATACGACATGGACGGCAAGATCCTGACGGCAGCTGATATCGGAGCAGTCGGAGCTATGGCAGTACTCCTCAAGGATGCCATCTGCCCTAACCTCGTCCAGTCCTTAGAGCACGTTCCCGCCTTCGTTCACGGCGGACCTTTCGCAAATATCTCACACGGCTGCAATACGGTCATCGCCACCAAGGCAGGCCTTAAGCTGTCCGACATCCTCATCACCGAGGCAGGATTCGGCGCTGACTTAGGCGCCGAGAAGTTCCTCGACATCAAGTGCCGTGCCGCAGGTCTCTGGCCTGACTGCGTAGTGCTCGTATCCACTATAAGATCCTTAAAGTACAATGCAGGCATCGCTAAGGAAAACCTCAACGAACCCAATGCAGAGGCCTTAAAAGCCGGCTTTGCGAACCTCCGCAAGCACATTCAGAATATGCGCACATACGGTATCCCTACCGTTGTTGCTGCCAACAGATTCCTTACGGATACAGACGAAGAACTCGCCATATTGCAGGAACTCTGTGAGGCAGAAGGTGCCGAGTTCGCTCCCGCTGAGATCTTTGCCAAGGGCGGTGACGGAGGAATCGAGCTCGCAGAGAAGGTCCTCTCCAAGATCGAAGAGTCTGACCATACTCCTCACTTCGTATATGAGCTTGAGGATTCTCCCGAAGAGAAGATCAACAAGGTCGCCAAGACGATCTACGGTGCTGCAGAAGTCAACATTCTCCCTGAGGCCAAGGCCAAGATCGACGAGTTCGTTGCTGCAGGCTACGGCAAGCTCCCCGTCTGCATCGCAAAGACTCAGTATTCCTTATCCGACGACCAGAAGGCATTGGGCGATCCTTCTGGATTCACCCTCACAGTCCGTGACGTATGGCTTTCTTCCGGTGCCGGCTATCTCGTAGTATTGACCGGAACCATCATGACGATGCCGGGCCTTGGCAAGCATCCTGCAGCTCTCGATATCGACATCGACAGCAACGGCGTGATCAAGGGACTCTTCTGATATATATTCCATGAAGCGCCCGAATCCGACATTCCTTAAGAAGGCGTCATCCATCAGGTCGGGCAGACGCCTTAGGACACTGATAATACTGACGTCAATAGCGGCGGTAACATTCGTTGCCGTCTTTATTGCGTCTGTTGCATCCATGCAGGATCTCTACCGGAGATCATTCCCTGAGCTTGTCGGAGCAGCAACTTCATCAACTGAATCTCTCACTTCTTACACAAGGCCCACGAGAGAGACCACGACGACAACTACAACGACTGAAGAGACTACTACGACAGAGAGCACACCCCTGGGGCCGATCATTCACACTACCCCGTCATCGGAAAGCGAAGAGTCTTCAACTGATACCACTCCGACGACTACCCAGAACAACGAAGCAGATCCCATTCCCTCCTCTCCGGATGTCGAGTTTAAGGATTTCAAGGATTTCGATAAGGTCTCATACGGGCAGCGCGCCCTCCTCCTTGAGAACATGAAGACCTCAGTCGATAAGTTCATAACAGACCACCCGGATTACAGGATCAGCTTCCGCTACGAAAACATGAAGAACGGCGAGACACTTGGCATCAACGACATCGAACCGATAGTTCCCGGCGGAGCCATTGCATTGCCTGTAGCAGACTACGCATATGAGAAGATGGCAGCAGGGACCTTCTCCCCCACGTCCGAATACACTTACGACGGCAAGGGTGATGCCAATTCTTCCTATATCGCAAAAAACTTCAGTTCGGGAAAGAAGTTCTATGCCCAGACCCTTCTTAACTATGCAATAACACATAACGATACCGTGGCTCTTTCCCAGACGATAGAGAATCTGGGCGGCATCGATGAAGTCGCAGACAAGATCAGCGAGGGTGCGATCGTAAAATACGGTGACACCTGCTACTACACCGCTTACGACAAGAAAGAATACCAGGGCAAACACAGGACCTGCGCCACCGATATGTCGAACTATGTCAAGAAGATCTATTTCGGATTCATAAATGACACCGAGGTCTATAAGGTCCTGATAAACGATCTATACGCTTCAGAGGTCGCAAGCCCCATCAAGCAGGCTTTCCCCGAGGAAGCCCAGGTCTTCCATTCCTACGGCATCAATCAGGAACAGGGATCTCACATCGATGTTGCGATAGTAAACTACAGGGAACCTGTCACAGTCACCATCTATGTCGAAGGCAAGGACGATACGGTAGCAAATGAAGCCATCAGGACGATGGCAGGATACGTCAAGGATTACCTGGACAGTTGTTACTTACCGGGATAAATGCCTAAAAGCCCACATTTCACGAAAGTGTGTTATAATTCACTTCTGTTCATACCATTTGATCTGCAGTCGGTTCGGGTCTCGTGCAACATGAGCCTTCGAACCCTGTCAGGTCCGGAAGGAAGCAGCAGTAAGGAGGTCTTTATGTGTGCCGCGAGGGTGCCTGGCCCGGCTGTAGTTCAAATGGGATGAACTTTTTTTATTTTCGGGGGAAGTTTTCTATATAATATTAGAAGTAATGACCGCAAAGGGGTGTTTCTGATGGAAAGATATGTAGCTTTATATACCAAATACAGACCTCAGGTCTTCGATGATATCGTAGGTCAGGAAGCACCGATAGCCGCATTGAGGCAGTCGGTCAAGACCGGCAAGATCGGGCACGCATACCTGTTCTGCGGGCAGAGAGGTACCGGTAAGACCACTATCGCGAGAGTCTTTGCAAGGGCGGTCAACTGCATGCATCCCGTCAACGGCAATCCATGTAACGAATGCGCCTCCTGTAAGGCTATCCTCGACGGGACCGGCATGGATGTCATAGAGATCGACGGTGCTTCCAACAACGGCGTAGACAACATAAGGAAGATCTGTGACGAGGTAAGTTTTGCTCCGGCAACTTCCCGCTACAAGGTCTATATCATCGACGAGGTCCACATGATCTCGACCGCAGGCTTCAACGCCCTCCTGAAGACTCTGGAGGAACCGCCTGCCCATGCGATATTCATTTTCGCTACAACGGAACTCCACCAGGTTCCCAACACCATCGTATCCAGATGCCTAAGGTTCTCCTTCAAGAGGATCCTGCCCGACCTCATAGCATCAAGACTTAAGATCATATGCAAGGGAGAGGGCATCAAGGCTGACGATACGGCTCTCCTAAAACTCGCCATGCTCGCTGACGGCGCGCTCCGTGATGCGATCACGATGTTGGACCAGGTAGCCGTCATCAATGACGGACGCAACAAGCAGATCACGGTCAAAGACGTCGAGGATGTAGTCGGAGTCGTGGATACGGACTTCCTCTTCAAGATGAGCTGCGCACTTCTCGACGGCAACATGAGGGAACTCCTGGATCTTTGCTCCGAACTCCATCATTCCGGCCGTGACCTCGTTCACTTTACGACGGATCTTGCTAACTACATGCGTGACCTCCTCATAATAAGGGTCCTCCCTGACCCTACAAAACATCTGGCATATTCGCCTGATGTCATGCAGCAGATGTATACCGTTGCAAACAAGGCATCAGCCGAGACATTGACGGGATTCATCAAGTATCTTTACGATGAGAATGCCGCCATGAGAAGGGCCGGCGCCATGGATGCGAACTTCGACATCTTAATGATCAGGCTCTGTGGCAGGAAGTCCAAGATCGAGCCCGTGCCTCTTGCAATGCCTGATTTTGCGGGGCTCCAGGCTGAGGCTGCCAAGAAGATATCAGTTCCGGAACTGAAAGTATCCGAACCGGTTCCTAAGACCGAAGAAGCAAAGGAGACAGAACCTGCCAAACAGGCTGAGCCCGTAAAGGAAGCTCTTCCCTTAAAGCCTGCAGAAGAAGACAAACCAAAGGCAGAGGACAAACCCAAAGAAGAAGCAAAGACAGAGGAGCCCAAAAAGGAGCCCCCCATGCCCGCCTGGCTCAGGAGACCGGACAACATCAAGATGCCGGAAGACGTAAAAGAGCAGCAGAAAGCCGAGAGTACGGAAGAGACCGTGATCGCAACGGACAATTCTGATCCTGATCCCCTGGCGGATTTTAAGAGCAGGCTCAATCTCTTTGACAATAAGAAGGAAGAAGAGAAAAAAGAGGAAGATAAGCCTCAGGAGACAAAGCCTTCGATCCTGGCAGGTCTCTCCGACTCCTTCCTTGACGATATCGCGGCTGATGAATCCAAAGATGACGACAAGAAGGAGGAAGCTCCTTCTGTACAGAGGCAGTCTCATGTTGCCCAGGCTTTTGACAGCAGCGGACTTATCGTTCAGCCCTCGACTCACGGAGTAAGACCCGCCAATATCTCGTCTGAGAAGATGAGCCTTGGGCAGATCTGGACCCAGGTCTTGTCCGAGACAGGCGGCAACCTTGCAAGCCAGCTCTCACAGGCAAGCCTCAACGTTATAGGTGACAGCGCTTATGCAGTATTCGACAGCCGTGACGAGAAGCTCATGCTCAACCTGCGGAGCGTTCCGGGGATCAAGGATGTATCCGCATCGGTCAAGGAGAAGACTGAGGGTGTCACCCACTTCTATCTCTGCACTGATTCAGTCTACAGGAATGCTCTTGCCAAGGAAGAGGAAGAAAAAAGAGCTGCTGAGATAAGGGCAAGTCAGCAGGAGATAATAGACATAGCAAAAGATAACGACATCCCGATAAAGTTCGGGGATGAGTAAACTTCCTGCTCTGATATACTATCAAAGGAAATAAAATATTACGGAGGATATTACAATGGCTAAAGGCTATCGCGGAATGGGCGGATTTGGTGGAGGCAACATGAACAGCCTCATGGCTCAGGCTCAGAAGATGCAAAGACAGTTGGAAGTTGCAAAAGAAGAGATAAACGAACTTCGCGTCACGGGAACATCCGGCGGTGACAAGGTAAAGGTCGTGGTAGGCGGCGATCACAGGATCTATGACCTCGTTATAGATAAGGAAGTTATCGACCCCGAAGATCCCGAGATGTTGGCAGATCTCATAGTTGCCGCAGTCAACCAGGCAAACGATGAGGTCGGCATGATCTCAGCCGAGAAGATGAACGGCATCACAGGCGGAGTCAACCTGCCCTTCTGATAACTTATGGCAAGATACTCCCCTTCAATCCAGAACCTGATAGCAAGACTGGGCGCCCTCCCGGGTATAGGCGGGAAATCAGCCCAGAAGCTTGCTTTCCATATGCTCGATATGTCTGATGACGACTGCCGGGCTCTTATTGATTCGATCACTGAGGCGAGGAAACTCACCAAGAAGTGTTCCGTATGCTACAACTTCACGGACAGCAACCCCTGCCCCATCTGCTCCGACCCTCAAAGAGACAAGTCGGTCGTCCTGGTCGTTGAATCCCCCAAGGATGTTGCGACTTTCGAGAGGATGCACGAATATAAGGGCCAGTACCATGTGCTTCACGGAGTTTTCGATCCCATAAAGAGCAGGTCCTTAGAAGATACGACGATCGCCCAGCTTATTGACAGGCTCGGAAAGCACGCCGAGATCAAGGAAGTGATCGTCGCGACCAACCAGACGGCCGAGGGCAATGCCACGGCCCTCTTCTTATCAAGGATGTTGAAGCCATCGGGCATAAAGGTCTCAAGGATCGCATCAGGCCTTCCCATGGGCTCGGACATAGAATATGCTGATGACTTAACGCTTGCGAGCGCACTTAAAGGGAGGGTATCTCTTACCGATGAGACTTGATAAGTTCCTTAAGATATCCAGGGTCATAAAGAGACGCACGGTCGCAAATGACGTTTGCTCTGCAGGAAGAGTAAGCGTCAACGGCAGACCCGCCAAGCCAGCATGTCAGATCAAAGAGGGCGATGTCGTATCTATCCTCTTCGGTAACGGAACCGTATCTTTCAAGGTCCTTGCGACACCGGACATAGTACGTAAGGAAGATGCCGGAAGTCTTTACGAACTCCTTGAAGACTCCCCCGACAACGTCTGAATTATTCCTTAAACTACACTTTCAAGACGGAATTATTACACTTGTTTTAAGTTTGCTCCGGGGTTATTGGAAAGGCTCCCCCGTTGTGAGATATTAATCAAGGGAGATATCCCTCATTATATCGAACGGAGAACGGACGGCCTTGAGAAAGATCCATCGTAAGTCAGGCGGAATATCTTTTCTTACTGCAATGATCTTCATTGCATTCATCGTTGTTGCGGTATTATGCATCACCCGTTTCAACAACATCATGATCCAGAAGCAGCGCTTGACTTCCGAGAACAGTTCCCTCAAAGCCCAGGCTTCCGTATTATCCGATAAGCTCGCAAGGATCAATGCCCAGGCTGAATACGGCAACGACGATCAGTATGTCATCTCAATAGCCCGCGGCAACCTCGATATGGTATATCCCGGCGAGATCATCTTCCGTACAAACGGTCAGTAATTTATTTATCCGTTAATTTGATCTGAAATCTGTCGAAGCGGACCTTCTGTATGTATTGGTCTGCGAAAAATATTGTCTGCCGGAAAGCGGCAAACTCCTTGGTGTTCTTTGCCATCCACATCGGAACCGGAATATCGTGCGTCTCACAAAGATTAACGAGCGCAGATTCTAGCCTTTGGGAGAAAGGCCTGTCATCTTCAGGCATTTCCACCGTATATATCTCGGTCATCCTGTTAGATACAAACAATCTGCCTTCAAGTACCATCATCAGTTTATTCTCCCCAAGAGCCTTAAAACAGGGCTCTTTCTCTATATTTCTTTTATTATGAAACATTATAACAAATTTACAATCTGTCGTTTCCTGCCTCTTTTTTGCCGTATTTTTGCCTAAAACTGGCAAAGTCAGTATATATAATGAGGGTGTTTAAAGTAATAGTTCCTTACTTCATAACACCCTCCTTACAGTCACTGACATCCCCTCGTCAGTGACTTTTTTTGTCCGCAAAAGAAAATACTGACAATATGCAAAAAATAAATATTTTCGGTTGAATGTTCTTTGTTCAAGTTGTAAAATATCTATATTAATTATCAGCTCGGACTTGTTAAGTCTGACCATAGGAGGCTATTAAAATGAAGAAATGTCCCGATTGCGGAATGGTTATCGCAAACCAAGCCATCAGATGCCCCAAGTGTAAGTATACATTCACTGAAGCTGAGAACGCAGGCTCCGATGCCGCTGTTACACCTGCAGCAGCCGCAGTATCCACTGCAGCAGCAAGCAAGACAGAGAAGGCTGTCGGCATTATGCCCATGATAGAAGTAAACGCTGCTAACGTTGATGAACTTTACGGTCAGCTCAAGGCAGCAGTCATAAAGAGAAAGACAGAATTCGATCACTTCATCGATTTCCTCGAGAACAGAACATCCTGGCTCACGGCACCTGCAGAGATCAACGGACCTCTGGCTTGTGAGAAGGGTCTCCTCATCAGGAGCGTTGCTGTTACAAAGCAGCTCTTGAGGATCAAGGACACGATCATGCCCCAGCTCGACGAAGAGTCAGCTATCATCATCGGTCTCTTCCATGAAGTCGGTAAGGTCGGTATCGAAGGTAAGCCTTTGTTTATCCTCGAAGAGAACAGCGGTTCCTCTGCTACATCAGCTCTGGGTCTCTCATTCTCCAGCCGTATCTCTTCTTCCTCTTCATCTTCTTCCAAGTACACGATCAACAACAAGCTTGTTCACATGCATGTTGGCGTAAGATCCCTCTTCCTCGTTTCCCAGTACATGCTCCTTTCTGACGACGAGGCTCAGGCTATCAGCTACGCAGCAGACACAGAGCTCCTCGATGGCAAGCTCTGCCCTTACACACTGCTCCTGGCTACAGCCCTCAACATGCAGAAGGACATCTACGAGGATCCTGATACAGTATCAGGCTACAGCTTTACAGTCGTAAAGCCCTCATAACAAGACTTCATCATTTTTACTCCATTTCTTTTCCCTGCTCCCTTTAAACCCTATAGGGGGCAGGGTTTCTTTTTAAGGGAGAAGACATGACAAAAGGACGCCTCAAGCAAAAGATAGAAGAATATAACAGAACTATGCCCCTGCCGATGCATATGCCGGGCCATAAGAGAAACCCCGCATTCGAAAGCGGCATCTTTAGCTATGACATAACCGAGATCGAAGGATTCGACAACCTCCATAAGCCCAAGGGGATCTTCCTTGAAGCAGAGAACAAGCTCGCAGGAGTCTATAACGCAAAGAAGTCCTATCTCATGGTGAACGGTGCGACCGGAGGTATCCTGTCGCTGATAATGGCAGCTGCAAAACAGGGAGGCACCATCGCGGTTCATTCCGCATGTCACTTATCTGTCTGGCATGCAATTGAACTTACAGGATGCAGGATAACGGAACTTAAACCTGAGATCCGTCCAGGCCTTCCCTTCTACTGCGGTGTAACTGCTGATACGGTAAAGAAAGCACTCGAAGAAGAACCCGACATATCTTGTGTGATCATTACATCCCCGACTTACGAAGGGATAGTAAGCAACACGGATGAGATCTTTGATGTCACCAACAATGCGGGAATACCTCTTATTGTCGACTGCGCTCACGGGGCGCACCTGGGGCTCTCGGATAAGTTCCTGCCTGCACCCAAATGTGATGCTTCAGTAGTATCTCTCCATAAGACCCTGCCTTCCCCTACCCAGACTGCTGCAGTCAATCTCATAACGGATAAGATAGACCGGACGGCAGTGGAGCACTATATTGACGTTTTCGAGTCGTCGAGCCCGTCATATGTCTTATCGGACGGTGCGATCTCCTGCATAGAAGGGATCCGCGACGGCGATATCTCTCTGGATGCATGGGCGGATGCCATAGATGATGAGATCCTGTCTCCCTTAAAAGATCTTAAGCATCTTAAGCTCTTCACTTCAGAAGACCAGGACAAGAGCAAGATCGTCATTCTCTGTGACGGCATAAAACTGGCACGCAACTTAAGAGATAAATACAATATAGAATGCGAAGCGGCATATAAGACCCACCTCATTGCCATGACAGGTGCAGGTGACAGCGAAGAGAGCCTTGCAAGATTCAAGGATGCGATCCTGGGATCTGACCTTCCGGAATTTGCAGCAGATGAAGACGGTTTGTCCCTCTCTTTCCTGCCGGACAAGGTCATGGCTCTAACCTTAAGGGATGCCATGGCTGCCGATAAGATCCTCTTGCCTTTGGCAGAAACCCCCGGCAGGATCGCTGGAGAATATATCTTCTCATATCCTCCGGGAGTACCTCTCCTGGTCCCCGGGCAGCTCATAAGCCCTGCCATATCAGACCTTCTTACGACCTTAGCCTCCTCATCTTCATCGCTTACCTTATCGGGGCGCAGGGATTGGGACGGAACGGTCCGTTGCCTTGACGATTAGGGGGCTTCAAGAGTATAATTGCCCTATTAACAGATGGAGGAAACTAAAAATGAAGAGAATCACAACAATTGAGACTCGTGATCTTAAGGCTTCCGAGAAGAACGGCGGCTGCGGCGAGTGCCAGACATCCTGCCAGTCCGCTTGCAAGACATCCTGTGGTGTTGCTAACCAGCCTTGCGAGAAGTCCGCTAAGTAATCACTTAACTGATCTATGAGAATAAGGTCTCGCGATACGGGACCTTTTTTATTGCATAAACTTTTATAATCATGATCCATTGCTACAGATTTGACGACCTTAACATAGTATTAGACAGCTACTCGGGTTCCATCCACATGGTTGACCCCGTGGCTTTTGACATGATAAAGCAGTTCGAGAACGACTCAGCCGAAAACACTATCGCTTCGGCAGTCGCAAAACACGGTATCTCCCGCGAAGAAGCGGAAGAATGCATGCAGGACATCATGGAACTTAAGGAAACAGGCAAGCTTTATGCCGAGGACACTTACGAGGGCATCGCGAAAACATACCGCCGTAAGAACTACACGGTCAAGGCGATCTGCCTCCACGTCGCCCACACCTGCAACCTCAACTGCTCCTACTGCTTCGCATCCCAGGGCCGCTATCACGGTAAGTCCGCCATCATGACGCGCGAGGTCGCAAAACAGGCAATAGATTTCCTCATAGCAAATTCAGGAACCCACCATAATCTCGACGTTGACTTCTTCGGCGGTGAGCCGACCCTCAACATGGACGTCGTTAAGTACACCGTGGAATATGCCCGGAGCATCGAGAAGGAACATAACAAGAACATCAGATTTACCCTGACCACCAACGGCATGCTGATCGACGATGACCTCATAGATTTCTGTAACCGTGAGATGCACAATGTCGTCCTCTCTCTAGACGGCAGGCGCGAGGTCAACGACAGGTTCAGGGTAGACGTTCACGGCAAGGGAAGTTACGACACGATCGTGCCCAAGTTCCAGAAGTTCGTCAAGGAACGCGGTGACAAGAGTTACTACATGAGGGGCACCTTCACCCACTACAATACAGACTTTGTTGAAGACATAAAGGAGATGCTGGACTTAGGCTTCCGAGAACTTTCTATGGAGCCTGTCGTTACTGACCCCTCATCACCTTCAGCGCTGACCGAAGAGGACCTGCCCGTGCTTTTCGATCAGTACGAGAAGCTCGCCCATCTCATGGTGGAACGCCATAAGCAGGGCGACCCTTTCACCTTCTACCACTACATGCTGGACTTAACATGCGGCCCCTGTATCTACAAGAGGATCGCAGGCTGCGGGTCCGGTACTGAATACCTGGCCGTAACCCCCACGGGAGACCTTTATCCCTGCCACCAGTTCGTAGGCGAAGAGAAGTTCAAGATGGGTGACATCTGGACAGGCGTTGTAAAAGAAGACATCCGCGATAAGTTCGCCGCATGCAACGCATATTCAAGACCCGAGTGCAAAGACTGCTGGGCAAAGCTCTACTGTTCCGGAGGATGTGCTGCAAATTCCTACCACGCTACAGGCGACATCAACAGCATCTACGAATACGGCTGTGACGTCTTCCGCAAGAGGATCGAATGCGCGATCGCAGTCAAGCTCCTCACCATGAATACGGAAGAAGTAGCCGGCGCAGGCAAGAATCTGCCCGAAGGTGACTGCGACACATGCAAGGCTGATTACGAGTAAGCCTGATCCTCACTTTCTACAACTACAAATAAAACCTGCTAACAAAAATCAAGAGTTTGTTGGCAGGTTTTTCTTTGGTGCATTTTAGGCATGGCAAACAGACCGGAATCAAATCCGGTCTTTGTTTTAGTCGAAAATACTTATGCTGCTTGGTAAACCTCCATCACTCGT
>JAGAAI010000069.1 GCA_017615325.1 Clostridiales bacterium | reverse complement strand
TGAGATGGAAAGAGAATTGTGGCTTGCAGGGAAGATGTCGGAATACCGCCGGCTTCCTTTGGAATCCAAAACCATAATGTTCATTGAAGAATACTCTTTCGGAGCAGGCGGAGTTATCACTGCTCTTTTCCTTAAAGCGTTGAAGGACCCTCAATATAAGGATTACCGCCTTGTCTGGACAGCCCGCGATTATGAGACGACCATTGATCAGTTCGGGGAACTGATTGAAGATGACAGGGTCGTGATCGTAAAGCGTGAGATGCCGAACTTCCTCAGGTATCTGGCAGTAGCTTCCAATTTGTACAGCAGCAACACATTGCCAAATTACTATATCAAGAGAGAAGGACAGAAGATATTCACCTATATGTCATTAAGTGCCTTCGTATTGCCATGGTATACCAAGAATCAGATAAGAAATCTCGTTCCTACCATTAATGATTCGGACCATTTCATATGTCTGGATGAATACGATGAGAATATCTATCTTAACGATTACGGTGTGGATCCCGGCAAGATCTTAAGGCTTGATATCTCTGAGATTTTTCCTGTGAAAGATGGATCAGACCGCAACATGGTGATAATAGCGGTGAGCCATAATGCATCTCTTCTCAAGAACGGTGCGTCTTTTGCGGGATTCATAAGAAAGATCAAAGGCATCATGGATTTTTACGGCAAAGAGATTAAAGTTCTTGTCGGCAACAAGTTTTGGAAGAATTACAGAAGTCAGAAGGAATACTTCGGAATAGAGGAGATATTCTGTGACGATTTATCGATCGCTCCTTACCTCGGCAAAGCCTGCCTCTTGATAACGGATAATACATACAGGGCTACTCAGGCGCAGAGGATCAATATCCCGGTTGTCATCTGGGGTGGGAAACCCATTTCTGAACGTTTTGCCTCATTCTATTCAGACTGTGAAATAATCAAAGACTTCAAGTCGCTATATAAGCTGTTTGAAGCAAGGTTCGGCGGGCTCGGTGTTGATGGCCGGGTGCTGTATGTAGATGGAATCGAATGCGACGAGGGCGATGATGCCGCATCCGACAAGATAGGGACCGATTCGGCAGAAAGCCGGGAACAGAGTGAAGATCCCGACGATATGATCGTTATAAAAAAGCACGACGATGATTCATCGGATGATGAGTCCGACGATGAGGAATCAAACGAAGGGGCAGATGAGGCTGAGGTTATGATCCCTCCTGAGAAAGTCTTCTGCAGAAGAGCAGTGGATGATGTTATTCCTTCAGGAAAGAATGTTCTTTATGTATTCCGTTGGGAGAAGGACAACAAGTATATCGATTGTATCGAGGACTGGTTTGCAAAGGTTGAATCTGAAGGTCAGCGTGCAACTATCCTCTTCCTTAATACGCGCAATCAGGCCTTGTATTCATCCCTCAAAAGGATGAGACGTCCTCATATGATCACCTGCCGTGTAGGTTTCTATCAGAGTTCTGAAGAAGAACGCAGCATGATGACCGCAAAGAGCAATGAACTTGACGATTACCTGGAAAATGTATCCCATGAGTTCATCAGCGATGAGTGGAAAAGACTGGTGGGAAATGTCAGGTACGACCTTATAATAGCCGACAGGACGACCAATTATTTCTGGAAGAAAATGTATAAGTATCCGCCGGCGGATGAACTTAAATTGATGGGCAAGGAAGAAAAGGAAGCGATCTTCGATCAGCTGATCAGTGAAAAGGAGCAGGAATGAGCATAACATTATTGAAGGCACAGGAATCCGATGTAGAGGAGATCCTGGAATATCTGTCAAAGGACATCCCCAATTGTTTGTATCTCTACTTGGATATATATACTTACGGGGTTAAAGAATCTAACATCACCGTCTGGTTCGGAAGAGAAGACGGAAGGATCGCATTGGTGATCATGAAATATTACGACAGTTTCCAGATCTATAGTGATAGGGAAGATGTGGACCTTACTCCCATTATCGAGAAGGTCGAAGAATATGATATCGAACGTTTTTTTGCCCGCAAAGGTATAATCGAGAGGCTGGAACCTCACTTCGAGGGAAGATACTTTTCCGAATATGGTAAGATCGTCGAACTGAATAAGTACCGTGTGATGAAAGGTATCGAGAGAGTTGAAGAGGCAACAGAAGAAGATATTCCGGAGATCGCAGACCTCCTTCTTACAGACGAGGAGTTCGGAGCTTCCTATACGAAGAAAGAGCTGGAAGATCAGATGACAGGACGCCTTAAGACAGGGATGGGAACGAGCTATGTCATCAGAGAAGACGGTAAGATCGTTACGACTCTCAGCATAGTTGCCCAGACTGAAGGATTCAGGGTAGCATCACTTACGATGGTAGATAAGGATTACCGTCATACCATGTACGGGACACTGGTGGATTCCTTCCTGATCAATGAACTGGGCAAAGACGGCAAGAGGCTCTTTGCCTTCATGACGGATGAGAGAAGGATAAAGATGTTTATTATTATGGGTAACAAATTAGCAGCAGAATACGGTAAACTGATAAAGAATAAACAATGAAAACAAATAAAAAGGAGATAAGAAAATGAACAACACAGAAAAGTATGATCAGATCATGAGAGAGTCCTTTGAACTCGATGAGTCCTTTGATGTTACGACCCTTGTATACCAGGGTGTTGAGAAGTGGGACTCCGTAGGTCACATGACAATGGTCGCAATGCTCGAAGAGACGTTCGACATCATGATGGACACAGATGATATCATCGATTTCTCTTCTTACGAGAAGGGCAAGGAGATCCTCGGTAAGTATGGTATCGAATTCTGATCTATAACGGAGCATTACTATGTTTTTTGAAGTAGACAAGAAAGATCCGAATGCCATAGCGGCAGTCAATGAAGCAGGTGAGACATTAACATATGGCTCACTTGTTGAGTTTGCCGGGCAGTTCGGTGAGGTGATCGGACATAGGACTCTGATATTCATTCTTTGTAAGAATGAGTTCGGAGCACTTAAGGGTTATGTATCCTGCCTGTCAGACGGGATAGTCCCGCTCATGGTGGATGCAGGTCTTGATAATGAGCTCCTTCTGAATCTCATAGAGACATACAAGCCTGAGTTCCTCTGGATCCCCGAAGAGAAAAAGGTTGATCTGGACTATTCAGAGGTTTTTGCTTCTGACGGATACAGCTTGGTAAAGACAGGTTTTCCTTCTTATGAGCTTTATCCGGAACTGGGCCTCCTTCTCACGACCTCCGGTTCAACGGGAACAGCTAAGCTCGTAAGACAGAGCTATGCCAATGTCGAATCGAATGCGAGAGCCATAATCTCATATCTTGAAATAGATGAGAACGAGAGACCGATCACAAATCTCCCTATGAGCTACACCTACGGTCTGTCCGTCATCAACAGCCACCTTCTTGCAGGTGCACGCATCATGATGACCACCAGGAGTATCTTCCAGCGTGAGTTCTGGCAGTTCTTCAAGGAGGGCGAGATCACGAGCATTGCAGGTGTTCCTTACACATATGAGATGCTCAAGAAGATGAGATTCTTCCGTATGCAGCTGCCGTCACTTAAGACCATGACCCAGGCGGGAGGAAAACTCTCACCTGAACTCCATAAGGAATTCGGTGAATTTGCACACGAGAACGGAATAAGGTTCTTTGTTATGTACGGTCAGACTGAGGCAACTGCGAGAATGAGCTATCTGCCTTATGAGAGGACACTTGAAAAGTATGGCAGCATGGGAATTGCGATCCCGGGCGGTAAGTTCTCCATTATCGATGTTGACGGCAACGAGATAACGGAACCTGAGGTTGCAGGCGAGCTTGTTTACGAAGGACCTAACGTCACTTTGGGCTACGGTACCTGCCCCGAAGACCTCGCCAAGGGCGATGAGAATCACGGCAGGCTGGTAACGGGAGATATCGCCAAGTTTGACAGTGACGGTTTTTACTATATAGTTGGACGCAAGAAGAGATTTCTCAAGATCTTCGGAAAGAGAGTCAATCTCGATGAGTGTGAGAAACTCTTAAAGGAGAAATTTGAGATAGAGTGTGCATGTTCAGGCAGGGATGACCTTCTCGGGGTATTTGTTACTGATGAACAGTACGCAGCTCCATGCGTAAGTTTCTTGTCGGATAAATTGGGTCTTCATAACTCTGCTTTTACATCCAGGGTAGTTGAAGAGATCCCCAAGAATGAATCAGGAAAGACTTTGTATAAGGATCTGGTATTATGATGGATACATTTTTTGACAAAGAACCTTATGAACTTTCAAGGGAAGATAAGCATAAGCTTCTTTCATCAAGGCTCAATGCGCTCACAAAAGAGCATTACGTGAATTGTCCCCAGTATAAGGCAATGTGTGATGCTTTGGGATTTGTACCGGAAGATGACGTTCCTTACGAGGAATTGCCTTACCTTCCGGTAAGCCTTTTTAAGAAACTCGATCTTATGAGTGTGCCAAGGGAAGAGATATTCAAGACGATGACATCTTCCGGTACTTCCGGACAGGCTGTATCCAAGATCTATCTTGACAGGGAGACATCAAGCCTGCAGCAGAAGACATTGGTCAAGATCGTATCTTCTTTTACGGGTGCAAACCGTATGCCGATGATAATCATCGACTGTCCTTCTGTTGTTAAGAACAGAGCCATGTTCTCTGCAAGAGGAGCAGGCATCCTGGGATTTTCCATGTTCGGAACAAAGAAGATCTATGCTTTGGACGATGACATGAAGCTCAACCTTGAGGAGCTTAAAGGCTTCCTTGAAGAGCATAAGGATGAGAAGATCTTGTTGTTCGGATTTACCTTCATGATCTGGCAGCATTTTTATAAGGAACTGCTCAAGATAGATTCCATGACATTGGATCTTTCCAACGCGATCCTTATCCACGGCGGTGGCTGGAAAAAGCTCGTCTCGGAGCAGGTTTCCGCGGAAGATTTTCACAAGAGGCTTGAGGAAGTCTGCGGTCTGCATGATATACACGATTATTACGGAATGGTTGAGCAGACAGGCTGTATCTACATGGAATGTGAATGCGGTCATCTCCATGCTTCCAATTTCTCGGATATCATCATCCGCGATCCTGCCGATCTTTCGGTTTGTGAATTCGGCAAGCGCGGCATAATTCAGGTAGTATCTTCCTTGCCTCAATCCTATCCCGGACACAGTCTCCTTACGGAGGACGAGGGAACGGTCTTAGGTGAGGACGATTGCCCTTGCGGAAAAAAGGGTAAGTATTTTGCAGTTCACGGCAGACTCAAGAACGCAGAGATCAGGGGGTGCTCAGATACATATGCAGCTAAGTTTTGATGAAGAAAGACTGAACGGAGTTGTAAGCGCACCGGCACTTGCTCCATTCTCAGATAAAGTTATCGCTTTCCTGAATGACCTTTCAGGCATCCTGATGAGGAACGGCAGGGCTTTCTCTGATGTTGTAACATTTGCTTACTGGTGCAGAAAAGCTGCTCTCATGAAGGCGAAGGAGAACTATACGGATCTTGATAAGCGTCTCGGAAGAGGTGTGGTGTTCCATATCGCACCTTCCAACGTTCCCGTTAACTTTGCATTCTCGATGGTATCAGGACTCCTTGCAGGCAACAAGAATATCGTCCGTCTCTCAAGTAAGCCCTTCGCTCAGGTCGATATAATCGCTGATGCGATAGACCAGCTCATAGAAGGCGACTATCCGGAGTTTAAGGATTATATCTACCTTCTTCGTTACGAGCATAGCGACGAGATCACGGCCAAGCTTTCTGCTGTAGCAGATACCAGGGTCATCTGGGGCGGAGATGCTACGATCGCAACGATCCGCAGAGCTCCCTTAAAACCCAGGGCCAATGAGATCACATTTGCTGACAGGCATGCGCTTTGCGTTATGTCAGCAGGTGATTACAACAAGGCTGACAACAAGGATCAGATAATCCAGAAGTTCTACAATGATACTTATTTTTCTGACCAGAATGCATGCACATCTCCCCGTATCGTTATCTGGACAGGTGACGGTATCGAAGAAGCAAAGAAAGATTTCTGGGACCGTCTTGGACAGAAGACAGAGAAGGAATATCACATTGAACCCGTGCAGATAGTAGGTAAAGTATCCATGCTGCTCGAGGCTTCCACGGCAGAACCCTTGCATCTTAAGACATCCCTGAATGAGCCAAAGCTTATGGTAGCTGAGACGGAGAAAATCGA
>JAGAAI010000068.1 GCA_017615325.1 Clostridiales bacterium | reverse complement strand
GATGCGATACCGACTGCGACAGACAGGATCGTCTTGGTCGCAGAATAGAGCTCATGAAGATCATCACGGGTATCTCCGAAGGAATGCGTAAGCACTCCGTCTTCGTAAACTTCCGCACCGAAGACCTTCCAGTTATTACGGGTTATGTCATCAACGAAAGATGCAAAATCCATTTTGACCTTCTCCTCTTTTTTTATCCGCTGTTTGATAATTATAACATTATCTCTTTTGCGGTAAAATGTATCCCGTGGGGAGGACATACACCATGGATATTTATAAGAACGCATATTTTATAATCGGCAATGCCTATGCAGGCAAGTCGACTATGGTCAAGGAACTTGCCAAGACGATCGACGGGATAGCGTGCACGGAGAACTACCACGATCAGTTGCTGGAAGGGCTTGACCCCGAAGAGTTCCCGGGACTTACTTACACTAGGGACCTTAAGGACTGGCACGACTTCATAAGGCGAAGCCCGCAGGAATACAAGGACTGGCTGGACCTGACTCAGAAGGAATGCGAGATATTAGAGCTCCGCATCCTTCCTGATGTCTTAAAGGAAGGCCGTCTTGTCTTTGTCGACACCAACATCTCGATAGAGACATTAAAGACGCTTGTGCCCTGTGATCATGTGCTCGTTATGCTTGCGGACCCTTCTATCTCGGTAAAGAAGTTTTTCGACAGGCCGGATCCCGAGAAGCAGTTCCTCTACCGCCTGCTCCTGGAAGAAGAAGACCCTGAGGCCGCCATGGAAAACTACAGGCAGGGGCTGATGCTGATCAATTCGCAGGAGGACTACGATAAGTTCTATAACTCGGGATTCAATGTGATAGTCCGCGATGAGACGAGAACGGTAGAAGAGACCCTGGCTCTTGCAAGAAAAGCATTCGGTCTTTAAATAATCCATATCACATCGTGTTATAATCAACTCATTCGGGGCTATTCCGAGAGGATCAAATTTGGGGGAGGTATTAACCATGTCAGATCTTGTAAATGTAATTATCAGCGATGAGTACTTGAGTGTTTCTTTCGATGTCGCCCAGCCAAAGATAATGGCGATCGGCGGGAAGATGAACGAGATTTGCGAAGAAGCCTACATGAACGGCTATAACTGGGAAGCATTCTTAAACTGCTACCTTGATGAAAATGCTCCGGAGATACTGGACGTGATCGAGTCTGATCCTGAGGCCGAGATGTACAGCGTTTTTATCGAAGAAGTCAACGATGAGACGCGCGCCCTGGCAAAAAAGTTCGGTGAGATCATCGAAGATCTTTTCGCTAACGAAGACAAGATCTATTCTTTCTTAAAGGACAACGCCGGAGAGATCGAGTGGGATTGATAGGCATCAGATGAGAAAAGCACTGACAGTCATCGAATGCATAATACTTGCAATAGGAGTGTTCCTGAGCATCACAGGAACGGTCAAGGTTACGAGGCTGTCATCGTCTTACATGCCCTATTTCCTGGTAGCCGCACTCGGTGTCGCCTTCATTGTCATCCTGATCGTGATCAGGAAGAAACGCTTCGCTTTTCTCGTCGGGATAGGCTTTATCGTCTTCTATCTCTTCTTCGCGGGATTCGCTTTTCTCGTGTGTGAAGTCAACGCATCCAGGATCAGGACGCTCAATGCATACAAGGGCAAGGAAATCTGGCTTACCATAGGCGAAGACCATTACAGATGGAACGGGGAAGCATCCTATGATTTCGGCAAGCTCGAGCCCCTGGATGTACGCGATCAGAAGGCCTATCTTGCTATTGACGATGAGAAGAGAGCGGTCGGCTTTATCTATGTGATGCCCGGCGATGAAGATACCGCCTACTACGAGATACATAACGGCTACCTGGTCATGGAAAAGGACAGCAACATTATCTATACGGACGACTAGTTTCCTGCAGATCCGGAGAAATCAATGAGAAACGCAAATCCTCTTGTTGTGATACTGCTTATCTTAGGCTACCTTGCGGCAGGCCTGGGACTTGGCGCCCTTTTCGGATCTCTGTTCGGGCAGACCGGATTCAATAACGTTTTCTACTACATCATCATTCCCTTTATCTTTATCTTCTTCATAGACCTTACCAACCTGATCCTCTTCCCTGTTGCGAACATCACGATGAACAGGAATCTCGAAAAGGAGGAATTCGGGGAGGTCACGTCTTACGTCTGCAAGAATTCCTGGTCCTTAAGGAAGATAATCTGCATCGAAAATTCAAGCGGAAGGATCGCATATGTTACTGTGCTGGACCCTTTCAACTTTCAGACGGCCGATGCAAGGGATCTTAGCAAGATAAGTTCAAGATATATGCCGGGTCCCTTTGGCGGCACAAGGTATGTCTTTTTCGAGTTCTACTATAAAAATAAGAGATTCCGTTTCCCGACTTTTACGAGCAGACGCATGTGGATGACCACAAGTTCCACTGTTCAGAATGCGATAGCAGCGGGAGACAGGATCCGTGATCTCCTGCTGAAGTTCCAGCCCGGGGGCGGGGAAGCTATACCGGAGGAGGTCCGGCACTTTGATAAGAATGGTATAAGAGGATTTATATTCGCGTGCGTATCTATATATATGTGGGTGTTTGCTCTTGTGGCAAGACCTTTCGTTCTGGCAGGATACGGTGCAATCTCGTACATTTTATTAGCTATAGGTCTGGCTTTGGATCTTGCAGGGATTATCCTGGGCGCTAAATGCCTTAAGGCTGCAAGGATCAAATCCATCAGAGGCTTAGGTTTTGCCAAGGGCGCAGTAGTCATGGGATCTATAATGACAGCTATCCAGGTCCTGATGGTCTTTCTCTTCATATTCGTCCGATAAAGTAATTTTAATGTTCCGTTAATGTTAGGTTAATGTTTGCCCATCTTCCCGTTAAGGATAGATGTTTATCATCTGCTCATAACACTTAAGGGAGGATATTTGGGAATGAGAGATAGCATTTTGAAGGTTAGAGATCTCACAAAGAACTATGGTTCCAAAAGGGTTTTGGATAATGTGTCTTTCGAGATCGAACGCGGAAAGATCTATGGATTCATTGGAGAAAACGGAGCCGGCAAGACGACGGCGATCAGGGCGATCACAGGTCTTTCGTCTCCTGACCGCGGACAGATCGAGTTATTCGGCAAGTCAGACAGGAAGGGGCTCACCTCTGCCCGCAGGAAGATCGGATGTCTCGTGGAGAGCCCCATACTTGAACTTAACAAGACAGCCAAAGACAATCTCATGTCACAGCAGCTCCTTTACGGAAATAAGGATTCCGTCAGAGCGGACAAGCTCTTGGACCGCGTAGGCCTGGGAGACGTTAAGAACAAGAGAGTCGCTGACTTCTCTCTCGGCATGAAGCAGAGACTCGGGATCGCCATATCCCTGATCAACAACCCGGAACTCCTGATCCTTGACGAACCCGTCAACGGACTCGATCCGATGGGAATGGTCGGTGTAAGGGAACTTCTTATCTCTTTATGTAAGGATGACGGGATCACGATCGTTATATCTTCCCACATCCTGGCTGAGCTCTATCAGCTGGCAACGGATTACATCATCATATCTCACGGCAGGATCATCTCCACTCTTTCAAAGGATCAGCTCGATAACCTCTGCACCACGCACATCGTAATGTCGACAGACCATAACGATGAGGCATTGAGGATCCTGACCGGGAGCGGCATCAGCACACTGGACAGGGACGAAGACAGCATCAGGATCTTTGACAGTGTCGATACGAAAGATCTGTCGAAGCTGATGTACGACCATAAGATACTGATAACTCATCTTTCAAAGCATGAGAGATCATTGGAAGAATACTACATAGAACTTCTGGGGAGGAGCGCATGATGGGCAATTTATTAAAGTGGGAAATGAAGCAGACTTTTACTTCAAGATCGTTCTGGATAATAGGGGCATCACTTGTAGCCCTTCCGGCATTACTTCTCTTCCTGGCGCTCCGCTTCGGAGGGATCTCGACGGGATACGATGCATACCTTGAAGGACTCAGCAATTACAACGCTTTCGTTATATTCCTGATAGGTGTTTTCGCGGGGATCCATGTAACGGGCGCATTCGAAGGACGCAAGATCCAGTCGGCAGTCATGGCGGGCAACAGCAGGTTCAGCATACTCATGGCAAAGTTTATGTCATTCATGTCTGCAGTAGCAATATACAGCCTTGTATCCATCCTCATATGCAGCGTCATCGCTTTCGGAATGGCCGGGATCAACGGGATCGAAGGGAGCTTTGTAAGAGAGATCGTCGCAAGAGCTTTTGTGTATACAGTCGTTGAGATCGCATATTCAGCTACATGCTTCCTGGCATCCATGTTAGTGAAGCACCAGGGCGGCGCGATCGGACTTAATACCGGACTCATGCTGGTATCCAATCTTGCAGCACAGATCCTTCTGGGTTTTGACTGGGCAGAGAAGTTCGTAAGACTCTTCCCCGTAGGACAGTCGATGTTCGTCCTTACTGATATGAGCAACAAGAACATCACCTTGGCTCTTGCATCTTCACTGGTGGCTCTGGCAGCCGTTGCAGCCCTGTCCTATCTGAAGTTCAGGCGACAGGAACTTAAATAAACTTAATGGAATAAGGGATAGATTTTTTAAGAGAGGTAATCAATATGTTTAACGCAGTAACGAATATCGGATTTTCAATAATGCTTATAGCCATCATCGCAATGGTAGTCCTTGCGATAATCAGCCAGCCGATCCCTGCATTTCTAGCATGGTCATTCTTTATCGGGATGGTAATAGCAATAGCATCAGCGTTCGTAATGAGGAAAGATCGGGCAATCCTGGAATAAGGAAACACCCTCCGCTCGAATTTCCTGTCTCATATCAAGGGTGGTCTGCTCTGTACCCGGGAAGTTATAGTTTTGTGATAATCCCCCCATTAAATCACACATCTAAAGAATTATTCCCGAGATCATACACTGCAGGCCACCCTGTGTTTTCTTATAAAAGCTACTACCATGAGAACGATGCATCTCTTGGAATAGAGGCAACATGTTATAATCTATCCGTCTGAAGATAATTCTTCAGGCGGATATTTTTTGAGGGGAGAAAAGATATGGACAACTACATTGAAGGAAATAAAGCAGCCTGGGAAGAAGCGTTTGACAAAAGGGATGAATCCTGGGGCGCTGACATAACAGACCGCATCAATTCTGAGGATTATCCTTTCTTCTATGAGGAAATGAAGACCGTCCTAAAAGGCCTTGATACCGAAGGAAAAGTCATCGGACATTTCTGCTGCAACAACGGACGCGAATTACTCTCTCTTGTAAAGAACGGCAAAGCTTCCAAAGGCGTTGGTTTTGACATCGCCGAGAACCAGGTGGCATTCGCCAACGGGAAAGCCGCGGAACTTGATATCCCCTGCGTTTTCGAGGCCGTAAACATCTACGATATAGATGACAGTTACAGGGAAACTTTTGATATCGTCATCATCACGATCGGCGCGCTCTGCTGGTTTGACGACCTCAACCGTTTCTTTGCCGTAGTCGCTAAATGCATGAAGCCCGGAGCCGTAATCGTTATCCACGAACAGCACCCCTGCACGAACATGCTCGCAACAGCGGGCGAAGATCTTTACGATGAAGGTCATCCCCTGGAGTGCCACTACTCCTATTTCGAGCATGAATGGACAGGCAATGAAGGAATGTATTACATGACCTTAAAGAACTACCATTCCAAGACATTTACTGATTTTACCCACCCCCTATCCGAGATCGTTAGCGGGATCACAAGTAACGGTATCGTTGTTACGGGATTGTCTGAATTCGAATACGATATAAGCGGTGGATTTGAAGCACTCGACAACAGGGGCTTCCCTCTTTCCATGATCATAACAGGAGAAAAAAGAGCATGTGTCTGATCTGCGACAGGATCGATATGATCAAGAACGGAACGAATCCGTATTTCGTCAGGGAACTTGAGACGGGTTATGTTGTTATTGGCGACAACCAGCATTTCTACGGCTACTCCCTCTTCCTCTATAAGAACCACGACAAGACAGAGCTCTTTCAGCTCGATATGCCTGAACGCATAAAGTTCATGGAGGAAATGTCGATTGTTGCAGAGGCAGCGTCGAGGGCTTTCGGTCCCGAGAAGATGAACTATGAACTTCTGGGAATGGGGGATGCCCATCTGCACTGGCATCTCTATCCCAGGAGGAAGGGCGACATAGAAGATTACGGCAACAAAGGTGTCGGCCCCGTGTGGTCTTACCCGCTTGAAAAGATCTATGCGGATTCCAACCGTCCCTCCGAAGAAGAACTCAAAAAAATGAAAGCTGCATTGAAAACCGAACTGGATAAACTCATATAAGATTCTTCTCTTTTGGAAGTTTTGTAATTCCTCGGGTTTATTGTCAGATTTTGTCCGCTTGATAAGTCCCGGCATCGTGCTACCCTATCAGTAGAAGGTGCCGGGATCTTTCAGTTTTACTGATCTGTTATCGGGGGAGGACAGAGTCATGGCAACAGTTGAAAGTGTTCCTTACGGGAATTTAAAGAGCAGGCGGAAAGAAGCCAACAAAGATAAGATCTTTGATATCGTCATCATCATAATACTCGTGCTGTTTGCGATCTTAACGCTTTATCCTATTCTTCACGCGGTCGCATGTTCATTCAGCAGCCCTTTCGAACTAATCACACAAGGCGCCCATATATTCCCCAACAAATTCTCTTTGGAAAACTACGAAATGATCCTGAACAGATCCAATATCTGGAATGCTATCCGCGCTACTGCGGCAAGGACCCTGATCGGAACCGTCCTGACCCTGGCATCAAGCGCCCTGCTCTCTTATATCCTGAGCCGTAAGAACTTTATCTTCAAGACAAGCCTTACGATATTCTGGGTCATCACGATGTATGCCACAGCCGGGTTCGTTCCTGTTTTTATCCTCTACAGATATTTGCACCTCACCCAGACCTTCTGGGTATACATAATCCCGAGCCTGGTATGCGTCTTTAACGTAATGGTCATGAGGACTTACATGCAGGGCATTCCGGACTCGCTGGAAGAAGCGGCGCAAATGGAAGGCGCGGGACCCCTGACGATCTTTTTCAGGATCATCTGTCCCTTATGCAAACCGGTCTATGCGGCAACCGCCCTCTTCATCGCCTCATACCAGTGGAACTCCTGGTTCGATGCGATGGTCTATAACAGATTCTGCCCCGAGTACACTACACTGCAGTACGAACTAATGAAGTATCTTACCGCCGTAGCCACCTGCGACAACGGCCTGATCGAATACGAAAGACCCATGGTAGCCATACAGGGTCTGAGGTTCGCTGTTGTAGTCATATCGATGCTTCCGCCCCTTATCATCTATCCTTTCGTTCAAAGATACTTCATAACGGGAGTTACGATCAAAAGCATTAAGGAATAAGGCCTTAAACATAATGGTATAATCTGTTCAGGTTAAGGTGCTATCCGGCATCAGGGACAAAGGAGCTGTTATGCCAACTAAGGTGCTCTATATCATCATGCATGTGATATTCATTATCTCAGCCACTGTCACATTGGGATCTTTTATCTGTTTTGCCGTCCTTCCGAGGGCCGGCGGCACAGTTAATGATATCGACGCTTCCCAGGATAATACTATCGTTCATGTCATATTCGAAGCCGAAAACAGTCCCTATGAAAAGATCCTTTCTGCCGGCGGCACTTCATCCATCCGCTGCGGTGATAAGTTTACCGTCTGGTATCTTCCCGGTAATCCGAAGATAAGTCTCATGGTCCGTGACTTTTCGGCTTACTATATACTGACCGCGATCTTCGGTGTGGCTGAAGCCGCATTTTTCCTCGGCAGGAATCAGAGAAAGGCAAAAGAAGCCGCTAGTCCTGAGGCAGACGGTCGTTAAATTCAGTCGAAATAAACAGCACTAAATACTGGAATGTCTCTTCGTCTTTATCCGGTTGATAGCCGTGAGGATTAAACCTGAAATCCTTATCATAAGTTACGATCGTGTCCAGTGCGAAATCACCGGAAAAGAGCAGGACATCGCATTTCCTTGGAGGCCAGTCCTGGTTGTAATCACTGGTTAATCCCTCTTTCCTGTCATGCCAGCCCGTGTAGATCCAGTGGTAGAGGTCTTTGCTTAATCCCAATTCTTCCCGGCTTAAAGTCGACATCTCCTCGTAGGTGATAACACGCCTTCCCTCCGGAGGGTCTTCATCAAACTGGAGCTTCATGGTATTGTCAAAACGGCCTGACCCTAAGGCATATTTTTCGATCGAGTCGTAGTAATGTTCACCGGTGGTATCGTCGGGATGAGTGTATATGCAATCCGAGTAAATAAAATCCCGCCCGCCGTCATAATTCCTTCCAAGCATCTTTTCGATCACATAGTCGTTCGAAATATACCAGTTGCAGAAAACATTAAACTGCATCCATTCCGTTATGTCTCCCACGGTCACCGGAAAGCGGATCTTCCTTAACTCCTGATAATGCACTTTGCCGATCTTCGGGCTAAATACATCGTAGCCGCCCCAATCACTCTTGAATGCTACGAAGGGATTATCCTCCGTACCGCCTATCATGTTTTTATTCTTCCAGGTATAACAGGTATATCCTTTTTCGAAAAGCTTATCGTAAGGGCATTCCTTGTAATCGTAGACCGTCAGGAAGAACCTCTCATCCTTGCCGGCCAGTCCGCCCTTGATCATCTGTGCATCATAAGTGATAGTGTATGCTTTGCCGGACTTAACATTGCAAAGACCATTAGGGTCGTAAGGAGCAAACATCTTTTCATTTATCGGATAGAGCATGACCTTGTCGTCTTCTTTATAGGCTATGAAGTTTTCGGTCATGTTTTCCTCGGTCTCATAATCGATACCGTCAATAATACGCGGACGCTGCTTACTATTGATGTAAGGCTCACCGCTGGTCTTGTAGTGGTTCCCGTCATCACACGCGCAAAGGGAAAGACTGATGGCCAAAATAAGGATAAATGCCGTTAACTTTCTTAGCATATGCCCGCCCCCCTTTGCTTTAGATTAGCACCGGCGGAGCGGGCAAGGTTAGGGACAAAGTCTATAGGATTTACCGCCAAACTGCATGAAAAAGATGTGGGCAGTCTGTTAACTCTTCTTTCCAACAAATCAGTCCGCTAATTTCATTTTTAGCGGACTGGATTGCGGACTAAGTTGTTGTATAGATATCCTTTACGGTGTCGGCGTCAGGCTTCCGTATACTAACAGGTTAGGCAGGAAGAAAGTCAGGAAGATCAGGATCAAGACAGTGATCACGACCCAGATCGTGACTGTTATCCTGATAAGCTTCTTATTCCTCTCCTTGCTCATCCTGCCCTTGAGCTGCAGGCTTGAAGCGATAGTGTTGATCGCAAAGATCCCGCATGCCAGTATCAGAAGGAACGGCGTTAAGGCTAAATTGTATCCAAGAAAAGGATTAATATAGAATACGAGCATCAAGGCTACAGCACATATCAGTGCGCCCTGTCCGCAAACATACACCTTATTCATTATCTTAGCCTTTTCGGCCTCGGTGTAATCTGCCACCATAACTAAAGTTTCTTTTAAATTCTCTTCCATTTTCTCACTCTTCCTTTCCCCGCGAAGAAGGTCGCGGATGTCAATGTCGTAAAAATCTGCCAGTTCTATCATTATGCTGATATCAGGCATGGTGTTGCCGTTCTCCCAACGGGAGACCGATCTTGATGAGACGTTAAATCTGTCAGCGAGCTGCTCCTGGGAAAGATCATGTTCTTTTCGAAGTTCCCGGAGAAATGCTCCTATCTTGATCTGGTCCATACTTGACCTCCTTTCGCTTTGAATCTAACATCAACCCCCACGAAAAAACACGACAGAGAGTGAGAGATGCCGAATTTTTTACCTGACAGGGGTGTCCTGTTTATTGTATCACACAAGACAGGCCTGACTTATCAGACCTTTTCGGCTTCGTTTTTCAAAATTTAAAGGAAAAACTTTCCCGTGAAGTGATATAAGCATAATATCTGGCAGAATCGGAATAAAGCAGATCTTTACATAAGACATAGGGGGCATTATGGATCAGATCGTCTCGAGATTAATAGTTATCGTTATCATGCTCGCGTCAGTTACAGGATTCGCTTCGTGCGGCTTATTTGGTAACAAGAAACTCGAATCAAACTGGAAATTCGATTCAATTACATCAGACGGGAAAACATTAACTGCATCTGATTTCAATGAAGATAATATCCCCATAATAATCATCGATAAAGATAAGCTCAACGAGGGATATTATGTCTGTCTCCGCACAGATGGCATAAACCGGTATGGATGGATAAGTCAGAAAGAAGATGTCTGTAACCTTTATTTATCCGAGTCGGATGATGACATGATCGTCAAGGTCAGCGGCAATAAACTGACGCTCACGAACGAAAACAAAGATGACTATAGCATCGTGTTTAAATACACCAACGATAAGATCATGATCCCTGTAGAAGAAAAGATGAGCCCCGATCATATCAAGGCAAGGATGTACGATAACTGCAAGGTCGCGATCAAGAATGAGGGCAGGAGTACTTATCTTTATGGACTCTGCTACCAGCTCGAATTTCAAAAAAACGGGAAATGGTATTATGCCCGTTATCTGGATCATATCGCCTGGACCAACTTAGGCTATTATCTTGATGGCGGCACATCATGTACGATGGAATACGACCTGTCATACTACGGCAAACTCGAGCCAGGGGAATACAGGCTTGCAGTATGTGATCTTGATGCCCCCGTCTATGCTTACTTCACCGTGAACAAAGACGGCTCGTTCTCATATCCGGAGTAATACGCCTTTATTCAACAAAGAGTTTCTCGAAGTAGTCTGCCTTTTTGTCGGCGCTGCTTGTCTCGACCTTCAGCATGAGGTTGTCGTCAAGCTTTCTAATGTAGTAATAAACGTGGAATTCCTGACCGTCCATATCCATTACGACCGCAGCTCTCAGATATTCCTGTCCGCCAAGAGTTACCTTATCTATATCCTTTTGAGTTATATCGAACCCCTCTAACTCTTTTATCTCGTCATTAACAGCGTCTTCTTCCGTATAATCACTATCATCCGGGATCCCGGCTACCTTGTTCAGAAAATAGATATTTATGAAATCGCCGTTGCACCAGAATCCGGCATCGTAGTTGGTTGCCTTAATACGGGTCTTAGTATTCTTGTCACGCGCTGACTTTACGGCTTCTGCCATCATGCCATCCAGGTCCTCTTCCCCGATCATGGTAAACTCTTCAGGAATTTTAATCTTTAGACCCGCATATTCATTTGTATATGCGCCATTCGCAAAAACACCCTTGGTATAGTTCGTGCCTTTCATCGGGTCGGATGAAGGATCTTTTACGGCAGGATCAGACTCTACGAATTTTCTCTGGAGAGTGATCCTGTAGATATGTCCGAACTCTTCCGATTCGATGATCCTGTTCTCCGTCATACATGTGAATGAAGATCCGCTGTGGGAGTAACCGTCTATTTCCTTCATCAGACCGCAGCAGTATCCGTTAACATCATCCAAAAGGGTCTTCATCGATTCTTCATTAAGGAATTCACCTGCGAAAAGAGCTCTGTCGAATTTGACCATATCGGTAAGGCAGGAATGCATTCCGCTGTCGCCCCTGTAGTTATTGGGACCCGCAGGATACCCGTCCTTATCGGTAAAACCATATTGTGCGAGTTCTTCAAATCCTACCGGCTGATATGTCATGTCATCCTTGGCCATTGAACTGGTCTTAGTCATTCCGCATTTATCGAAAATGTTCTCTTTGACGTAATCGCCGTAGCTCATACCTGTTATCTTTTCGATTAGGAAAGCCAAAAGATGGTAGTTGGTATTGCTGTATTCGAATTTACTTCCGGGCTCAAAACCCAATGGTGCCTTATACATCGCCTGAAGGAATTCCTCATCGCTTATCTTATCAAGAAAGATGTCGCTTAATTTCTGATTCGCTGCATCCTCGCCGGAAATGTTCCAGAAGGGATCCGGATTGTTGCAGTAATCAGGGATCCCGGAACTCATATGCAGGAGGTTATCTACGGTTATCCTCTTCCCGGTCTCATATTCAGGGAAGAACTTGTCCAGTGTGTCATCCAAACTGACTTTGCCCTGCTCTGCCAGCTGCAGCAAAGCCACTGCAGTGACAGTCTTGCTGACGGATGCCATATCGTATACAGTATCCTGTGATTCAAGAGTCTTACCATCCTTCTCCACCTGATTCTCGGCATAGAGGTATAAGATGTCATCGTCCGTTGCAATGACCAGAGTACCTGTGGTTGTCAGATCTCCGTAAAGATCAAGTATTTCCGAATACTTGTCTTCAGGATTTGACCAGGACCTCTCGGATTCTGTGAGCTTGATATCCTGGAGGGTATATGAGGGATCTTCCTTACCGGTCGCAGCTGATGTATCTTCCGTTACTGACTCAGTTGTTGCAACAGGTTCTGTCACAGTCTCTTCAGACTGCGAAGTGCATCCGGCAAAAGATATTGCCATGGCGGATGTTAATATAACGGATACGAACTTTTTCATAGGGCCCTCCTTTAAGTAACAAGTTTGTTACTCGTCTTGAATGTTACATTAGGGAGAGGGTCCTGTCAAGACAAAAAACTGCAGTGATATAATTGGGAGGAGGTACGAACTAAAACATGGAAGAAAAGTCTATATATATACTTGCAGGCTATGACCTTTACCAGCCATAGCCGCCGTCATCAGGGAAACGGCCTTCCATGACCTCATCCTCCGAAGAATCGACGACACCGATCTCTGCCATGCGTTCATTGAACTTTGCCCTGAAGTCTTTCCTGTCATTAACTTCCATCGGGATAACATATTCGTAGATCAGACTGTTCTCATCTGTTATCTCAAGGAGAATATTAAACCTGTCCAGTTCAAAGCCTTCCTCGTTCTCGTATTCACTTACATAGGTGGGATCGTAAGGCTCATCAAAGCGATCTATGGCATACTGTTCATAAGGCCTTTCCCCGTATGGCGGGTTCTTGATCGCAAACCTTATGATGTCGTAGAAGGGAAATATCTCCTGTTCGGGGATTATAAGAAAACTCTTGGATAAGACCACCATGGTCTCAAAGGGCGCCCCTTTTACGATATAAGCATCGTATCCGTCTTTAATGTCGTTATATAATTCGTCCTTGCCGAACTGCTCAACCCTCGTATTGAAGTAGGGTATCTCAGGCTCCTTTTTCGCGAACATCTTTTTAAAGAGACCTCCGCCCTCTTCGTCACGGTCGTAAGCGTGACCGCTCACGGGTTTTGTGTACAGGAGCTGGTCGATGTTGATATCAGTTACTTTCATATTAGTCCCCCCTTTAACTGATCTATCTTGTTATTATCCTTGGCTCATCTTAGCTGCCATTAGGATCGACTGATTCAGATATGCAAAATTATCCCCTCTGAATTTCCTGTAGTTATATCCGCCTGCTCTTAGGAGTTTGCCGTACATCAGGTAAACTGCCAGGGTCGTGCATCCCATGATAAAGCGTCTTTTGGATCTTATGGATCTTTTATCACCGAAATGAGAAAGAGTATATGTCTGGAAAACGATATGCGGGAGCTCGTCATGGAGCATCTGGTTACAGATGGCGCGAAGATCTTTTGAGCCGATCTTGTCTGCCACATTTCCCAAAGCGGAATAGTAAGACAGAGCGATCGTCTCGGCTGTTACGAGGACCATGATCTCGGTAATGAGCTTTCCGTCGTGGCGAAGATCCCTGAAGATCTTATCGAGCTTGTTTTTCTTTGCCTTGGGCTCCTTGTGATGATCAAGATACCAGGCAAGATATGCCGAGTGGAAATTCTCTTCCTTAATAAAGAGATTCATTGTCGCAGGATAATCGGGCTCTTTGTATTCCTTGCCGAACTTTTCTGCGAGTTCTGCAAGATATATACCGTCGCTGTGCTCACCCATCTGAAAGGCCTTGATCGACTTAAAGATCAGTTTGCGCTGCTCTTCCGAAAGTTCCGGTTCTGATGCGAAGTCGAGCTTAAGTCTTGCCTTGTCATTCTCTTTGAAATGTGCAAGCCAGTCTTCGTAAGTGTAGTTCACCCAGACTTCTTTTGTCAGATCGTGCATCAGGAATCCCCCTTCTTATCTTCCTTAAGATCGAAAACATAATTCATCCAACGTCTTCATTATAACAAGAATAAATAATTAATATTCAGGCAGTTC
>JAGAAI010000067.1 GCA_017615325.1 Clostridiales bacterium | reverse complement strand
GTTCTCCGATGTGAAGAAGAAGGATTACTTCTATAATCCTGTTATCTGGGCATCCGAGCAGAAGATCGTTGCAGGATACAGTGACGGCACATTCAAGCCTCAGGGTAAGTGCCTCAGGCGCCAGATGGTAACGTTCCTTTACAAGTACGATAAGTACGTTAACGGTAAAGGGTAAAAGCATCTGAATTATTAGATCACAAGAATTGCTCGAAGGGTTAAGCCCTTTGGGCAATTCTTTTCTATTTACTTGTTTATTCTTATCTTCTTGTATATAATCTTATTGACTCTGACGGCGAGGAATGATCCGAACGGGAATAGTCGATGACAGATATACTTGTTAAGATTAATTCTCCTTGCATGTCGGCAGGGAGTTTCTGTTTTTTACCCTCTGCCATAAGTCGCAAAAATGAACCGTAATTGTGGAGGATAAATATATGTGCGTAGGTTTATCAGCAAAAGTAATAAGTGTTAAGGGCGATGTCGCTCTTGTCGATTCTTCCGGAGCCAAGAGAGAAGTATCTGCTGCTCTTCTTGAAGACCTGGAACCCGGTGAATTCGTCATGGTCCATGCAGGCGCTGCCATTGCCAGGATCACTGACGACGATGTCAGTGAGACGGAAGATCTTGCTAAGGAGTTCCTGTCATGAACGAAGCTGCAAAGATATTAGGGGAATATAAGGGCCCCAAGCTCCGAATAATGGAAGTTTGCGGAACGCATACCCATGAGATCTTTAAGCTTGGCATCAGAGGCTTGCTGTCGCCTGATATAGAACTCATATCAGGTCCCGGCTGTCCTGTTTGCGTTACTGCTGCGGATTATATTGATGAGGCATGTTTCCTTGCACGTGAGAAAGACTGCATCATCACGACTTTTGGAGATCTGGTGAAGGTTCCGGGACAGAAGACTTCCATGTCCAAAGAACGTGCTGACGGTGCATCGATCAACATTGTTTACTCTCCAATGGACGCTGCCCTGATGGCAGAGAAGAACCCTGACAGGGAAGTGGTCTTTTTATCTGTAGGCTTTGAAACTACCACACCTTCTGATGTCCTTGCTGTCAAATATGCGATGGATAAGGGGATCAAGAACTTTTCGATATTAACGGCAAACAAGACAATGCCCAAGGCATACGAAGCAATGGCTTCAGCAACGGATTGTTATCTTTATCCCGGACACGTTCATGCGATCACGGGAACGAAGGACTGCTACGATATGCTCGCCAAAGGCACGAGCGGTGTAATTGCCGGCTTTACGGGACCTGAGCTTCTGACTGCCCTTGCTGTCTGTGTCAAGAAGAGTCAGGAAGGTGAGCCTTTTCTGGTCAACTGCTATCCGAGAGTAGTTAAGGATGAGGGGTCTCCGGCTGCGATAAAGCTTGTGGATGAATTCATGGAGCCTTGTGATGCGCTCTGGCGCGGTATCGGAGATATCCCGATGTCAGGCGTTAAGCTCCGCAGCAAGTATTCCGAATTTGATGCAAGAGTTAAGTTTGATATCCCTGACATGAGGGAAGAATATAAGACTCCCTGCAGATGCGGCGATGTATTGCAGGGCAAGATCAAGTCATTTGAGTGCCCGCTTTTTGGTAAGGCATGTACTCCCGACCACCCGGTCGGAGCCTGCATGGTATCCGATGAGGGAGCATGTTCAGCTTATTATATGTACGGAGGATTGATCTGATGGATGAGAGGATCACATTAAATCACGGTTCGGGCGGACACAAGACGAGCGAACTGATTGCAGATGTTTTTAAGAAGAATCTGGATAACGAATTTTTCACGGCTGACGACGCGGCAGTAATGCCAGCACCGGAAGGCAGGATCGTCATGTCGACAGACGGCTTCATCGTATCGCCCTGGGAATTTCCCGGCGGTAATATCGGCAAGCTGTCTGTCTGTGGTACAGTCAACGATATCGCCTGCATGGGCGCAAGGCCTCTTTACCTGACATGTTCTTATGTCATCGAGGAAGGCTTTGCAGTAGCTGACCTTGAAAGGATTGCAGAGGCGATGGGCGAGACCGCCCGGAAAGCCGGCGTTAAGATCGTGGCAGGAGACACCAAGGTCGCAGGCAAGGGTCAGGTTGACGGACTCTTCATAACTACAGCCGGTGTTGGTGTTATCGAAAATGATGTTTCTCTTTCGGGATCTTTCGCCAAGCCCGGTGACTCGATAATCGTTACGGGTGATGTAGGAAGACACGGCTGTGCGATCCTGCTCGCAAGAGACGAATACGGAATTGAAGCTGATGTAACGTCTGACTGTGCGCCTCTGGCTGATGCTGCTCTTGCACTGATCAAGGCTGTTCCCGAGACACATGTTATCAGGGATTCTACAAGAGGCGGTGTAGGCACTGTTCTTTACGAGATCTGTGACCAGAGCAATGTCGGTATCGAGATCGTATCTGATTCAGTTCCTGTTGATCCTGCAGTTAAGGGAGTAACGGGTCTTCTCGGTCTTGAACCTCTCTATCTTGCATGTGAAGGCCGCTTTGTCGTAATTGTTCCCGCTGAGTTTGAAGAGAAGGCGCTGGAAGCCTTAAGAAGCGTTGAGTCCACTAAGGATTCTGTAGTTATCGGTAAAGTTGTTGAAGACCATCAGGGCAAAGTCGTAATGAAGACACCTGTTGGCGGCATGACATTCCTGCCGCCTCCGGGAAAAGAACTTCTGCCCAGGATCTGTTGATATAAGGAGGGGAAATATGGAAACAAGAGTAGCTGTAATAACGATAATCGTATCCAATGGTGATTCTGTTGAAAAGATCAATGGTCTGCTTCACGAAGCTGCACCTTTCATCATCGGCAGGATGGGAATACCTTATCATGCCAAGAACATCAACATAATTACGATCGCCATAGATGCTCCGCAGGATATAACAAGCGAAGTATCAGGCAGGATAGGCCGTCTTGAAGGTGTAACCGTAAAGACAACTTATTCGAACGTTATTGGATGATTATGGATAAGCGTAACGAGATCAGGATCAAAGATGCTTCTTTTCCGGCTCCTTTTGCAGCAGGCCTTGAGTTCAATGCGCCCGTCCACGGGACCTGGAATATTGTCCATATCGGAATGCAGTTTCCCATGGCGCATCAGATCTACATATGTGCCGATAACTGTATGCGCGGTGTTGTTATGACCGCGGCCGAGATGGGTATGCTTGACCGCATCTCAGGAGTCGTTTTGTCTGAAGAAGAGATGGTCTCGGATGACATAACCAAAGTAACGCTTGAAGGTATCAGTGAACTCCTTCATAAGTTCGACAAGCTCCCGGAAGCGATAATAGTTTTCCCGGTCTGCGTTCATCATTTTCTGTCATGCGATATGGAATATGTTTATTCTCATCTCGAAGAAGAGTTCCCCGGAGTGATCTTCATGAGAGCATTCATGGATCCTATCATGCAAAAACTTCATCTGACTCCAGAGCAGACACTCCGCCGTGCAATGCTGGAACCTGTTAAGGCGAAGGAAACAGATGACAGGCAGATCAATATCTTAGGCTGTGACATGCCTCTCGATAAGGACTCAGAACTATTTAACCTGCTGACATCCAACGGCTATAAGGTCATAGAGATCTTTGACTGCAAGACTGTTGAATCTTATATGGATCTCGGAGCCGGCAGACTTAATATCTGCAACTATCCTACAGGTGATCACGGTGTAAAGGCTTTCTCTGACAGATGCGATATTCCTTATCTCTATCTGCCTTTGGCCGTTGATTACGATGAGATAGATAAAGAACTTAAACTGATGTGCGACACGCTTGGCATTGGGATGCCTGACTATCAGGACAGAAGAGCTGAGTGTGATAAGGCCTTCTCTGATCTTAAGGATAATCTAAACGCTGCTCCCGTCGCGATAGATTACACTGTGCATCCGAGGCCTTTCGGGATTGCGTATCTGCTCTTAAGTCACGGTATCAATGTAACGAAGGTTTTCGCAGACAAGGTTACGGATGAGGAGAAGGATGTTTTCGAAAAACTTCAAAAAGAATATCCGGACCTTGTAGTTGCTGCCACTATAACACCGGGTGCAAGAAGGATGTCCCGCAATGACTCTGATGTTGTTGCGGTAGGGCAGAAGGCAGCCTGGTTCTGCGGAACGAAACATTTTGTGAATATGGTAGAAGGCGGAGGCCTCTTCGGTTACGAAGGGATCATCAGGCTCGCCGGCCTCATCGCCGAAGCATACGACACGGAATCCGATACAGAGGATATCGTGCCGAGAAAGGGATTAGGGTGTGTAAGCTGCATATGAGAAACACGTTTAAGATCCTGCCCGTTCTGACCGGCGACGTATCAGGTGCCGCTTCAGCGCTCTTTGAGCTCGGCGGCATGACCGTTATCCATGACCCTTCAGGCTGCAATTCCACATATAACACTCACGATGAGACACGCTGGTACAGTAACGACAGCCTGATCTATATAACAGGTCTTAACGATGTTGACGCGATTACGGGCAACGATGAGAAGTTCATTAATTCTACGATCGAGGCTGCCCAAGAGCTTAACCCTAAGTTTATATCCCTCACCAATTCGCCGATCCCATTCCTTAACGGCACTGATTTTGAAGGGATCTGCAAGATAATAAGCGGAAGGACAGGCATAACGACATTCCACGTTGACACAAATGCCACAGGTGATTACATATCAGGCGCATCCAAAGCGTTCGAGGCGTACGTTAAAGCTTTTGCTGACAGCAAGCCCGTTAGATCGTCCGATCAGATCAGAGTAGCAGTGATCGGTGCGACGCCTCTTGATCTTGCTAATCCTGAAAGCGTTAAGTCCGTTGCTTCTTTCCTTGCTGATTACGGATTTGAGCCCGTATATTGTCTTGGCATGGATGCCGGTCTTGATTCTGATCCCCAGGATAAGCTGACAGATGTTGACGTTAATCTCGTAATATCATCCGCCGGGATCAGGGCTGCCATGTTTATGGAAGAGAAGTTCAATATTCCTTATGTCGCAGGGTTCCCGGCTGAAGGGATGAAAGATACTCTTGCCGGCGCTGTTAACGAAGCATATAAGAGCGGAGATTCGGTCTTCGCATATGCCAATGTCGACCGTTCGTCTTCTGACAGATATATAGTCGGTGAACCTGTTGTTGCATCGTCAATCGCAGCAGGCATCAAGCGTAAATACGATATTGATATTGATGTTATCGCTGTAACTACCGAGGGGCTTGTACCTGTTACCGAGGTTGATGTTTACAGCTGCACAGAAGATACGATAACCTTGACGCTTAAAGATGCCAAGACAGTTATCGCTGATCCTCTTTATAAATATGTTTCTCCTGCTGATGCGAAGTTTATCAGATTACCGCATCTGGCTATGTCCGGGAGACTTTATCTAAAGGATGTTCCCGATCTTTGTAAATTCGACCTATAAAGGAGGGTTTGTTATGAGTCTAAATGATGTACCTTCTGGTGAAAGAACTCACATCGGTTTCTTCGGAGCCACGAACAGCGGCAAGTCGAGCCTTGTTAATGCCGTAACGGGTCAGAACCTGGCTGTCGTTTCTGATGTCAAGGGAACAACGACGGATCCCGTATCCAAAGCCATGGAGATACTGCCGATGGGACCCGTCGTGATAATCGACACTCCGGGTATCGACGATACAGGAAAATTAGGAGAGTTGCGTGTTGCCAAGACGCGTGAGATCCTCCGCAAAGTCGACGTTGCAGTTCTTGTCATAGACTCGACCGAAGGCTTAAGAGATGCTGACCGCGACTTGATCTCCCTGTTCAAGGAGAAGGAGATTCCCTATATCCTTGCTTACAACAAGACAGATATTAATTCCGTATCTGATGATTCGCCTGAAGCTATAAGTGTCAGCGCGATCAACAATACCAATGTAAATGAGTTGAAGGAGAAGATAGCCTCTCTTGCCAAGGATAAGACGAAGGAGATCCCTCTTATCTCAGATCTTGTATCAAAAGGAGATACGGTCATTCTCGTAATCCCTATCGATTCATCCGCGCCTAAGGGAAGGCTCATACTGCCTCAGCAGCAGGTTATAAGGGAGGCATTGGAATCAGGTGTTGCATCAATCTGTGTTCAGCCATCTGAACTGGATGTAGCCATTAAGTCTCTGAAAGAAGCTCCCAAGCTTGTCATTACTGACAGCCAGGCTTTCAAAGAGGTATCTTCCATAGTTCCTGACGATATCCTGCTGACATCTTTTTCGATATTGATGGCAAGGCATAAGGGTATACTTGAGCCTTGTGTTGAAGGTTTAAGAGTGATCGACTCGATCGAAGACGGAGATAAGATCCTGATCTCTGAGGGTTGCACACACCACCGTCAGTGTGAGGATATCGGTACAGTTAAGATCCCGAACCTTATCAGGAAATATACGGGCAAGACCGTTGAGTTCGCAACTACTTCCGGTTTATCTTTTGAGGATGACCTGACGCCTTATAAGATGGTTATCCATTGCGGCGGCTGCATGCTCAACGACCGCGAGATGAAGAGCCGTATCAATACTGCCAAGGCTTTGGGATGTCCTGTAACCAACTATGGTCTTGCAATTGCTTACATGAACGGGATCTTGCTTAGGAGCATAAAAGTGTTCCCTGATCTTTATAAACTTGCAGGTGGAGAAAATGGCTGATATCAAGTATCTTATCGATAAGTTGTATGAGACAACTTCTCTTACGGCGGATGAACTCAAGGCTATATTGTCGACTGATGAATACGACGAGTATCTTCATGAGAAGGCAAGGGAAGTGGCTGTCTCTGTTTTTGGAAAGGATATCTACATTAGAGGTATTATCGAGTTTTCGAATTATTGCAAGAACGATTGCTACTATTGTGGTATCCGTGCCGGTAACTCTCATTGTGAGAGATACCGTCTGACTCCTGAAGAGATCATTGAGTGTGCTGATTCAGGATATGAGATCGGCTTCAGGACTTTTGTTCTCCAAAGCGGGGAAGACCTGAGCTACAAGACTTCCGAGATCTGCAGGATAGTGAGTACTATCAAGACGCGGCACCCTGACTGTGCCGTTACTCTGTCGATAGGAGAGAAGAGCCGTGAAGAGTATCAGGCTTATTATGATGCCGGAGCCGACAGGTATCTTTTGAGGCATGAGACATATAACAGCGAGCATTATAAGATGCTTCATCCAGATAAGATGTCCTGGCTTAACAGGATCAGATGTCTGCATGATCTCAAGGATATAGGTTATCAGACCGGTTGCGGGATTATGGTTGGAACACCCGGTCAGACATTGGATCACATTGTGGAAGATCTTGTGTTCATGAAAGAGTTCGATCCGCACATGATCGGCATAGGCCCATTCCTGCCGGCTGCAAATACTCCTTTTGCAGACTGCCCGCCAGGCGATACAGCCCTTACCTTAAGATTGCTGTCAGTTATCCGGCTTATGCTTCCTAAAGTGCTGTTGCCTGCCACAACAGCCCTTGGTTCTGCTGAAGCATCCGGCCGTGAAAAAGGCATATTGGCAGGAGCCAATGTTGTAATGCCCAATCTGTCACCTGTTGAAGTCCGCGGCAAGTATATGCTCTATGACGGCAAGATATGCATATCCGATGACGCCGCGCTCTGCTCCAGATGCATAACTGCAAGACTTGCATCTATCGGCTACCGCGCCGTTACCGCCAGGGGCGATCATCCGGACAGAGCTATTTCCTGATTGTTACCATTTACGCCCAATTTTGATACCAGGTGGTAACAAAAAGTGGCAGTTATAGTATTTTTTCATCTAAAAATACCATTTGACCTATAAACTGTTACCATGTGGTAACAAATAATCAGCCGAATGGTAACAGGGCGTTTGATTCATTGAATGCAAATGCTTTTTTATACTCATGGAAATTCCTATATGTTCGCTAGACTTACATACAATTTGTAGTTTTTGTTAGACACTTTTTCCGACTTTGTGAGAATTTGTGAGACGTTCGTAGTTACATTTTATATGAGAACAGTTTAGACTTCTTGTATGAGAAGTTATTTTAAACAGAGTTACATTTCATACCTGCGGGATAAGATAAAATCTTACCCTGATGTTCGCTGTGGATATTGGGGTTCTCAAGCAGGCGGAAAGAAGTTCGTTTGGATAAGGTCTAATGGAAAGCGTTATGAGACTCATTGTGTGGATTCAAAGAAAGGTAAAGACCTTATAGCTGTCAAGAAAGAATCCGACGATTGTAAAAGAATTCTCTTAAAACTTGAATCGGAATGGATTGAGGATTACGGTCAGCCTTGTGATAGTATCCCCTTGCGAAAAGTCGGGCAGACACATAACAAGAGGTTGTTTGAATCTCTTGAGGTAGGTAAGAACCCATACAAAAAAAATAACAAGATCGAATATAACGGCACTGTGTATAGATCCAATCTCGAGTCGGATTTTGCAAAGCTGATGGATGCTTATGGGATACCCTTTAAATACGAACCTGAGATCAAGGTTTATACGCGCAGAAATAGATATCCTGATTTCATAATATATCTGCCTTGGCTTGATCTTCTTATCCTGGTCGAGATATACGGGAAGAGCGAAGACCCGGAATACATAGTTACTATTCGCGACAGACAGTACGATTATATGATGAGCGGCTGGAAGCAGGGGATTAACATGCTGTCATATTACTATTATGACAAGGATCCTTATCTGCCTGAGATGATTATGGAAGAGATCGAGACGGTTGTTATGCGCAATTGTCTTATGATGCGTTATTCGTGATTTGAGGAACTCTGATTATACTCTTTTTTCTTTGTCACGGATTTGTTTTTTGAAATCCGTGAACTTATGTATATAATAAAATTTAATTGATAATCAAAGAAATAAGGAGATTAATCATGAATAGCAAAAAAATCATTGCCACGATGCTGGCTTTAGGCTTGCTTACAGGACTTGCAGCATGTAACGGGAATGGTAATCAGGAGACTACAGCGTCAACTGAGGCAACCACAGAAGCTACGACTACAGAAGCTACAACAGAAGAGAGCGTTCCTGATGAGACGGAACCTTCTCAGGAGACAGAACCTGAGATCCTTGATGTAGCGATCCAGATGGATATCATCGTTGACAACTTCGATCTCTGGCTTGTTGAGGACAGCCCGGAGCCGTATTCTTATGCCGTTACTGATCTCAATCAGAACGGATGGCTTGAGATCGTAGCCTCCAGCGGTATGCAGGGTTCGGGTCTTTTCACGTCAGCCAAGATCTTTGAGGTAAATGAGGATATGGAACTCGATGAATATCATTTCCCCAATGAATCGACGGAAGGTGCCTTTATTCCTGATATCGTTGAAGAATCTATTGCTTATTATGTTGTTGACGGTGTTTACACCTACATTACATCTGATGTAACCAGGATCAGTGCAGCTGAGCACCAGGTAAGTCTTTATTCCATGTCTCTTGACCCCGAATCCAAGAAGGTTGATCTTAACATGCTGGCTACATCCCATTCTCTGGTTGATGAGAACGGTAAGGAGAAAGCTGAGTATTTTGATGCGGACAACAACGCCATAGATGAAGAACAGTTTAATAAGTTCGCTATGGATAAGTTCATGGCGACATCCAGCGCCTCCGGATTTGCATCCATTGGCTGGAAGACATCTGAAGAGATGGATCAGGAAGATTTTGAAGTGCTTCTGCATGAATCGTGGGAAGCTTTTGCTGTCTGATAAAGGGTAAATAAAATGTACAAGGTTATTCGTAAACAGGTTTTAAATCCGACGGTCACTTCGCTTGATATCGAAGCGCCTCTGGTCGCGCGAAAAGCGGAACCCGGACAGTTCATCATCCTGAGAGTCGATGATCTTGGTGAAAGGATCCCTCTCACGATAGCAGGGGCCAATCGTGAGGCTGGTACAGTCAGGATCATTTTCCAGGTCGTAGGCGCAACTACACAGAAGCTTAATGCCAAGGAACCCGGTGATTCCATAGTTGACTTCGTAGGTCCCCTGGGAACGGCTACTGAACTTGACGGGATCGAGAATGTTTGTGTCGTAGGCGGCGGTGTCGGCTGCGCTATAGCGATGCCTGTTGCCGAGAAACTTCACAGGATGGGCGCTAACGTAACATCCATCATCGGATTCCGTAACAAGGATCTCGTTATCCTGGAAGATGAATTCAAAGAGATCTCTGATGATCTTCATATCATGACGGATGACGGTTCATATGGTGAACACGGCAATGTTACGATGCCTTTGAAGGAGATGCTCGAAGCGGGGAAGAAGTTCGACCGTATCATTGCGATAGGACCGGTTATCATGATGAAGTTTACTGTTGAGACGGCCAGGCCTTTCGGCGTTCCGATCACTGTATCCATGAACCCCATCATGATCGATGGAACCGGAATGTGCGGCGGATGCAGGCTTACACTGATCCGTGACGGCGAGCGTATAACCAAGTTTGCCTGCGTTGACGGACCGGATTTTAACGGATACGAGGTGGATTTTGACGAGGCAATGAGCCGCGGCAGGATGTACAGTGCTTTCGAGAAGGAAGCTTTTAATGAAGCCTGCAATATCATGAAGCAGGCAGACGGGAAGTAATAACTATGGCAATCATACCCCAGAAGACTCCGATGCCCACCCAGGAACCGGGCGAGAGGATCCATAATTTCAAGGAAGTAAGTCTCGGATATACTGAGGATCTTGCCCTGCAGGAGGCATCAAGATGCCTTAACTGCAAGTCCAAGCCCTGTGTGGCCGGCTGTCCTGTAAATATCGATATTCCTTCGTTTATCGCAAAGGTGAAGGATAAGGAATTTGATGCCGCTTACGACATAATTACGCAATCTTCGTCTCTGCCTGCAGTCTGCGGCAGGGTATGTCCACAGGAAAGTCAGTGTGAGAGCAGATGTACGCTTGGTATCAAGTACGAACCTGTTGCCATAGGTAATCTTGAGAGATTTGTTGCAGATCACCATAATGATACGGTTCCCGTAAAAGAAGCAGAGAAACTCGAAGAGGGAGACATGGTTGCAGTCATAGGCTCCGGCCCTTCGGGTCTTGCCTGTGCAGGCGAACTTGCCGGTATGGGTTACAGAGTCACTGTATATGAGGCTCTTCATCTGGCAGGCGGTGTACTTGTCTATGGTATACCTGAGTTCCATCTTCCCAAGACGATCGTCGCCAGGGAAGTTGAGAACTTAAAGGCGATGGGTGTTGATATCCAGACCAATGTTGTTATCGGCAAGACGCTCGTTATAGATGAACTCTTTGATATGGGCTTTAAGGCCGTTTTCGTCGGTTCCGGGGCGGGACTTCCCAACTTCATGAATATTCCCGGCGAGTCATATAAGGGCGTATATTCAGCTAATGAGTTTCTTACCAGGAGCAATCTCATGAAGGCCTATTCATCCAAGACGGCAACGCCCATCCAGGTCGGCAGTAACGTCGTGGTCGTAGGCGGCGGTAACGTTGCAATGGATGCAGCAAGGACTGCATTAAGATTAGGCGCAGCCAAGGTTACTATCGTTTACAGACGTTCAGAAGAAGAACTTCCGGCAAGGAAGGAAGAGGTCCGTCACGCCAAGGAAGAGGGTATCGAGTTCAGATTCTTAGAAAACCCTGTTGAGATCACCGGATACTACAACAAAGAAGATCCGAGAGACCCCAAGAACGGATTCGTTACCGGTATCAAGTGCATAAAGATGGAATTAGGTGAACCCGACAGCCGGGGCAGAAGGAGACCTGTTCCTGTTGAGGGTTCAGAGTACTATTCCGAGTGTGATGCAGTAATTATCGCTATCGGAACATCTGCTAATCCTCTGATCAAGCACATAAGCCCCGGGCTCGAAGTCAACTCCAAGGGCGGCATAGTCGTCAATGAGTCCGGCCTTACTTCAAGAGGCGGTGTATATGCAGGCGGTGATGCCGTCACAGGTGCTGCTACCGTTATATCCGCTATGGGTGCAGGGAAGACCGCTGCTCATGCGATAGATGAATTCCTAAGGGCTCTGTGAAGATGATAGCGATCATATTATCGGGCGCTTCCTTCGGGAGGCGCTTTTTGCGTCTGCTATCCTACGGAAAACAGACTAATCCGTTCTTGAACAGAACGGATTAAAGAACTATCATTACATTAAGGAGGTGATCTTCAATGAGGAAACATTTCCGCATTATGTCTTTATCTGCTGCCGCAGCAATGATTTCTGTTTTTGTTTTCGCTGCGGGCGTTTCTGCGGCAGAGTCCGTTAAGATCAATGAAACTAACTTCCCCAGTGCAGATTTCAGACAGTATGTCAGTGATAATATCGATAAGGATGATGTCAAGGGCGAGCTGTCTTCTGATGAGATCAAGAGCGTTAAGCAGATAGTTCTGTCAGGTCTTCGTGTGACCGATCTTAAAGGGATCGAATACTTCACGGAACTTGAAGATCTTAATGCTTCATCTGTAAGACTCAATACAGTTGATCTTTCTCAAAACACAAAACTTACTTCCCTGAACTTGGGCAACAATAAACTGACCAGCCTTGATCTAACGAATAATAAAGAACTTACAAGCCTTCGTGTCGAATACAATAAGCTTACATCGATCGATCTTAGCAATAACAAAAAACTAAAGTCACTGTCTCTTAATTACAACAGCCTTACCGAACTCGATCTGACCAATAACACTTTGCTTGAGTCTCTTACATGTGAATCCAATTCATTAAAGACATTGGACCTTACAGGTAAGTCTTCTTTAGTTGATCTTAGTGCCTGTAATAATGCTCTTACAAGTCTTGTCCTGAAGGGGTGTACAAAACTTAATTCCGTTATGGCTTATTACAATAACCTTTCCACAGTAGATCTGTCTGATGCAAGAGAACTCACTTCTCTGATGTTGCAGAATAATGCGATCAGTTCGATTGATCTTGGCAATAATACCAAGCTTTCAATTCTGTCATTAGGTAATAACAAGTTGACTAAGATCGATGTTTCCAATAACAAAGAACTCGTAAGACTCGTATTAAGAAAAAACAAACTTACGGAACTGGATGTTTGCAATAACACAAAACTTTACGATCTTGAAACTGAAGGGAACAATATCTCTTATCTGGATCTTACTGATAATCTTGAACTTGGCAGCCTTAATCTTGCAGGGATCCCCAATGTCGATCTTAGGATGATCATCGGCAGAAACTTGAGTTTTATGACTGCCCACGGAATAATGACAGTTGATAACGAGAAGATAGTTGAAAAGAAATCTGACAGGAAAGTTGAAGCCATAAAGATCGGCAAGACCTTCATTACTGATGACTCAGGCTGTAAGATCAATGTAGAGGTCATAGCCGAGCCGACGCCTTCTCCTACGTCGACTCCTACCCCTGAACCGACAGTTGTTACGGCAAAGCTGACTCTAAACAAAAAATCAGTTAATATAGTCTGCGGCAAAACAGATGCGCTAAAAGCGGATCTTAAGGGCGCTAAAGCTAACATAAGATGGATGTCTTCGGATACAAAGATCGCAACAGTTGATCTTGACGGAAAGATTACTGCAAAGATGGCAGGTTCGGTTACTATTACAGCAAGTGCCGTCGGCAAGAGTGCCGGATGCAAGGTAACTGTTCTTTATAAAGATGTGACCAACGCAAAAGACTTCTGGTATGCCCCGACATATTACCTTACCGAAAAAGGTGTAGTTAAAGGTTATGCCAACCAGTCGGAATTCCGTCCTGCAAACGAATGTACAAGAGCGCAGATGGTTACTTTTATATGGAGACTTGTGGGTCAGCCCATACCCAAATCAAATGTTTGCAAATTCAAGGATGTTAAGAAGACGGATTATTTCTACAAGGCCTGCATCTGGGGTAACGAAAAGCATATCGTTGAAGGATATAAAGACGGAACATTCGGCCCTCAGATCGTTTGTGCAAGAAAGCATGCCGTTACATTCCTCTGGCGTTTGGCAAATAAACCTGAACCACTAACTAAGTCTAATAAGTTCAAGGATGTAAAAACAAGCGACTATTTCTATAAAGCAACACTATGGGCATCTGAGAAGAAGATCCTGGCAGGCTACAGTGACGGTACATTCCGTCCGGACGGCGATTGCTTAAGGCGTCAGATGGTAACGTTCCTTTATAAGTATGATAAATTCATTAATAACAATGGTTAATAGTTTTTGTAACTATCGTTTATCAGGCTGTCTTCTTCCCGGAGGCAGCCTGTTTCTATTGTCTGATAGCAAACGGAAGGTTTAGATGATATCATAAATTAACAGGGTCAGGCTCTTGATCTGAAAGGAGCATTTTATGAAGAAGATCATTACTCCGCTTATATCGTTTGCAATTATTATTTCCATATTTTTGTCTTCGTGCAGTGTTTTCGGAAATGAGAGGAAGCGCAAGCCCGATACGACAGAAGATGGCGATCAGATTGAAGACACTATAGATACGGCCACTGAAGTGACCACTGATACTACAGCGTCCGAATCTGTTGAGACAGAGACTACCACCACAACAACAGAAGCAACTACTACGACTAGTGAGACAACGGTTAACCCATACGAGTCTCTGGCGGGAGAATATAAGCTCTTCGCTGCAAAATATAATGAATCTTTTACAGGCGAAGAGTTTGCCTGGGCAACTAAATATACCTTTGATGTTGCATCCTATCCTGATGCCAGGGCTTCTTCAATATGGCTCGATGCATCCGGCGCGTGTGTGATGACAACTACCGTTAAGGAAGAGAAGAATGAAGCCGCCCTGACCCTTGATGCAGGAGATGAAGGTATCAGTTGTGCTTCTTCTGACGGCAAGATAACAGGCTTGTTGAAAGACGGGATCTTTGAACTTAATACGCCTGATGGGATTTTGTATTTCGCACAGGAAGGGAAAGAGACTTCATCCGTGAAGACGACCCAGTACACAAAATCTCTCATCTCTGAAGGTAATTCTTATTATTATGGTACGGCTGAATCAGGCTGTGATCTTAAGAAGGCCGAGTCTTTCTACAAGCTCCTTGAAAAGGCTAATGACCCTTATGGTTCTTATGCTTTAGGCAGGCTCTGGGCCAATAACAGGTACACGGATACGGATCATTATAAGAAGGCCATCGAATACTATAAGAAAGCTATAGATGCCAAATATCCATTGGGTTATTACGGTATGGGCTGTCTTTACTTTAGCGGCTCCGGATATGCATCGGGGGTCAGGAAAGACACAAAAAAAGCCAAGGAGTATTTCGAAAAGGCATATGAAGCAGGCAGACTTGAAGGAGCAATAGGTCTTGGCCGCCTCTATGTGTCCGGTGAGGTGGAAGGTCTTGAGAAACCCGACCCCGAAAAGGCTCTTGAATACTATAACGAAGCTGCTAAGAGTGACAGCGCTTATATAAGAGGAATGGCTAATTGTTATATCGGAGAAATCTATGATTTTGGTTATGGCGGAACAAAGATAGATATTGAGAAGGCATTAGAATATTACGAACTGTCTGATAAGGACGGTTATAAAGCTGCTCCCGCAGCAATTGGATATATCTATCTTTATGGAATAGATGTGGATAAAGACGAGGCTAAAGGCGTTGAATATCTTAAACGTGCAGCCAAAGCCGGTTCAGGCGATGCTTATGCATATCTCAGTTATTGTTATCGTGACGGCAACAGTGTTATCAAGAAAGATAATGAAGAATATCTGAAAAATGCCAAGAAGTCTGCTGAATTCGGCCGTACAAGAGGCCTGGAACTTCTCGGAAGCTACTATTATGACGATACCGGTACGGATCACGATTACGACAAGGCAGCCAAGTATTTCAGGATGGCCTATAAAGAGAATTCGGCATATGCATGCGGGAAACTGTCTTATATGTCTTATTACGGGTATGGCGTAAAGAAGGATAAGAAGGCAGTATATACATACGCCAAAGAGGGCTGGGAGCGTGGAGAACTCTACTGCGATTATATGTTGGGTTATTGTTATACATATGGTATCGGAACCAAGAAATCTCCTAAGAAAGCGCTGGAACATCTCTCCTATTACATCAAGCAGAATGTTGACGGGAAGTTGGTCAGTGATTGCAATAGTATGCTGAAGAACCTTGTAAAAGCAGGTAAACTCAAGCAAAAGGATGTGGATAAAGCTCTAAAGTAAGTTTTTCGGGCAGCCCGCCCTGACAAGTAAAAAGACTTGACACTTAATGCGCCTTCTGATATCATTCGCAAGGTGCATTATTCTTTATTGGAGGCAGACTATGTCGCAAAAGACTGCGAAAGACTTGCTCTTACTGGATTTCTACGGCAATCTGCTTACCGAGAGGATGAGGGGCATCATGGAACTCTATCTTTTCGAGGACCTGTCCTTATCGGAGATAGCCGAGACCTGTGAGATATCAAGGCAGGGCGTGCATGACACGATAAAGAGAGGGAAGGCTCAGCTGGAAGAATATGAGAGCCGCTTAGGACTGATAGAGATCTTCGATAAGCAGAAAGACCTTGCCAGGAGAGCCATTGAAGAGCTTGACAGGCAGGATACAAAAGAAGCAAGGAGACTGCTCGTAGAATTAACCGACGAGCTTTAAGATATATAGATGTTTGAGAGTCTGTCGACAAAACTGCAGAATATAACAAGCAAGATGCGCGGGAAGTCCCGTGTAACTGAAGCTGACCTTAAGGAGATGACCCGCGAGATCCGCATGGCTCTCCTCGAAGCCGATGTTGATTATAAGGTAACCAAGGAATTTGTCGAGCAGATGAACGAGAAGTGCCTTGGTGCCGATGTTATGGGAAGCTTAACTCCGGGACAGCAGATCGTTAAGATCGTAAGAGAGTCACTGATCGAACTGTTGGGTTCTGAAGAGACTAAGCTCAAAGTATCGCCTACAGGCTTTAATACTATTATCCTCTATGGTCTTCAGGGTGCAGGTAAGACGACGACTGCCGTTAAGCTTGCAAAGCTCCTCAAGAAGGACGGCAAGAAGCCCATGGTCGTATCCGTTGACGTTCACAGACCTGCAGCAGCCCAGCAGCTCAAGATCCTCGCAGACGGTGTCGGTGTTGATTGCTATATAGATCCTGAAGAGAAGGATCCTGTTAAGATCGCAAGAGACGGGGAAGCAAAGGCAAGGTATAACCTTTGCAACTATCTGATCGTCGATACCGCAGGACGTACTGTCGTTGACAGCGAGCTCATGGATGAGCTTAAGATGATCTCAACACAGGTTAATCCCACTGAGAAACTTCTTGTTGCTGATGCCATGATCGGTCAGGAAGCTGTTAATGTTGCCAAGACATTCGAAGAAGCTATCGGCATGGACGGCTTCATTATGACAAAGCTCGACGGTGACGCAAGAGGCGGTGCCGCATTATCCATCCGCAAGCTTACAGGCAAGCCCATCAAATATATTTGCGTCGGTGAGAAAGTAGACAACATCGAGACCTTCTATCCTCAGCGTATGGCTGACAGGATCTTAGGTATGGGTGATGTCGTAAGCCTCATCGAAAAGGCTACCCAGAACATCGACGAAGAAGCTGCTATGAAGTCGATGGAGAACATGCTGAACAATAAGTTCACGCTGGATGATCTCTATTCCCAGTTCGAGCAGATCAAGAAGATGGGTTCTTTGAAGGATGTCATGGGCATGCTCCCGGGCTTCTCGACGGCTAAGATCGACGATGCCGAGCTTGATGACAAGATAATCGACAGGCAGATGGCGATCATCACATCCATGACCAAGAAGGAGAGACGTAATCCTAATATTCTTGATGCCTCAAGGCGTAAGAGGATCGCAGCGGGTGCAGGCGTCCAGGTCTCTGATGTCAACAAGCTCATGCAGCAGTATGAGCAGTCCGCGAAGCTCATGAAGCAGTTCGCAGGCGGCAAGATGCCCCGCGGTATGGGTAAGGCCATGCGCGGCATGGGCGGAATGGGTTCCATGGGCATGGGCGGCATGAGTGGCTTCGGCGGTTTCCCCGGCATGACTGCAGGGTCTTCTTTGAACAGGCATAAGAACAAGAAGAAGCGCAAGGGCAGAAGATAAATAAGGTAGATCCCGCGTATGTTTTCGACGCGTGATAATAAAAAACAAAAATATAAAAATTTTGGAGGACAAAAACATGGCAGTTAAGATTCGTTTGAGAAGAATGGGTAAGAAGAAGGCACCTTTCTATCGTATTGTTGTTGCTGATTCCAGATTCCCCAGAGACGGCAGATTCATCGAGGAGATCGGTTACTACAATCCCCTTACAGATCCTGCTGAGATCAAGATCGACGAGGAAGCAGCTAAGAAGTGGATCGGCAACGGCGCTCAGCCTACAGATACCGTTCGCGACCTTCTTAAGAAGCAGGGCATCATCTGATCTTTCTGATCATTTGACGCATCATCAATTTCATAAGAAGGAGGAAGGGAGCATTAGGGTTCCCAATATCGTATATGGATGAATTATTGACATATATTGCAAGAGAATTGGTCAACAACCCCGATGAAGTCGTCGTTAAGAAGACTGAGCAGGGCAACACGATCAAGTTCGAACTTTCTGTAGCTCCTGAAGATACCGGTAAGATCATCGGAAAGAACGGTAAACGTGCACAGGCTATAAGAGCCATCATGAAGGCTAAGTATGCCAAAGAAGGAAGACGCGTTATCGTTGATATCTTAGGATAATACGAGAAGATGGCCGTTAATCAGTTTATAGTTATCGGCAAGATCACAAGCGCTCACGGAATCCGCGGGGAGGTAAAAGTCTACCCCCTGACGGATGACCCGAAGCGCTTTCTTAATATGAAGGACTGTCATATCGCAAAAGAAGACGGGACTCCGGTTAGCGACACTAAGGTCAATAATGCCAGGATCGATAAGGCGATGGTCATAGTAAAGCTTGATGGCGTAGACGACCGTAATGCGGCTGAGGCCTTAAGAGACAAGTATCTTTCCGTTGACAGAGCGGATGCAGTTAAGGACGATGACAGTTTCTTTATCGTTGACATGATCGGTATGACGGTTATCGATGATGACCTGGGCGAATTAGGAACGATAGATGATGTCTTCGAGACGGGCGCCAACTTCGTTATATCTGTTAAGCGAAAAGGAAAGAAGGATCTTCTGATCCCTTTCCTTAAGGCTGTCTGCTACGACACGGACATCGAATCTTCGGTAATGAAGGTGAAGCTTCCGGAGGGACTTATCGAGATCTATGATTGATTACCACGTTTTGACTCTGTTCCCCGACCAGGTGACCACATACTTTAATACCAGCATAACAGGCAGGGCCGTTACGAAAGGCCTTGTCAGCCTGGAGTGCCTGTATATCAGGGATTTTGCGACTAATTCATACGGCAAGATCGACGATACCATGTATGGCGGAGGGACAGGTCTTCTGATCCAGTGTGAGCCCGTATTCCGCGCCTGGTCATCCGTTGCCGAAAAGTGTGAGAAGGCAGGAAAGCCCAAGCCCCACACTGTCTATATGTCCCCCAAGGGATATGTTTTCGACCAGAAGAAGGCAAAGGAACTGTCCCAATACGAGGATCTTGTGATCATCTGCGGACATTACGAGGGTATAGATGCCAGAGTGATCGATGAGATCTGTGACGAGGAGATATCAATAGGAGATTATATCCTTACAGGCGGTGAGACTGCGGCAATAGTAGTAATGGATGCCGTAACCCGTTTGGTTCCGGGCGTATTGCCCAATGAAGAGGCTTATACAAATGAGTCCCACACAGACGGAATCCTCGAAGCACCGCAGTATACGAAGCCTCCTGTCTGGCGAGACATAGAAGTTCCTGAAGTCTTAAAGAACGGCAATGACGCCCTTATCGACGACTTCAATCATACGGCCGCTTTACTCGAGACGATGCAAAAACGTCCGGATATGTTCGATAAGCTCGAGCTTACAGAGGGGGAGATCAAAAAAGTCCTTGCCTTACAAAAGTCGTTATGATAAACTTCATAGGCTTATCAGGATGGTCCTCTGCCGCTGATCCTTGGCAAGAACATCTGCAGGAAAGAGAGGAATTGTGAAATTATGGATTTAGTAAAAGTTGTTGCAGATGAACAGCTTCGTAACAGCTATCCTGAAGTTGAGATCGGTGATTATGTAAAGGCTCACCTTAAGATCAAGGAAGGCACCCGTGAAAGAATTCAGGTATTCGAAGGTTACGTTATTGCCCGTAAAGGCAGCGGGATCTCAGAGACAATGACCATCCGCCGTATTTCTTACGGTGTTGGTGTTGAGAGAATTCTCCCCGTACATTCGCCCAAGATCGAGAAGATCGACATCATTCGTAAGGGCCGCGTCAGAAGAGCAAAGCTCTACTACCTGCGTGGACGCCAGGGCAAGGCTGCAAAGGTTCAGCAGAAGCTGTAATCTTTATAGCAAAAGCAAATGTGCAATCAGGACGGCGGGATATCCCGCCGTTCTTTTTTGCCTGTTACAGAATTGTTTACAGTATGGTTAATCTTTCCTAATTCTTTACTAACATAGTTTAAAACCTTAATGTTATAATCTCCCTAGTGTTAACAGGGGGAAAGATTCTTGAGATACGCACTGATCATCCTTAAATGGGAAATACAGAAGATCATGTCCAGCTGGAAGAAGACCATGGCTATCTTCCTGGTTCCTGCGGCTGTAATGGTCTTCGCCATAAATCTTTTCCCCAGGCTCCTCAACTATCTGTCGACAGGAACTTTCGGCGCCCAGCAGGTTATTGTTTTCGATGCCCCGCAGAGCTTTATCGATTATGGCGGCAAGAAGGATGACCTCTACCGCTACACATATAAGCCCATGGTGGAATTTGCGTTCAGCGGTAGTGCCGACGATTATGAAGAGAGGCTCTATGACCTTGTAGATGACGGTATGATCGTGCTGATCTTCTCCTGTAATGATCCTGCTTCTGAATTTGACATTGAACTTGATAATGCATACAGGGATTATTTCGAGAATGGTAATACTCAGAAATCAAAGGATTCCATGCTCGTGCTCTATGATAATTCGAACTTTCTTGCTGACAGCAAGGCTTCCCAATTCGAGTATGATGTCGTTCAAACATATAATTCATACATGCAGGATGTTTATTTCGATAAATATGTCGGCGCTGATAATGAGACATTCAAGGTTGATGAATATAACCCGATAACCTTTATCCTCGATAACAGGAGCATAGCGAACGCCCAGGCATCTCATGTAATACCCGGTATCATGATGATCCTTATGTATTACTGCTGTTATTCACTTGCCTGCGACATGATCGCAATGGAGAAGAACAGGGGATTCCTTAACAAACTGATCATGACGCCTGCATCGGCGAAGGCGATCCTCTGGGGCAAGGCGCTTGCGACAAACCTTATGGTTACGGCATCGTCTTTAGTCACATTCCTTTTCCTTTTCCTGTCTTCCTGGATCAACAGAAGCAACGATGCAGGTTCGCTCCTGCCGTTCGGACTCCTTCTCATGCCGGATCAGCTCTTTTACATGATCCTTGCGATCCCGGCAACGACACTTGTCCTTACCGCTTTCTGCTTCCTTGTATCGCTCGAGCTTGAAAGATTTGAAGATGCAGTTGCCAATATGCAGTTCATCCTGCTCATCTTCCTTTTGGGCTTCTTCATACAGATGTTCTATTATTTCGATCCGGTCTGGACGGAATATCTGATCCCGGGGCACAACTTCATAGTGCTCTTAAAACAGATAATCTGTTCCGAGGTAAATATCATACAGTTTATAGTCGTTTTATCGGTAAACAGTCTGCTCGGTGTCTTCTTACTAAACAGATGTGCGAAGAAGATAGTCGAAAAGGATGTAAATTCAATTGGAGGCCAAGATGATAGAAGTCAGAAACGTCAAAAAAAGATATTCTTCAGATGAGCTGATCGTCAAGGGTGTATCGTTCACTGTTAAGCCTGGCACGATCTACGGTCTTTTGGGACCAAACGGCGCCGGCAAGACTACTTTGATGCAGATCATGGCAACTCTCCTTAAGCCTACTGACGGGCAGGTCGTTATCTGCGGCAAGGATGTCTCGGTCAATACACTTGAGATCCATAAAAAGATCGGCTTCCTTACGTCTGAAGTAAAACTCGATCCTCTGTCAACACCCAATAAGCTATATGATTTCTTTGCTGCTCTCTATGACCTTCCCAAGGAAGGATATGAAGAGAGAAAGTATAAGGATTTCTACAGGTTCGGGATCAACCCTTTTGCTGACAAGAGGATAGTCGATCTGTCTACGGGAATGAAACAGAAGATATCCATATGCATATCTCTGATCCATAACCCGCCTGTCATTATCTTCGACGAGCCCACCAACGGTCTTGATATCCTTACATCCAAGCAGGTCACGGATTACCTGAAGGATCTTGCCAAAGAGGGGAGGACGATAATCCTTTCAACTCATATATTCTCACTGGCTGAGAGTCTCTGTGATGAGATCGGAGTCTTGGTTGACGGAAAGATAGTAGCATCAGGTTCTGTAAAGGAACTCACGGAATTAACGGGCAAAGATACTTTTGAGGACGCTTTCTTTGAGCTTTACACAAAGAATCACAAAGAGTAACGGGGAATAAGATGAGAGCATTTTGGCAGATAGCAAAAAGAGCGTTCAGGAGCTCCGGGTCGGGAGGTGCGAAGGCATCGCCCCATGCGGGCTATGCCATGTTGCTTGCGGCTCTTGTCGTATTCTGTCTTATCGCCGGGATCTGGTTCAGTTATTTTAGAGACCTCTTTGCTCCCGATCCTGTTCCCGAGACAGTCGTAGTAGTTAATGCTCCGGATTCGTTTAAAGATTATGTGGCTTCAGACGTGTTTATAGGGATGGGCTTCCATTTCGATTACCGTGAACACCCCTATGCTTATGATGTCGCGACTTATTCGGCCATGATGAAGGAGGCCGGGTCCAGGCTTACCGTGTTTTTCGATAAGGACGGTGACGTTCTGACTTTCTATCCGGCTGCAGATCTCGGCAATACTGATTTCAGGGACAGCTTTAAGAACTACATCCTTGACCGGTATAGTGATTACATTAAAGAATCGTCAGGTCTGCCTGTCGTCATAGAATCGCCTTTGATCATTAATGTTGAAGGGGTTGAGGATCCGAATGAGTCTGATTCAGAAGAGTCAGCCATAATGGCTTTAGGATATATGGTAGTTCCTCTTCTGTATTTCATCGTTGTGCTCTATGCTTCGATGTTAAAAGGCACCAATGTTATCGCGGGATCCAAGGAGCAGAATACTTTCGCGGCTATCCTGATGACGCCTGTACCGAGGAGAACGATCATATTGGGCAACATCATGGGTGTCTGGATGTCCTCCATGATCCCGGCACTCGTCCTGTCGGTCCTCCTGTTCTTAGTACCGGTATTCCGCCCGGGTATGCTGGCCGTCCTGTTCATAATGGCTGTGCTCTGTATCTTTGTTGCATCCATAGTCATCCTTATCTCTGTATTGAGCAATAATGTCATTACGGCGCAGACTGCTTTCCTCCCGGTGTTCTTCGTCTTCATCTCTGTCTGCATCTCTGCATTGCAGGATCCTGACGAGTTTACGGGCGTATATGAATACATACCTCTTTACGGCCAGTATATAGGGATAGGCAAAGCCCTGTCACAGCAGATAAACATACTTGGCTTGCTGGGGTCATCGGCTCTGACGCTTGTTCTTTCCGCTATTTGTATCCTGATCTCGGTTAGGCTCCTCTTCAGCGAGCGCTTCACTGTATCCGTCATGTCTGCTTCTGACAGGGAACTTGTCAAAGCCCGGAGAGAAGCCAGGATGATGGAGAAAAAGAAGACCTATCTGACGGCTAAGACCAGCGTGTTCGGCTACAAACCTAAGAGTTCTTTGAACGGACTTTCCTTCGGCATCACCCAGATGACAAGACCCCTTGTTCTCTTATCGGTATTCCAGCTTATCGCAATGATACCGCCTTTGCTCATGACCAACGGAGAATATCTGACGAATGTCATAGCGAGCCTTAAGGCTGTAAAATCAGTTCCTGATGTGATAAGTTCCGGAGCCGGCATAATCGGCGTCCTTATGAGCACTCCGGCCTTCCTTTTGTCCATGGCATTGGGTTATGTCCTGATCGATATCTATTACTGTCTGAGGGTCAGATTTATCGAGAGGACGCCTTTGGCTTCAGGTTTGGGACTCCCCAAGGAACACATCTTAAGGAGATATCTTACAGGTATTGGAACAGGACTTGCCCTGATGGGGTCAGTCTTTGCGATCCTTGTCATATCAGGTCAGATAAAAGTAACCGGATTCGGCATAGCCGCAGGAAACATGCCGTTATTCCTTTCCTTTATCGTCATGTGGTTCTTCCAGGGAGCCTGCGAAGAGATCATGTTCAGAGGTTACATGATGCCCCGTATCGCAGCCCGCTACGGTCTGATCCCTGCCATTGCGGTATCGTCACTGCTCTTCTGTCTCTTCCATGGCATGAACCCGGGATTTACCGTGCTTGCCCTGATCAATCTTATTCTTGTCTCAGTCCTGTTCGCTCTTATCGCTTACTTTACCGACAATATCTGGATAGTCTGTGCTGCTCATACGATTTGGAACTTTACACAGGGCAATATCTTCGGTCTTGAAGTATCGGGCAACTCGGGTAATGTATCGGTTATACATACCGAGCTCGGGCAGGGGGCAACCGCTCTTATGACCGGCGGCACCTTTGGACCTGAGGGCGGACTTGCAGTAACTATAGTAACTGTTGTCGCTATTGCTCTTGTTCTCGTGGTTTTCCGCAAGAAGATCAGGTGTGGTAAAATATCCCGGAATGAAGATCCCAAAGGATAGACAAATGGCTGAAGAAAAGAATAAGATAAACTGGTTCCCGGGGCACATGCGCAAAGCCCTGAACGATACGAAGGCGCTCCTGCCCCAGGTCGATATGGTGATAGAGACCTGTGATGCAAGGATCCCTTTCTCGAGCCGCAATCCTGAGCTGTCAAACATAATCGGAAGTAAGCCCAGGCTTATAGTCCTCAATAAGGCTGATCTCGCTGATCCAGCCAAGACAAGTCAGTGGATAGAAGCGCTCCGCAAGGAGAATACCGTTGCAGTGGCAGTTGAGTCTACAAACCGTAAGGGCCTGGACAAGGTCGTATCAGAGTCCGTTAAACTCTGTAAGGAGATTTTGGAAAGGGCAGAAGCCAAGGGAAGAACCGGCAGACCTGTAAGAGCGATGGTAGTCGGAGTTCCCAATACAGGTAAGTCCACTCTTATCAATGCTCTGGCAGGGCGCAAGGCAGCCGTAACCGGCAATAAACCCGGTGTTACCCGTGATCCCAAATGGATAAAGACATCAGGCAGGCTCGAACTCATGGACATGCCCGGAGTCCTCTGGCCCAAGATCCAGAGCAAGAGGATGGGGGTGTGCCTGTCTGCCGCAGGCTGCGTCAAAGATGAAGTCAACGACCTTCTGACAGTTGCATACGATACCATGAAGATGTTAAACGAGCTTTACCCGGATCTGATGGAAAAACGTTATGGCATCGATCTTGCAGAGTTCGAAGCAACCGCTGATGAGTTCGGTTACTCCGATAAGGATTACGAGCTCTTCCTTGAGATGGCAAAGAAGAAGGGCTGCATAATGTCGGGCGGCAGGATAGACGAAGACAGGTTTGCAAAGCTCCTCCTGGATGATTTCAGGACAGGCAGGATAGGGAGGATCTCTCTGGAGATACCGATGTAAGGGGAGAATATAATGGCAAGACTTACGACCGAACAGCTTATCGAAAAGTATAAGGATCTGTCCCAGTTTGAGGATCAGTACAGATCAGAAGGCTATCATGCCATCGCAGGCATTGATGAAGCAGGCAGAGGCCCTTTGGCAGGCCCTGTTGTTGCAGCCTGCTGCATTCTGGATCCTGATAACATGATCTTAGGTTTAGACGACTCCAAGAAACTCTCGGCCAAGAAGAGAGATCTTCTTTTCGATGAGATAAAGGAGAAGGCGCTTGCTTATGCAGTTGTAAGGGTTGAAGCTGATGTGATAGATGAGATCAATATCTTAAATGCAACAAAGCAGGCCATGAGACAATGTGTTGCAGATATTGAAGTAAAACCTGATATCCTTCTTATCGATGCAGTTAACCTCGACGGAACAGGCTTGCCTGTTGTCCCGATAATCAAGGGAGACGCAAAATCCAACTCCATTGCGGCTGCATCAGTCCTTGCAAAGGTAACCAGGGACCGCATTATGGAAGAATACGATAAGGAGTATCCGGGCTACGGTTTTGCCAAGCATAAGGGCTACGGAACTGCGGAGCACTATGCCGGGATCAGGGCCCAGGGAATGTGTCCTATACACAGGAGATCGTTCCTTAAGGTGATACATTAATTAACAGTGCTATACTGGACTGCGGCGAAAAATGTATAGTCGTTTATAATGCCATATGCATCTAGAAAGGAAATGACAGATTATCCGACTGAATAATTGTTTGAGAAAAATGCATATTGGGAAAAAGGTTTTCATAGGAATAATAGTAACCAATACACTCATTGTATTATTGGGATTTGTTATTTCCGATTATTGTCGTTTGTTTGTTTTTAAATCTTTTGATATGGAAATAACGATGGCTGAAGATTTGATTTTCGACGATCAAACTATTGTTGATTTGTATGGTGAGCCAATTAAATTATCGAAAGGTATGAGCGGAAGAATAGTTGATGTTATTGACAGTCACGGGGACACTATTGGATATGATTACATAAATGTTCATTTCAAAGTGAAAGATGGGAAAACAATTAGTGCAGCGATCTCATTTGATCGTAAAATGGATTCGTCAGTTTTGGTTTTAAAGGAAGGCATATTAGACATCAGACCAGTATTTGATATTAGCAAAATAGAATATCCTCAAACTGTTCTTTCAGAATATAAACTATCTCGTGAAAGATATTTCACGACGATTCGAATGATTAGAATTATTGTTGTTTCTATCTCAGTAGTTATTGCAATGGGATTGTCTTTTGCTTACTTCAAATGTTTTAAATATAAAACAAATAATAAAAAAGTTTAAGACCGGTTATGATATCAATTATCGTTTTAGACGTCGTTATTTCATTTTTGTTGTTAATAGGAATGTATTTTGGCAAGTGTTTTGGGTAAATCAAATGTTTTCCATCTCTTTGCAAAATGCTTGTGCGCGCGGCTTAGGATAGCCATAGGATTAAATATTTACATTGCTCTTGACAAATACATTAGCTACTAGTATCATTCAATGGTTGACAAAGAAGGACATCGGTTCTCACCTTAAGCGCCAATAGGCTGTGAAGAGGTTAACAGTATATTTAATAACTTACAGCAGGGGGTTTCTACTGTAAGGTGGCTGTTATGAAAGAACGGATGTCAGTCCGTTCTTTTTTATTACGATTGGAGGTGTTTACCATAGCAAAGACTGCCGGGAACCAGATGATCAATGATGACATCACGTTCGAGAAAGTCAGATTGATCGATGCCGAGGGCCAGATGGTCGGCGTAGTAACGATTGAAGAGGCAAGAGCCAAGGCTGAAGAGGCTGAATTGGATCTGGTACTTATATCCGCCAACCCGGATAATCCTGTCTGCAGGATCCAGGACTATGGTAAATTCCTGTTCGAACAGAACAAGAAGGACAAAGAACAGAAGAAGAAGCAGAAGCAGACCGAGGTTAAGGAAGTCGGCTTGAAGCTTACGACAGATACACACGATATCGAAGTTAAGCGTAAGGCTGTTATAAAGTTCCTTGGCAACGGGGACCGCGTTAAGGTCAACATCAGGTTCCGCGGACGCGAGATGGCCTTCCAGAACAAGGGTTACGAGGTCATGGAGAAGTTCGCAGAGGGTGTGTCCGAATTCGGTCAGATCGACAAACAGCCTAAGATAGAGGGACGCAACATGGTAATGTACATCTCTCCTTTGAAGAAGAAATAATAAAGCAGGAGGAAATAAAAATGCCTAAGCAGAAAACACACAGTTCATCCAAGAAGAGATTCAAGGTTACGAGCTCCGGTAAGGTACTGCACAAGCAGTCTTTCAGAAGCCACATCTTGAGCAAGAGGCCTACAAAGAGAATGAGACATCTCCGTCACAATCAGGTTTGTGCTGAACCCAATGCGAAGATCGTCAAGAAGATGATGCCTTACGCATAACAGGTCAAGAGAAAGAAAGATTACGGAGGTAATATAAAATGTCCAGAGTTAAAAGAGGAATGCGTACAAGAGCGCGTCACCATAAGATCTTAAAGCAGGCTAAGGGTTATTGGGGTCATAAGTCCAAGCTCTTCAAGGTTGCAAACCAGGCAGTCCTGAAGTCCGGCAACTATGCTTACCGTGACAGAAGAAATAAGAAGAGAGAGTTCAGAAGACTGTGGATCACAAGGATCAACGCAGCATGCCGCCTGAACGGTATGTCTTACAGCAGATTCATGGATGGCCTTAAGAAGGCCGGCATCGATCTCGACCGTAAGGTTCTTTCTGATATCGCTATCACGGATGCAGCAGGTTTTGCATCTCTCTGCGAGAAGGCAAAGGCAGCTATCGGCTGATATCTTCTATGACGCCGGATATCGGATACATATCCTTATCGGGAAAAGACAATCCCCGGGTCAAGGAATTGGTCCGGCTTCATAAAGAACGCGGCAACAAGGTTTTCATCGAAGGCACAAGACTCTGTGAAGATGCACTTGAGTCAGGTGTTGCCGTTGATAAGTTAATATATACTGAAGACAGGAAAGAGCTCGTATCCAAGTGGTACGGGCTCTTTGAATGTCTTAATGACAGTTGTGAATACCTGCTTGTTACTGATGATATCTTTCGAAAAGTATCATCCACGGTCAATCCGCAGGGTGTCGCTATGGTCGTATCAGAGCCTGATATTTACTGTCAGGAAAGACTTGAACTGCCAGTGGACGGTTCAGGCAAGGATATCTATATGGTCGCAGAAGCCGTTCAGGATCCCGGGAACCTTGGGACCATGATCAGGACAGCGGATGCTTTCGCATTTTCTGCAGTTATTTTGCTGCCCGGGACCTGTGATCCTTTCTCCGACAAGGTCCTAAGGGCTTCCATGGGCTCGGTCTGGCACATCCCGATCGTAAGATGCAGCAATACAGATGATCTTTTCCTGTATTTTAGCGAGCACGGGATCAAGAGCTATGCCATGCACCTTAATGGTGTAGAATTAAATGAGGAAGAACTGGAACTTCCGGCGGCATATCTTATCGGCAACGAAGGGAATGGTCTTACCCAAGACACAGCTTTAAGGTGCGATCGTCTCCTTAAGATACCGATGCCCGGCAAGGCTGAATCGCTCAATGCTGCGGCTGCCGCATCGATAATGGGATATGTTTTCGCAAATAAGAGATAAGGGATTTAAGGGAATATGATCAAGAACAGAGAGAAAAGGATCCGCAGGATGAAGCGGACCAATGTATGGATATTTATCCTGGCATATATAGTCATATCATTGCTGGGAATCGGCGTTTCCATGCTGATGATGATGTTTACCGACGAGTATGTCGTCAATTCCAAGATCGCAAAAGAGTACTCCAAGGTCGAGAAGATGACAGGAGTCTATTCCGGTCTTAGAAAGCTTGGAACGGATGAAGGAGCTGTTAAGGATCTGATCTCAGGTTCTTTTGAATCGTTTGCAGTCTTGGACAAAGACGGCAAAGTGAAGTTTGGATCGAATTACGATGGCCTTGGTGAATATGAATCGTATTTCAATCTCGAGGGAATCGATTCAAACATCCGTCTATATAGATCCGATGACAACAAGATCATGACCGTTAATGAGGACCATCGCATCACTACAACGGGGGATCTGCAGTCTGTTATCAGTTATCTCGTTCATTCTCTTAACGAAGAGGATCTTGAGAAAGCTCATTCTGTGGTTTCAGAGCAGTCTGAAAATGACCAAGGAGTCGAACTCTATCAGGTCACTGTTGATTCAACGGCAGATCCGGATGATGAGAGTGATGTTGATACTGAGAAGATCCTGGAGATGACCAAGATCATCAGCAAAAAGTTCACACTGCCGCTCTGGCTCGGCTGTGAGGCCGAAAGCGGGGATATAGTAGTTGTAAGATGCCCTGTTGAGATAAATACATACGACCTGGCTGTATATATCGGGATAATCCTTTCTTTCTACCTGATCTTCTATCTTCTCTTCCTGGTCTTCATCATTACCATTATCGTTACACTTGTGAATCAGAGGATAAACCTCAATCTTTATTTTACTGATACCATCACGCGTCTTCCGAACCGCAACATGTTCCTTTACAACGGTGAGAAACTCGTAAGAAAGAGAAGGAACCTCAATAAGACCTATGCTGTCGTCAGTATCGAGTTCATGAAGTATAACAATTTCTGTCTCTGCCATTCCATGAAGGAGGGAGAGGATGTACTTACTAAGATGCATAAGATCTTGAGATCCAATATGGTCAGAGGCGAGATAGCTGCCCATATGACCATAGCCGAATTTGCTCTCCTTGTGAACTATAACAGTCAGGAAGATACAGAAGAGAGGATCAGAAAGATCTTAAAACAGATGGATGACATCGACCCCGATCACTCGTTTATCTTCCATGTGGGCATCAAGGTCATTCCTTCGGCTCAAGAAACACCGGAAGATCCCCGCCGTAAGGATTTTGATCTTGAGATCGAATATAACAATGCCTGCACGGCAAGGATCTCGCTTGACGATAAGGACGATACGAAGATCAATTTCTTCGACGATAAGCTGATCGAAGAGCAGCAGTGGGAAGACAAGATCCTGGAAAACCAGAACAGGGCAGTCGAGAATGAGGAATTTGTGGTTTATTATCAGCCCAAATATGATCCCAACACCGATAAGCTTACCGGTGCGGAAGCTTTGATACGCTGGGATTCACCGTCTTTGGGCTTTGTTTCTCCCGGAAGGTTTATCCCCCAGTTTGAGAAGAGCGGATTTATCACCGAGATCGACCACTATATGTTAAGCCATGTTGCGTCAGACCAGAAGAAGTGGCTCGACATGGGTTATGAATGCGTGCCTGTGTCCGTTAACGTGTCGCGCGCCCATTTTATCGAAAACGACCTCGCCGAGCAGATCCGTGACATCGTGGATAAGGCCGGGGCACCCCGTCATTTGATCGAGATAGAACTTACGGAAAGTGCTTTTTTCGATGATAAGAATGCTTTGATCGACATTATCAACAGATTGAAGGAGTACGGATTTATCGTCTCAATGGATGACTTTGGCTCAGGTTACTCGTCTTTGAATTCCCTTAAGGACATCCCTCTTGACGTGTTAAAGCTCGATGCGGGCTTCTTCTCGGGAGACATCTCGGATGACAGGAGCGGTATCGTCGTGTCAGAAACGATAAGACTTGCCAAGAGCCTCAATATGAAGACTGTCGCTGAAGGCGTTGAAGCCCGGGAACAGGTTGAATTCCTTGCCGCAAAAGGCTGTGACATGATCCAGGGATATTACTATTCCAAGCCTCTGCCGGGCAATGAATACGAGCAGAAGATGGAGAAGAACTCCTGACCTCTGCTGCAAACGATATTGCACATTTTTTCGATAATAGTGTGCATTTTAGTGTGCAATCTATATCTTATTGTGGTGCCCTTGTCGATTGAAAATCCTGCTGATAATTATTATAATATTGCGGAAAAATAATAAGGAGTCATTCTGTTACTGCTGAAAATGGACAATTATACGAAAGAACAGATGATAGGAAAGCTTGCCGATCTGTCCTGCAACATGGACCATATCGACAAGGAACTCTATTCCAAGTACAACGTTAAGCGCGGTCTCCGTAACAACGACGGTACCGGCGTTCTTGTCGGCCTTACCCAGGTCGGCGAGGTCATGAGCTATATCGTTGACGATGCTGACCGTATCCCTGTTGAAGGCAAGCTCTTCTACAGAGGTTATGAGATCTCGGATCTTGTCAACGGTTTCTATCCTGAGTGCAAATTCGGTTTTGAAGATATCGTATATCTTCTTCTGACCGGCGATCTTCCCACGGTTGAGGAGAGCCTCGAATTCGGCAGGCTCCTGTCCCAATCCAGACCTCTTCCCGATAACTTTACCGAGGACATGATATTGAAGGCTCCGAGCCCTGACGTCATGAACAAGCTCGCCAGGTCTGTATTGGCAATGTATTCTTACGATGACAATCCGGATTCCCTGGATCTTAACAATGTCGTACGCCAGTGCGTGGAACTTATCGCAAGATTCCCGGTGCTCATATCTTACGGCTATATGGCCAGAAGACACTATGTTGAGCACAGGGGCCTCTTCCTGCATAATCCCGTGCCTGAATATAATGCTGCACAGAACATACTGCACCTCATAAGACCCGACGGCAAGTTCACCGAGCTTGAAGCCAGGATCTTAGACCTCATGCTCGTTCTCCACGCTGAACACGGCGGCGGCAACAACTCCACTTTCGTAACTCATGCAGTATCCTCAACAGGTGCTGACACTTATGCCGTTATGGCAGCTGCGATCGGCTCCCTTAAGGGTCCCCAGCACGGCGGTGCATCAGGCAAGGCTTATGCAATGATGTGTGATCTTCGCGAAAACATCTCCAACTGGAAGGACGAGGATCAGATCAGGGCATATCTTACCAAGGTCATGAAGAAAGAGGCCTTCGACAGATCAGGTCTTATCTACGGTATCGGACATGCAGTATATACGCTCTCTGACCCGAGGACCGTTATCATCCGTAAGCATGCAAAGCAATTGGCTGAAGAGAGCGGCAATATGGATCTCTATGATCTATATCTCCTTGTCGAGAGAATAGCTCCCGAAGTCTTCCACGAGGTCAAGAACTCGGATAAGATCATATGCGCAAACGTTGATTTCTACGCAGGCCTTGTCTATTCGATGTTAGGCATCCCTCAGGAACTCTATACGCCGCTTTTCGCCTGCGGAAGGATCGCCGGCTGGAGCGCGCACAGGATCGAAGAACTGGTATCAGGAGGAAGGATCATGCGTCCTGCGTATAAGTGTGTTAATCACAGACGTACATATACGCCCGCCGAAGGTCATGAACAGAATAACTGATATGAGACTCATTATTGCTACTTCCAATGAAGATAAAGTCAGAGAGATAGACGAAGTCCTTGAAGGGACCGGCTTTAATGCCGTATCCATGAAGGAAGCGGGATACCATCCCGACATCGTTGAAGACGCCGATACATTCGAAGGCAATGCCATGATCAAGGCCAAGGCCTTGCATGAACTCTGTAAGGATTCCTATGTTATGGCTGATGATTCAGGCCTTTGCATCGATGCACTGGACGGGGCTCCCGGAATATATTCATCCAGATTCTGCGGTGAGAACTCAACTTATGAAGAGAAATTTGCCAAGATATTCGAGATGTTAAAGGACGTTCCCGAGGAAGCAAGAACTGCCAAGTTCTGCTGCGCCATTGCAGTCGTAGCGCCTGATGGCGAATCATTTACGGTCAGGGGAGAGGTTTGCGGTGTGCTTCACGAGACC
>JAGAAI010000066.1 GCA_017615325.1 Clostridiales bacterium | reverse complement strand
TCTTGCACCCGAACCCATATTGAAGAAGCTTCTTAAGGGAACTGAATATGAAGCGATGGCAGGAGATATCGCAAAAGACATCAGAGGAACAAAAGAATATAAGGATGCCGATAATAAGCTCAAGGAGATCAAGACAGAGCTTACGAAGTGGGATGACGGGCGCGACAGATATCTCGAAGGTTTGTCTGAAGTAAGACAGGGCCGTAAGGAATACAATGACGGTCTTACCGAATACGGGAAGGGTGAGAAAGAATATAAGGACGGACTCGAAGAATACAAGTCCGGTAAGGCTTTATATGATGAGGGATTGAAGTCTTACGAAGACGGCAAAGCGGAACTTGAGCAGGCAAGGAAAGATTATAAGGCCGGTCTTACGGAATATAACGACAACCAGAAGAAACTTGAAGATGCCGAAAAGAAGATAAAGGAAGGCGAAGAAGAATACAGGAAGGGAATGGATGCCTATAAGGAAGGCAAGAAGAAGTATGAGGACTTGGGTTCCTGCTACTATGTCGTTCTTGATATCAAGGGGAATCCTGCTTTCGTACACGCTTCCAATTGCGCATATAATGTAACCAAGTTAGCGGTAACGTTTGCATCTCTCTTCATAGTTCTCGGCTTCCTCGTAATATATGCGACAGTAGGAAGGATCGTAACAGAGGACAGGCATCTCATAGGAACGCAAAAAGCCCTGGGATTCTTCGTCCGTGAAGTCCTTATGAAGTATCTGATCTTCGGGTGCGGGTCGACCTTCCTGGGTTCCCTTCTTGGCGTAATAGGAGGATATCTGGGTCTGCAGACTTTGATCATCATCGCACATGCCCAGTTCTATGTAGTTAAGGATTTCCCGAAAACCATATCCTGGGGGCTTCTTGTGATCGTCGTATTGGCGGCTTTATTGATGTCAGCGATATCCGTTACTTTCGCCTGCACCTCTCTTCTTAAGGAGTCGTCAAGGGAACTGCTCACGGATCCCATGCCTCGTTCTGTTAAGAGTAAGGGCAAGAACAAAGGAGGCTCTTTATACGGCAGGCTCATCTTCCGTAATATCCTGACGGATCTGCCACGTGTCCTTATAACAATGATATCCGTTGCAGGCTGCTGTGTCCTTATGGTAATAGGTTTTACTCTTAAGGACAGCATAATGGATGCTATACACAGGCAGAGCGACAGCATAATGACTCATGACATAAGAGTCTTATTCGATAATGAGATTTCAAAAGATGCCGGTGATATTATCGACAGCCGCCTTAGTGAGAAGAATATAGAACACATGGAAGTATATCTTTCCAACCGTCTGTTTGATACGGTTGAAGGGCTCACTTCTGCTGAGTTCGTCGTAGTTGATAAAGATGAGATAGATAACTTCTTTACATTCTGGGATACGGAAGGAAAGGAGCGGATCAATATAGATGATGACGGACTCTATCTTTCCATGAAGACCAGAGAAGCATATGGGCTTGAGGCAGGTGACATGATCACGATCTATGACTCTGACATGGATCCTTTCAAGGCAAGGATCGCAGGCTTCTATGAGTTCTATTGCGGCAAGGATATCTTTGTTACTTACAAGGGCTATAAGGAGATATTCGGCAAGGATATTGAACCCAACCAGTACTGGGCCAATACGGATCTTACGGAAGAAGAGATGAAGGATCTGGTATCTGATGTCAAAGGATATAAATCCATAAAGACAACAGAGTCCATCAGGAAACTTCATGAGGACAGCATGTCAGCCTTATCTCTCGTAACGGTAGTAATGGCTGTAGCTGCTGCCATGATGGCATACTTCGTTCTGCTCAACTTAACGAACATGTATCTTAACCGCAAGAAGAAAGAACTTGTCGTAATGAGGATAAACGGATTTACGGTAAAGGAAGTTATCCGCTATGTTGCGATGGAAACGGTCATTACGACAATTGGCGGTATCCTTATGGGTCTTGTATTCGGATCGGTACTGGGTGACTGGATCGTAAGATCCATAGAGCAGCCGCAGATATGTTTCTACCACAGGATAGATTACCCGGGCTGGATATGGTCAGCGCTGATCACACTGGTCTATGCCGTGGGGATCAGTTTCCTCGCATTACGCAAGGTTCCGAAATATAAACTCTACGATATGAATTCCTGATCTTATCTTACGAGGATCGCTCTTACGGGAGCTCCATCGCAACCGCCAAGGTTAATGGGTTGGCAGAAAAGGTTATATCGACCTTCATCTATGTTTTGAAGACGTATCCCTTCGAGCAGTACCACCTCTGCACCCAGCAGGATATAGTGGACAGCCGCGGGAGCATCGATGGGGCCTACGGTCTGGGATTCGTTGCCTATTAGATAAACGCCGTTATCAGCAAATACTCTTGCAGCATCTTCGGTGACTGTAGCATCTCCTGCAATGAGGATCCTCATATAGCAGGGATCTTCAGAGTCGCCATCTATGGCTTTTGCGCGCTCCATGAAAACTGCGGCATCTTCTGCGCTGACTTCACCATCGTGACGCGCTACAAAGCAGGGTCCTATAAACTTTTTAAGATCGACCTGATCTATCGTTTTGCCGCCGTCGATAAAGTGGAAAGGCGCATCAACATGAGTTCCGTTATGCGCACACATAGAAAATCTTGTGAGATTGCAAATATCACCGTTTGGAATTGACAAAACCCTTTCCATCGAAGGGGACGGGTCGCCCGGGTAAACGCTGCATGTAAACAGTTCCTGTGTAATGTCGAAGATCTGCATAGATTGTCTCCTTACTTCATTTCATCGAATTGTTTGGGATTCCTCTTCTGCTGGAGTCTGAGCCAGTAACCTGCGATCATGGAAGATAACATCGTCGTCAGGATAAGGACAGTGAAGAACTCAAGGCTTATGATCTT
>JAGAAI010000065.1 GCA_017615325.1 Clostridiales bacterium | reverse complement strand
TTTATTTCCAACATACTTATCGTATTTATAGAGGAAAGTTACCATCTGACGTCGTAAGCACAAGCCTTCCGGTCTGAATGTTCCGTCGCTGTAGCCTGCGCAGTCATTGCAGCATCAGGTTATTATGCCGTCAAGCTGACCGCATGCGCGACATCGAGATGTTGAGGATTATTCCGAAAGATATAAAGTTTATCAGCATCGCCGTGCCTCCCAGGCTGATGAAGGGAAGCGGGATGCCCGTAACAGGAAGAAGGCCTACTGCCATTCCCATGTTTTCGATGTAATGGAAAGCGAAGTAACCCGTAAGTCCCACCGCAATATAGGAATTCGAAGGGCTTGATGCGCGTGATGCGACATACATTGAGCGCGCGATGAAAAAGAAGGACAGCAGTATTACCGCCGTGGTCCCAATGAAGCCCATGTGCTCTGAGATCGCAGCGAAGATAAAGTCCGACTCCTTAACGGGCACCTGGGTCAGGATACCGGTGTGGTTGCCAGTAAGACCGCCGGATGCTATAGCCTGTTTGGACTGGACAAGGTTATATTCGCCTCGGGGGTCAGAACCCTCGAAGACGAGCGATAAGATCCTGTCCTTCTGGTAGGCTTCAAGGTAGAAGGTCCAGACTAAGGGGATTACGATAACGATAACGGATGAGAGCGCCAATACGAAGTATCTGTATCTTACACCCCACACGAAAAGCATACATACGAAAGCGAACACGATGACCATTGCCGTTCCGAAGTCGGGCTGGCTCAATATGAGCAGGAGCGGCACCGCATAGACTACACCTATGGCTATAAAGCCCTTCCACAGCGAATACTCCTTGGTATTCATCTTCTCGAAGATCTCGCCTGCGACCATAACGATACCTATCTTGGCAAGCTCGGAAGGCTGGAAGTTACCTATAACGGGAAGGTTGAGCCAGGAGTCGGCACCCCATCTATATGCGAGGGAATAACCGTCAATGGGGACCAAGATCAGGAGCAGGAGCGATACTATATATATCGCCTTGCCGACGATCCCCATGAAGTGATTATCTATCGCGCAGAGAAAAACTGCAACGAGAACTCCCACGACAGTCGCGATGATCTGACGGTAGTAGTTGGCGGGATAATCCTTGTAACCTGAGGACAAGACCTTCTGCAGGACAAAAAGCCCGATAATGGATAAGAGTATTATCGGTATAACCAGATAATAATCTACTGTCTTAAAGTTCGTCTTGTTACGAAGCTTTACGATTCCGGACTTATTGTAATTATCCATAGAAGAATTCCTTATTCGGAAATTTCATCCGATGTTTCTTCAGCTGTCTCTTCCTTCTTGGAAGCTTTATCCGTCTTCCCTGCCTTGGAACCCTCCTGCTCATAGAGCCTTTTAGGAAGTTTCCTTCTGGTGATGCCCTTGGCATGGACGATCAGGATAATTGCGACCGATACGATGCAGAGAACAAACGACAGGAGCTGAGATACACGGATGTTTGTAGATGCGATATAAAGGGAATCCGTGCGGAGGCCTTCGATGAAGAACCTTGCAAAACCGTATCCCAGGAAATATACGCTTGCCGTCTCGAAAGCATATTTCGAACGCTTGCGGACAATATAAAGGATTATGAACAGAGCAAAGTCTGCCAAGGATTCGTAGAGGAATGTCGGGTGCACGGGACAATTCGCATCAAGCGCCGGACAATGAGTCGTAAGGTAGGATACGACCGTGCTGCTCGTCATGCCCCAGGGCAGGTTCGTTGTCGTACCGAAAGCTTCCTGATTGAAAAAGTTGCCCCATCTTCCGATAGCCTGGGCCAGAGGAACATAAACGATGACATAATCTGCCAGTGCGGTAAAGGAGATCTTGCGGATCTTGCACATGATGTATGCGCCGAGAGCCGCACCCAACACACCGCCGTAGATGGCAAGGCCGCCGGATCTGGTATCAACGACCCTCGACCAGTCCTGTGAATAGTATTCAAGATTGAAAAGTATAAAGTAAGCCCTGGCTCCGATGATACCTACGGGTATTGCGACCAGGATAAAGTCATAGATGAGGCTTGTAGGGAAATTGAGCTTCTTGGAATCCTTAACGCCAAGGAATATTGCGAGCAGCATGGCTGCCGCGATAATGATCCCGTACCAGTAGACCTCAAAGCCGCCGATATTAAATGCGACAGGAGATATATCTATGTTTATCCCCAGGCCGGGGAACTTTACTTCAGTATAATTCATTATCTTTCTCCCTATCCGGGCATAAATGCCCTTAAACTTCAAACGGTCTTGATTTTACCACGAGTTACCCTTTTATAAAAGTAAAGACCTTATTACGACAAAATCGCTCTCCGCCATAAGCGAGGAGCGATCATAAGTCTTGATCAAATAAGAGATCGGATTATTTGGAAGCCTTAGCAGCCTTTGCGAGACTGGACTTCTTCCTTGCAGCAGCCTGCTTGGAGATGTGTCCCTTAGCAGCAGCCTGGTCGATCTTCTTCTGTGTTGTCTTGAGAAGCTCGTCGGAAGCCTCACCTGCAGCAACAGCGTTCTTTGCTGTCTTGATCTGTGTGCGAAGTTCACTCTTCTTCATCTTGTTGGCAGCATTCTTGCTCTCTGTTACGAGTACACGCTTCTTTGCTGATTTTATATTAGGCATTCTTATATCCTCCATAGATATTACTTGTTTCTTTTTAATGCACCGAGTGATTTTATCACGATTGATTTACAATGGCAAGACCCTTTTTCGTCCCCCCAGCCTTGCATGAACCCCGCCAAGGTGCAATAATTATTCAAAGCCAATAAAAGCTCCGCTTTTCGAGGCGGACTCATTCGGGAGGATAATATGGACAACAGCAATTCCCGCCCTCAGGACCACTTTGAAGGCGACCCTATCGAGAACATACCCGGAACAGCCGTCGCTTTCGCGATAATGGCCTACTTCGGCCCCCTCTGGCTCTTGGGACTCCTGGTCCCTCCCTACAAGGACCTCTTCTACGAGAGAAACCACGTCAACAACGGCATCATGATGTTCATCGCATGCTGCGCGACCCTCATCGTCATGAGGATCCCCATCATCGGCTGGATCGTCGCCATCATGGTCGGCATCGTCCTCACGGTCTTCACGGTCCTCGGAGTCATTGCAGCTGCCCGCCGCAAACATTACACCTACCCTATCATTGGTGACAAGATCCATATCGTAAAGTAAGGATCAAATGAATAAGCGATCTTCAGCCCGCCTCACCGGCGGGCTGTTTTTTCCTTCAGTCACCGGTTCAGGGAATTGAGGAAAAGACAAACTAAGTTATCTTAGCGGACACTCAGTCCTCGCCGTTTACGAACTTGTCGTACTTATAGAGGAAGGTTACCATCTGGCGCCTGAGGCAGTTGCCGTTGGGCTTGAATGTCCCGTCGGAGTAACCTGCGACGATCTTCTTCTCAGATGCCCAGAGGACAGGCTGGTAGAAATAATCACTCTTCTTTATGTCCTTGAATTTGTTCTTGGTCGGCTTGGGCGCAGGGGATCCTGCAAGTCTCCAGAGGAATGTAACTGCATGCTTTCTCTGGCAGAGTTTCTGAGGGCCGAAGGTGCCGTCCTTGTAGCCTTCGACGATACCCTTCTCGTTGCCCCAGATAACTGCCTTATAGAAATAATCCGTCTTCTTGACGTCAGAGAACGGGCATTTCATTGTCATAGGAGCAGGTTCACCCTTAAGTCTCCAAATGAAGGTTACCATCTGGGCACGGGTGCATTCGTTGCCGGGGCGGAACTCAGTCTGCTTGTTGTAACCCTTGACGACACCCAGTTCCGTCATCGTCCTTGTGGGCTCGAACCAGAATTCATCCCTGTCTGTTACGTCCTTATAGAGCACATGCGCCTTGAACTTGGTGGTCTTGCCGTCTACCGTGCATTTAATGGTTGCAAGGCCCGCCTGCTTGCCTGTCAGAGTAGCATATACGATCCCGGAGTCAGTACCCGGCTTATAGGATACGAGTGCTGAGTTGGAAACCTTCCATGTTGTCGGCTTTGGCGTTGGCGCGGGGTCGACAGAACCGGTTCCGTTAACTGCTTCCTTAACTAATTTCATTACTTTTTTCGCGTTAATGAGCGCCTCGGTCTCAAGATCTGCTGACTCTGTTGCTGACTCGAGAAGCTCCATGGGAACATAGGAACTTATCATCATGGATTCCTTACCACTTGCGACAAGACCTATGTGTGCATAATCAAAATCATTGTTGACACAGTCTATGAGCGTTAATTTCTCATTATCCTTGACATCCAGTTCCGTCAGCTTGTTGTTTTGGCACAAGAGGATCAGAAGATCTTTCATAGACGCAAGATCTAACGACTTGAGCTTGTTGTCGTTACAGTAAAGCGTGATGAGTTCCTTGCACTTGCCGAACTCCAGGCTGGTCATGCCGTTGCTGTGGCAGGACAGAGCCGTAAGGAGCTTATTGCTGCTGACATCAAGCGTCTTGATCTTGTTGCCGCTGCACTGCAGACTCCTCAAAGCGGGAGCTTCACTGAGATCAAGCTTTGTAAGTTTATTGTTTGAACAGTAAAGATAAACCAGAGAAGGATTGTTGACAACAAGTTTGCTGATCGCATTATTGCTGCATTTTAAGGATGACAGATGAAGATAGTCTGAAACATCAAGAGATGTGATCTTATTGTCGGAGCAGTAAAGATATATCAGGTCGTCGCCCTTCGGAAGCTTCAGGCTGGAGATCTTATTGTTGCTGCAGCTGATATATACGAGCTGGGTATGCTTGCTTAAGTCAAGAGAAGTTAAGTTATTCTTCTCGCAATAAAAATACTTGAGATCCTTAAGATTTTCCAAACCCTTGACCTTCGAGAGTTTGTTGCCGCTGCATTCCAATGTCGAAAGATTCGTATTCTTGGAAACATCCAGGGAACTTATGGCATTGTTTGAGCAATATAGAGAGCTCAGATCCTTAAGATTACCCAGACCGGTAATGGATGTGATCTTGTTGTTGGCACAACTCAGATGCCTAAGCTTTGTGTTCTTGGAAACATCCAATGACTTGATGTTGTTATTGGAACAGTACAAAGACTGAAGGTTTGTAAGTTTCTCAATGCCCTTAAGGTTTGAGACCTTCTGTGAGACAACCGAAAGATAAATTATGTTATTGATCTCAGTCGAAGACAATTTGCCGTCACGGTTGCTGTCATAAGACTTGACCACCTTACGCAGATTGCCGTCCGGGAAATTCTTGCTGTCGATCTTGAGCCCGCCTGCAGCATTCAATGTTGCCGCCGGCATAGCGATCACACAGATAAAGAGCGCGCAGATAAGCGCGATCGACATTTTGCCAAACTTGTTGATATTCATAAAAACACCTCGCCAGATTATTATCGGCCCCATAAAACGGCCGACTATACTCCCCTTAAACTACCCGGTTATGATAACAAAGCATTCCCGTCAGTTCAAGCGGACAAACTATAACAAAAAACGGGATTTTCTCTTATGAGGCGCCCTTCAGATACTCGTTGACCTTCTCGATATAAAGTTTCCCGCGCCCTGAGAGAACCTGGTTCCTGCGGGTTATGTAGCCGATCTCCATAATGCCTGCAGACTTATCTTCATCCTCGAGCACCATCGGCACGGTTACAAATCCGTCGCCGTTAAGTTCCTCGCAGATGATGCCCGAACATAAGGTGTATCCGTTAAGGCCGACCATGAGATTCAGCATAGTCGCGCGGTCGTTTGCCTTGATGACGCGGTGGTAGTCCTTGGTGCTTAAGATCTCCTCGGCAAAATAGAAGGATGCATCGTCCCCCTGCTCGAAAGACAAACAGGGATAGGGTTCTAACATCTCAAATGTTATCTTCTTCTTTTTGGCCAGAGGGTGTGTGGCCGCAAGATAGGCATAAGCCTTGCAGTTGATGAGGTGATTGAACTCAAGATCGCGGGACCTTAAGATCTTGGTTATCGCAGACCGGTTGTAGTCACTTAAATACAGGATCCCTATCTCGGATCTCATAGTTGCTACATCGTTGATGACATCCCCCGTCCTTGCTTCCCTTATCGCAAAATCATACTCGGCAGTATCAAATTCCTTACACATCTCAACGAAGGCCTTGACCGCGAAAGAATAATGCTGGCAGGTAACCCCGAACTTTTTCCTCGCAGGACCCCCGCTGCCGTAATGCTCGACCAGTTCATCGTACTGGTTGACAGTCTGCCTTGCATAGACTATGAACTCTGCTCCGTCCGGCGTCAGGGTTACGCCTTTCGCGCTCCTTGTAAAGATCGTGATGCCGATCTCCTTCTCGAGCTCACGGAGGGACTCTGTAAGGGACGGCTGCGAGACGTATAGCTTCTCGGCCGCCTTATTGAGCGAACCCGCTTCAGATATGGCTATGACATAGATGAGCTGCTGTATGGTCATAAGTAATTCGTGTTGCTCCTGTATTCTCTGTCAGTCGCGCATTCCCCGATATACCTTATTGCCGAAGATACAGGCGGGAGAAGGATTATTATGAGCGACAGGATCACTTCGATCCCTATATACCAGAAGCTGTACCAGGTGCTGTATCCGAGATTTGCCCATACGGATCCCTTCTTGAGGTCATAGAAATAATAGCAGTTCCAGATACCTTCGATGAAGCGGAGCAGGGCTGCTATGCTAAAACCTATGATGAAGTTCTTATTCATCATAAGACCTTTCCTCTTTGCCTTAAGGTCCCTATCGAAAGCAAAGAATCCGGTGATACCCATAAGGCCGTAGCCGATCACGTAATCAGCGACTTCACCCCAGTAGCTTTGCCCTCCGAAAAGAGTAAACACGAATCTTGCGATAACATCTTCTGTCGGCATCTGGCTATGCAGGAAAAACATGGCCGCACCGAAGAGGATCGATGTAATAAATCCCGGTACCGGGCCATAGTAGTATCCGACCAGGGCAATGATAGCCATGCTCATGAAGGTCGCAATGCCGCCCTCATCAGGAGTCAGGAATACGAAGTAAGAGAATATAACGGCAAGAAGGAATATAAGAGGTATCCAGAAGATTGCTTTGCCGCGCGTCGCAAGACGGAATCTGGTGTAGAAAGTCTTTCTCATGATCTCTCACCTTCTTCCCCGTCTTCCTCATCATCGAGGAAATAGTATTTTCGCTTATAAGTCTCGATAAGATTCTCCTCACGTCTCTTGCGGTCGCGGAAATAGAGAGTGACCGTGATAAGAAGATAGAAGAGGAATACCGCTATAACGAGCTGATAGAAGAATGCGGCATCACCCGTAAGAGGAACTCCGTGCTTCTCGGCGAAAGGCTGGATGACCTCGGAGAAGATCTCCTTAAGGCCAAACAGCGACATAAGGGTCGCGGCAAGACCTACGATCGTGGTGGTCAGCTTGCTGCGGTTCGCCGAAGACAGATCGATATAGCTTTCGAGGAAGCCCTGCTTGTCGTGATAGTCCGATTCAAGTTCCGAAGTCTTGAATGCATCAAGGATAGCCTCGGCTTCCTTCTGGGTTCCGTAGTATTTGAAATTACGCTTGTTGGCGTATTTATCAGTTCCGGCAAAGTCCCTGTAGAGAGTCTGAAGATAGGTGTAAGAGACGTCACCGTCCTGAAGGATGGCGGCTGACACTTTCTCTGACATCTTCTGCAGGGCGGTATTCCTGAATGTTACGACCTCCATGATGAAGGTATATGTCGTAACCAGCTCGATCCTGCCTTCGATCCTGTAGTTCCTGACTTCGGGATCCTCTTCTTTTTCTCCTTCCTTTATCCTCGGTTCAAAGAGGCTGGGAACATCTTCCCTGGGCTTCTCGACAAAGACGACCGCCCGCTCGGACAGATAGATATCGTAATAGTCGTAGACGACTTTCCTGCTCTGCTCTTCAAGATTAAAGACAGAACTCCTTATCTTGAAATCCTGGTGGATGCTCATGTAGGTCTCGCCCGCCAGCATGCAGCCGAGTTCAGTGTCATCAGGCTTCTTGGATGCGCAGACAAGCGTTTTGCCGTGACCGCAGGGGATAAGACCATAGAGATGATTTACCAGCTGATAAAGATCAAAATACTGGAAATCTGATGCGATGCTGTCAGGTGCCGTACCGTTGGGATTGCCGTCTTTATTTCTGTTGTGGACAAATTTATAAGGGACCTTTCCCTCGTCGATAAGGCCTCCTGAGATCTTCCTTACGGGAAGAAAACTCTGGCTCATCTGATCCTGGGCAGTCGATGGACAGAACTTGTTATCCGGGATAAATATCAGGAGATTAAAGAGCTTATTTACCTTGTCCGCCATCATTATGAGATGGGCCTTCTCTTCACCGTAGAAAAAGGTCCGGCCTTCGTCTTCCTCACCTAATGCGGGATACTCATCGTAAGAGAAAAGGAAATTGCAGCTGCCGAGATAATAGTGCCTTATGTTCTCCGTCATCTCCGGCGTGCATTCGTATACAAGATCCTCATTGAGGCAGCTTAAGAGCCTGGCGGTCATGACTTCGTCAGGCTGATCGCCTTCGGGCAGGACACAAAGAGCCTTAGCCTCTTCCTCTTCATCACACCAGAAACCCTTAAGTCCGTTCTCATTGCAGGAGAAAGGAACGATCATGTAAAGATCGTTCATGTAAGTCTTCTTGTATCTGAAACAGTCTTTCCTCCTGATATCAAGGAACTTCTCCAGGCCGTCACCTTCACAGACAAAGACCCTGTCAGGCTCTTCTGCTTTGACGCCGTTATCTTCAAGATCCCCGACTTCACGCTTAAGATAGAAATAGCGTTCGCGCATGAACTTCATGCCGTCATCCGACACGGCGGTCCCCGCCAGGGCATGGATCTTATATCCTTTGTCATCCAGCTTGCATAAGTATTCGCGGAAGCCCCGGGTCAGTGTGATCACGGCCTCTTTATACTTACGGTACTTTTCGCGGATAACGACAGAGATTATGAAGAGGTTATAACCTTTGCCTTCCTCTACATCTTTATCGGTAAACTTCTTTTCGAAAGGCTTGAGTTCTCCGGGCTCGATATCATCATCGCGGATGACCGCGCCTGTCTCGACTATATCTTCCCAAAGCTCATCATTTACCGGAAAGAAATTGATGTAGCCTGCAAGTTCGCCTGAACCTTCATCTTCAATGCAGACAAAAGACCTCTTCTCGGCCTTATAGCGCTTCTCCATGTTCTCAAGGCAACCGACATACTTGGGCTCATAGACTTCCTTATCTATCTCGAAAACCTTGGCAAGATAAGATACATTAATATCTTCTCCCGTAAGGACTTTAAACTTCTTCTCTTCCAAACTCATCTTCTCTTATTCTTTCCTTGCAAGTTTAACGATATAAGGGATGTTGCGGCCGATCTCATGAACGTCCATGCCGTAACCTGCGAGCCAGTTATCGTTGATCTCAAAACCCGTATATTTGACAGGAAGCGTCATCAGCATACGGTCGGGATTTACGAGCATAGAGCAAAGTGCTATGCTCGCGGGCTTCCTCTCCTCAAGGTATGACATTATGAATGCCGTGGTAAGGCCTGTCCTTATGACATCCTCAACGACTATTACGTGGCGGCCTTCTATATCGGTCGCGATATCCTTGGTAATGTTGACACCGCCCGTATCTTTTGAGTTCTTGGGAGCGCTCTTGAAGCCTATGAGGTCTATCTCAACAGGCATGTCCATCGCACGGGTAAGGTCCGTGAGGAAATAGAGCGCGCCTCTGATCACTCCGATCATGATCACGCTCTCGCCGTAATAGTCCTCGCAGATCTGATCTGCGAGTTCCTTGACGCGCTTCCGGATAGTCTCCTCATCGAAGACAACGTGTTCGATCTCTAATGCTCCGTCCAATAATCTAGTCATGGTCATAATCTCCTGCACTGCCAAATTGTTCGAGCCTGCTGGCCAGATCCGTAAAGTCCTTCTTGTAAACGATCCTTACATTCGTACCGGGATAGAGTTCCCGGACGAGCCTGACTTTCTTGTTCTTGCGCGTCACGTACTTCTGATCCATCGTCGTAAGTTCAAGGTATAGATTGAACTTCGGCAGGAAGAAGTCCGGCGACAGCGCTGAAGTGACATTACCCTCTGCATCCCACTCCACCGGGAAAGTCTTCGGTTCATACATCCACTCTATATTATACATGTCTAAGATCCTTGCGAACTCCTCTTCGTTCGGATTCTTGAACACTATTTCCCTTCTCTGATGGTCGGACGACCTGTTCTTCTTGGTGCTGTCAGACATCTTCGATCTGAGATCGTGCCTTCTCGCAAGTTCGACGACACTAGTCCCCGCTTCTTCAACGGACATCCTGTCCGTATTGACCGTTATGTCGTAAAGATCAGGACTTGTAAGATCCGCACCGAAAACAGTCGTTACGAACTTCTTATGCTTCCGGTCACCTATCGCGACTACCTCACGCGCTTCATCAGTAGCTATGCCGTAAAGCGACCCTGTCGCTGCTATCCTCGTCGATTCAGCCGCCGTTACCCTGACATGTACGGCCTTGGGGTAGCCCTTAAGTATGACGCAGCCGCCAAGTCCCAGGATCACAAGGTTATCCGAAGATGCGGCCTTCATCCTGATCTCGTTTACGAGTTTGTCCCTGAAAGTCATCTCTTTCCCCGGTATATTGCCGACAAAGAACTTGGCGCTCTCGTTGAGCCTTGCAACAGTCCCTTCTGACAATTCCCCGAAAAAGTTATCCAGTGCATACTGCCTGGTAATAAGTTCACAGCCGAGCTTGGAAGATATATAAGAGGCCAATTCATCGCCAAGACTGCCACATGTACGCGAAATGGTAATTATCGCCATAAGATCCTCCGCTCCAGAACTTATCCTTATTATACAACAATCGGACTTTTTTATTATTGACAATATTAGCCCCATTAGATATAATCCATTGTGCTTTGAGCAGAATGCCAACTTAGCTCAGTTGGTAGAGCAGCTGATTTGTAATCAGCAGGTCGTGGGTTCGAGTCCCACAATTGGCTCCAAAGTATAAGGACTGTTTCAGTTTTGAAGCAGTCCTTTTTTAAGGATCATGTCCCCTTAACTTCCTGTTTTTTGCACCGGAAACAAAAAGACTGCCCGGAAGGCAGTCTTACGATAACAGGTTATCTGTCTTTATCAGACCAGCTTATCCTTCAATACATAGAAGGCAGCCTGGGCTGCAAGCCTTACATCAGGATCGTTATCAGCAAAAGCGATCTTCTTGACATATTCCTCACAGTGCTTTGCACCGATATCTGCAGCTGCTGTTGCGGCTGCGGCCCTTACCTGCGGATAGGGATCACGCAGAAGAGGTATCAAAGCCATTCCTGAATTATATGTGGGAACTTTACCCATGCCGGCAGCGGCCAAAGCCCTGACATCAGGGTCCTTGTCTCCGGCAAATTTAATAAGGGCATCAAGCTTGCCCTTTGCTGCTAATTTTTCTATCTTTCCTTGTAACGCGTCAGCACGTCCCATGTCGTAACCTCCCCAAATAGCTACTCCCCATGAAAGTATTGTACCCCAAAAGTAAAAAAATGCCAACTTGATTACAAAACAATCAGTTTTTTTGTTTTCAACCAGAACGAAAAAGGGGTTGTCTCAAAACCATCCTCCTTTGATCTTATTGACGCTTCGGGTTTCCAAAGCTCGGAGATAACAAAGGATCCGGCAGCAATTACTTGCTTTTCGATCAAATCCTGTTGTGGTACTAACCATGCGATTTTCGATAACCGGGGAAAAACTATTATGTTCCAAAAGACCTGTAGCGACAGTTTGGAGCACGATCATTGTGCAGATCAATGCTCCAAACTCCCGAAAATGAAGATTTGGAGCACAAGTCCTTATCAGTATAGTAAAAGGCTGTATCATAGGTGAAACACGTTGCTTTTGAGACAGCCCCTTTGCTTATGTTCAATTTGCTTTTATCAGTTTGAAGGAACTCCGTAAGAGATCGGCTGGAGATTGAGTTCAACGATCCTCGACTGAAGCCCCTTGTCGATCGCATCAAAGTCGTCGCGGGAGATCGTGAGTTCTTCAGATGTATTAACATCCAGATCGCCCGTTTTATTGTGGTAGAGGCCGATTTCCCATGTCTCCTCGTCCTTGAGATCCGTAAAGTAGCAATCAGACCAGACTTTTTCGCTGCCGTCCTCAGACAGAGTGTATCTTCCGAAGATGTAATTGGCCGCACCGCCTGAACCTGAAGTGTAGAAAGATCCGTCGTTCAGCATAGCAACGCTGCTGCGGTCCCATCCTTCAGTCGCTACGACAGCCTCTCCGTCCTTAACGGTATAGACGGCAAGTACATTGACACCTGTGCCGATCATGAGTTCGGGAACGTTGTCTCCTGTTATGTCTTCGATCTTAAAACCGATGTTCTTAAGGAGATCGGAATCAGGAGAATATGCAGCGATCTCGGCAATACCCATCATGCCGTCAGGAATCTCTGCTTCACCGGGACCCTTCTTGATGATCTCGTATGCCTGGACCAGAAGACCCGTATATATGTCGTTATAGCCTGCCGAGGATGCGGATGTCTCTTCGGATTCATCGGATCTCTCGGTAACGGAGACTGTGGGATCCGATGTCTCGGATGTCTCCGTAGATTCAGACGTAGTGAACTCGGTTATATCTTCTGATGTTGCTTCCGTTGTATCTTCTGCAGATGATTCACTTTCCGTGGATTCTGTCACGGGAGCCGCCGTTGTCTCAGGTGCCTGTTCCTCAGGGATCCCGGTTACGATGTTGCATGCTGATGCTGCCGTAATGAACATAGTTCCCGCAAGAACGCATGCTGTTATCTTCGCTCTGTTCTTCATGTGAGATCAACTCCTTTTCTTATCTTGTAAAACCCAAAAGATTATATACCAAGAAATGAGAGATTCAAAGTTCGCCGCAAACTTCCTTCCGGGCATATTCCAGGAGCAGATCCTTCTCATTGGCAAGCTCGTCCGAAAGGACTTTATCAAGAAGGTGCGAGAGGATCTCCCCGACCTTTTTGCCGGGCTCTATCTTAAGTTCTCTCATAAGGTCATCGCCGTTTACCGCGAGCGTCTTAAGATCAAGGCAGTCATCGGATGCAGCTATCTCCCGTGCGATCCTTAATATCTCGTCCATCTGGGCGAATTCTTTCTCCCGGGCGTAGTCTGACTGGGCGAGCTTATCTGCTCTCCTTACTTCCGCCAGATCGAAAAAGAGTTCCGTTCCGAGCCTTCCCATAGCCTTACGGCAGGCTTTGACCTCCGGCTCGATCCTCATGTCGTGATACCTTATAAGGTCCAGGATCCGCCCCTTCCGGGCATTGCTGTACTTTAATCTGTCCAGGATCTTCTCCGCCATGTCGACGCTTATTTTGCCGTGCCCGTAGAAGTGCCCGTGGCCTTCCTCATCTTCCGTGTAGCAGAAGGGCTTGCCGATATCGTGCAGGAGAAGGGCCGTCTTGATACATTCATCTGATCCTTCGTAGGCCGCGACTGAATGCGCGATGTGATCGTAAACATCGTAGCAGTGCCAGATCGAATTCTGCTTAAAACCCACCGCAGGCGCAAGTTCGGGGATAACAGCCGTGATAACTTCCTTGTAGTTAAGCAAAACATCGAGAGAATAATTGCCCAAGAGAAGTTTTGTAAGCTCGACGTTCACCCTCTCGGCCGAGATCTTTTCAAGAAGTTTAGCGTTGCGCTTAACAGAACCGGCAGTCTTATCCTCGATCTTAAATCCCAATGCTGAAGCAAACCTCAAAGCCCTTAAGATCCTAAGGCCGTCCTCAGCGAACCTTCTGTCAGGATCACCGACGCATCTTATGATGCCGCCCTTAATGTCTTCTTCCCCTCCGAAAGGATCTGTTATATTGCCTTCCGAATCCATTGCTATCGCATTCACGGTAAAGTCGCGCCTTGCAAGGTCTCCTTCAAGGCTGGTTACGAACTCGACCGTCTCGGGATGCCTTCCGTCCTTATATTCTCCGTCGATCCTGAATGTCGTGACTTCGTAGAGTTCGCCCTCTTCGGGAATGACAGTTATTGTCCCGTGCTTTGCGCCCGTATCGACCGTCTTTATATCGGCGAAGACCTCATGCATCTCATCCGGAGTCGCGGAAGTCGTGATGTCCCAGTCATGAGGCTCCTCGCCCCTTAACAGGTCGCGCACACAGCCGCCGACGACATAGGCCTTAAAGCCTCTGTCTTCAAGCATCTTCAATATCTTCTTTGCTCCCGAAGGGATCCTTATCTCCTGCATGCCCAACTCCTGCTTATTACCTGAACCACTTGTCTGCGATCGTGGGTTCATCGTAGCCCCAGTCCTCGGGGACATCCCTTGCCGTCATCTCAAATCCGTTCTTGGCAAGGACCCGTTCCGACGCCTTGTTTTCGATCATGGTACTCGCCGTTATTATCTCTATATCCGTCCCGCCGTAAAGGTAATCGACCATTAGTCCTACAGACCTGGTCGCGATCCCCTTACCCCAGCAGTCATGGGCGAGCCTGTAGCCGACGCAGGTCTTCCGGATCGCTTCCTTATATCCGTAGAACTCGGCAAGCCCCGCAAAGTTCCCGTCTTCCGTAACTGCCAGTATCAGGGACTCCTTATCAGAGAAGAGTTTGCCGTTGATAAAAGCTATCGCATCCTGCGGGTCCTCAAACTGGCGCTCGGCAAGGAATGTCGGCAGATACTTATAGACCCTGTCATCTTTCGTAAATGATGCAAGGTCAGCTGCATCAGCCGCCTCGAGAGGTCTTAAGAGGATCTTGCCGGAGGATAATACCGGCATCTCATCGAAAAGCTTTACCATCAGGACTCCTTTTGTGTTTTGTCTGACACTATTATATATCTTTCGCCCTGCCCCCTCTATCACGGATTATCTTGCCTCTTTATTTTCGGGAGGGTAAAATATCATCAGTTTGGGAAAAGGAGATAAACAAATGGAACACAAGATCGAGATATCAAGGAAAGTTTTCGAAGAGAATTTCATGATCGCAAAGAAGGCTTTCGTACTGAATACAAGCCTTGAGGCATCCGCTTGTGCCGCAGCTTTCATCGGCAACAACCAGCCCACTTCTGCCGAGGCCATGAAGGAAGCCAAGAAGATCTTAGGAAAGAACGCATCCGTCCTCACCACCTTGGGCGGAGGCAACTGCCGCCAGGTCGTGATCGCAACGCTCGCGCAGTCATCGGACCCCGAGAGCGCCATGGAGAAGATCAAGAAGATCTACAAGGGCCTCGACAAAAAGTTCTTCAAGTCCGATTACTTGGTCCTGGCCGCGACCATGATCTACCGGGCCTGCAATGAGAAAGACTACGACAAATACATTAAGAGGACGCGTGAGATCTATAAGCTCATCCGCCACGACCACCCCTTCATCACTGGGAGCGAGGACATCACGAACTGCGTCGTAATGGCGCTGACCGATGTTGACCCTGAGGTCATTGCCCACAACACGGAAGAGTGTTTTACTGCACTTAAGAAGGTCTTCTGGGGCGGCAACAAGATCCAGTACATGGCTTGCGTTGCATCCGTCTTCGGCGGAGAACCTGACGATAAGGCCGCTGAGATCCGCAAGGCATACGAACTTCTCAAAGGGGAAGGCGTCCGCTTCGACAGCGATGCTTTCGGGATCGTTGCAGCCGTCGGTCTCCTCGTCCGCGAAGAGGACAAGAAGGCGATCTGCAAGAGGATCCGCAAGCTCTCCGATGAGATGAAGACGATCCGCGGAATGGGCGCCTGGGGTGCGGGCAAGAGGATCCGCAACATCCTCTCTTGCGCAATCGTGCTCGATGCATATACAGGCGGAAGCGATATGGGCAGGTCATCGGTCATCAACTCGATAATCTCCACGATAATCGCCATCGAGATCGCTGCATGCGCAGCTGCAGCTTCGGCAGCAGCCTCGTCTGCATCGGCATCCTGCTGATATAAATAGACAATGAAAGTAAATTCCGCTAAAATACTTGCGAATAATGTGAATAAGGAGACGGATCATGGCACTTAAATCTTATCAGTGCTCGAACTGCGGTGCGAACCTCAATATCGATACCTTCAACCTGACCGCGCAATGTGATTACTGCGGCCAGAAGCTAACTTTCGATACCGAGGAGATCGCCGAGATCTTCGAGGAACGCGAGAAGACTAAGCGTATGAAGGCAGCCGAGGAAGAGCAGACCAAGCGCAGGATCAAGGAAGAAGAAGAAAGGACAAAGCGCGAGGAAGCTCAGCTCAAGCACGATGCCGAGGTCAAGAAGATGCAGTCTGATACGGACGAATTCATGGAAGGCGCACGCCGTGTCAAGGACGGATTCGAGACGGTCAGGAGCGTCACCAACACGGTAAAGACGATCGCGATATGCGTGGTCGTAGGGATAGTCCTTATAGTCGCACTTATCGCACTGATAAACATACTTAAACACTTGGGGTAATAATATGAACAAGAAGATCAGGATTGGTTTGGTAATAGGCTTGGCGCTGGCAGTAGCATTCTCCACAACAGGGTGCTTTACCACTATGGCTATCATCGCAAGGACAGCCCAGGCGATCGACGAAGGCGCTTCTACATTCGACATCGATTACGGCGTGGACTTCAATGACCTTTTCAATGACGATGATGACGATGATGACGATGAAGGATCCGGCGAGACGACCATATCCTTTGACACGGATATGACAACCTTTGACATGGATCAGTTTGACGGTGACATCAAGGACTTTGAAGACGCCCTCGACCAGTTCATGAAGGACTTTGAAGACATGGGCTATGGCGAATTCGGTTCACTCCACGATGATGATGTTGATGATGACGACGACGGCAAAGACGATGACGACTTCGGCCGCCGCGACGACTTCGAAAGATAAGCGGAGATAATCACTATGGAGAAGATGCGTAAGACAGATAAGATCAGATGGGGCGGACTGACATTAAGTCTCTGTGTCGCTGTCGCCTTCTACTATTTCCTTACGCATATGGGCGGCTTCAATACGGCAGTATCCTACTTCATGGGTCTGTTCTCGGCCGTCATGATCGGTGCGGTCATAGCTTATATCGTTAACCCGCTGGCTATGTTTTTCGACAGGCACTTCCCTTCCAAGTGGAAGGCTAATAGAAGATGGATCCTGTCATCAGTTCTCGCACTGGTGATGATACTGGCTGTCGTTATAGTACTCCTGGTCCTCTTCATACCTTACTTTATCGACAACGTTCAGGAGTTTATCGGCAGGCTCAACATCTATAAGCACCAGCTTATAAATCTCGTATCGACTCTCCAGTTGGACGATGACTTCAAGGCCTCCCTGGTCTCCATCATAGACAATGAGATCGACGTCAACGGCAAGATAACCGCATATCTTAACAACAACTTCTCGAATATCGTATCGATGTCCACGACGATCGGCGGCAGGATCATCAACACCCTGATAGGAATAATCTTTGCTTTCTACTTCCTGATCGGCAAGAAGAAGCTTACATCGATCCTTGCGACTTTCGTAAAACTCGTAGCTCCCGACAAATATCATGCCCACATGAACGATATCTGGCACCAGTTCAACTCGATCTTCTCGAGATATATAGTATTCACCTTGCTGGAATCACTCACCGTGGGTCTTCTTAACGCAGCATTCATGCTGATCACCGGAACACCTTATGTAGTGCTCATCTCCGTTGTAGTCGGTGTAACAAACCTGGCTCCTACATTCGGTCCTATCTTCGGCGGTGCCTTCGGAGCCCTGCTCCTCCTCCTGGCCGAGCCGAACCGCGTGATCCCCTTCATCATCTTCACGCTCATCATCCAGCTCATCGACGGCTACATCGTCAAGCCCAAGCTCTACGGCGAGGCCTTGAACGTACCTTCATTCCTGGTATTGATATTCCTCGTTGTAGGAGGCAAGCTCTGGGGCTTCACCGGACTCGTCCTGGCCATCCCTCTGGCAGCCTTGCTGTCATACATCTACAACAACATCATAATCCCCTGGCTTAAGTCCAGGAAAGCAGCCTATAAAAAAGAGCCTGAAGCCGAAGTCCCGGCTGAATAAGATCTCTGATAATGTCTATTCACTAAGTTGTTCACTTTTCGAGGTAAAAGTGAACAGATCAGTGACTCGAAAAGATCAGATCTCCTTTATCCCCTTCACTTCATAGCCTTCTTCCGTGATCGCGGAAGTCAGAATATCATCCGTGACCTGAGGCGTAACCGTCAGTCTGGCAGTGCCTGACTCCAAGTCAACTTCTACTTCTGAAGCGCCTTCGATCGCAACCAATGCCTCGTTAACATGCCTTACACAATTCTTGCACATCATGCCTTCGATCTTTACCTCTTTACGCATGGGATTATCCTCCTTCTTATCCTGAACAATGACTTCTTCATTCTTATCTTTGATCTTAAATCTCTTTAGCCTCAGAGCATTAGTAACCACAAACACGGAGCTTAAGCTCATGGCAAGGGCCGCCAGCATGGGGTTGAGCCTCAGGCCGAATGCATTGTAAAAGCAGCCTGCCGCAACAGGAATGCAGATCACGTTGTAGAAGAAAGCCCAGAATAGATTCTGCTTTATGTTGCGCATCACCGCACGGGAGAGGGCGATAGCGGACGGGATATCGGCAAGGTCGCCCTTCATAAGGACAACATCTGATGTCTCCATTGCAATGTCAGTGCCTGAACCTATTGCGATGCCTACATCCGCTGAAGCAAGTGCGGGCGCATCGTTGATGCCGTCACCTGTCATTACTATCTTCCTGCCCTGAGACTTAAGCTCGGATACGACCATTTCCTTATCCTGGGGCAGGACTTCGGAGATGACTTCACTGATCCCGGCTTTTGCTGCAACGGCTTCTGCCGCAAACTTGTTGTCGCCTGTTAAGAGGATGCTCTTTATTCCCTCACCGGCAAGAGTCCTTACGGCATCGGGAGCCGAAGGCCTGATCTCATCCTCGACTGCAATGACACCCAGAAGTTCATTGTCTTTAATGACATATAGAGCTGTCGCACCGGCTCCCAGGATCCTGCTGTCCCACTCGCTGATGACAGGATCTAAGCCCTCTATCTCGCGGCCGATCCTGACATTGGCAACATGGCAGAGCTTTCCGTCTATCGTACCTTTTATACCAATGCCCGGAGTCTGTTCAAAATCAGATGCTTCAGGTTTTTCTATACCCTTGCTCTCTGCCATCCCGATAACGGCTGATGCCAGAGGGTGTTCCGACAGGGATTCCAGCGCATAAGCTACTTTCAGTATCTCATCTTCTCCTGCTGCAACTTCATGGACAGCAGTAACCTTGGGCTTGCCGTATGTAAGGGTCCCTGTCTTATCGAAAATAACAGTATCGACAGAATGCAATGTCTCAAGAGCCTCTGCGGACTTAAATAGTATTCCCATCTGCGCACCGCGCCCGGTTCCGCACATGATGGCGGTAGGCGTTGCAAGTCCCAGGGCACAGGGACATGACACAACAAGGACCGAGACGGCATTTGTCAGAGCAAATTCGAATCCCGCACCCGCAAAAAGCCAGAGTAACAATGTTACAAACGCAATGATCATAACGGCCGGGACGAATATTCCCGCAACCTTGTCTGCTATCTTGGCTACAGGTGCCTTGGAGCTCGTTGCTTCGTCAACGAGCCTTATTATCCTTGCGATGACTGTCCCTTCCCCTACCTGGGTCGCCTCCATCTTAATATATCCGGCGGTAAGAGTAGTGGCACCGGTCACATTGTCGCCCTTTTCCTTTGCTACGGGGATGCTCTCACCTGTTATGGCTGATTCATCGACCGAGCAGCGCCCGTCAACGACGACACCGTCAACAGGGACTGCCTGTCCGCTCTTTACGATCAGGATATCCCCGACAGATACGTCCTCGGCAGGGATCATGTGCTCTGTGCCGTCTGCTTCGAGCCTGAGAGCTGTCTTTGGCGAGAGGTTCATCAGCTTGTTGATGGCATCGCTTGTCTTGGACTTTGCGCGGGCTTCAAGGAACTTGCCCAGAGTGATCAAAGTCAGGATGGTGCCTGCTCCCTCGAAATAAACGTTATGCGAATAGAGATCAACCGTTGCCATATCACCCTGAGCGCTCCCCAGGGCTGTACGGATCAGGGCATAGAGACTATAGAGGACAGATGCGGTCGCGCCTGTCGCAACAAGCGTATCCATGTTCGCCCCGCCCGTAAACAAAGCCTTAAAGCCGCCCTTAAAGTATTTGAAGTTGATAACGATTATCGGGATAACAAGGATCAGTTCCAGAGCGATTATCAGTACACACCATTTGTGGAAGACTTCATGCTGAAGCGCCATGGAGCCCATTGATATTCCCATCAGGGGGATATCAAAGATCAATGACAGGATAAAACGGCGGCGGATAGCAGTAGCTTCGTCAGATGTTTTTCTTACTCTGCCTGAAGCAAGCGAGGCGCCGTAACCTGCTCCCTCGACAGCCATGATAATAGCCTCGTCCGTAACCTTGTCAGAGTCGAACGAGACTGTCATGTTGTTCTTCAGAAGATTGACCTGGCAGGAATCAACGCCCTCAAGTCTTGAGACGCTCTTCTCCACTCTTGCAGCACAGGCAGCACAGCTCATTCCCGTTACATCAAACTTTTGATCTTTCATGGCATCATTATAGATTGATGCCTTTTCGAAAACAAGTTAGTTTATGCTAACCAATGCATAAGATCATGCTGCCGGGGGCTGGACACTCTCGTCGAAGTAAGAATTAATGATCTTGTTGAGCGCCTTATTGTCCGTTCCCGCATACTGATAGAGTGTATCGAAGAAATCCTTCTGGGTCGCATTCCTGAAGGCGCACTTCTGGACATAAGCGCGGATGATCCCGTAGAACTCCCCGTCTTCAAGACAGCTGTCCATGGCGATCAGCGCATCTTTCCCGAGCGAATAAGCCGCAGTAATAAAGCTTCCCTCGTAGTTGAAATCATAGAAGGGTCTGTTGATCGGAATATAGTCCACAGACTTGTTGTTCCTGATCCATTCATCATCTATATACGCATCACCCAATATGACCGAAGGATCGATATAGGATCTGTGATGGTTCACACCATAATCGTAGACATATTCCGTATAGGATGCGAAAGACTCATCGAGCCAGGGTTCCATTCCGGAGTTAGAGCCGACTATACCCATGAACCACTGGTGTCCTATCTCGTGCGATACGATGGTCGCACCAACAGTATTGATCACATTGTTGATATCTGAACCGGCCCCTATGTCCTTGGTAATTATAATGAGATTGGGATATTCCATTCCGCCGGCAGCGATGGGCGCAAGGATGACTTCAAGATCCTTATAGGGATATTCACCGAATGCCTCACCGAAGACCCTTAAGGAATTGACCGATGCCTCAAGACAGCCTTCAGCTAATGTCTTATAAGTTAACGCCTTGTTCTCTTCGGTATATGCCACACGGATATGCGTATCCTTGTAATCGCCTTCGACGGTCTTGAATTCCTCGCTTCCGCAGAATACGAAGTCTCTTACACAGTCAGCATGGATCGTTATGGTCTTGCTGCCGTCGTTTTGGGTCTCACCCTGCTCAAGGCCTGTCGAGAGCACGACCATGTTCTCAGGAACCGTAAGCCTCACATCGTAATCCGAGATCTCCGAATAGAAGCACTCGCCGCAATTGTAGTACTTCTCGTGTGACCAGCCGTCTTTGGTGTATTCGGCAAGGATAGGATAGAAATTGGTAACGTTAAATACTCCATTCTGCACCCCATAACGGTCTGCAACGGTCGGAACAGTCGCAATGAAGTCATAGGACAGTGTCATCTTCTCGCCGGGCGCAAGAGGCGTCGCCAGAGGAAGCCATACCACAGAGACATCCTCATCACGGCTCATATCAATGGATGCACCGGTCCTCCCGTCCTTGATGTTGCTGATGTCTGTAATCTCACCATTCGTCCAGACACCGGCATCGTAGCCGGCTGTCTTCGGATCCTTAAAAAGGCTCGGATAATCCCTTAAGCAGAGATTATCCCAATCAGCATCGGAATCGTTAAAGAAGGTGAAGTCGACGTGTCCTCCGATCGTCTTCTCCTCTTTGTCCAGAGTCAGATCCATATCGTAGTGATAGCGATCTTCGACCGGCTTAAATTCGATCTTGCAGCCCTTCTCGGGAATACCCGTCTTATCTATTACTGAAGCAGCTGTTGCGCTCGTCTCTGTTTCTTTTGCCGTTGTGGTCACGGAACTTGTTGCTTCCGTAGTCGCTGTTGTCGTTGTTTCAGTCGTCTCTGATGTCTCGGATGATGCCTTCCCGTGAAGGTTAAAATGCAGTTTACATGCCGAGAGCGAGCTCACCATCGACAACACCAAAAGCAGCGCAATGATCCTGTTTGTCTTCTTCATTTTCTGATCCCCTTTTTTTTGTGTTAAGCAGCAGGCGGCTGGACACTCTCATCGAAGTAAAGACGGATGATCTTGTTGATCGCATCGTTATCCGTTCCGGCATACTGATAGAGCGTATCGAAGAAATCCTTCTGGGTCGCATTCTTGAAAGCACACTTCTGCACGTACGCACGGATGATACCGCAAAACTCTTCGTCATCGAGTGAGCAGTCCATTGCCATAAGCGCATCTTTACCGAACATGTAAGCTGCGGATATGAAGCTCCCCTGATTACTGAAATCATAGTAGGGTCTGTTGATCGGAATAATGTCATCCGCCGTGTTTCTCTCAACCCAGTCTTTGTTATAGTAATCGTCATTCATGATCATCCTGCGGTTGATGACCGACTTATGCTTATGTACACCCCATTCGTAAACATATTCCGTATAGGATGCGAAAGACTCATCAAGCCAGGGTTCCAATCCCGAGTTAGAACCGACGATACCCATGAACCACTGATGTCCGATCTCGTGCGATACTATGCTCGAGCCGACATAATCGATCATATCGTCAATACTCCCTGCCATATAAACATCCTTGGTGATGATCACAAGATTGGGATATTCCATACCGCCTGCATCGATGGGTGCCAGGATGACTTCAAGATCCTTATAGGGATACTCTCCGAACTGCTCACCGAAAACTCTAAGAGAATTGACAGAAGCCTCAAGACAGCCTTCAGCCAGCCTCCTGTATGTTTCAGCCTTGTTCTCTTCTGTATATGCAACACGGATATGCGTGTCCTTGTAATCGCCTTCGATGATCTTGAAATCTTCGCTTCCGCAGAAGACGAAGTCTCTTACGCAGTCAGCGTGGATCGTTATGGTCTTGCTGCCGTCGTTTTGGGTCTCACCCTTTTCGAGACCGGTCGACAGGATCACCATCTTCTCAGGGACTGTAAGTCTCACATCGTAATCCGAGATCTCAGAATAGAAGCACTCGCCTACATTGTAGTACTGCTCGTGAGACCAGCCGTCCTTGGTGTATTCGGCAAGGATAGGATAGAAATTGGTGACGTTATATACACCGTCTTTAACGCCGTAGCGGTCAGCAACGGTCGGAACCTTTGCGACAAAGTCATAGGACAAGGTCATCTCCTCTCCGGGCTTTAAGGCCGTTGCCAGAGGGAGCCATACGACAGAGACATCTTCATCACGGCTCATCTCGATCGCATTACCGGTCCTGCCGTCCTTGATGTTGCTGATATCGGTTGTGGCGCCGTTCGTCTTGATACCGCCGTCGTAGCCTACGTTTTTCGGATCCGTGAAAAGGCTCGGATAGTCTCTTAAGCAGAGCTTGTCCCAGTCAGCATCGGAATCGTTATAGAATGTGAATTCGACATGACCTCCGATCGTGTCTTCCTTATCATCCAAAGTCAGATCCATATCGTAGTGATAGCGCTGATCGACCGGCTTAAACTCGATCTTGCAGCCCTTCTCCGGGATGCCGGTCTTGATCTCTGCTGTAGTCGCAGCAGTGGTAGCCTCTGTTGTTTCAGCCGCCTTCGTAGTCTCGGAAGTGGTTGATTCCGTAGTAGCTTCAGTCGTAGTTTCCGTTGTTGTCTCTGATGTCACCTTGCCGTGCACATTGAAATGGACCTTACACGCCGAGAGTGAGCTCACCATCGACAGCACCAGGAGCAGCGCTACGATCTTATCTGCTTTTTTCATCTTCTATCTCTCCCTTCCCTTATGCCGGTCAGGCCGCAGGAGCCTGTCCCTTATCATCAAGATATTTGAATGTCAGACTGTTGAGTTCCTTGTTATCAGTACCCGCATACTTATAGAGCACTCTGAAGAAATCGGACTGATCTGCGTTCCTGAAAGCATTCTCCTGAACATATTCGCGGATGATGGCATAGAAGTCTTCCCTGCCTACGGCCTTTTCCATATCGATGAGAAGATCCTTGCCCATTGAATAGACTGCTGTTATATAGACAAATTGGTTGTCAAAATCATAATAAGGTCTGTTGATCGGAATATACCCGCTCTCGGTCATATTCGCCTTCCATTCCTCATCAGAGCTGTCATCTTTAAAAGTTATCGGCAAACGTTCATTATCGCTCTTATCAGGATAGACTCCCACATCATAGACATATTCCGTGTAAGACGCGAAAGACTCATCCAGCCAGGGCTGCATGCCAGAGTTGGATCCGACGATGCCCATGAACCACTGATGTCCTATCTCGTGTGATACTACATTATCTGCCTCTAATTGAATGATCTGATCCTGGGATTCCTCATCCTCTTCTGCTGCATAAGAATCCTTGGTGATGATTATCAGGTTCGGATATTCCATGCCGCCCGCAGCGATAGGGGCGATAATAACTTCAAGATCCTTATAGGGGTATTCTCCGAATGCCTCACCGAAGATCCTTAATGAATCGATCGATGCCTTAAGGTAGACCTCGGCAGTCTTGCCATAATATTCAGGATAATCTTCCTCAGTATAGGCTACACGGATATGTGTATCCTTATAATCTCCCTCGACGACTTCGAAATCCTGGCTGCAGCTGAATACGAAGTCTCTTACACAGTCAGCATGGATCGTGATCGTCTTGCTGTCTGATCTTTTGTTCTCACCGTTTTCGAGGCCTGTCGACAATACGACCATGTCCTCCGGCACGGTAAGTCTCACATCGTAATCCGAGATCTCGGAATAGAAGCACTCACCGACACTGTAGAAACCCGCGTGAGACCAGCCGTCAGCAGTGTATTCAGCCAGAATCGGATAGAAGTTAGTCACGTTGTAGACTCCGTCCTGATAACCGTATCTGTCGGCAACAGTCGGAATGGTCGCAACGAAATCATAAGACAGAGTCATCTTCTCGCCGGGCTTTAATGCCGTCGCAAGCGGAAGCCATACTACAGAGACATCCTCATCGCGAGTCATCTCGATCTTCCCGTTGTTCCTGCCGTCAGTGATATTGGTGATCTCTGTGATCTCGCCATGCGTCTTGACGCCGGCGTCGTATCCGACATTCTTGGGGTTCTTATAAAGGCTCGGATAATCGCGCAGGCAGAGCTTGTCCCAGTCAGCAGCTGAATCATTATAGAAATCAAACACCACATGCCCGCCTATGGTCTTCCTGGAAGTATCGAGCTTAAGATCCATATCATAGTGATATCGCTGATCTTCAGGCTTGAATTCGATCTTGCAGCCCTTCAGCGGCAGGCCGTTATCATCACTGGTTGCCGAAGTCTCGGATTCCTTAGTCGTCTCGCTAGCCGCAGCAGAAGTTGTTGTCGTTGCTTCAGTTGTTGTCTCGGAAGTTGCTGTAGTCTCCTGGCCCTGCGGTCTGCAGGCCGCAAGAGAGATCATCATTGATGCCGCCAAACACAGCGCGACAATACGGATATTCTTATTCATGAAATTCTCCCCCTTATATCCATTTATAGATATATTTTACAACACACAGATTATATATATCTTTTCGAAAAGTGGCAATTTGAGGGCATATGCACTCGCCGACGCATGAAAAAGGGGCGCCCCGCAAGGCACCCCTTTATTGACTGTGAGTATATAGCTGATTACCCTTTCCCGTTTACGAACTTGTCGTACTTATAGAGGAATGTTGTCATCTGACGCCTGAGGCATGCGCCGTTAGGACGGAATGTGTCGTCGCCGTAGCCTTCGAGGATCTTCTTCTCGGAAGCCCAGAGTGTCGGCTTGTAGAAATAATCCTTAGTCTCTACATCGATGAACTTGTTGCTGGTAGTCTCGGGCTCGGGGCTGCCTGCCAGACGCCAGAGGAATGTTACCGCATGACGGCGGGCACAGACTACCTTAGGACGGAATGTATTGTTGGAATACCCTTCTACAATGTGATTCTCGTTGCCCCAGATGCAGGCCTTGTAGAAATAATCTGATTTCTTGACATCCGTGAATTTGCAGGTCTTGCCCTCCGGTTCGGGGGATCCTGCGAGACGCCATATGAATGTTACCATCTGAGCTCTGGTGCACTTGTTAGTGGCCTTGAACTTGGTCTGCTTGTCGTAACCCTTTACAACACCTGCATCGGTAAGATAATAGGTCGGGACATACCAGAAAGATGTCTCGTCTGTAAGATCCATATAGAGGATCCTGACCTTACGGACGGCCGTCTTCTCACCGCAGGTAGCCGTGATCGTAACAAGCCCTGCTTTAATTCCTACGATGTTGCCGTCATCGTCGATCTTTGCGATCGATTCGTCAGACACATTGAACTTTACCTCCTCGTCACCGGCTCCGGTTACTGACGGTTTGGAAAAGCTTCCGCATCTGATCCTGGCAACATTCTCATTCGGGTTGGGATCGTCCAGATCGAACAGGATGCCGTCATATTCTTCAAGACCTGTGATAAGCTCGACCGACTTGCTGATGCTCAAGAGATTGTTATTATCATCTGCGTAACGGATGATCCTGTCGTAATCGAAGCCGAACTCGAAGGGTTCGCCATCGGTATACGCAAGTATCAGATTGGGATTCTTGCTTATATCGAGCTTGGTAAACTTATTGGAATATGCCTGAAGATATTTAAGCTTCGGATTATTGGTAATGTCCAGTTCCGCAAGATTGTTCTCCTGCACTTCAAGACTCTCAAGTTCTTTAAGCCCGGATACATCCAGAGAAGTTATCTTATTATTTGCACAGCTGATACCGTTCAAACCCGTATTCTTTGAGACGTCAAGCGAACTAAGCTTATTATTCTCAATATACAGGAGCGAAAGATCCTTATTTGCTGAAAGATCAATGCTGGTCAGTTTGTTATTGTCGCAGTAAAGACGGTTAAGATTTGTCAGATTCTCTATTCCTTTAAGATCCTTGATGCCTTTGCCGTCGATAACGATCTCCCTTGCAGAATCGATCTCGCTTTCTGACAGGAATCCGTCAGAATCCGTATCGAACTTCTCCGAGATATAAGTCCTGAATGTTTCATCCGGGAATGTCGCCTCGGTGATCTCTACTGCCTCTGTTGCGCTTACGGCCATTGCAATTCCTGCTACGCAGGATAATGCCGTAACAAGAGACAAAGTCTTCTTGATTATAGTATCTTTCATATAATTCCCCTCCTTTGGAGTTGATTTACTTGTTTATAAACATCCTACACAATTACTAAACCACATTTTCGGGAAAAAAGTAAGAAAAAAAATTGAGTTTGGCTACATAAAGCACCTTAAGTGTCGCTTTTGCTACATAAGTGGCCAACATTGAAAATTGTATCGAAAAGCCTTGCGTGATAAATTAGAGCCAAGAACAGAAGAGAGGCGAAATTAGACTACAGAGATTAAGCAAAAATAAACCAACCCGGACAGGAGGGCAAACCGATGAGAGACTGCAAGATGACAAAGGCAACCGGAGCTCGCGAATCAAGGATCGTGGTATCATCTTTGGAAACTGATCTTTACACTCCCCTGTCGAACATAAAAGGAAACTATCCGACCATCGCGGAAGCGTTGGCGTTAGCTGAGAAAAAATCCCTCCTTAAGAGTGAGTGCATCTGGGAACAGGCACTCTGACCCATCAACAAGACAATCTTCTAAATCTTGTACAACACCCCCTGAAAGTTACTAAGTTCCCCCCCAAACGCTTAGTAACGTAGCCCGACCTTAAGGGTCGGGCTTTTTTTGTCCGCAAAACCATATGTGTTATCATTAGTTGGAAGCGCCAAGGCGCCATAAGGAGTAAAACTATGAATAAACACATAAGAGAAATAACATCAGCAGCCCTGATCACGGCTCTCATGCTGGGTGCTGCCGCAGGCTGCTCTGAGGACTTAGGGCCCGAGACCCTGCCCTCCACGTCAGAAACAACCGAAGAGACAGTCGAGACCTCCGAGGAACCCACCGAGGAGACAACTGAGACTTCGGAAGAGACAACAATAGGCCCCAAGAGCACAGCTATAAGATCCGAGCGCCCCGTCGACGTCAACGGGCAGCTTAAGATCGGGGATGGCAGTATCCTCAACAAGGAAGGCGAGCAGGTCCAGCTCCGCGGCATAAGTTCCTGCAACATCATAGAATGTCAGGATTTCTTCACGGACGATGTCATCTCCACCTTAGGCTACGACTGGGGCTGTGATGTTGTAAGGCTCTCATTCCCGGGCGATGTCAACGACGACCCCGAATACGCCAAGAAAGAAGAAGGATTCTTCAACTCGATCTGCCAGATGACGGATGCCCTGATAGAACAGGGCCTCTACGTAGTTATCGACTGGCACATCAAGGAGTGCGGCGACCCGATGCAGTATAAGGACTTCGCAGTCGACTTCTTCTCCCGCATCTCGGCGATCTACGGCGACAAGGAAAACATCATCTACGAGATCTGCAATGAGCCCTCAGGCAAGCATTTCGATGACGAATCCAAGGATGTTGACTGGACCCGTATAAGGAAGTACGCCAAGGCAGTTACGGCAGCGATCCGCGAGAACGATCCCGATAACCTGATAATCTGCGGAACGCCCAACGGCTGCAAGGACATAGATCTCGTATCAGAATCCCCCGTAAAGGGCGACAACATCTGCTATGCAGTCCACTTCAATGCAGGCGCCGACGGCCAGGAGCTGCGCGATAAGTGTGACAAGGCAATAGAAGACGGCATCTGCATTATAGCAAGCGAGTGGAGCACGACCGACGGGACCGATGAGAGCGATCTGTTCCTCACCGAAGCCTCCGGCTGGCTTGATTACCTCGACGGCAAGAACATCAGCTGGATCTATAGTTCCATCGGCGGTGACGGCATGAAGAAGAGCGATGCCTTATCGCCCTATACCGAGCTCTTCACTCCCGAGGAGAAGAAGGACGGCCACTGGCCCGATGACTTCATCTCAGACTCAGGCCTCTTTATCAAAGCAAGGCTTGCAAGCGGGACTTAAGTAAATACTTATAAGCGAAAAGAGTGCCTCACGGGGCACTCTTTTATTTTGCTCATGCTGCTGGCTGGCGGGGTGTCACGGGTTTCTTCCACTGATCTGCGATCCGGTGAACGCAAGTCGTGACTCCCGGCCCAAATAGGTGGGGGTGTCACGGGTTTCTTCCACTGATCTGCGATCCGGTGAACGTAAGTCGTGACTCCCGGGTCTTCCAAGGGCAGAGAGAATATCAGATCAGGAATCCTTCTTATCCGAGCCGAGAGACTCGAGTGATATCTGGCCCTCGATAGCGCTGTCGGAAGCGGGCGCAGGTATTGGAGCTCCCTTCTTCTCCCCTGTTGCATCGTAGATATCCGCGCCTACCAGGAGCTGGCCAAGGTATAAGTCGTAAGCCTTCTCGAAAGTCGCATTGAACTCGGCATTGCCGCTCTTCTGCAGACCCTCGTAGTAAAGGTGCTCGTGGTCAGTAAGCTCGGGGCGGAACCTGATGATGGTAGCGACACCTATATTGGAGCAAACGGAGCAGATCCTCTTGCACTCCATCATAACGTTGGAGAAAGCGGCATCTGCCATATAGCTGCACTCGCCGGCACTCATCCTGGCGAAGTGATTGTTCCTCATCTGGGCGATAAGCTCGTTGGCAACACGGACCAGAGGCTCGATCTCTGTTGCCGATCCCTGGTCGTTGCGGGTGAATGCCATATTGGACTTATCGATTATCTGATAGATCAGCGTCTGAAGGATGCTCATCTCATGCCTTGCGGCGGCTGAGAACTTGGTCGAATTGTCACGCATCGTCTCGCCTATGTCGGCCATGTTGACTGCGCAGTCACCTAATCGCTCAAACTCTGAAGACAGCTTATAGTACTGGTTCAGGATGCTGACGTGCTCTTCGCTCTGCAGGTGCGGCTGCAATTCGACCATATAGCGGCTGACGCGGTCGGTCATGCCGTCTATGGAGTCTTCTTCCTCCAGGATCTCGGCCTTGATGTCCTCGTCGTAATCCAGTATCAGTTTAAACGACTTTTCGATGTTGATCCTCGAAAGTTCGAACATCTTGGCAAGAAGGGTATTGATACTGCGCAGTGACAGGGCAGGTGTCGAGAAGAACACGGGGCTCAATCCGTCCAGGATATCCTGATACTTGTGAGGCTTCTGCTTGTCATCGCGAACGATGAGCTTGCCCAGTTTCTCGAAAACAGGCAGCAGCGGGAAGAGCAGTACGGCGCAGGCAAGGTTAAACACCGTGTTGGTGTTGGCGATAAGGCCTGAGTTTGCAACCTTGTCCCAGAGGCCGTCCAGAAGGCCCATGCTGTGAATGACGTTGACTACGACCAGGACAAGGATGGACTTGCCAAGGTTAAAGAGTATGTTGACCATACCAACTCGCTTCTGCTCGGCCTTGGCGCCGATCGAGCAGACGATGGCGGTCGTGACGCAGTCACCAAGATAGATGCCTACGATGATCGCATAGATAGAATGGAAGGACATAAGTCCCGTTGCAGAGAAAGCCTGCAGGATACCGATGGCAGCAGAAGAACTCTGGAGCACGAAGGCTATTGCGGCACCTACGACATATCCCATGAAGGGGTTGTCACCCAGATTGGAAAAGAGCTGGGTGGTAAAGTCTGATTCTTTGAGAGCATTGACCGCAGCGGTCATAGCAAGGAGTCCGGAGAATAAGATACCGAATCCCATTGCGATATTACCTATGGATCTTACATGGTTCTTGGATGCTATCATTAGGATAACGATACCGATGACAAGAGCGATAGGTGCCAATGTTGAAGGCTGGAATATGCGGAGCCACTCGGATACGCCCGAGTTGTTGTTAAGGTCCAAAAGTCTTATGATCTGGCCCGTGACCGTCGTACCGACATTGGCACCGACGATAACGCCCAGGGACTGGCGCAATGTCATGACGCCCGCCGCAACAAGACCTGAAGTGATAACGATCGTAGCTGTAGAAGACTGGATAAGGGCTGTTACAAGCAAGCCCAGAACGAAAGCCAGTATCGGATTGCTCGTCGCCTTCTCCATGGCGGATTTCAAGGCGCCGGATGAATTCTCTTTAAGCGCATCGCCCATCAGGCGCATGCCGTAAAGGAACATTGCAAGACCGCCCAAGAGCGATATTACGTCAAAAATACTCATAAATTACTCCATCCTTCAGTCATCGCCACGATAATAACATATTTGGCTTTCATATTCTATATATTTCGGCTACCATAATATGTGTAAAAACACATAGGAAAAGGGGGAGAAACTATGCACAAAAGAGCATTTGCGGCCACTTTGGCTGCACTCATGATATCATCCGGCATCTTATCCGCCTGCAATACGGCCTCTGACCCCACTTCAAAGCCGCAAGAGAGCGTGACAACGGCTGAGACTCAAGAGACCACAACGGCTGAACAGACAACTTCTTCGGAGCCTAATGAGACCTCGGCTGAAGAAACAACAAAGCAGACCACCATAGACCCGCAATTCGGTGACATAGACTCGACAGGGCGTACCCAGTACAACGTAAATCTCAGGATAGGCACGATCGATAAAGCGGGAGACCTGCTCGAAATCGAAGGCGAAGAGGAGATCACCTTCCAAAACTACAGCGAAGACAGCTGGAAGACCATCTGTCTTCGGGACTATAACCCCTCTAACCTCAGGGAAGAGTTCGGATCAAGGATGGAAGAATACCATACGGCGATAACAGAGATCAGTCAGGGCGGTAAGGTGCTTAAGTTTAAGGAAGCAGAAGACCCTTCCATCGTGACTGCCAGCCTCGACAAGGCAGTAAAGCCAGGCAAACAGGGGACGATCAAAGTAAAGTTCACGCTGAAAGTCCCGGAGGGCTCTGCAAGGCAGTCCTATTCCCTGGTTGACGGTAAGAATATCGATGACCTCGCGATCTGTCTCGGTCCCTTCCTCCCTGCCATTCCCGTCTATGAGAACGGGGGCTGGGCTAAAGGCGAGTATTTCGCTTTCGGTGAGTGTTTCTACACGAAATGCGCAGATTACAAAGTCCATGTGGAAGTTCCCGCTGACTATGAGGTATGTGCGACAGGTGCTGACTTCAAAAACGGCGACGGCTCATACGACTTCATAGCCTCGAACATGCGCGATTTCTCTCTCCTTGCCGGCAGGAACTTAAACTATCTGGAAGGCGCAGCAAACGGAGTCGCCGTAAAAGTCTGGTATTACGATACTCAGGATTATGCAAAGGAAGCTGCCGAAGACACGATGCTCCCTCTTTCCGTCAATGCGGTAAAGGTCATGAGCGACTATTTCGGAGACTATCCATACGACGATCTTGATGTCGTCATGTGCTCATTTGCTTACGGGGGAATGGAATCTCCGGGGTTCATCAGGATCAACGATGACTACATAAAGCCTTCAGAGGGTGAGGATGAGGAGGCGGGACATAATCTTCACCATCTGACCGAATCCCTTGTTCATGAGATCGGCCATGAGTGGTTCTATTCTGCAGTCGGCAACGATCAGTATAACGAAGCCTGGCTCGACGAGGGTTTTGCTACCTTCGCCGAATACCTCTACAGAGTGCAGACCGGCGATGACGATGAAATAACCCAAAACCAGGGCAAGATCTGGTGCGATACCTGGCACGCCTTATGCGGAGGGATAAAGATCGACCTGAGCTACGACGACTACGTTAACGATAAGACCGCAGGTCTTCAGACTCCTGCCGAGTATAAATATACATATTGCGTATATTCCGGCGGAGCAAGCTTCCTCTACGATCTCCGGGAACTCATGGGCGAGGATGATTTCCGGGAACTCATGCGCGACTGGTATAAAAGCAACAGTGGCAAGGAAGTTAGTACCAAACTGTTCCTTCAGGCTGTATCAGACAGGATAGGATCAGATAATGCCAAGGATCTTTTCTCAACGTACTTTAGCGCCGTGAACTACCTGGTGCACTGATCTCATCTCAGGCCTATAACACAAAAAGACGCAGCCGCCCCGAGGGACGGCTGCTTATTCAAGGGATAGGTACTTATGGGTATTACCCTTTTTTGATGAACTTGTCGTACTTGTACAAGAATGTAACCATCTGTCTTCTGAGGCAGTCACCGTTAGGACGGAATGTGCCATCGTTGTAGCCTTCGAGGATCTTCATCTCGGAAGCCCAGAGAGTTGCCTTGTAGAAGTAATCGTCCTTCTTAAGATCGGAGAACTTGTTCTTCGTTGTCTTAGGATCGGGCTTGCCAGCGAGTCTCCAGAGGAATGTAACTGCATGGCGTCTTGCACAGTTGATCTTAGGACCGAATGTGCCGTCCTTGTATCCTTCAACGATGTGGTTCTCGTTACCCCAGAGGCATGCCTGGTAGAAGTAATCGCCCTTCTTAACGTCCTTAAACTTCATTGTAGTCGTCTTAGGAGCGGGCTGACCTACGAGTCTCCAGATGAATGTAACCATCTGAGCTCTTGTACAGATATTGGCTGGCTTGAACATTGTCTGGTTGTCGTAACCCTTAACTACGTTCTTATCTGTCATGTAGTATGTGGGTGTGTACCAGAAGTCCTTGCTGTTCGTAACATCCTTGAAGAGGACCTGAACAGTACATGTTGTCTTCTTGCCTACTGCAGAAGCAGTGATAGTTACGGAACCTGCCATCTTGGCTGTGATCTTACCGTTAGCATCAACAGTTGCGATCTTGGGGTTGGAAGACTTCCATGTGATGGCAGCCTTTGCGCCGACCAGAGATGCCTTAAGAGTATCTGTCTTACCGCAAACGAGTGTAAGATTTGACTTGTTGATCTTGAGCTTTACGGAAGGATCGTCTGCAGGTGTTGTAGGAGTAGGAGTAAGCTTTGCAAGATCGATGTTCTTTGTCTGAACCTTGAATGCAGGATTCTTGAACTCAGCGGATGTGAACGTTCTTACGCCGGTAGCACCTACGGAAGGATTCTTTGTGATCTTGGATGTTGTCTTAACTGTCTCTTCTTCTACATGAGTCTTGTCGTTCTTGCAGACTCTCTTAGCTGTTACTGTGCTGTTGTCAGCAGACCATGTGTATGTGGTCTTGTCCCAGTCGTGTCCTGTAGCAGGGATAACAACTGTCTTTGTATCGCTCTGAGCTGCCTTGTCGAGGCTGTCTTCTGCAGAAACTGTTGCTGTGTAAACAGTCTCGCCGTCCTTCTCGCAGGTAGCATCAGTTGTCTTGCTCTCTACCTTTGCGTCAACAGACTTCTTATGTGTATCGTCTGTCTTGCATACGTAGTTAGCTTTTGCCGTGAAGCCGTCCTTAGCTTCTGTCCATGTGAAGTCAACGAATTCCCAAACGTGACCGTTAGGATCGATGTCAACTGTCAGTTTATCGTCGTGATCTGCCTTATCAAGGCTGTCTGCTGCAGTAACGACTGCAGTGTAAACGATCTTGCCGCCATCCTCACATGTAGGATCCGTCTTCTCGCTTGTTACTGTTGCAGCAACTGTTGTCTCGTGTGAATTGTCGTTCTTGCAGACATAGTTTGCAACTGCCTTAAATCCGCCGTTGTCCTTGTCTTCTTCCCATGAGAAGTCAACGAACTTCCAGTCATGACCTGTTGCAGGGATTTCATCTTTCTGTGTGGCATCGTGAGCTGCCTTGTCGAGGCTGTTCTCAGCCGTAACTGTTGCAGTGTAAACAGTCTCACCTGCTTCAGTGCATGTAGCATTCGTAGCCTTGGATGTTACTGTTGCTTTAACAGTATCTTCGAGCTTACATCTGTCGCACTTATAGTTTGCAACTACATCGTAACCTTCGCCCTCAGCCTTTGCTGTCCATGTGAAGCCTTTGAATGCCCAATCGTGACCCAATGCTTCGATAACATCAGTCTTTGTATCTTCATGTGCTGACTTATCGAGGCTGTCTTCTGCAGATACAACTGCCTTGTAATCGATCTGGCCATCAGTTTCGCATGTAGCTGCTGTTGTCTCAGATGTTACTGTTGCAGTAACTGTCTTCTTGTCGCCGCAGTTGCCGCACTCGTAGTTTGCAACTACATCATATCCTTCACCATCAGCCTTTGCTGTCCATGTGAAGCCTGTGAAACCGTAGTCATGACCCTTATGGTCGATCGTAACTTCCTTAGTGTCAGACTCGAGCTTTCCGCTGGGACTCTTTTCTTCTGCTACCGTTGCAGTGTATACGATCTTGCCGTCTGTCGTGCAGGTAGCTTCAGTAGTCTCAAATGTTACTTCTGCAGGTACTTCCTGCTCGTCACTACAACTGGTGCACTTAAAGAATGCTTTAGCTGCTGTGTATCCGTCCGTGTCGTTGCCGGTCCATTCGAACCTGTCGCAAACCATGGCATGGTCAACACATCCGATAGCGAAAGGCTGTACGATAGTATAATCAACTGCATCAATTGTAGCTGTGTATTTTGCTATATAACTGCCAACCTCGGAAGGCGCAGAAGCAAGAGCATTGTCCTCATCGTCTGCCTTGTAGTACTTGATGTCAGCTTCGTTAGCTTCATAACCTGTAACGCGCTTGAACTTTTCGATTCCGGTAAGAGAAGCTGCAACGGGATCACCGGTGTAATCAGCATCACTTGCGTTCAGTGTAAGGTCAGCCTGCAGAGTACACTTCTTACCTGTCGTGATGTCCTTATCGCAGTATGCGTGAAGAACATTTTTATCAACTGTATATTTCAAGTCATGAGAATGCTTAACGCAGTGGATCTCTCCGTCCGCTTCAAGAGCAAGAGCACGCTCTCCCTGATCAAGGAAGAAGACTTCATTCGGATCAAGATCTTCATTATACTTTAAGTAACCTATAGTAGCCTTAACATCTTCATTGGAGTTTGCAAAGCTGACACAAAGTCCTATTGAACTGTCAGCTGTAAAGCCCTGATAGATGTGAAGGTAATGGCGCTGCTGCTGACCAGAATACATCAAGCTGATATAAAGGTTATCTTCTCTCTCTTCACCATTAGGGAAACTGTCGTAGTTGCCGGAGATAATGATCGTGCTCATATCGATACCGGAGTTTTCCTTACCGAAGTTAAGAGTTGCATAGTGACCGAAATAGATGCCTGCGCCACGGTCGCTGGTATATGTCTGAGCATTCGAATCGTTATGAGCAACGTTATTGATGATAGAACCACCATAGATGGTACAAACAGCTCCGGAATCCTCAAGCCAGATACCACCGCCGACATTATATGTAGTATTCTCGCTGATCACACCATTGATCAGATCAAAGTTACCATTATCAGCAACAGCTACACCGCCGCCAAAGCCGGCACTGTTTTTGGAGATCGTTCCGCCCTTCATAACAAACGTACCGGAAGAATTAACAAATACCGCACCACCCTTGTTGTTGCTGGCATTCTGATTCGTTGAAGCCGAGGCCTTGTTTCCGGTAATAGAACCGGATTCCATTACGAATGTACCATTCTTTCCGACATGAATAGCAGGAGCTCCGTTAGCACCGCTGATGGCACCTGTCTCACCGCTGTCTTTAAGCGTGAGTTTTGCCGTGCCGCTCTGATAGTTTCCAACGCCAACGTTGATCAAATAATTGCTATTGGTATTCTGGGATGCTCGCGTGATCTTATGTCCGTCAAGATCAATCGTGATTTCCTTCCCGTTACCAATAGAGAGTGCATTGTTGCCAAGAGTGATATCTGCTCCCAGCACAATGGTTGTAGCTTGACTCGCATTGTTGATTGCTGTCTGCAGTTCATTCAGAGTTGTTACGGTAACATCGCCTTCGGCAGCCGATACCGGTATCAACATGAAGTTCAGAACTGTCAGGACTGCAATGACACTTGCGATCAGCTTCTTCCTGATTTTAGTACCCATACTGTACCCTCCGTAATTGTATTTTTGGTGTACCATTTACTGTTCTGTTTTTGGCAAACCTATCAATAATACACAAGTGTTAATAGTTTGTAAACCCCCAAATTTATAATTTTTTTCAGGGCATCGAAAAGGGCCAGCCCGGAGGCTGGCCC
>JAGAAI010000064.1 GCA_017615325.1 Clostridiales bacterium | reverse complement strand
GGTAAGACACCTGACGGATGGATGTGCATCGAATCACCCTTCCACTGCGATTACGGCTATAACATCGAGATAGGCAAGGACTTTTTCGCGAACTATAACTTCATAGTGCTTGACGTAGGCAAGGTCAAGATCGGCGACGAGTTTATGTGCGGCCCAAACGTTCAGATCTGCACGGCGGGCCATCCTCTGCATCCGGAGTCACGCAATTCAGGATATGAATACGGCATCGATATCACGATCGGCGACAACGTTTGGATCGGCGGCAACGTGCTTGTCTGTCCGGGAGTTACGATCGGCAATAATGTCGTTATCGGCGGAGGCAGCGTAGTTACGAAGGATATTCCCGATAACATGCTTGCTTACGGCAATCCCTGCCGCCCTGTAAGAGAGATCACTGAAGCTGACAGAGATTTCTACTTTAAGGACAGGAAGTTCGACGTCGACGACTATAAGTGATAAGTTTTCTTATCACAATCACGTCAATAGTTTAATAAATCACACATTCCCTTGATTTGACCTTTCGCGAGTGTTAGCATTGTCGCGAAAATAATAATCAAGGGTTTTTGTTAATGGGCTTTTTATACGAGACACATCTTCATACATGTCAGGCCAGTGCCTGCGGCAAAGTTAACGGCGAAGATTATATTCCCTACATGATGGAGAAGGGCTTTAGCGGCCTTATCGTTACAGACCATTTCTTTAACGGCAATACATGCGTTCCTGCTGACCTTCCGTGGAAGGAAAGGGTAGAGATGTATTGCTCCGGTTATGAGAGAGCTCTTAAGGCTGCTGAAGGCAAGGACTTCACAGTAATGTTTGGTATCGAAGTCAATTTCTTCAAGGATGAATATCTCCTCTATGGCGTAGATAAAAAGTGGCTCCTTGATAATGAATGCATGATGGACATGACCAGAGTGGAACTCCACGAAGCTGTCAATAAAGCCGGCGGCATAATGATACAGGCTCATCCTTACAGAGAAAGGGATTATCTGTCTGATATCAAGCTCCCTCCTGCAAGTGCGATCGACGGTGTTGAGATCTATAACGCTGCAAACAAGCCCAACATGAATGCGTTAGGCTATGAGTTTGCATTGCCTCTGGGTCTGCCTATGACAGCGGGATCCGATATCCATTTTTACAACGACAACGATATGGGCGGAATGCTTTTCGAGAAGAAGATCGAATCGATAAAAGACTTTGTTTCTGCAGTCCGCGCTAATGAAGGCACCCCGGTAAGGCTCAGCCCTGACGGCAGTATTACTCCTGTTATAGAGATCAGGGAGCAGACGATGCCTACAGAGCTGCCTACGCTCCCCGTTCTTTATCCTGAAGGAAAGTAAGTTTATTTATTCTCGTTAAGAACTGTCTGAATGCGGTTCTGCATTACCGGAATAACATCATCCATTGATTTCATTCCGTTGAAGTACGAAGAGGATTCTTCGCGGAGGATCTCCTCTATCTCATCACCGATGTTTATGCCGCCGTATGAAGAAGACAGAAGATCAATATACTTATCTATTGCTTCAGAAGGGACCTTGCGGCCTGCAGCCGGATTGGACTCGATTATGCGGTCAAGCGCCTGATTATATGCCTCAAGCTTCTGTTCTGCCACGCTGCGCAGAGCTTCACGGTTGATCGGATTATAATCCTTGGTGCACTGTATGTCATAGGACAAGAGGAGCTTTATGTAGCCGGCACAAGGCTCTATGTATTTAGTCCTGGATGAGATGCTGATAAATTCAGTTGACTTCGTCATCGGTCCCCTGGCATCGAAAGAAGGAAGTCCGTAAATTCCAAGACCGTCGCCATAATCGGAATAGCAGACTATGTAGTCTTCGAACGAATAGAAATTGCCGTAGACGGCACCGAGTTTGCCGTCAAGTGATGCTGTCTTGCCGTTGATCATATCTTCGATCTCCTGAACGGCTTCGTTGTGCTCGTTTATGCTGGCTATTACGGCATCAAGCTCTGACATCGATTCGTCGCTTCCGTTCTTGTCCACGAAAAGCATAAGGTTTCTGAAATCCTCATTGTCGATATCTGCTTTGCCGTCAGATATGAACTTCTCGCTCATGTTCATGAAGAGTATGGTGAAGTATTCTGATTTGCCCATCATGAAGCCCGGAGTCTTGCTCATGGGGTCGACACCGTTACAGACATCGTCAACAAACTTCTCGTAAGAATCAAAAGTGAATCCGGTCTGACCTTGAGGAACATTGGATGAAGCCGTGATGATACCCGATGCGGAGATATCAAGAGGCATGTGATAAAGAGAATCTCCGTTTCTGGCAGCATTGACCGCATTGGAGAAATACATGTCATTGTTGATATCGATATAAGGTGTAAGATCTACGTACTTGTTAGCATCAGCAGGATTATTGTTGAGCTTGTCAGATATTATCAGGTCGGCATTAACTTCCATGAAATTGCCGTTGGCATCGTAGGGGAATACATACTTTAAAAAGTAAGAACCGCTTTGTCTGTTGAAGACCGTAACTGCATTGATGTCTGCTTCGTCGGGATATGCATTTTCGGTTGATGATAAGATAAGTACAGTCTTGCCTGCATTAGGATTCTTATCAGCTTTTTTCAGATGCAGGAACTTGTAGCCCGAGTGTCCGCCGAGGCCTCCGTAAGATTCATAAGTATTAAGACCAAGTATCATCTCGCTGTTGTCGTCAGAGAGATAGACCATCTCGGATTCTGCTACATTGTACATGGAAGCATCAATGTTGCTGTATTCACAGAAAGGAACCATCTTGCCTGTTGACGTGTCCATTCTCGAGAAACCGGTATAATCGCGGGAGATGACTTTGTCATTGCAGAACTCGACCATGTAAAGCTCTTCGTTCGCGCCGAGATCCTTGAGCTCGGTAACCTCGCCTGTAGCGGGATCCAGAAGCAAATAG
>JAGAAI010000063.1 GCA_017615325.1 Clostridiales bacterium | reverse complement strand
TCCTTCGATCGCTTACGAGATCGAGTATGTAAATGCAAATCTCGAGCAGATGATCGCTGAGACAGAAGAGAGAGCTAAGGTGTCCTTCGGCGACAAGATCGAGTATTCACTTAAGAATAAGATCGTAGACGGCAAACTCATGGTAGATCAGGGTATCATCGCAGGATGCGCAGGCGGCGGATTCGAGAATATCTGTGCTGCAGCTGACATCATGAAGGGTAAGTACATCGGCAGCGACAAGTTCACAATGTCCATCTATCCTGCATCCACACCTGTTTACATGGAACTCGTAAGAAACGGCGTTGCCGCAACACTTCTTGAGACAGGCGCTATCCTTAAGACAGCATTCTGCGGACCTTGCTTCGGTGCAGGCGATACACCTGCCAACAACGCCTTCTCCATCCGTCACTCCACCAGAAACTTCCCCAACAGAGAAGGCTCCAAGGTTCAGAACGGACAGATCTCTTCCGTTGCACTCATGGACGCAAGATCCATCGCTGCAACAGCTGCAAACAAGGGTGTTCTTACACCTGCTACGGAGTTCACGGGCGAGCTTAATAACTACGCTTACACATTCGATTCAAAGATCTATGCCAACAGGGTCTTCGACTCAAAGAACATTGCTGATCCCAACACAGAGATCCAGTTCGGACCCAACATCAAGGACTGGCCGAAGATGGAAGCACTTCCTGAGAACCTCGTACTCCAGGTCGTATCCGAGATCCACGATCCTGTCACGACAACAGACGAACTCATTCCTTCAGGAGAGACATCTTCTTACAGATCCAACCCTCTTGGCCTTGCAGAGTTCACGCTCTCACGTAAGGATCCTGATTATGTCGGCCGCGCCAAGAACATCCAGAAGGCTGAGACAGCACTCGTTGCAGGGCAGAAGCCTTGTGAAGCTGTTGAGGGTCTCCACGATGTAATGCAGGTTGTAAAGAACATCGTATCTTTCGAGCCCGGTGATGTGAAGGCGATCGGATTCGGTTCCCTTATCTTCGCAGTTAAGCCCGGTGACGGTTCTGCAAGAGAGCAGGCTGCTTCCTGTCAGAAGGTACTCGGCGGATGGGCCAACATCGCAAACGAGTACGCTACAAAGAGATACAGATCCAACCTCATCAACTGGGGTATGCTTCCTTTCATCATCGAAAAGGGAGACCTCCCCTTCACCAACCTCGACTACATTCTTTTCCCCGGGATCAGGACTGCAGTTGAGACAAAGGCTGATACTATCAAGGCTGTCGCTATCAAGGGCAACGAGACAAAGGAATTCACCCTGACTCTCGGCGACCTCACAGACCGTGAGCGCCAGATCATCCTTGACGGATGCCTCATCAATTTCAACAGACAGAAATAAAGATCTGACACATAATCAAAGGGGCACAGCAGTGCCCCTTTTTTATTTGCCTGTATTAAGTCAACTCTCTAATCTCTTCTCCCAATCCGGGATCTGGTTTGCGCCGGGTGAATCACCTATCGTATTTTTCGAGACAAATGCGCCTCTGGGGACCATAGACTTTTGGCGCTCTTCTTCTGTCATCCTTTTAACCTGAACCTGATCGGCTGGAGCATTGGGAACGCGGCTCTTCACTATAGTCTCATCGTAATATATCAAGCTCGCGGGCCTGTCCATGTTATCGGATACGGAAGTAAGTGTTATCTTCGACTTGTAATCCCGGGCGTCACCGCGGCTGTCGCCGATGTTATTGGATCTGTCGAGCATGTATCCGCAGATCCGGCATGCGATGCCGAATCCTAATCCTAAAGCCAGAAGTCCTGCAAGGATATTTATCATAAGCTCACCCCTGCCTTTTCTTCGTGAAATCGAACATTGCCTTATCCTGAGTAAGTCTTACATTATTCAGGACTTTCCTGACCCTGTGAATGCCGGTCGAAAAGAGCGCAATGATGATGCCAACTATGATGAATATCAGTTTTACTCCGCCCTCGAAAGCATCATTGTCCACGCTCGCGTATATTTCCGCCAACATCAGTTTGAAGAGAGGGAATGACGCTATAGCGATCACAAGCGCGATCGCAGTAAGAATGGAATAGAACAGTGTCTTTTTCCATGGGAGCGCGCATACAACCTTGCCGGTGTCACCGTTAACAAGGATAGTGTGATGCTTTCCCTTGTGATTGAAAGTGATGAACCAAGCCGGGAGCATCACGTATTTCAGATCGCCATCGACATCAAGAGAAGGATAATTGTTGACGGTATGTTTATTTTTTGCATTGACAGTTTCTTCAACTTCTTTGTTGAAGATCAGGGAGAATTCTTTCTCATGTTCCTCAGCCACTTTTCTGACGTCCTTATATGTGACGTCCGAAACGTTCGAATAGAATCCTGCGAGATAATCCTCATCGAAAGGCACAAGATGTGACATATCGAAAGGCTCTAATTTCGAACTGCTGTCATCAGATAACACCGTGCACGCATCTACCGGAAGATCCTTGAATTCCATTTGTCCTGAGCGGCCGAAAAACTTTGTAACTTTACGTAAGCCTTGCCTTACATCTCCCATAACGACCGTGGTGTCATAATATCTGCCGCTAACGAGCCAGTAAGGAATGTAGATCCCCCTGCAGCAGTCAACTTTGAAGTTCTTGATCGCACTTGGCACGAATGCTCCCTTGCGGATCTTCTCTCTTGCAAGTGATATTGCGTTCTCCTTAGTAATGCGGAAAGGCATGATAAGATCAGGCTGCCTCTGCTTTGAGATCCTGCTGAAAACCACATTCGGATTGCCGCAGTAAATACACGATGTCGACGCCTCGGTTCCGTTGATAATGATCTCTCCGCCGCAGCTCCCGCATGAATAGATATAGCAATCCATGAACTCCTTGGAATCAGTTCCGTAGACTTCATTTATGGACAGTGCTTTTTTATCCATTAGCGAGATCTTATCAGGATTATCAAATTCCTCAGGCTTGAATCTACTTCCGCAATGGTCACAGACAAGCATCTGCCTTGCCGGATCAAAGATCAGCCGTCTCGCACAGTTCCTGCATTGAAATGTCATTATCCTTCCTCCGAATAAACCCTGATTCATTATACCAAGCAGTCAGGAATAAATACCACATTTATTCAGAGGAACAGGTCTCACACCTTAACCATAAACAAAGCGTGGAAGTATTTCTTCATGGCCATCAGTTCATCGAAAGTGCCCTCTTCTTCTATCCTGCCGTCTTTCATGACAAGGATCTTATCATACCTTCTCATGAGACGTTCTTCGAGAGAATGTGTGACAACGATCCTGGTAAGACCGGTAAGATCCAGGATGTCTGAAGATACCTTGTAGGCGGTCTTAGGATCCAGTGCAGCTGTGATCTCATCTGCAACAAGGACAGACGATCTCTTGAGAAGGCTCCTTGCTATGGAGATCCTCTGCTTCTCACCGCCTGACAGCGCCTTGCCGCTCTCGCCGCAAAGATAGCCTTCGCCCTTATCTTCGACGAGTTCATTAAGGTTCGATCTTCTGATCGCTTCTTCGACTTCCTCTTCGGGGAAATCACGGAACATCGTGATGTTGTCCTTGATCGATGAATTGAAGACGAACACATTCTGGTCAATAGATGACACCTGGTCGAAGAACGAATCCGAAGATGAATCCTTAAGATCCTCGTTGTCCCACAATATACTGCCGCTGTATTCTGCTCCGCAGGCGCCGGACATTATGAGATTCAAGAGCGTTGATTTGCCGCTTCCCGAAGCGCCGACTATCGCATAGGATCTCCCTGCTTCGAAATCAACCGATATATCGTGAAGGACTTCTTTTCCTTCTTCGTAGGCGAAGGATACGTCCTTGATAGAGATTCCTTTTTCGAGCGCCTGAAGTTTGGATGTTCCGCCCTTAAATGAGCTTTCCGTAAGAGACTTTGCGATCTTATCTATAAGCGCTCTCGATGCCTTGCGCGCAGAAAGGAGCCCGGGGAGTTCTGCAACAGGTGCTACAACAAAGTTCATCAGGTTTACGAACATTATGACCGTGCCTGCCGTTATGCCGGTTCCGCTGACCGCCATATATGCGCCGACAAAGAAGACCGTGACCTGGGCTGTCATGCCGGATAACTGCCCCAGAGTGTTTATGAAGATCTGAAGTTTGCTGCGTTTGTATTTCGTATTTTCGAGCCTGGTATTTTCCTTGGAGAAAAGTCCTGATACTGGCTCTTCGGCACGGAAAGCCTTCACGACCGAGAAGCCGTTGAGGCAGTCGGTAACTGTCGCGGTAAAGGACTTATTCATGTCGGATACGGCAACCTCTTGTTTGCTCAGTTTCTTTCCTGACATCAGCGATACAGTAAGGGGCAGGAATGTCACGCCGATCGCAACCAGAGTAAGGATCGGCGAATAGAAGATCATAAGGGCAAGCGATGCCATAAACGAAGTCATCCTGAAGATGAACCAGAACTCTTTATCCAGAAGATTCGTCTCGATCGAAGTGCAGTCGTTCGTAAGCGCGGAAAGGTAAGTCGACGTGCTCTCGGAACGGAAAGACATGATGTTCTTTTCCGTAAGTTTTGAGAAGAGCTTTTCCTTATAGTTCTGCATCGCCTTCCTGATGTATCTGGGCTTCGCGTAGTAAGTAAGATAGGATGCGAAGAGGAAGAATGCCGCGATGATCGCGCTTATTACCAGGAGCTGTCCGATGCTCCACCTGCCGTTCCCGGATGCTGTATCGATGAGTTCTCCCGTTAGCCAGGATACACCCATTCCAAGGAATCCTGACAGGAGCGCTCCTATTACTGAGAGGATAAAAAAGACGTGGTTGTCCCTATGGAACTGACTCTTCAGTTCCACATACAAGTTTTTATTTGTCATATGAAGTCCCTACTTTCTTATGCTATTCCAAAGCGTGGTGAATTTTTTGTCGCTTACCATTTCTACCGTTGACTCGACTGTTTCTTTTCCCGTACCTCCCAGGATGCTGAACAGGCCTGCTTCCTGCTGACAGTCAAAGAGCCTGATGATGTCTTTCATCTTCTCTTCCGAAGAGTCGAATAACTTTGCGCGTTCATGCGCCTGACTTAGGAGTTCTTTTGCTTTATCCTTATCCCCGCTCTTAAAGTATGCGTAGCTTTCTGCAGTCAGGCATGCGCAAATGATCTTATCGAAGAAGCAGGGGTCCTTGGTCTTCCTTATATTTTCCGAATACTCTATGCACCATCTGCTGATCGTTTTGACACCATTAAGATCGCCTTTGTTCTTATAGTAGTAAAGCAGTCCCATTGCCACATTGATCAATTCGAAATTCAGTATCGAGAAGCTCGAGCTTAACTGCCTGTAACAATCCTCCCCGGTATCGCCCTTCATGGAGGTAAGCCAGGCGATCTTTGAACTGAAGACCCCCGCCTCATTGTTCTCGACCATCATGGAAAGAGCCTTTTCTTTCTCATCGATAAGAAAATAGAGAACCGCAATATTTCCTGTTATCGACAGTTTCCCGTACCTGGGATCAACATCAAACGGCACGATGCATAAAGCCTTCTCGAAAAGCACGATCGCCCTTTTCATCATGTCATTGTTCTTCTCTTCCATACCGAACGCAGAGAAAGTATTAGCCGCTGCCACGATCACATGATAGTCGTTGGGATACCTGATCAGCGCTTTCTCTGCTTCTTCCAGTGCCGAATGGTCCTTCTTTGCAAGGAGCCCGTATATCTGATCCGTGATCGATCCCTTGCGCTTATCGGCCATCTCATATCCAAGAAGAGTATCCACTGATGTATCAAAGAGATCCGCGATCCTTACGAGCATTCCGAGTTCAGGTGACGTGAGATCAGCTTCCCACTTATATACGGCTCCCACGGTAACTCCCAGAGCATTAGCCAACGCCTCCTGGGTGAGAGCCCGCTCCTTCCTCATTCTCTTGATGTTTTCAGCCAGTTTGAGTTCCATGTCAGTCACTCCTTTATGTCTTTATCTGCCATTATGATAACGGAATTGATCTCAAATTTGAACTGACTATCAATACTAATAGGACAATTATTTTTATACCAATAGGGAGGGTTGAAATCTCCCATACCGTTCATATATCAGAAACTACCGCTCATCTGTTTTTTATTTAACGGCGTTCTTTTCTTTGCTATTATCACGCTAGCAACAAGAAAAGGAGACAGGAATATGGGATATGCGATCAAGACAGAAAAGCTTATCAAGAGCTATAAGGACAAGACAGCAGTAGACGGATTGTCGCTGACAGTCAATGAGGGCGAGTTGATAGCTCTGCTCGGAGTCAACGGCGCCGGCAAGACCACGACAGTCAAGATGCTCACTTGCCTGACCAAGCCCACGGAAGGCAAAGCAGAGATCATGGGCTGTGATGTCATAAAAGATTCCGAGAAAGTTAAAAGACTCGTCGGTGTCTCACCTCAGGATACTTCCGTAGCAGAGAACCTGACCGTTAAAGAGAACCTTGAGTTCATGGCAGATATCTACCTTCCAAAGGACAAGACAGCTTCTGCTGTAGAAAAGACGATCAAGGCCTTCAATTTAGACGAGTTCAAGGACAAGAAGGCAAGACTCTTATCGGGCGGCTATAAGCGCAAGCTCTCTATCGCCATGGCGATAATCGGCGAGCCCAAGGTGCTCTTCCTCGATGAGCCTACTTTAGGACTCGATGTTCTTGCCAGAAGACAGCTCTGGCGCGAGATCGAAGAGCTCAAAAAGAATATAACGATCGTCCTCACCACACACTACATGGAAGAGGCCCAGGCCTTAGCAGACAGGATCGTCATAATGAACGAAGGGAAAGTAATGGCCATAGGAACTCTCGGGCAGCTCGAGAACATGACAGGCAAGAAAGGCCTTGAGGATGTTTTCGTAAGCATCGCGGAGAAGATGGAATAAGGAGAATAAGACAATGAAAAGAACAATGGCATATGCAAAAAGAAATCTGATAGAAGTATACAGGGACCCCTTGAGCTGGATCTTCTGCATCGCCTTCCCTATCGTGATGCTGATCATCATGTCCGTCGTAAATTCCTCCATTCCGAAGGAAGCCGGAAATACAATGTTCAGGATCGATAACCTCTCCGGAGGCATCGTGGTCTTCGGGCAGATGTTCATCATGCTCTTTACGGCTATCGCAGTCGCAAAGGATCGGAGCAGCACTTTCCTTACAAGGCTTTATTCTTCGCCTATGAAGAGCTTTGATTTCGTATGGGGATATATCCTCCCGATGCTCTTAACGGCTGTTATCCAGGCATTCGTCTCGCTCTGCGCAGCGTTCGTAATAAGCCTGATCTCAGATTACAGTTTAAACATCGCAGGACTCCTTCTTACTGTGATCTTAAGCCTCCCTTCGGCACTGATGTTCTCTGCCATAGGATTGATTTTCGGAACTTTATGCAACGAGAAGGCGGCTCCCGGGATCTGCTCGGTCCTGATCTCCTTAGGATCGATGATCGGCGGCATCTGGTTTGACGTGGAGGCTGCAGGCGGATTCATGTACAACTTAAGAAAGTGCCTGCCATTCTTATATGCCACCAGGCTCGCACGCTCCGTGATCGATATGAACTTCGGAGTAAAAGAGTTTGTCTTACCGCTCATCGTTGTCGTTGCCGCAGCTACAGTATTAACGCTTATAGCAAGCATTGTTTTCAACAGCAGGATGCGGGCTGACCAGATGTAAATGATATAATCAAGGCATGAAGATACTTACAGAAACCGACAGCAGATATGAGGAGATAGAACTCCATGTTTGTAACAACGCCCTGACGGACGAGGTCAGGGCTATTGTCGGTGAACTGCATGAGATCTATGACTACAACATCCCCGGTACAGACGAAGTCGGCAACAAGCGCCTGATAAGAAGAGCAGAGATATTATCGGCTTATTCCGAAGGCCAGCGCGTGATCGTCCTTACCATAGACGGCCGTTACGTTGTCAGGAAGAAATTATATGAATTGGAGACTGAACTTGGCGATACTAACTTCATAAGGATATCCAAATCCGAGATAGTAAATATCCACAAGATAAAGTCACTTGATCTAAGCATCACGGGTACCATAAGGCTTGTCATGAAGACAGGCTACGAGACCTATGTCTCACGAAGAAATGTTGCGAAGATCAAAGAGAAGCTTACGAAGGAAAAACTGGAGGGCAGGATATGAAAGAAGTTCTAAAGAGAGGCTTTACGAGCTTCGCGCTCTCTTCCTTCGCCGGGCTCATAGTAAACCTCATCATAGATATCATAATGAACGCCATCCTTAAGACGGGCTTCCATTCGATGTCACCCGAATATGTGGCTCTCTTCCCTTCCGTTACGATAGCCGCATACATCAACATCCTGCTATACGGTATCATCGGTGCGACTTTCGCCCTGGCGGTGTATATCTACGATATAGAGAAGATAGGCTTTATAATCCAGAGCATCATCTACTTTGTCATCACTTCATCGGTATGCGTCGGTATAACCATCCTCTTGTGGCAGCTGCATAAGTACCCGTCAGCGTTTATCTCAACACTGGCAGGTTACTTTGCAACACATGTGATCATGATGGTGATCGAATACCGCAAGCTGAAAGCCGACATCAAGGTCATCAACGAACTGTCGGCGGAAGAAAGTTGACAGATCTCATTCTGATACGTAGAAATCAGTCATAGAAAGATCCTTGCTCTTTCCGTTTTTCATCTTTACGGTGATATCTGTGATGTCTTTAAGATCTGTGATCTTTTCTCCGTAGGCAAAATATTCATTTGGGGATTCTTCGGATATTATCTCGATAACATCATTGTAGATGAAATCAAAATAGAGGAATTTAGGCGAGTCGATTTTCAGAACAGGTGTGTTGTTTCCGTTATCGTATTTGACCACATTGTTTCCTGCAAGATAATATACATCTCCGTTATGGAGCTCTGCATATCCCCAGAGATTACCCGAACGCGTCCACCCGTCATTTTCGGTTACTGTTTGGATATCTCCGCTCTTTAAATCCATGAGCTTAAGCCCGTCATCGCTCAGAATGAGTATCTTGCCATCTTGAATATCAAACGACCTCACGCCTTTCATGACCTGAGTTTTATCGCCTGTTGCAAGATCATATCTGTAGAGAGTCTGGTATGATGATCTCTCGCTTCCGTCACAATAAAAAATGGCTTTTTCTGAAATCTTCCAACCAAAATCAGCGACAGGGATCAGCTGTTCAGCTTCATCAAGTGAACCTGCGTCAAGGTCGATCTTAAGAACGCCGTCAGTATCTTCAGTTCCTGCCGCGAAAGAAGAATAGCCGAAGTACATGGTGTTGCCCACAACGACAGCATGCGAGATGTTCAATATTTCCTCACAATCGTATTCGTCGTTATGCCATTTATAGAATTTGAATAATGTATTCTCCTTGAGTTCGGGATCAGTGATATCGACACACTTAAGTGTGTATTTGTCAGCATAATAGACCTTGTTGCCGGCCTTGGTGAGATAATAAACAGTTCCTTTGGCAAGCTCGATCCATTCTCCGTTTTCGCTCTTTATGATGATGTAGCCGGGGTCTTCCAAAGTCTCGATTATCGATCCATCTTTGATCCCTTTAATCCCTGTCTCCTTTGTTTCTTCAGGAGCGGATTCAGTTGCTGAACTGCTGGCCTCAGATTCCGATTCCTTAGAAGATCCGGTTTCTTCGCTCTCTGTTGTGGTCGTGGGTTCTTCCGTGGTGGTCGTCTCTGTTTCTGAACTACCCCGTGCGGAAGTTTCTGTCTCTCTCACGATATTACAGCCTGAAGAGGCAATGAGCGACAGTGTCAGCATAAGTGCGATAGTTTTCGGTGTTTTTTTCATAATAATTTCCCCCCTAAATCTTTATGTGGTAACAAAACTGTTACCACACAAGAATAATACCCTACCGGACATCAGATTTCAAGAGTGATTCTATGATCTCTGCAGTCTCGCCCACCAGATCATTGCAGTTTTTCCCCTGCAGACGTCTTTTCATGATCAGGCTGGCACATTTATCATCACCGTTTATTTCATGGAAACGCTTCTCGAATTCTTCTGCTGCTTCGGGCTTAAGAGTTTCCACGATT
>JAGAAI010000062.1 GCA_017615325.1 Clostridiales bacterium | reverse complement strand
TAATCGCTTTGACCAGGAAAATAGCAAGAATTGTATTTGTAATGCTTGAGAACAGAGAACCCTTTAATCCTGAACTCATGCTGAGCAAATAAGAAAAAATACAGCAAACAGCTTAAACTGTTTGACTTTTTATAGGAGAGAAAGATGAATTACGAGGGCGGATCCAGAGTTGCGGTTAACTTCGCGAAGAGAATCGTTGTCAAAGTCGGTACATCTACTTTGACCTACGATAACGGGAAGATGAACCTTAATAACATAGAGAGACTTGCGCGTTCGATATCAGATCTTATGAACCGCGGCATGGAAGTCATACTTGTATCTTCCGGCGCTATAGGTGTCGGTATCGGATACTTGAATCTCGACAAGAGACCTGAGACCACCCGTGAAAAGCAGGCCATTGCTGCAGTAGGCCAGGTCGAGCTCATGAATGCTTATGCCAGGGTCTTCGCCGAATACGGTTATAAGTGCGGCCAGATCCTCCTTACCAAGGACGACCTTGCAGATAAACTCACAAAATCAAACATTACAAATACTCTTGAAGCTCTTATCGAGCGCAGGATAATCCCTATCATAAACGAGAACGACTCCGTCTCCACGAGCGAGATCATGCATAACGGTACTTTCGGTGATAACGACACGCTGTCAGCGCTCGTTGCGACACTGTCAAATGCGGATCTTCTCGTTATCCTGTCAGATGTTGACGGACTCTACGATTCCAATCCCAAGGATAATCCCGATGCAAAGAGGATCTCTTATGTTGAAGACTTCACAGAGACATTGAACGAGATCTCCACAGGCAAGGGCTCCTGGCTCGGCACAGGCGGTATGACAACTAAGATCATGGCCATGAAGAGAGCAACCGAGCACGGTATCAACGGTGTAATTGCCGAAGGTTCTGATACGGGCGTATTGGAGAGGATCTTAGATCAGGATAATGTCGGCACATTTTTTGCCGCTTCCATCCCTGAAGAGGACTGACCCCAAAGCAAACTAAATTATTAAGCTGCAGGCGTAGGAGTAGGTGATGGCTCTGCAGTGTGGATCTTGCACGGTTTTGACGACGACGGGCAAAGATCAGATCCTGAGACAAAATAGTCAGTTACAACGGTGCCTGCAGCTTTGCAAGCATCCGTAGCATATCTCCCGGATTCGGTACATACAGAGACCTGAACAATGGATTCAGGGCGGGTGAACTTGGCGCCTTCCAGATTCTCATGTATCTTCTGCATGCAATACATCCAGATGTGGACGGCATTACGGTAATCATCTTTGATTATCTCGGTCTGCCTTAAGCGGTTGTCGTATCCGTACCATACAGCTGCGGCATAGTAGGGAGTAAATCCGCAGAACCACTTATCGTTATTGTCGGAGGTGGTACCGGTCTTGCCTGCCGTGCTGATCTTGGCACCGTCAAGACCCTTGATCTGGCCGCCGAACTTTGAAGGGGTACCGGATGTTACGACACCCATCAGCATATCCGCAACAAGGAAACATGTCTCAGCCGAGTAGACCTTGCGCTTGGTGGGATTGGCAGACATTATTACATTGCCGTCGCTGTCTAACACGCTCGTATATGCATAAGGTGAACAATAGGTTCCGCCGTTGGCAAATGTCGAGTAGGCGGCTGCCATCTCGAGTGTTGTCATACCGGTCGTAAAACCGCCGACGGACTGGGAAGGGAAAGCTCCCTCGTCATTTCTGTCTATACCGTTCTGGGCCAGATACCAGAGAGCCGTTTTACCGTCGACCTCATACCAGAGCATGGCCGCCACGGTATTACGTGATTTGACCAGGGCCTGTCTTACTGTAAGAGGTCCTATATAGTTGTTCTCGTAATTCTTTGGCCAGGGTTTCTTGGGGTTCTGGGGATTAAGATATACCTTCTGATCGATGAATATCGTAGAAGGTGCCACAAGACCCAGATCGATTGCGGGAGCATAGTCCAGAAGAGGCTTGATAGAAGAACCGGGGTTCCTGTGAGAGGAAGTTGCACGGTTAAGTGACAGGTTCATAGTCTTCTCGCCGAAGCCGCCCTGCATGGCTGCTATTGCGCCCGTCTTAACATTGACTACGACCATGGACCCGTTCGGTTTCTCGGGATAGTTCTCGATCTTGGAAGGCTTCTTCTGGAAGAGGTCCTTATTCTTGAATGCTTCGTCGAGAACGGCCTGTACGTCAGGTTCCAGGGTCGTATAGATGTGATATCCGCGGTTATATACGATAGAAGATGCAAGGCTCTTGGATATGCCTCTTGCCTTTGCGAGATCGGATATGACCTGGGATATGGCATATTCGGCAAAGTAAGAATTGACGGTTAATGATGAATCCTTCTGTCGGGTCTTGAACTTAACGTCGCTGTTTAAAGCAGCCCTGTATTCTTCCTCGTTGATGTGGCCGAGTTCGTACATCTTTCCCAGGACGATCCTCATTCTCCTTAAGGCATTACGCCTGCCGGTCTCACGCATGGGATTATAGTAGGAAGGGCTCTTGGGGAGTCCTGCCAGAAGTGCACATTCAGAAAGGTTTAATTCGGATGCATTCTTACCGAAGTAATTCTGGGCTGCTGCCTGGATGCCGACGTAGTTGTTGCCCATCGGAGCCAGGTTGATATAAAGCTCCATGATCTCATCTTTGGCAAGTTCCTGTTCGAGGGACATCGCCGAGAACCACTCCTGAACTTTACGGGATGTGGAGTGTTCATCCTGACCGCTTATGAGCTTGACCGTCTGCTGGGTGATGGTAGAACCGCCGTGAGTGGCAGAACCGCTGTGGGCAAGGGCTGACAATACGGCGCTTCCTATTCTCTTGAGGTCAATGCCCGAGTGATCGTAGAATCTCTCATCCTCGATGGATATTATCGCCTCATCTATATAAGTATGCTTGACATCACTTATTGGGATATAGATCCTGTCGACATTCTCCGTTCCCGTAAGTTTTGATATGACCTTGCCGTTGGAATCGTATACGAAGGATGTCTGGGACTCATCAGCTGTCGTGAGGTCGCCGATGGAAAGAGGCTTGGCAGTTGATGCATAGCCTAAGAGCATTCCGGCACCGAATCCTCCTCCTGCGAAAGATATGCAAAGGAGCAAAACGACGAATATCTTCAATATATCGCCTAAGAAACCAAAGATCTCATGGGGCAGGCTCCTGTTAAAGCCGGCCGTGGTCGGCTTGCCCTTGAGATTACGGCGAAGTTCGTCAGCCAGAGCAGAATTCTCCGGGTTAACGGGGCTTGTCGTGCGCTGTGAATTCCTGTTGTTACTCAATCCCTTGCTACCTCTTAATTATTTTCACTCCAAACATTTTATCACGATATCGGCTATAATGAGCATATTATAATTATTACATGAGGTTTGCCACAAACAGATGGAGAGGATCGACATAACATCACTGTCCAACGAGGGCCTTGGTATAGGCATCCTGGAATCCGGCAAGAAGTGCTTTGTAGAAGGCGCCCTTCCGGGTGAGTCTGTCACGGTCTCCATAACCAGGGAAGCCTCCAAGTATTCTTTCGCAAAAGCAGAAGAATTCTTAAACATTTCCCCCGACAGAGTAAGACCTGTGCTTTCAGATCCGGTCCCGGGAGCTGCGATGGCACACCTTTCATACCAAGGTCAGCTTGACTATAAATTCAATAAAGTAAGGGACTGTTTAGTAAGACTCGGAAGAGTAGAAGAAGATAAGGCTGACAGCATAATGAAGCCCATCCTAGCATCAGAGAAGACGACAGGCTACCGTAACCACATGCAGTACAGGATCGACGGCAACCTGATAGGGCAGACTGGAGCAGACGGAACGACGGTCATCCCTTTCGAAAAGGAATATCTGGAGTATCCCGTTTTCGGAAAAGTAATAGAGGCGGTAAAGGATTTCCTCGACAGGTCTCCCACAAGGCTTCTTACAGGCCTTGTCTTAAGAGGATCTGAAAGGACCAAAGAGATAACCGCGGAATTCATCACCGGCGATACGAAATCCCATGAACTGGTCGTAAGAGAGATGAACGAACTCATCAGTACGACAGGTCTTATAGACAGGATAAGAGAAGCCATAGGGGACTATAAACTCGCAGGCGTCATGTTCAGGATAAGTCCTGACAAAGTATCGAGAAGAACCAGGAGCGGCAAGAGATTCATCATCGACGGTAAATCTTCTTACGAAGAGATCTTCTGCGGCAAAAAGTTCACTGTTGAAGCAGGATCCTTCTTTCAGGTAAACATCCCCCAGGCAGAAGCGATCTGCGGAAAGATAAAAGAATTTCTTAATGACTGCCAAGTAATCTGTGACCTTTACTGCGGAGCGGGAACCCTCGGATTATCCGTTCTTCATGAGGGAGGAGACCTTCTTGGAATAGAGTCATCAAGGGAAGCGATAGCATCAGCCGTGCGTAATGCGGAATCGGCATTCCCGGGTGCAAAAGACAGGATCACTTTCGTCTGTAAGGACTGCGGTAAGACGGATCTTAAGTCCTTCATAGACAGCGGAAAGATCCCGTCTCCTGATGCAGTGATAGTGGACCCCCCGAGAAAGGGCTTGGACGATCAGGTGATAATGCAGCTTATAAGACTGAACGTCAAAAAACTCGTATATGTCTCATGTGATCCTGCAACCCTTGCAAGAGACCTGAAGGAGTTGTCAGGAACATACAAGATAGAGTCGGTAACGCCTGTTGACATGTTCCCGATGACGCAGCATGTTGAGTGCGTAGTATTGATGTCAAAGAAATGAGCAAATCGCAATTTATGGAGGTGGCAGTAGTGGCTATTACCGTTAATTTGAAGTACAAGGGGAAGAATGGAAGTGCAAGAAAATTCGTAGATGAAATGATTTCCAGCGGAACGGTTGATGCTATCAGAGAAGAAAAAGGAAATATGAAATATGAATATTACCAATCCATTGAAGATCCTGAAATAATAATACTTATTGATAGCTGGGAAAATCAGGAAGCAATCGATGTTCATCATGCCTCTCCTATGATGAAGACTATTGCCAATCTTCGAGAAAAATATGATCTTCATATGGACGTAGAAAGATTCATAAACGCTGATACCTTTGAATCAGACAGACATTTTATTAGAAAATAAAAATTCAAGAGACTAACAAATTCCAGTATGTCGAGTGCGTAGTATTGATGTCAAAGAAATGAGCAAATCGGGATTTATAGGAGGGATTACTATGAAACAGTACATTGTAGATGCATTCTCAAGTGAGTTATTCCATGGAAATCAGGCAGCAGTATGCGTCCTTGATGAATGGCTGCCAGAAAAAATGATGATGGATATTGCTGCAGAGAACAACTTCTCGG
>JAGAAI010000061.1 GCA_017615325.1 Clostridiales bacterium | reverse complement strand
GTTTCTAATCATGTCGGATACGGATGGGACATTTAACTTCCTTGTCAGCATGATCTACACACAATTATTCAATCTGTTATGCGAAAAAGCAGATGATGAATATGGCGGGAGATTACCGGTACATGTCAGATGCCTTATAGATGAGGCGGCAAACATCGGACAGATCCCAAACCTTGAGAAGCTCATGGCAACGATACGAAGCCGTGAGATATCAGCGGCTCTTGTGCTGCAGGCAAAATCGCAGCTTAAGGCAATATACAAGGACAACGCCGATACGATCATAGGCAACTGTGATTCGCAGGTGTTCCTTGGCGGCTCAGAGCAGACAACCCTTAAGGATCTCAACACCACGCTCGGTAAAGAGACAATCGATATGTATAACACGGGAGAGACCAGGGGAACAAGCCAGAGCTACAACATGAATTATCAGAAGTTAGGTCATGATCTTATGAGTATCGATGAGCTGGCTGTTATGGACGGCGGGAAATGTATCGTCCAGGTCAGAGGTGTAAGACCATTTCTGTCGGATAAGTATGACCTGACTAAGCACCCGATGTATAAATACACTTCGGATGCCAACGGTAAGTATCGATTTGATATCGAGAAATACCTGGATCACAACTTAATACTGAAACCCGATGATGTATACGAAGTCATCGACATGGATTAAGTCTGGCAGATGCGTCTGCCAAAATGATCCGAACCACGATTAAGAAGCTCTTTGGGAGACCAGGGGGCTTTTTATTATGCGCGCATATCTGCGGGTCAGTCGACGGGCCCGCGGAAAGACAACTGAATATAGCGTAACTAATAACAAGCATTTAAAACGGAGGAATTATATCATGGCATTTTTCAACAGCGCAGTAGGCGTACTTCAGACACTCGTAGTTGCACTTGGTGCAGGTCTCGGCATTTGGGGAGCTATCAACCTCATGGAAGGTTACGGTAACGACAACCCCGGTAGTAAGAGCCAGGGAATGAAGCAGCTGATGGCCGGTGGTGGTGTTGCACTTATCGGTATCACTCTTGTTCCTTTGCTTTCCGGACTCTTCTGATCAGACGAAGAGAAATAGCTTAAGCACACGGACAGGAGCCGGGGCGAAGGATCCCGGCTCCAAAGGCAAAAGGAAGAGGAGGTTAACGTGGACAGCATACTTCAGTCGATTGAGGACTGGTTCAGGGGGCTGCTCGTATCAGGGATCATGAATAACCTGGGAAATACCTTCGATTCGGTAAACAATCAGGTAGGACAGATAGCTGCTGAGGTTGGAACGACACCGGCGGCTTTTTCTCCTTCGATCTTTAACATGATCCGGACGATATCGGAGAACGTGATCATGCCGATAGCGGGGATAATCCTTACATTCGTGGCAGTATACGAGCTCATCCAACTGGTCATCGCGCGAAATAATCTGGCACATTTTGAAACCTGGATCTTCTGGAAGTGGATATTCAAGACTTTTGTAGCAGTGACACTTATCACAAACACGATGAACATCACGATGGCGATCTTTGATGTGGCGCAGTATGTAGTGAACAATGCGGGAGGCATCATAGGAAGCTCAACAGCGATAGATGCAAGCACTTTAACGACCATGCAGAGCACACTGGAAGCGATGGACATAGGTCCGCTTCTTTCGATATTCCTGCAGTCGTTTGTCGTGCAGTTCCTGATATACATCTTATCAGCGCTTATCTTCGTCATCGTATACGCGAGGATGATCGAGATCTATCTCATGGTAAGCCTTGCACCGATACCCTTTGCGACCTTCGGAAACAGGGAGCAGGGGATGATAGGGCAGAACTACTTAAGGTCATTATTTGCACTGGGATTCCAGGGATTTCTGATCATGATATGCGTCGGGATCTATGCGGTACTCATTCAGAATGTATCGTTCTCGACAGATATCATCGGCTCCCTGTGGGGAGTCATGGGTTACACGATCCTTTTAGCATTTACGCTGTTTAAGACAGGATCTGTAGCCATGGCAATATTACATGCACATTAAACGAAAGGAATGGTTATGGCAGCATCATATATTTCGGTGCCTCGTGATCTGACGAAGGTGAAGAGTAAGGTGATGTTCAATCTGACGAAAAGACAGCTGATCTGCTTTAGCGTGGCGGCGCTCTTCGGAGTGCCGTCATTCTTTTTGATAAAGCAGATAGCATCCGTAAGTACGGCAGCCATAGGGATGATGGTGATCATGATGCCATTTTTCTTTTTGGCTATGTATGAAAAGAACGGACAGCACCTTGAAGTCATCTTGGGACATTTGATCGAGGCGACATTCGTAAGGCCAAGACAAAGGCCTTATAAGACAAATAACAATTATGCCGCACTTGGAAGGTATAAAGACGCGGAAGAAGAGATCATGGAGATCGTGATGTATTCCTACGCGATGAGACCGGAGAAAAAGGCGAAAGGAGGAGACGAGCTTGATACCCTTTTTTAAGAAGCAGAAAACGAGAGACATCAAAATGCCTGCACATCTAAACCGTGCAGAACAAAAGGAAGTAAGAGCGATCATTGATAAAGCCCGTAATGATGACGGGATCCCGCGCACGGCTCAGCAGAGCATTCCGTTCGAGCGAATGTTCCAGGACGGCATTTGCAGGGTCGGGACGGACTATTACACAAAGACGATACAGTTTCAGGACATCAACTATCAGCTGGCACTGCAGGAGGATAAGACAGAGATATTTGAGGAGTGGTGTTCATTCCTTAACTTCTTTGACAGTTCCGTGCATTTCGAGCTTTCATTCATGAACATGGCAACTGATGTGGAGGATTTCAGATCGAGCATTGCAATCCCACACAGGAGGGACGGGTTCAATTCGGTAAGAGATGAATACTCTACTATGCTCTTTCATCAGATGGAAGCCGGTAATAACGGACTTACGAAGACAAAGTACTTAACTTTCGGCATCCACGCTGAATCCATGAAGGTGGCAAAGCCCAGGATCATCCATATCGAGACGGACATCCTTAATAACTTCAAGAGACTTGGTGTACAGGCAAAGGTCTTAAACGGCAGGGAGAGGCTTTTCCTTATGCATCAGCAGTTCCATATGGGAGATAAGGAGAAGTTTTGTTTTGACTGGAAATACCTGACAGGCTCCGGGCTTTCGGTAAAGGATTTCATCGCGCCCAGCGGATTTGAGTTCCCTAACGGCAGGAGATTCAAGATGGGAAGCCTCTACGGGGCCATGAGCTTTTTATCCATCGACGCATCGGATATCAGTGACAGAATGCTTGCTGACTTTTTAAACATGGAGTCCAGCCAGATCGTAACGATGCATATAAGGTCTGTGGACCAGAATGAGGCGATAAAGACCGTAAAGCATACGATCACAGAGCTTGACAGATCAAAGATCGAGGAACAGAAGAAGGCGGTCAGAGCCGGTTACGACATGGATATCATCCCGTCCGATCTTGCGACATTCGGCAAGGATGCCAAGGCGCTCTTAAAGGAACTGCAGTCGCAGAACGAGAGGATGTTCCTGCTCACATTCATCATCATGAACACAGGCAGGACTGAGCAGGAACTTGAGAACAATGTATTCCAGGCAAAATCGATAGCCCAGAAGCACAACTGCAATCTGGTACGCCTAGATTTCCAACAGGAGCAGGGACTCATGAGCAGCCTTCCGCTTGCAAATAACCTCGTTGATATCCAGCGAGGTATGACGACAAGTTCAACGGCGATATTTGTGCCGTTTACCACGCAGGAGTTGTTCCAGTCAGGTGATGAGAGCCTTTATTACGGGCTTAATGCATTATCCAACAACCTGATCATGGTGGACAGGAAGCTGTTAAAGAACCCGAACGGCTTGATCCTTGGTACTCCCGGGTCCGGTAAATCATTTGCTGCAAAGAGGGAGATAGCCAATGCTTTTCTTGTCACGGATGATGATGTGATCATATCGGATCCCGAGGCAGAGTATTCACCTCTGGTTGAGAAGTTCGGAGGGCAGGTCATCAAGATCAGTCCCACCAGTACGCAATATATCAACCCGATGGATATCAATATGAACTATTCGGATGATGATAACCCGATCGCACTTAAGGCAGACTTCATCTTATCGTTATGCGAACTGATTGTAGGCGGCAAGGAAGGCCTGCAGCCTGTAGAGAAGACAGTCATCGACCGTTGTATCCATCAGATCTATCACAGGTATTTTGATAATCCGGGACCGGAGAACATGCCGCTCTTGGAGGATCTGTATAACGAACTGTTAAAGCAGGATGAGCCCGAAGCAAGGCACGTAGCCACGGCACTTGAGATATATGTTTGCGGTTCGCTTAACGTATTTAATCACAGGACAAATGTGGATATCACGAACAGGCTTGTGTGCTACGACATCAAGGATCTGGGCAAGCAGCTTAAGAAGATCGGCATGCTGGTCGTACAGGATCAGGTCTGGGGAAGAGTCACGGAGAATAGAAGCCAGGGCAAATCGACCAGATACTACATGGATGAGATGCACCTGCTTCTCAGGGAAGATCAGACAGCGGCCTATACGGTTGAGATCTGGAAGCGCTTCCGTAAATGGGGAGGAATACCTACCGGTATCACGCAGAACGTAAAGGATCTTCTGGCATCCAAGGAAGTCGAGAACATCTTCGAGAACTCCGATTTCATATATATGTTAAACCAAGCGGTCGGAGACAGACAGATCTTAGCCAAGCAGCTTAATATCAGTCCTCATCAGCTTTCGTATGTAACACACTCAGGAGCCGGTGAAGGGCTTATTTTTTACGGCAACGTGATCCTGCCGTTCGTTGACAGGTTCCCGACGGATATCGAGCTTTACCGCATCATGACAACGAAGTTATCCGAGATCACGCCGGAGAAGGCAAAAGAGGTTTCATAGAAAGGATATGGATAAATGAATGAAGGGTTATATACAAGAGATCCGCGCGGCACCATAGAAGAAAAGGAGCAGCCAAAGGACAGATCGCACGCCGATAAGCTTAAGAATGATACTTCAAGGGGCAAGGCCATGAGAGGGAAGTTCCGTACCGGCAAGGCTGATAACAGGGAGACCAAACTTGAGATCAAAAAACGGAAGAAGCTGCAGAAGCAGGGAAGAAAGAAGATCTACAAGGATGCTGCCATTACAGCCAAGGTGCGCAAACAGGTCGATAAGGCTAATGAAGATAACAATGCAGGTGGTGATGCAGTAAGTGCAGGACTGTTAGTGGCTGATAAGGTCACAACCGAGACAAAATACAGTTCCAAGGTGAGATCCGCAAAAGGCGAGACGAAGAACGGTTACAGCAAGAAACTTCATGCCAGGGCGCAAAAGGAAGAGACAAAGGTATCCTCAAAAGAGGTACAGAAGAACCTGATGAAAAAGGAGATCCAGAAAAACGCCTATAAGCAGAGTGCAAAGGAAAGCGCCAATGCCGTAGGAAACGCAGCCAAGAAGTTCGTTGATAAAGCGGAGGATATGGTCGGAAGGCTTGCCGAACTTGTAAGGGAATTCCTTGCAGAACATCCGATGGCTATCGTGATATCCGGTGTGGTCCTTATCGTGGTTCTGGTCATATCGGGGGCATTAAGTTCATGCTCCATGATGGCAAGCGGAAGCGGAAACATGGTCATTGTTACAAGCTTCACGGCGCAGGATGATGATATCTTAACCGTCAACGCACAGTACACGGACAAGGAAGCCGAGCTTCAGGAAAAGATTGAGCATATCGAAACGGATTATCCCGGATATGACGAATATAACTATTCGCTCAATGAGATTTCGCATAACCCTTTTGAACTGGCGGCGCTTCTGACTGTTCTGTATGAAGACTACACTCCTGCAGAGGTACAGGCGAAGCTCACGGAGATCTGTGAAAAGCAATACAAGCTCGATCTGGTGGAAAGAATTGAGATAAGGACGAGAACAGAGACCAGATACGATGATGTGACCGGAGATCCGTATGAGGTGGAGGTTGAGTATGAGTACAAGATCTTAAATGTAACGCTCACCAACTATTCCGTTGATTATGTCGCAAGGCATATCGGGCTTAACAGTGAGCAGATCGAAAGGTACGAGATCTTACTTGAGACCTACGGTAACAAGCCGTATCTGTTCGAGGGCGATCCCTATGCGATACAGACACTTGAGTATGAAGACTATGCGATCC
>JAGAAI010000060.1 GCA_017615325.1 Clostridiales bacterium | reverse complement strand
GTCAGCGTCATCTCTACAACGCACTTGGTCTCCTTATTGATCTGATCCAACAGATCAATATCTTCCAGTATCCTGTCGGACTTGGTCTGGATCGCAAGACCGAAGCCGTACCTTTGGATTATCTCAAGACACTTACGGGTAAGCCTAAGATCCTTCTCGCAGTGCATGTAAGGGTCTGACATCGCGCCCGTTGCGATCATGAATTTCTTGCGCTTGGACTTTAACTCAGCTTCAAGAAGTTCAGGCGCATTCTTCTTGACTTCTATGTCTTCGAAAGCGTGCGTGAACTGGTAGCACGTACTCCTGCTGTCGCAATATATGCAGCCATGAGAACAACCACGGTATATGTTCATACCGTGGTATCCGTTCTTACTGTGTATTATTCCTTTCGCTTCGACAAAATGCATATTATTCTGTAGCTGCTACAGCTTCTGACGAAGCCTCAACGGGCGGAGTGACACCGCGGTCCTTGTCTTTCCTGTAGAGGAGGAAATATCCGCCAAAGAATACGGCAAGACTTATAACTGCGAAGATCCCTTCAAAGATCCACTCGTTCATCTTAACAACTCCGAACATATAGAGAGCTGCCACAAAGTCCGCCAATGTATGGAGAGCGATAGCCAGAGGATAGAGCCATACCTTTTTCTTATCCTTGCAGGCATAGAAAACAAGGATCGAAGCTCCTATATGGAAGAGTACTGCAATGACTCTTTCGAGCATCGTCAGGGCGAACTCTGCAAATCCGAAAGCAGCGAGCTGCGAAGGGAGTGCGGTAAGCGTACCCATCTGCTGTTCTATCAAAGGATTTGACTGGCCCTGGATCTGTTCCCGGGCCTGACTTATCATCTCGCCATAAGTCCCGGAGTTGATCATCACCGCATAGATGATATATTCAACGAAGACCATTCCGATGACGAACATGACTTCAAAGCCGCCATGGCCGATACCATATGATATGGATGTCTCCCTGTTCGTCCTTTTCTTAAGCAGGGTCTTGAATGCAAAGAAACGTCCCGTCTCCTCGAAGAGTCCCGGGAAAAGGCCGGCAACAAATGCAAGCAGCACCGGGTATGAATTGATGAACTTGCCTGCCGGATTATCTGTCATTAAGAGCGCGTTCTGCAAAAGCTTTTCGATCACTATCGCGAAAACTAAGAATATAGCGGCGCCTATGAGGATCGTCGTGAAGCGCTCTTTCTTTACCACCTTCCATACGATAGCGACCACCAAAGGTACGACTATCGCAAGAAATGCACCCAGGCCGAACATTACGAACTGGCTATTGCTGATAACTACATTTTCCATAAACTATCCCTCCTATTTGGTCATTACCTTCTTATGCCATGCTTTCTTACCGCACTTGGGGCACTTCAGGTGATGTGTCGTTCCCATATGCGGAGACACGATGAATGCCCTCATCGTGGGAACATACCTTTCGCCGCATTCGGGACACTCGAAATATCCCGCATCACGCTCTATCAGTATCGCTATGGTAACAAGACTTATCAGAAGTACAAAGGCCGTGATGAACAGCGGTATTGCAAAATTTAGAAGCTCCATCTTGAAGAGAAATGATGCTATTATCAGTATTGCCATATAGACGACCAAAGATATCACTATAAGTGAGATCCTGATATGCAGGAGCTTCCTGTTTGACCTTTCTTCTCCTTCTTTTAGTTCGAGCAGAAGTTTCTCGTTCGATTCCCTTAAGTTTTCCATATCGATCCGCTCTCCGGCGAAAAGTTCGCTTACAGATATTTTGAGGATATCACAGAGTTCGGGCATAACAGATGCATCCGGCAGGCACTTGCCGGTCTCCCACTTGGAGACCGCCCTGTCAGTGATGCCGAGCCTGTCAGCCAGAACCGCCTGTGTCAATCCCTGCTCCTTGCGTAAAGAAGCTATGAACTTTCCAATCTTGATCTGATCCATGAGAGCTACCTCCTTTCACCAACCACGATACATATTCCTGCCCAAAAAGAACACGAACCGCTGGTTGATATCCCGAAAAGCCAATGTTTCCGGAGCTCCCAACTTCAGGTTGAGCGTTAGATCGCCCCTATATTTTATACTATCCAAGTTCTTTTTCCAAAAGAAACTGCTCTTACAGGAGGCAACGGAAAGACTCTTTTGGGCAACTTATGCAGCCATCGTGGCAAGATACGTACAGGCCTATTGTAATCGCCTTTTGCAACTGATATCTTCGGGCTAATGAAAAGCCGAAAGGAGCACTGGTATGATAAGTTGCAGAAATGTCAGTAAGTCGTTCAGGGACCACAAGGTCCTTAATAAGATAAATTTTGATGTTCCGGAAGGAGTCATAGTCGGATTGCTGGGACCGTCGGGAGCCGGAAAGACAACTCTTATCAAGATCCTTACAGGGCAGCTCTTGTCCGATGAGGGAAAAGTCGAGGTCATGGACAGGGATGTAACAAAGCTTAAGGGGGCCGACAAGAACAGATTCGGGATCATGATGGACCAGTTCGGATTCTACGAAAGATTTACCTGCAGCGAGAACCTCAAGGTCTTCGCCGATATTTACGGTATCCCCCAAAGCAAAGTAACTGATTCCCTGAAGGATGTCGGCCTCGAAGGCGCTTCGAAAATTAAGGCCTCTGACCTGTCCAAAGGAATGAAAGCCAGGCTTCTCCTCGCAAGAGCCCTGATGCATTCTCCGAAGATCATCTTCCTCGATGAGCCCACGAGCGGCCTTGACCCGAAGTCAATGAGAGCCATACATGAGATCATCCTCAAAAGGAAAAAGGAAGGCTGCACCGTTTTCCTTACGACTCACAACATGGACGAAGCAGCCATGCTCTGTGACAATGTAATGCTCTTAAACGAAGGTACGATCGTGGAAAACGGCAGCCCTGAAGAACTCTGCCGGAAATACAATCGGGATAAAAAGATCAAAGTTTCCTTAAGCGATGGCGTTACAAAAGAATTCAAACAGATGGGACAGGATAAACATGAGCTTGCTGATCTTATAAGCAAAGGCATGATCGAGACTATCCATTCAGAAGAACCGACATTAGAGACCATTTTCCTGGAACTTACGGGAAAGAAACTTCAGGAGGACTGATGATATGCAGAAGATATTGGTTATTTTCAAGAAGCAGTTAAGAGACACTGTAAGGAACAAGACGATTCTTATCCAGTTCATCCTCTTCCCTCTCCTGACCCTCATAATGGAGAATGCGGTCACGCTGGATAACATGCCTGAACATTTTTTCACTAAGCTTTTCGCTGTGATGTATATAGGTATGGCGCCAGTTACATCGGTAGCATCTGTCATATCCGAGGAGAAAGAGAAAGACACCTTGAGAGTCCTCATGATGGCTAACATCAAGCCCTGGCAGTATCTTATCGGTGTCGGAACCCACGTATGGACCATCTGCATGTTGGGTGCTTTATTGATGTCAACAGGACTCCCCGCTTCAGAGAGGCCTTTCTTCCTTACGGTAATGGCGATAGGATTCATCATATCGGTGATCCTGGGGGCCTGCATTGGAATAGCTTCACGCAACCAGATGATGGCTACATCCCTTGTCATGCCTGTCATGATGGTCCTGTCTTTCGCACCTATGCTCGCGATGTTTAATGATATAATCAAAAAAGGAGCGACGATCTTTTACACACAGCAGTTAAAGACTGTTTTTGATGAGATGAGCTGGAGCACATTTTCAGCAAAGAACATAACAGTCATATGCCTGAACGTTATCGTCTTCGTCCTCCTCTTTGCAGTTTTGTATCGTAAAAAAGGACTTGAATAAATGAAGATCGAGATCGACATAGACGATAGACACCAGGATCTCAAGGTTAAGATCGAGGCCCCCGGCATGACGCCCGAGGTCGAGAAGATCGTCTCCTTGATGCGCATGGTCGATATGCAGATCGCCGTCAGGAAGGGCGACGAGACGATCCTTCTTGATGCCAACAGGATCCTCTATGTCGAATCAGTCGAACGCAATACTTTCGTATATACAACAGAAGAAGTATATGAATCGGATCTCAGACTCTACGAATTCGAGCAGCAACTGTCCGATAGGGACTTTATCCGGGTCAGCAAGCAGGGCCTTCTTAACCTCAAGAAAGTCAAGAGTTTAAGGGCTGATGTTAACAGGAAGATAAGGGTTACCCTCCAGAACGGCGAACAGATAATCGTCTCTAGAATGTACGCCGATGAACTTCGCAAACGGTTAGGAGTCAGATAATGGAAGACAATAAGACGGTATTTAACTATTTAGGAGAACTCTTCTCAACATACGGCATCATACTGCTGATCTTCGTCGTGCTGAACTATTTACTGGGAGACATCGCGAACGGCTATTCTTCTTTCTTTGAACTCGGCAAGGGCGGCCTTACCACAGCAACCATGCTTCAGCTCTTCCTGCTGTCTGTCATCATCTGCATTGCGCGGAACTTATTCCTCACGGACAGATGGATAAAAAAATTGAGGATAGTCATAAGGAACACCCTCTTCTTCGTGACCATAACAATATCGATAATCATATTCGTTTTGCTCTTCGGCTGGTTCCCTGCAAATGACATCACGGCCTGGATTGGCTTTATCCTGTCTTTCGCTATATGCTCTGTTGCTGGTGTCCTTCTCAGCAAATTAAGAGAACAGACCGAGAACAAAAAGATGGAAAAGGCGCTGGAGAGATTTAAAGATACTGAAGATTGATCTTTACGATGTCATCATCATATAAATGTAGCAGCCGCCTACGGAAATGACATTGCTCATGCTGTGCATTATCATCGGATAGATGATGCTCCTGGACTTAACGAAGGTATAGCCGTAAGCGGTCCCGAGCACCATAGCATAACCCACCTGGAACCAGGGGATATTCCTGTTCACGATATCTATATGCGCGATACCGAAGAGGACTGATGCAAGGACTATCGCAAGCCAGATATCTTTCTTGGACTTGTGTCCCAAAACATAAAGATATACTGCGATCGGCAGAGATCGGAAGAGCAGTTCTTCCGATGGTCCTGATAAGAAGAGCTGGAAGCCCAGGGTTCCCAACACATTGGTCCTGTTGAGTTCATAGTCATAGACGCTGATCGTGTGGGTATAAGTTCCGATGATATAGACAACAAGATAGTAAAGGCCAAGGATCAGACAGAATATCAAAGTGTATATGATCCCTTTCTTGTCTGCTTTGGGTTTCAGCTTGAAATTCTCTGCATCTATGGTTCTTGTGAGCAACGCAATGACCAGGAAAGCCGCCAGCATCTGAATGATGTGGTGAACGGCAATGTTCATGAACAGCCCGTCCTTATCGACCGTGGAATAATCGAACCTGCCCGCGACAAAACTGCCCATGCGGCTCGCCGCATACTGGAAGATAAAGAGAAGAACAGTAATACCCGTTATCTTGACCGTTTTGCTCATAAGATCCTCTCGCAGATTATGGTATCCAGAACCTTTTTGCCGGGCGCAGGCGGACACAGTCTGATCAGCTCATCGCAAAAATCTGCGGGTTCAGTCCCCCGGCAGTATCCCTCGCCTTCGTACCATGTCTCGTAGTTAGTTCTTATATTGCTCATTCGGATATCCCCTTCAAAACGATAAGAAGATTATAACACTTGTTATCTTGATATCTTCGCTATCGGGTCAGAAGCAAAAAGATATCAATAAGCAAAAGATGGAGCGGATAGAAAACATAGAAAAAATACTGAATAAACTTGCTCTTTTTGCCGTTCCTTCCCTTGTAAAGGAAAAGCACAAGGAAGATCCCGACTGCACTATAGGGCAAGACATATTTCATCTGGTTGGACAGGAAATTCAGCTGGAAACTGCCGTCCAAGCCACAGTCAGCAAAGAAGAAGGTTAAGTATACGAGCAGTTCCGCAACTATAAAAGCGATGATCCTGCGGTCCTTAAGATAGTAGAAAGCGATTATCATCAGAGGCCCGAAAACCATCCACTCGGCACTCATAAGATATGTCTGTGCCAAGGTCGCAATAACCAGCAGGATCTTAACGGGAAGCTTCATCTTGGAATTCAGGATACAAAGGTCGAGGAAGCCTATAAACAAAGCGAAGAAAACATTCCATACAAAGAAGAACCTCATTACATCAAAGCCCAAGCCGTCCTTCGTCGTGACCGCAAATATAAGCTGGGTAATCAACGCGAATATAAGAAGTCTCCTGCCGTATCTTACCTTGGACCCCGTGTACCTGAAACCTTCAGAGATAAAGAACAAGAAGATCGGCGGACCTACAAAACAGACCAGGGTCATGAGCCCTACACCGACTCCGCTTGCACCAAAACAACGGTGTCTTGTGAATGTATAAAGGAAGAAATGCCCGATCGTAATAGTAGTGATAGCTATTATCTTAAGAACATTACGGCTTATGCCGCCCTTTTGAAGATCGGCAGAAGCTATCGTTTGGTTTTTTTCTGTCATCTGTTGGATTCCTCGCAAAGGAGTCTTAGCACACCGAGTTCCCTCTCGATCACAGATCTGCATCCCGCGTCATTTCCCAATGCAGCTTCGTTCAGCCTGACAGCTTCTTCCACCGGAATAAATAATGTGACGCACTCTTCCCTGATCTCACTTTCGGTAAGCTGAGGTTCGACCATAAGGTCTTCTGCGTCACAAAAATAATAGGATGTATCCTGAACATAAACAGGTTCGAATTTACCCTTTTGAATCATGTGGACATATCCGAATTCACGAATGGATGCGGGCTTTACGACAAGCCCTGTCTCTTCCCTTACTTCCCTCATCATTGCAGATATCGAATCTTCCCCTTCTTCGAGTCCGCCACCGGGCAGCTTGCAGTATTTGTACCTGCCGCTGTAGCTCACCGCCACCTTGCCATCCCGGAAAATGATCCCTCTTGAAGACAGACGTTTGAAAACATCTCCATCTGGATCGTAATCTTTCCTGTCCATCTCAAAAAGTAATCTCATATCTTTACCCGCCAAAGAGATCATCCGAACATTTTCATTATATCATTCATAAGAAAAGTTCAATCGATAAGAAATCCTATTCAAATAAAAACCGCTGGGTCAGTTTTTGGAGTATTCGATTATATTGCTGACCCTTACATAACCTCCGTCGATAAAAGCCATAAGATAAACGGTAAATGTCCCCTGATCTCCCGTAAACCACTGGCTGCCCGTGGAAAGCACTGCCTCTTTCTTGGCATTGCGTTCCAGTATCTCTACTCCGTTGTGTTCAATGTGCCATGTCAGGTTACTGAAGCCCGGATGTTTATCGCGACTGATCGTGTAATTCTCATTAAGTGTCAGTTTGAAAGATTCTTCGACCTTTGGAGGTGTTTCCATGTTATAAGCTGCCTTGGAGGAAGGATACAAACTGCTTATCTCTTTGCCTCCTTTCCCGTAAACGGAACAGGTTTCTATGGTCCCCCCGGCCTCGGTTCCGGATGTCCTTACACAATAATAGCGAGGATCACCATCTACGGAAGGTGCTTCATAATAATACAGATATTCGCTGTTCATCCTGAATTCGCTTAAGGCATCGGGCTCCCCGAGCTTTCCGGTAAGATCTGAATAATCTTCACAATTATTGATAATGTCCTTCATCTGATCTTCCGTAACGGGTGATCTCGCTTTTGGGTTCCACAACACAGGATCATTCCCTATTATCCGGTAACTGTCTGGATCGGCATATTCAATTTCGCAGAGCATATACTTAAACGTCTTAACTGAACCATTGATCTTAAAGTTTAACCTGGCACCCTCATCCAGGATCATGATCCTGTTTAATCCTTTATAATCTTCATCCGATCCGACCCCGTCAGAATAGGATATGAATATGTAGTACCACCTGTCATTGCAATAGCCGCCGATCGACTTGTATCTGTCGGTAACAGATTTACCGTCATCTATGTTATATTCCGCATAATCCATTAAAAGATCGCGCATGTCTTCAGTTTTGATATTTGACATGTTGCCGGGATATGAAGCCAGGAAGGCATCCATCTCTTCTTCAAATCCGGGCTGTTTTCTCGTATATTCGGAAAATTTACCGGCAAAAGCCTCGCGGTCACCCGAATCAGCAGCTTTCAAGATATCTGTCAGATCATCATTATTCATAATGTTATGAACCCGGGGAATGTCCGTTATCCTGTTCCGGTTGTTTTCCCGGTATAGTGAGAAAGCAATGACTATAGCCACTATTGATAGAGTTACCGCCAGCGAAGGAAGCAGCCAGATCAATACTTTTCTCTGCGGGCTTTGATTCCCTGCCTCAGATCTGCCTCTGATCAGCACAAGGATGATAAATCCTATGCAAATCAAAAAAGCACTGATAACCGACATGATAGCCACAAACAGCATTACCAAAGAAAACAACTGTCCGCCGGGATACATACTCTATTCCCCCTTATCAACGCATCATTGTCTTACGATCAGGATCTCTAAGATCTGCTGACACATATCCGCCCTCGATTTGATTATACTCTCAAAACAGGAATCATCAAATTGCCCTGAAGAGTTTTAGGTCTTAGGTGCTTATTCCACAAACAGCTATCTTAGAGGGGGCTGTCTACCAAAGCCTCGTATTTTCCGCACGAACCTCACGAAGCAAAATCAAAGCCTCGCATTTTCCGCACAACCCTACACGGAGCAAAATCAAAGCCTCGCATTTTCCGCACAAGCGAAGCGCGGAGGACCTTTGCGAGGCTTTGATTTGCAAAGTCTGGTGCGCCTGACAGGACTTGAACCTGCACGGTTTCCCACCAGAACCTAAATCTGGCATGTCTGCCAATTCCATCACAGGCGCTTAACAACTTGATAAGTATATCAAACTTTTATGAAAGATGTTTAGATTTATTTCCTCTCACCTGTTCTTATGAATTCAATGAGTTCTTCCAAGTCATCGAATTCGTCGTAGTCCCCCATTATGCCTTCACGGTGATAGACGATACCGTTTTTCTCGTTGATCTCAAGGCGGTCAAGAAGAGCTTCGATGCCATATCTCTTTGCATATTCCGCGAAAGCCCTGGGTTTGATCTTCTCGGCATATATACCCTTAGAGCATTCTGCGGGATCACATTCAAAACAGCCACTGAGACCTTTGGCGATAACGCATTTGCGGATATCACACCACTCGGCATCCTTACACCAGGACAGTTCAAGAAAACCGTCCTTTCTGCAGCCCTTGCAGCTTACATTTTCGGAACAGAGACAACATGCAAGACCGCATCTTGCTATACCTAATTCACGCTTCATAAAGGATACCTCCCTAACTGATCATCTATTCCAGATAACCGGACTCAGATAAATACTTCATCGCATCCGCCTTATTCTGCTCAACATTCAAGATTAGTTCTTCACGGCCTGAGAAACTCTTCTCGGGGCGGATAAATTCAAGGAGTTCGACCTTGATCATGACACCGTATATGTCCTCATCAAAATCAAAGATATATGTCTCGACGATATCGGTCGGAGCATCGTTTTCGATAGTTGGACGGCGGCCGATGTTAGTTACACCGAAGAAGGTATTATGTCCGATAGTAATGCGGGAGGCATATACGCCGCGCTTGACACAGAACTTATCCACTACGACGTTTGCCGTGGGGAATCCCATCTTGCGGCCTTCCTGCTTGCCCCGGACGACGCGGCCGGAGTAGTAATAAGGGCGCCCTCCGCAAAGCCTGGCAACTTCGGCAACGTCACCCCGGCCTAAGGCTTCCCTCATTCTGGTCGTTGAGATGCGCTTACCGTCAAGATCGAGCTCCGGAACGATCCTTACGCCTATGTCGCGTTCCTTGCCGAGTTTTTTGAGAAGATCAGGCTTACCCGCGCCCTTTGCACCGAAAGTATAGTCGTCGCCGCAGACAACACAGGCTGCACCTGCGCGGATGCGGAGCATGTCATCAAAAAAGAGTTCGGGAGCCATATCCCTGACATCGTTAAAGGAGAGGACAAGCACATCCTGGATGCCCGTTGATGCTATGAGATCACATCTTTCGCGGTAGGTATAAAGCAAGCCGTCCTCTGTCTTATGAAGGCCCGTGAAGGTCTGTACCATGGGCGTAAGGCCTGCCGCCTTTGCGAGTTTTATCGTCTTCTTCATTATCTCGATATGCCCCAGGTGCATGCCGTCAAAAAGGCCGAGTGCGACCACGCGGCTCTCGGGCCTGAAAGGCAATGTATCGGGATAATGTATCCTAAGATCGTAGTTCAACTGATAAATACCCTCTCGCATTTAAGATATTTTGTGCCGCAGTCTTCGGCAGGGACTAACATTGCAATAAGCTTTCCGGCGTATAAAGCGCGGTACCTGTCAGCAAGAGCTGAACCGGTAAGACTCTTTATCCGGGACAGAGGGACACGCCTTCCGTGAGAGATGTCGTCGGCGGTCCTGTCATCGACATCTATTGATGGAATGTGTTCCAGAGCCTTGTCAGAACTAATTATAAACGAGAAATCGCCGGAATTTGCCATCTCTTTCATCCTGTCTTCAGTTACCGCAGAAGAAATATCGAAAGGTCCCTCTGTTATGCGTCTTAAGGACATTGCCGTCGCGCCGAAGCCGGTCTTGCGCCCAACCTCGTCTGCTATGGTCCTGATGTAAGTTCCCTTAGAACACCACACGGCAAATTCAAGATCAAAGCCTTTGTCCTGAGGCGTTATGCTGACTATGTCAATTGAATGGATCTTTACATGGTGGGGCTTTAAGGATTCTTCCAGAAGATCGTCCTTCCCTGCCCTCGCAAGTTCGTATGCCTTGCGGCCGTTGATCTTCTTGGCTGAGTATTTGGGCGGCATCTGTTCCGTTATCTTCTCTTCTTCGGCAAATGCTTCCCTTACTGATCTGAAGTCAGTCTCGATGAGCTTTGCCATCGTATCCTTATCCGGATAGTTCTCGAAGATAACTTCGCCGTCTTTATCAAGAGTATCGGTCGCCATTCCGAACCTTGCGGTGCAGACATAGCGCTTATCGTAGTCTTCACAGTATCTTAAGATCTTAAGGGCATCGCCGACGAAGATCGGCAGGAGTCCCGTTGCAAAGGGATCCAGAGTTCCCAGGTGTCCGACTTTACGCATGGACAGGGTCTTTCGCACTGCAACGTCGCAAGACATTGAAGTCAGACCTATTCCCTTATCAAGGAGTATTATTCCGTTATGGCTTTCCTTGTCGTTCATATCATCTTCATGGCTGCTTCCAGGACTCTGTCAGCAAGCTCAGTGAGATCGATATCGGAAGCCGTGAATCCTGATGCCTTGGCATGTCCGCCGCCACCGAACTGCTCGGCTAACTTGGCACAGTCGAAGTAAGATTTGGATCTTAAGTTGCCCCTTATGGTACCGTTCTCCAGGGTCCTTAGCATTATCGCAAGTTCGACTCCGTCTATATCGCGCATTACTGCAACGACATCGTCAACGCCGGCGTTATCGGCACCATACTCATCGAAAAGTTCCCTCGGCACGAATGTTACAGCGATCTTGCCGTCAGCAAAGAACTTCGTCGTAAGCCTTGCAGCTGCAGATATCCTGTAGTTGCCGACCTTGACCCTGTCGAAGAGGTTATAACTTGCCGCATTGATGGAAGCTCCGCGAGACATCAGGAGTCCTGCAGCGATAAGAGTCTCGGGTTTTGTATTGGTATAGGTAAATCTTCCCGTATCCGTTACGATACCCGCCGTGAAGCAGTCTGCTACCCTCTCGCTGATCACTGTTATTCCCGTTATACGCTCGATCGCAAGTCCTATGTAGAAACAGAGTTCGCTGGCTGAAGACGCTTCGGGCATTATCCAGTAATCTTCGGATCTGACCTTGACCGAAGCGTGGTGATCAACGATCAGGTGCTGATCGAACATATCAAAGTACCTGCCGCAGTCGCCCATCCTGCCGCTTTCTGAGCAATCGACTGCAAATGCAGCACCGTAAGGCTTTCCCTTAACAAGGCGGTCCTTGTTGAATTCGGGATCTTCTGCAGGATAGAAGAGGAGGTCATCAACTCCCAGGAAGTTCATGTTCTCAGGAAGTTTCTCGGGCATTGCAACATATGCGTTTGCGCCCAGAGCGCGGAGCATGTCGGAAAGCCCGCAGGCAGCCCCTACGCAGTCGCCGTCAACACTCCTGTGAGGAAAGACAAGAGCTGCGCTGTCCGTCTCCTTCAGTTTCCCGGCCGCTTCGATAAAGCGCTTAGCCATCCTGTCGGCATCTGCCAGGTATTTCTCGTTATAAGAATTAATGTCGTTGTTTACGATATCCATTGTGACCCCCCTCACCGGAATCCTTACTCAGTCCGGTCGGACTGCTTCTCTTGTCTCTCACGCGCTTTCCGCTCGTCTTCAGCGATGACCTCATCGATCCTTCTGCCTATGGCGGCAGCTTCCTCGAGAGAATTATCCTGCTTGAAATGGAGCTCGGGAACTACGCGGAGGCGCATGTTATTTGCGACCTCGCGTCTTATGAATCCTGATGCGTGATTGATCGCCTTCATAGCCTCAGCCTTGACATTCTCATCACCGTAGATGGAGATGAAGCATGTGGCATGAGACAGGTCGGATGACACCTTTACTTCCGTCACCGACGTAAGCAAAGGTATCCTCGGGTCCTTGAGCTTATTCAGGATGCAGTCGGAGATGATCTTGCGGAGTTCATCTGCGACCAGATCCGATCTGTTCTTTTTCATATCTTACTCTCTTTCAACTTCAACGTTATCGAATGCCTCAACAACGTCGCCGACCTTGATGTCATTATAGTTCTCGATCGTAAGTCCGCACTCGAAGCCGGAATTGACTTCCTTGACTGCGTCCTTCAAACGCTGGAGCGATCCCAGCTTACCCGTGTAGATTACGACATCCTGACGGATGACCCTTACACCGCAGTTCCTTACGATCTTACCGTCTGTTACATAGCTTCCGCCGATGGTTCCAAGGCCCGATACCTTGAAGAGCTCACGGATCTCAGCGTGACCTAAGACGACCTCTTCGATGACAGGTGCGAGCATACCCTTCATGGCGAGCTCAACGTCCTCTATGGCCTTGTAGATGATGTTATAGAGCCTGATATCAACGCCTGCTTCCTTGGCCTTGTCAACGATGACCTGGTTAGGACGGACGTTGAAGCCGATGATGATGGCGTTGGATACGTCAGCCAGTACAACGTCGGACTCATTGATGGCACCAACGGCACCGTGGATGACCTTGACGTTGACTTCCTCGTTACTAAGCTTTTCGAGAGACTGGATAACAGCCTCAACGGAACCCTGAACGTCAGCCTTAACGATGAGGTTAAGATCCTTGACATCACCTGCTGCCATCTGGGCTGCGAGGTTATCAAGGCTCATCCTCGAAGACTGGTGGATATGAGCTTCACGCTGCTTGATCTTTCTCTTCTCGACCAGCTGGCGGGCAACCTTCTCGTCTGTTACGACGTAGAGTTCCTCACCTGCCTCAGGTACTTCAGGAAGACCTAAGATCTCGACAGGAATGGAAGGACCTGCCTTCTTGATCGGGTTGCCCTTGTCGTCGTACATGGCACGGACGTTACCCATCATGGCGCCGCAGACAACGGAATCGCCCTGGCGCAGCGTACCTCTCTGAACGAGAACGGATGCAACAGGACCGCGGTTCTTGTCGAGCTGAGCTTCTATTACGGCACCCTTTGCCTGACGCTTGGGGTCAGCCTTGAGTTCCATGACGTCAGCCACGAGCAATACTGCTTCGAGGAGGTCGTCGATACCCTCACCCTTCTTGGCTGAAACTGGAACCATGATAGTGGAACCGCCCCACTCCTCGGGGAGGAGCTCGTAGTTGGAAAGTTCCTGCTTAACCTTATCGATGTTTGCGCCCGGCTTATCGATCTTGTTGATCGCAACGATGATCTCTGTGTTAGCAGCCTTGGCGTGGTTGATGGCCTCGATCGTCTGAGGCATGACGCCGTCGTCTGCAGCTACAACGAGGATCGCGATATCCGTGAACTGGGCACCTCTTGCACGCATGGTCGTGAAAGCTTCGTGACCAGGTGTATCAAGGAAGGTGATCTGACGGCCCTTGAGCCTTACGGTATAAGCACCGATGTGCTGAGTGATACCGCCGGCCTCGCCCTCGATAACGTTCGTGGAACGGATCTTATCGAGGAGGGATGTCTTACCATGGTCAACGTGACCCATGACAACAACGACAGGGGGCCTGGTCTCGAGTGTCTCGGGATTGTCCTCACCCTCATCGAAAAGGATATCCTCTTCAGTAACCTCTGTGATGGGCTCTGCTTCGATGCCGAAAGAGTCAGCCAGCATGAATGCCGTATCAAAGTCCAGTTCCTGATTGATGTTGGCCATGACGCCGAGCTTCATGAGTTCCATGATGACATCGGAACTCTTCTTGCCGATACCTTCAGCGAACTCCTTGACAGTGATGAAAGGAGGAAGCTGGATATGGGTGATCACCTGCTCCACATGCTCGATGGGACCTAAGCTTGCCTTCTTCTTCTTTTTCCTGAAGGAATAATCATCATACTCACCGTCAGCTCCCATACGTCCTTCGTACTGCTGGTTACGGCTCTGCTTTCTCTTATCACCTGTCTGGGTCCTGTCACGTCTGTCTGCATCGTTGTGCTTCTTCTCGATTGCAGATCTTTCTGCAAAGTTTGCACGTGACTTCTTTACGTCCTCGATAGGGGAATCGGACTTGGGCTTGGATGCCTTTCTGGGCATCGGCCTTGTAGGTGTATCGTCATCCTTATCCTTCATGAAGGATGCATCACCGCGTCCCTGTCTGTCTCCTCTGTCAGGCCTCGGGCCTCTGCCCTGGCCGCCCTGACCGCCCTGGCGGTAACCGCCTCTGTTATCATCACGTCTTACGGGTGACTTACGGTCATAAGTAATATATGTTGAGTTCTTGACAGCCTTGCCGGGAGCGTCGGGCAAAGAGATAACCGCAGAAGAGAGCTTGGGCTTAGCGGGCTCCTTAGGAGCTTCGGGTGCCTCAGGCTCTTTTGCAGGCTCTTCAGCCTTCTCGGGCTTAGCGGGAGTTTCAACAGCAGGCTTTTCTTCAGCTGCTTCTTTCTTGGGCTCTTCAGCCTTGGGAGCAACTTCTGGCTCTTCCTTTGTGGGAGCCTCTTCTGTCTTCTCAGCTTTTGCTGTCTTCTTTGTTGTCTTCTTAGCAGGCTTTTCTGCCTCTGCTTCTTCTGTCTTCTCAGCAGCCTTAGTCTTGGAAGAAGTCTTCTTTGTCGTCTTCTTCGCAGGCTCTTCAGCAGCCTTTGTCTCTTCAGCAGGAGCTTCAGCTTCCTTCTCAGCAGCCTTGGCTGTCTTGGTAGACTTCCTTGTTGTCTTCTTTTCTTCCTTGGAGGGAGCCTCTTCAGCCTCGGCCGCCTTGGTCTTCTTGGCAGCAGCCGTCTTGGCAGGTTTCTTTACTTCCTCTGCCGGTTCAACAGGAGCCGCTGCCTCCTCGACCTTAGTCTCCTTCTCAGCTTGTGCAGCTGTATCATCCGTCTTCTTTTTGCGGACACGTCCGGCACGCATCATCTTGCTGCCGGATATACCTCCGACCGCCAGACCGTCTTTCTTGTTTACGTTATCTTCTGCCATCAGATATCCTCCTTATAGCCTTCCAACATTTCTTCTAACTTGCGGGCAAAGCCCTCGTCTGTTATCACTATTGCCGCCCGGTTGCTCTTTCCTATCGCATAACCCAACGATTCGGCCGTTGAGAAACTGAAACAGTTTATTGCTTTACCGGTCTTCCTGTTCCCTGCCGAGGCCCAGTCCAGGATCTTGTCCATACTGTTGCGGGATATGTCCTTTGCAACTATCAGGAGATGAGCTTTCCCGTTCTTTAAGGTCTCCTCACACGCTCCTGACCCTGACACAGCCTGTCCGGCCCTTGCCGCAAGTCCTATAAACCTCAGTATCTTCTCTTCACCGTCAGAAGTCACTTTCCTGTCATGTCTCCTTTGCTGACCTTAAAGTACTCTTCTACCTTAAGACGGATCGCCTCTGTCTGCTCCGGGCTTATCACGGCATTAAGGTTTGAAGCCAGGCGGCTCTTGCCGGATAACTGCTTATTGATGCATTCGGGGGATGAACATATATAAGCTCCCCTTCCCGACATCTTTCCCGTGGGATCTACGACGACATCTCCTTCCGGAGTCCTCACGATCCTCAAAAGATCCTTCTTATCGAAGACCTGCCTGCAGGATATACATGACCTCTGTGGTGTCTTACGCATATCAGCCTTCCTGCTCTCCGTTTGCTTCAGGAGCAGATTCTTCCTCAGGGATCTCCTCGACAACGGTAAAGTCATCGATCAGGCTCTTAACGCTCTCGGAGCTCTCTTCGGACTCTCTCTTGATATCGATCTTGAAGCCTGTGAGTCTTACTGCAAGTCTTACGTTCTGACCGCCTCTGCCGATAGCAAGGGAATACTGATCGTCAGGTACGACTACAACAGCGCTCTTCTCGAGTTCGCCCGTCTCCTCATTGGGTGCGATCTCGGTATCGACTCTCATGACCTGGGCAGGCTGCAGAGCCTCGCTGATGAAGAGAGGTTCATCAGTGTTGAAATCAACGATGTCGATCTTCTCGTGGTTGAGCTCGTCGATGACTGCCTGAACACGGATACCGTGAGGACCTACGCAGGAACCCTTGGCATCGATATTCTCGTCACGGGAGTAAACTGCGATCTTTGTTCTTGAACCGGGCTCTCTTGCGATCCTCTCGATCGTAACCTTGCCGGTCCTGATCTCGTCTACTTCCATCTCGAAGAGCTTTCTTACGAAATCATCCGACTTTCTGGACAGGATGACTGTCGTCTTGGAGCTCTTGTCTTCTATTCTCTTAACGAGGAACTTCATCGTAGCTCCTCTGTCGTATCTCTCATTTCTTGTCTGCTCTTCCTTGGGCAGGATCGCCTCAGCTCTTCCGAGGTTTACCATAACAGCCTTGTTGTCGCAGCTTACGATCCTTCCGGACACGATCTGGCCGATCTTGGACTGGTACTCAGCCTTGATCTTAACACCCTCGGACTCCTTGACCTTGGAAGCGATGGCATTCTTTGCAGCGCCTGCAGCGAGGTATCCCAAGTCCTTAACATCAACGGCAAGCTCGATCTCGTCGCCGATCTCAACGTCGTCATAGCCCAGCTGGATAGCTTCATCCAGAGAGATCTCGTTCAATGGATCCAAGACCTCATCAACGATCTCGACTACCTTATATACATAGATCTCGCCGGTCTCGCGGTCGATCTCACACTCAACACAGTTGAATTCCTGCTTGCCCTTACCGAATTCCTTCTTGTAGGCAGCAACGATACCGACTTCCATAGCCTCGAAAACTTCTTCTTCATCAATGGAGCGCTCCTTGGCCAATGCCTTTACGGCATCAACGATGCTGAGCTTCTCCTCTTCCTCCTGCTTCTTCTTACGTGCCATTTTGTGTATTTCCTTTCTTAACATTAAAAATCTATGTGTCTTACCGCCTTGGCGATATCCTTCAGGTTAAGGCTCAGTTCCCCGTCTTCCGTTGCGAATGTCAGATCCTCTCCTTCGATCCCGGTAACAGTCCCGCTAAAGTCCTTAACACCGTCCTTTGCCGCGAAAAGCTTAACGTCCAGCTTCTCTCCCTGATACCTTACATAGTCTTCTATGGTATCGAGAGGTCTTGTCAGTCCAGGTGACGATACTACGAAGTAGTCCGCATCCGAGTCCATGCCTGCATCGATCAGGGGATCCGCCTCCTTGGAGAACGCCTCGCAATCGTCGGAAGTGATGCCGCCACGCTTGTCTATATAGACAGTCATGAACATCTTCTGGCCTTCCTTAGCGTATTCGACGTCCACAAGGTCGTAGCCCATTGACTTTGCAAGGGGCAGGACGATGTCGTAAGCCTGCTGCGCCTTCTTTGATCTTTTTTTCATATCGATTCTCCCATATGGCAATAAAAAAACGGGATCCGACAGAACCCGTTTACTTAAATACCGTATAAGTAAATGTTGCCTAATGATAATACCATACTTATTAATATCATGCAAACTAATTTTCTTACCGATTTTCTTTGCACTTTGCTATTCATTTATTTTGACATTTCAAGTACAATCTAATTATCCGACATAGGAAATAAAAATCACAAGGAGAATTTCTATGGTCAAGATTATAGCGGGAGCTAAAGGTTCAGGAAAAACAGCACGTCTCGTTGACGAGATCAATCAGGTCGCAATGACAGACAGCAACGTGGTTTGCGTCGAGCGCGGCAACAGGTTGGATCAACTGTTAAAACACAGTGTACGTCTCATCAACGTAAAGGAATACCCGGTAGCAGGTTTCGATCAGTTACTGGCTTTCATCGGCGGCATTTGTTCCAAGGACTATGACCTTACACATATCTACATCGACAGCATCGCCAAGGTCGCTTGTAACGAAGATATCGAAGCATTGACCCAGTTCATCAAGAACCTTGACGGATTCCTCAAGGATTCAGCCATCACTGCAACTCTTGTATTGAGCTTAAGTGTTGATGAACTCCCCGAGGACATTAAGGGATTCGTAGAAGCATAAGATTAGATAAGGATCAGATGAGAAGGGGCGCCAAGGGTGCCCCTTTTTACACGCAATATTTATTTGTTTGTAAAATGAATGCAACCTAAAAACAGAGATAAAGCGATAGTATGTAAGGTACCAGCAATAGTACTTTTGCGTTATGGAGGTTTAATTATGGGTTTACTTAAGGAATTCAAGGAATTTGCTCTTAAGGGCAACGTTATGGACATGGCGGTCGGTGTTCTCATCGGCGGTGCTTTCAGCGCTATCGTTACAGCTCTGACATCAGATTTCATCAACCCGCTCATCGCTTCGATCGGCGGTGCCGAGATCGCAGGCCTTATAAGACTCCCCTGGGTCAACTATGAGGGTCTTGACGTTGAGACAGCAACTGCTCTCTCTTTGAACTACGGTGATTTCATCACGGCAATCATCAACTTCATCATCATCGCAGTTATCCTCTTCATCCTCATCAAATCAATGAACAAGCTGATGTCTATCGGCAAGAAGAAGGAAGAGGAAGAAGAAGCACCTGCAGAGCCTTCCGATGAGGTAAAGCTCCTGACAGAGATCAAGGATCTTTTAGCAGAAAAGAAATAATCCTTAGTGATTTCCCCTTGTGGCCGTCGCGAAAGCGGCGGCTTTTTTCTTGCCACATCTTTCATAAATGCCCATAATTCAAGTTGACATCAGATATTTATCCGATAATAATTGAATGGATATGTCAGATAAGAGGTAATTACCATGTTGAATAAGAAGATAGTTGCATTATTTCTCCTGGCTGCAATGAGCATTACGGCTCTTACGGGCTGCAACAGCGGCGAAGAAGAGACAGAGGCCAGCACTAGCGAGGCTACGACTACAACGGAAGCCACCACCACTACTGAAGCCACGACAACGACTTCCGCGGCACCCACAAAGACCGCTGAGGAATATAAAGCTGACGGGATCAACGAGCTTAATTCCGTCCCGATCCTCATGTATCACAGGATCTACGACATGAAGAACAGCGATACCGAATACACAGGCGGCAATGTCGACAAGGACGGCTATAACAGAACGGCAGAAGCCTTCGAGGCTGATCTTAGAAGTTACTATCAGATGGGCTACCGCATGATGAGGCTTACTGACTTCGTTGACGGCAGGATAGATGTGGCTTACGGATACAGTCCCGTTATCCTGACTTTCGATGACGGCATCAGGGATGTCGTACTTCAGGGCTGGAACGAAGACGGCAGTCCTAAGTTCGACCCTTCATGCGCAATAGGCATCTTAGAGAAGATCAAGGCAGAGTTCCCCGATTACAATGTAACGGCAACCTTCTTTGTGAACTCTTCACTTTTCGAGAACGGCGAAGAGAACGACCGCAAGGTAATGAAGTGGATGGTAGATAACGGCTACGACATCGGCAACCACACACGTGACCACAAGAAGCTCGGTGACTGCGATGCAGCTGAGATCGAGACCCAGGTCGGAGCGATCTATAAGAAGCTTGAAGACATAATCCCGGGCCAGTACGTCAACATCGTGGCCCTGCCCTTCGGATCACCCGAGTCGATGCCCGCAGAGAAGCCCCAGTACCAGAAGATCTTCGACGGCACATACGACGGATTCACATACCACACGAGAGCTTCCCTCCTCTGCGGCTGGACGAGAGCATATTCTCCTTTTGTAAGGGAATACAACTATACCTGCATCAGAAGGATCAGGGGTTACGACAATAACGGCGAGGACTGTGACATCAAGCAGAACTTCGACCAGCTCAACAACGGCAAGAGATACATCTCGGACGGCAATCCCGATACGATCGTCTTCCCTGCTTCAGACAACAGCAGCGGAGACTGGCTCAAGAACACTTTCGATCATCAGGTAATATCCTACTGATAAGATAAGGGGCTCATCCGAGCCCCTTAATTCTTGTCTTACTTTTTCTTCTTCTTTTTGGACTTATCTTTCTTGTCCTTGGCCTTGACCTTATCCTTGTCTTTACCCTTTGACTTGGATCTGTTCTTGCCTTCCTTTTTGGGAGGGGCCTTCTCTTCTTTTACCGCCTGAGGCTTGCTTGCTTTCTTCGGGGCTTCCTTTGATGCCTTCCGGACTTTTACCTCACCTGATGCCAGGGAAAGAAGGATCTCGGAAGCTTCCTCCATCATCACGGGGTTGACCGAATAGTAAACACATCTTCCCTCGCGTACGGCATTAAGGATCTTATTCTCAACGAGCAGGTTCAGGTGATGAGACATCGTGGGTTGAGTGATGTCGAATGAATCCTGCACATCAACCTGCCTGGCAGTTCCAAGAGAAGCTATCCTTGATACGATCTCAAACCTCACGGGTTCAAAGAGGACTGCCATCGCCTCTGTCTTCTGTCTGGAAGAATAGTTCTTTCTCATCTTAAAACCTCTCGCGAATGTTCTTATGCGATAAGACGGTCCTTCAAAGCCTCTTCGAATTCAACAAGATTGGCGCATGCTATGATCTCGGTATTGTCTTCTAAGAGGATCTGGTCTTCACCGGATACGAGAACCGTCATGGGCACGCCCATCTTGCGGAGGAGCAGGAGCTGGTAATCTTTGCTTGCCTCAACTGACAGATATCTGCAAAGGAGTCTTAATACCTGCTTTGCATCTTCGAGATAGATCCCGGAAAGCTTCATAAGATGATCTACGACATACATACCGAAGACATCGTTGAAGTCCAGCATATCCTTCTCGGGGAAAACACTTGTGAAAGCCGTGAGCGACATCTTGCCAACGATCTCAAGGTCCCTGAAGTCCTTCAAGGGGATCTTGAAGCTCTCAACATTTGCAGAGAAAAGTTCCTGCATCTGCTCTACGGAAAGCTCCCCTTTAAGTTCCTTGATCCTGTCGATACGGGGAAGGATCTTATCCTTGAGGAAATATGTTGCCTGTCCTGTCTCTGTAGCCTTATGGATAAACCAAGATTCAGGGATCAGTCCCATTCTCTTCCATCTGTATAAAGTTCCGTAAGAAATATGCGTTACTCTAAGCAACTGTTTCTTGGAAATAAGTTCTGACATAACTTAAGCCCTCCCGCAAATATAATATCGCTCGATATCATTCTAAATTAACAATGTGACAAACGGGAAACACGCAAGTTAAATATGGGTTTCCCCTTAGGAGAAACCCATATCGTAAAACAATGTTATACGCGAAAAACTGTCTTGTCAGATCCCGATCGAGAATGCTGATATGATCTTGCCGCCGGCTTCGATCAGATTGTCTCTGACGGAAGGATCCAAAGCAAGATAGAAGATCGCGATGGCGATCGCAGCCAGGATGATCCAGATGATCTGATATACGAAGAGCGCCTGCTCAAAGTGCTTGACATTGCGGTTACGGGGAACCATGCAAAGAACGAGAGTGATGAAGAAGCTTACAGGCTGGAAACAGAGAGATACAACACCGAGCCAGAAATACTTGGCTGTTGATACGGGCTTGTATTCTACAGGACACTCATCCTTGAGCTTGAGTTCCTGCTCGAGCTTTGCCTTCTTCTTCTCAACTTTCTTAGCGGACTTTACTGAAGCCTTCTCCTTGGCGAGCCTCGCCTTCTCGGCTTTCTTGGCAGCTGCGGCAGCGGCTGCTGCAGCGGCGGCTGCTCCGGCTTCCTCAGCTTTTGTAAGCTCTTTTGCGGGAGCTTCCGGAACCGGCTCGGGAATATCTTCAGCTATGGGAGCTTCAACTTCTTCTGCTGCCAAAGGAGCTTCTGCCTCCTCAATAACGGCAGGCACCTCGGGTTCGGGAACTTCCTCAACTGCTTCCTCAACAACAGAAGCAGCCTCCTCAACAGGTGCTACAGCTTCTGCAACTTCAGCAACGGTTTCTTCTACAGTTTCTTCTGCTGCAACATCAACATTAATATTCTCATCAGCCATAACAAGAACCCTCCCTAAAGATCTTTTCGATATCTTGGATTATATCACATTTTCTGGCATGTAGATTACTTAGTGATCCTTCTGATGCACTTGCCTTCATCAGCATCCCAGGCTTCTACGTCAAAGAAGATCATGTAGAGTTTGCAGTGTCTCTTGTTGGTCGTCATGACCAGGTCATAACCTGTCTCCGGATCCTTGCCGCAATACATATATGTGTATCCGTGATCGGGATTGTATCCCGGGCCCACGCAGAGCAGGTCACCCGGACGGATCTCATCAACAGATATTACCTTGCCGGCAAGGTACTGGCTCCTGCTCTGGGTAAGGCTTATACCGAAGTAACTCTTTGCAAGGAAGGTCTGAAGGCCTAAGCAGTCCATGCCCTTCAAGGATGCTCCGCCGCTCTTATAGGGAACGACTGTTGACCTATACATGAAGACACCGTTATCACCGACCATTCTTCCGGATTCGTCTGTGGGAATAAAAGGCTTCTCATAGTACTTAACAAGAGACGAACCGTCTGAATAATCGTTACCCTTTGTATCCATCAGACTGATGCAGTAATCAGTGAATCCTGCATACTTGGAAGAAACCTTCGTATACTTATATGTCTTGGCTTCAGAATAGGGACTCTCTTCACCTTTTACAACAGAAGCCGTAAGCCTGTATGTATATTCCTTGCCGCTCTTAACGTCTTTATCCAGGTAGGATGTGGAAGTTAAAGTCTTTATCTTCTTCCAGTCGGAAGACTCATCCTTCCTGTAGAGATGGTAGTTAACGTTATATCCCATCATCTCTTCCCAAATGATCTTGATACCGCCGTTAACGGATGCGCCTCTTATTATCTGGGGAGTATCGATCGTTCTGGCATCAGCCATCTGATCCTTATCGTAATCCGCATCCATGGTAAGGTCAGATAAGAGACTGACAGGTTCAAACTTACCGTCTGTTGCAGTCCTGGCAAACTTATAAAGGAAAGTCACCATCTGCCTTCTCAAACATTCACCCTTAGGCTTGAACTTGCCTTCAGAAGGGTAACCGGCTACGATCTTCATCTCCGCTCCCCAGAGCACCGCTTTGTAGAAGTAATCCGATTCCTTGATATCCTTAAACGGAGACTCTTCAGTTGAAGGTTCGGGCTTGCCTGCAAACCTCCAGAGGAAGGTAACAGCCTGATTGCGAAGACATTTGTTGGAAGGTCTGAAAGTGCCGTCGTTATAACCCATTACGATCTCGTTTTCATTTCCCCAAAGACATGCCTTGTAGAAATAATCCGATGACTTTATATCGCTGAAAGGATTCTCATCTGAGGAAGGCTCAGGCTTGCCTGCAAGACGCCAGATAAACGTAACCATCTGCGCTCTCGTGCACTGTTTCTCAGGACCGAATGTTCCGTCGTTATAACCCATTACGATTCCATTATTGGCTCCCCAATATGCAGGAGTAAACCAGAAATCAGATTCGTCTATTACATCCTTGAAGAAGGGTCCTTCGCCATACGCCTTAACTGTTCCCAACGATCCTGCTAAAAGGCCTAAGACAACTGCAGAAGCAACTATAAATGTAATAAGATTCTTGCCTGCTTCCTTGATCGAATCGTCAAAGCCCGTGAGAGCTGCGAAAGGCGCGAACTGTGCCGCCCTCGCTTCAGGGCTGAGCTTCGTCTTGCGGGTGGAACCCTTGTATTCCATATTTCTTATCGCGCTGTACTTATCCTCTTTGCCGCTGCCATTCTTCATGCCTTATGACCTCCGATCTGACCGTTTCTCTCGATCGCCGTACTTCCTTCTTCAAGGTTCATTCCCTTGATGACCGCATTCTTACCGAACCTCTTCTTAAGATCCAGGATCGTCTGCTGTACCTGCTTCTCCTTCTGGAGCTCTTCTTCCCTATTCTTCTTCTCCTGTTCTATTGTCGCATAATCAGTGAACATGTCAATTTGAGTAAAGCCCGCAGAAGATGAACTCTCCCCTTCATGGTCTTCCGTCTCGAGCAGCATTGCGGCTATGTTGATACGTCTTACGGTAAGGTTCTTATCGGTTATCCTGTCGTAAAGCCTCATCGCCGCAGCAACCAGCATCTTGGAAGAGCTCGTCTTAAACTCAAGGTTCTCAGTACCATGAGCATGCTGAGGCACTGCCCTTCCATAGTAATCACGGGTAACCGGTCCCTTATATAAGGCGGCCTTCTTGGGGTCAGACAGATTCTCATTGTCGTAGCATATCGTAAGGACGATCTTATCGGTTACCAGGCCCTTATCCACAAGATCTAATGCCAGAAGATCCGTCATCTCCTTAACTATGAGCCTTGCTTTCTTCCATTCGTAGGGTTCCTTCAGGACCTGACCTGAAGACAAAGACGATGTCTGGGGCCTGTAGGATCTGGCATCGCTCATGGTGCAGGGTTCATAACCCCAGGCGTGATCTATCAGGAGTTCCGCATTCACACCAAAAAGATCGTACAAAGTCTTCTCGTTTACTCCCCCGGGCAAGAGCCCCGCCGAACAGAGAGCGATGTCACCCATAGTATGGATACCGTATTGGGCAAGTCTTGCAGCGATCCCGTGCCCGACTCTCCAGAAATCCGTTATCGGCTCATGGTCCCAAAGGAGCTCGCGGTAATCATGCTCATCTATACTTGCGATCCTCACGCCGTCCTCATCAGGCTCCATGTGCTTTGCGACTATATCCATGGCGATCTTGCAAAGGTACATATTCGTTCCGATACCGCACGTCGCCGTTACCCCTGTCTCACGCAGGACATCCTTCATCATGGTCATCGCGAGCTCATGGGCTGTGACCTTGTAAAGGTTTATGTAATCCGTTGCATCGATAAAGACCTCGTCTATCGAATAGACAAGAACATCTTCCTTCGACACATACTTAAGATAAGTCTGGTAGATTCTGGTACTGCATGCCACGTATTCAGCCATCCTGGGGGGCGCGGTGATAAATCCGACCGCATTCTCCGGATGCTCCAGAAGATCTTTGGCATCGGTCGATTCACCTGCAAGGGGCGCACCATAGTCCTTCTCTCTTCCTATGTTGACCTCGCGAAGTCTCTCCAGGACTTCGAAAAGTCTTGCCCTTCCCGATATGCCGTAAGCCTTGAGGGCGGGAGACACGGCAAGGCATATAGTCTTCTCCGTGCGCGTGGGATCTGCCACGACCAGGTGCGCAGTCAGGGGATCCAAGCCCCTTGCAACACACTCGACCGAAGCATAGAAGGATTTAAGGTCTATTGCAATATATGTCCTCTTGCCGTCTGCCACTCTCAAACCTCTAATAGTACATTTGTTCGTTTTCTATTTTACACCATTTATCTTGCAGATGCACGATAATTATTGTATAATCACCCGTGCTGACATAAGGATGCTTAGCTCAGCTGGTTAGAGTACCTGCTTGACGTGCAGGGGGTCACAGGTTCGAGTCCTGTAGCATCCACCAAAAGATAAGCCTTGGACCTCACGGGTTCAAGGCTTTTTCAATTGTTCATTTCCTGCCAGTCACCGCTGCATTTATCAATGCTATAATGACCACAATAAGTTTATCGTTTTGGAGGGGGCTGTCATGACTATCAGGGAATACACGGAATATAACGAAGAAGAGATAAAGAGCCTCTATACCGAAGTCGGCTGGAAAGCATATACAGACGATCTTCTGGCGTTAAGGGAAGGCTATGAGAATTCACTTCTGATCCTGGCTGCATATGAAGATGATGAACTTCTGGGCATCATAAGGACCGTGGGAGACGGGGCAACCATAGTTTTCGTACAGGATATACTTGTCTTCCCCGGAAGGCAGCGTCAGGGTGTCGGCACAGCTCTCCTTAAGGCTGTGCTCGAAAGATTTGCCGGAGTCAGGCAGATTGAACTCGTGACAGACAATACGCCTAAGACAGCCGCATTCTATAAGTCTCTGGGCTTTAATGAATTCTCGGAAATAGGCTGCCTGGGATTCATGAGATACAATTGATCATGCTGTTGTCGGAATACAAAGGAGCATGCAGGAATCAACCTGTTTTCGATCAAAACTGATATTCAGCGTGTTTGATCGAAAATACTCTCTACCTTGGCTTGATATATCATCTGCTCATTAAGAATATCACTCTCTAACTAACAGAGGCTGCCCTTCCGGACAGCCTCTGTGTTATCTGTTGGATCTATTACCCTGGGATCAGAACTTGCCTGCCTTTGCAGCCTCTTCGATGGAAACTGCTGTGGAAACAGTCATACCAACCATAGGGTTGTTACCTGCGCCGATCAAGCCCATCATCTCAACGTGAGCAGGAACGGAAGAAGAACCTGCGAACTGTGCATCGGAGTGCATACGGCCAAGAGTATCTGTCATACCATAGGAAGCAGGACCTGCTGCCATGTTATCGGGATGGAGTGTACGGCCTGTACCGCCGCCTGATGCAACGGAGAAGTACTTCTTGCCTGCTTCGACTCTCTCCTTCTTATATGTACCTGCAACGGGGTGCTGGAATCTTGTAGGGTTGGTGGAGTTACCTGTGATGGAAACGTCAACGTTCTCCTTCCACATGATGGCAACGCCTTCCTGAACATCGTTTGCACCGTAGCAGTTAACCTTTGCACGGGGAGAATCAGGGTTCTTGGAGTAGCACTTGCGGAATACTTCCTTGAGCTCGCCTGTAGCATAATCGTACTGTGTCTCAACATATGTGAAACCATTGATACGGGAGATGATCTGTGCAGCGTCCTTGCCAAGACCGTTGAGGATGACTCTAAGGGGCTTCTGGCGGACCTTGTTAGCCTTGTCAGCGATACCGATAGCACCCTCAGCAGCAGCGAAAGACTCGTGACCTGCGAGGAATGCGAAGCACTCTGTATCCTCTTCGAGGAGCATCTTGCCCAAGTTACCGTGGCCTAAACCAACCTTACGTCTGTCAGCAACAGAACCGGGGATGCAGAAAGCCTGGAGGCCGATACCGATTGCAGCAGCTGCCTCGGAAGCCTTGCGGCAGTTCTTCTTGATAGCGATAGCGGCGCCTACTGTGTAAGCCCACTTAGCGTTTTCGAAGCAGATGGGCTGGATGCCTTCGATCAGGTGATAGATATCAAGACCTGCTGCTTCTGTGATTTCCTTACATTCTTCAATAGATGAGATTCCATATTCCTTAAGACAAGCAAGGATCTGGGGTTCTCTTCTCTCATATGATTCGAATAATGCCATATTAATTTTCCTCCTTTTCCTTACTGCTTTCTGGGATCGATGAACTTAACGGCATCGTCAACTCTGCCGTACTTACCGCAAGCCTTCTCGAAAGCTGTCTTGTGGTCATCGCCAGCCTTGATGAAATCCATCATCTTACCGAAGTTAACATACTTGTAGCCGATGATCTCATCATCCTCATCAAGAGCAACTTCTGTGATGTAACCATCTGTAAGTTCGAGGTAACGGGGACCCTTGTCGAGTGTACCGTATGTTGTACCGACCATGGAACGGGCACCCTTACCTAGGTCCTCAAGACCTGCACCGATCTGGAGTCCGTCCTCGGAGAAAGCAGACTGTGTTCTTCCGTAAACGATCTGGAGGAAGAGCTCTCTCATAGCGGTGTTGATAGCGTCACAAACGAGGTCTGTGTTAAGAGCTTCAAGGATCGTAAGACCGGGAAGGATCTCAGCTGCCATAGCTGCGGAGTGAGTCATACCGGAGCATCCGATCGTCTCGACCAGTGCTTCCTGGATAACGCCGTCCTTGACATTGAGGGAAAGCTTGCAGCCACCCTGCTGAGGAGCACACCAGCCGATACCGTGGGTATAACCGGAGATGTCCTTTACGTCCTTAGCCTGTACCCACTTTGCCTCTTCAGGAATAGGAGCCGCACCGTGGTGCACTCCCTGTGTTACAGGGCACATGTTCTTAACTTCTGTTGAGTAGATCATATAATGCCTCCTTTAATAAAGTACTTTATTTGAAATCCACAACAAAACTACCATAAGAGACTCCATATATCAAGTAAACAGACTGTAACATAATGTAGAAAATATGATATCCTTGTTCTCGAAAACCAAAACAAAGGCAAGATACAATGGAAATATACATAGTAAGACACGGCACGACCACCTGGAACAGGGAAAAAAGGATCCAGGGCAGGACCGACATAGACCTTGATGACAGAGGGATCAGGATGGCTGAAGAGACCTCCCGGGCCCTGAAAGACATGGGCTTATCCTTTGATCTGGTCTATTCGAGCCCCCTTAAGAGGGCCGTTGAGACCGCAAAGATACTAAGCCCCGGGTCCGGGGTTATAGCGGACGAAAGGCTGATCGAACTTTCTTTCGGTAAATACGAGGGAGAGAAGACCCACCTCCTCCCCTATTTCGGGAGGGAACCGGCCAGATACAATGAAGAGGCCCCGTCTTACGGCGCGGAGTCTCTTGCTGAGCTCCTTGACAGGACCTCCGGCTTCATGAAAGACAAGATCGAGCCTCTGGCAGGATCGGATCTTAAGGTGATGATATCAGGGCACGGCGCCATGAACAGGTGTCTTCTCATGTATATACGAGGCACATCTGACTTCTCGGAATTCTGGGGCTCGGGCCTTCAGTCTAACTGCGGGATCACTAAGGTTATTGCGGGCATAACCCCAAACGGATCCGTCAGATACGAAATGCAGGGCGAGTGCCGCACCTATTACGATGAGAGTCTCAGGATCGATCCGGCTTCACTTCTGAAAGAATAATCCCCTAAAGGGCAATCACCGAATTACTTAAAGACTTCAGCAAACCTTTGAGGGTTTATCTGATAGAGGTCTTCACCCAATGCATCGCACTCTTCTATCAGCATGCGTTCATAAGTGCACTGAAGTGGCGATACCTTATTCTCATCACCTGTGTTCATCCTGTTGGCGCAGCCGCATGAATTCGTGCAGCGCTTCACAAGATCACAGCCTATACAGGTCTCGGGAGTGGATTCTTTCTTTGAGATCTCGAATACCTTCTCTTTATTGATCCCGTTAAAAACATCGCCCAAAAGATAGTCCTCGTCTCCTATGAAGGATGTGCAGGGATAGATCCTGCCGTCGGGAGTTACGGGCATCTGCCTTAAGCCCAGGTGACATCGCTCTGCGGTGTTCTTGTCTCTTATGCATTCGCTTATCTTGGTATATATGGGACCAATATAGAACTTCTCGCCCCTGATGAACAATTCCTTAACATAAGCACAGGTCTTCTTAAGTTCTTCACGTAATATAACCATGTCATCGTCTGTCCAATTGACTTTTCTGCCGTATGCGATGACAAACGAAAGATTTCTGAATCCCAGGTCGTGCAGATACTCAACAGACTCAGCATAGTAGGAGACAGCCTGGGGTGCGATCGTGGCAAGCGCCGATGCATCCGGCATGTGTTTCAAGAGAAGCTTTGCTTTCTCCTCTACGACCTCTGATGTGGGATTGCCTCCTGCAAAGATCCTGCAGACATCCTGTGCCTTGCCGTCGAAGGAAAGGCCTATTCCCATCTTTGCCCTGACAGCCCTTTCGATGAATTCCTCATCGAGGAGAGTGCCGTTGGTCGTCATCTTGCAGTCGAACCTTATCCCCGTCTCTTCCGACTTCTTCTCACAGTGATCAAGCGCCTTATAGATAAGATCCTTCCTGATCAGAGGCTCACCGCCGAAAAAACAGATGCCTGCTCTAGGCCCTTTTGAGAAGGCGAGATCACAGGCTTTATAAAGGACTTCTTCGGTCATGTCCTTGGGGCATTTCTCACGGATGCAGTAGCTGCAGTCCATGTTGCAATTATCTGTAAGGTGTAAAGTGAGATTCATAACGCTTTATATCATTCCCTCAAGTTCCAGGGTATTAATTGTCGGTTTTGTCTCGGAAGTTTCTTCAGCGCATATGGCCAGGCCGCCGGCATAGTCAACTTCCTTATCTCCTTTATCATTCGGATCCGTACATCCCGTCAGGGCAAGTGCCGTGAGGGCAGATGCAATGCCTATGGCATAGAGGGGCTTGCTATACTCTTTAAGCGGTTTGATATTCATGGCAGGCCTCCTTCTTATGAATCAGAAGGAGCTACTGCAACTTCACCATCCAGCTCTACCAGACTTTCTTCCGTGGTGCACTCGGTCTCATCAGGTCCTACATCCACTTCTCCTGCGAGCTGAACTTCTTCAGTCGTCTCGCTTGTCGGAACCTGAATATCTCCTGCATAGCCTATGGGTCCGCAGCCTGTTACGGCAGTTGCGACCAAAGCGGTTGTAAGTCCTATTGCATACAGAGGCTTCTTATAATCTCTGGACTGTGTGATCTTCATTTTGTGTGCCCTCCTGTCCGGCTTCTTACCCTATATACAACAGAAAAACACAAAATGTTGCAAAGTTTAAGAATCGTACCTGGAATAGTAAGCGATGTCGTTATTTAACATCTCCATTATCCTTTGTTGCTCTTCTTCTGTCAAACCTTCGGACTTGATGTCCTCAGCAAACTTCGCATATAACTGTTCGGCATAGGCCTGGTCTCCCGCTTTCTTTGCAGCGACCATCCTGAAAAAGGCAACACATCGTCTGGCTCTAAGATACTTATCCGTATCTACGAAATCCCTCTTGCCGGCGAATGCCTTGATGATGTTTTCACACCAGTCACAGATCTCATATGCCTCTTCGGCCTCTCCCCACCAGCCGTAGTTTTCGGAGATGGTGTTGAGCATTGTGGCAACCAGGAGGAAGAGCATGACAGAATTGTCCTTTATCTTCCCTTTCATCTTGTCAAAGCCTGACTCGAAAAAGACCAGTTCCATATCTATATTCTCTCTTATGCTTCCCGTCGACAGTCCCGGCAAGACGTTGATATGGTCTCTTGCCTTATCGAAGTCTTTCTGATGGATATAGATCCAGGCCAAAGCATAGTGGGTCTTATCGATCAGGTCTCTGTCTGTCGAGTGGCTTATAAGATATGCTCCCTTCCTGATGCAGTCACTGTATATCTTCCGGATGCGTTCGGGCTCATCCTGGAAATAACCTTCCAGAACGGGATCTTCGTACATGCTTAAGTTGGCTGTCTCCTGTACATAGTCCTTTATTATCTCGAAATTGCTTGGATTAAGATTCGTCTCGGTCGATAAGTATTCGCAGATCTCAAGGGTCCTCTCGGCTCTCTCTTTGTTACTCCTGATCCTGTCGCAATTCTCCTTTACCCTTGCAGTTACTTCCTCATTCTCAGACAAGGTGTCGTAACCTAAGAGCTGGTCGGTAGTTACACCCAGGACTTTTGCCAGGGGGATCAGCATAGACACATCAGGAAGACCTGCTTCTGACTCCCACTTGCTGACCGCCTGGGGAGTGATGTTAAGAAGGTCAGCGAGTTCCTCCTGAGTGAAGCCCTTGCTCTTACGGAAGTGTTTTATGTTCTTGCCTATGCTGTTGCTCATGTTACTCTCCTTTGTATTCCGATATCCCGATGTTAACTACAGGATATCTCATGTTCATCGTCATTTCAAACAACGGTCGGTTGAAACTGACTCAACCGCCAGAGATCTCTTTTCGATCAATTAGTTTATGCTAACTGCCTATTCCCAGACGGAACTTATCTATATATAATGGGACTGAAAAACAGGACGCAAATATCTTCCGCCAAAGATATCTGTGATAGATCGGAGCATATAATGACTTTAGGAGAGCTTAAAGAAGGCCAGAGCTGCCTGGTCGTAGAAGTCGGTGGCAAGGGAGCCCTGCGCCAGCATCTTTTGGACATGGGCATCATCCCCGGAGCTAAGATAACAATCGTAAAATTCGCGCCCATGGGTGACCCCGTCGAGATCAGGATCCATGGATATGAATTATCTTTAAGACTTGAAGATGCTGACAAGATCACCGTAACACCGGTTGAAGCTAAAGAGGCCGATGCCGGACGCGATAAGCGGAAATCAAAAGTTGCCCACCCGAATCTCGGTGAGCCCGGTATCCATCACGACAAGAAACACGAAAAACCTCTCCCTGACGATCACGTCCTGACCTTCGCCCTTGTCGGCAATCAGAACAGCGGCAAAACGACTCTCTTTAACCGTCTTACCGGATCCAACCAGCATGTCGGAAACTTCCCCGGCGTTACGGTCGACCGCAAGGACGGAGCGATAATAGGACACGATAAGACAGTTATAACCGATCTTCCCGGCATCTACTCAATGTCTCCCTATTCCAAGGAGGAGATCGTATCAAGGGATTTTGTCCTTGTCGATAAGCCCGATGCCATCATCAACATCATCGACTCCACAAACATCGAACGCAATCTCTATCTTACGATGCAGCTTCTCGAGACAGACAGGCCGGTCGTCGTGGCCCTCAACATGATGGACGAGCTTACGGGCAACGGCGGTTCCGTTGACATCAACAGGATGGAAGAGATATTGGGAGTCCCCGTAGTTCCCATCAGCGCCGCAAAGAACCAGGGCATATCAGAGCTCATCTCACACGCCATCCATATCGCCAAGTATTGCGAAAAACCTCTGGAGCAGGATTTCTGCGCACCCGACAGCCCGATCCACAGTTCCATCCACGCCGTCGAACACTTGATCGAACAGAAAGCAAAAGACAAAGGACTTCCTTTAAGATTTGCTGCCTGCAAGGCGCTCGAAGGCGATGAACTCATATTGGACCAGCTGAATCTGGCTGACAACGAAAAGGAGCTCCTTGATCACATCAGGGTAAGGGTCGAACAGGATACGGGAAAGGATCCACAGGCGGCAGTCGCTGAAATGAGATTTGCTTATATCATGCAGATCTCATCTTCCTGCGTTACCAAACCGGTCCTGAACAGGGAGCGCGTAAGGTCCGAGAAGATCGACCGTATACTCACGGGCAAGTTCACCGCCATCCCGATCTTCATCCTTATCATGGCAGCAGTCTTCTTCCTCACTTTCAATGTAATAGGCGCAGGACTCCAATGGCTCCTGGAGCAGGGGATCGGCTTCCTTACCGAAGCAACGGATAAGGCTCTCGCCTCGGCTAATGTAAACGATGTCATACACAGTCTCATAATAGACGGCATCTTCGAAGGTGTCGGAAGCGTGTTGAGCTTCCTTCCCATCGTCGTCGTAATGTTCTTCTTCCTTTCCTTGCTGGAAGACAGCGGATATATTGCCAGGATCGCATTCTTCATGGATAAGCTCCTCCGGAGGATCGGCCTTTCGGGAAGATCGATCGTACCTCTCCTCATAGGCTTCGGATGCACGGTGCCTGCCGTCATGTCAACGAGGACGCTGCCTTCAGACAGGGACCGTAAGATGACGATCATCTTAACGCCCTTCATGAGCTGTACGGCGAAGCTCCCCATCTATGCATTCTTTGTAAGCGCCTTCTTCCCGGGCAAGGGCGGCTTCATCATGACAGGCCTTTACCTTTTGAGCATCATCATCGGCATCCTCATTGCCTTCGTCTATAAGAAGATCCTCTTCCGCGGAGAAGCGGCTCCCTTCGTAATGGAACTTCCCAACTACAGGCTCCCCAGCATCAGGTCCACCCTGCAGCTCATGTGGGAAAAAGCCAAGGATTTTTTGCAGAAGGCATTCTCCGTGATCCTGATCGCGACCGTTGTCGTATGGTTCCTGCAAAGCTTCGACCTGAGGTTCAATCTCGTAGCGGATTCCTCCGAGAGCATCATGGCCATGATATCCGGCTTCATTGCACCTCTTATGAAGCCTTTAGGCCTTGACGACTGGCGCATAGTCACATCTCTAATCAGCGGTTTCATGGCAAAGGAAAGCGTTGTATCGGTTCTTGAAGTCCTCTTCAATTCACAGGGTGGCATCACTTCCGTATTGGGCACGATCGAAGCCGGAACACTTCTGGTCTTCAGTCTCCTCTACACTCCCTGCGTTGCGGCGATCGCTTCCGTCAGGCGTGAACTCGGCTGGAAGTGGTCCGCCGGATTAGTCATCTGGCAATGCATCCTCGCATGGATCGTAAGCCTTGTATTCAGGCTGATTATGCTGCTTATAGGAGGCTTGCTGTGAACCCTGCAGACATCATCCTCATCATCCTTATAGTCCTCCTCCTCGCAGGAGCCGTGATCCTTGCCTTAAGGCGCAAGAAGACATCCCCCTGCTGCGGGAACTGCGCGGAGTGCATGATGAAGAACAAAAAACGCTCATGCTCCGCAGCAAATGCAGGCGGGACAAAAGAACAGTATTAAAACATTAGAACGTTTTCCGGGTGTGGTACTAAACAAGCGATTTTCGATAACCGGGGAAAAACTATTATGTGCCAAAAGTCCTGCTGAGACAGTTTGGAGCACGATCATTGTGCAGATCAGTGCTCCAAACTCCCGAAAATGAAGATTTGGAGCACAAGGTCTTATCAATATAGTAAAAGGCTGCCTCAAAAGTGAAACACATCACTCCTGAGACAGCCCATTTATCTTTCTTCTAAACTTTCTTTATGCGATCGTGATGTTCTCACCTACGAGGCCGTTGAATGCGCCGTCGATCTTTGCATCTTCATGAGCGATGAGCCACTTGTTGACAGCTGTTAAGAGCTTGTCTTCCTTTGTGGAATCAGGCTTGAAAGTAAGATCGTAGTTTGTTCCCTTGGGGAGTACGACTACAGCCTTGAAGCCCTTGTCCTCAACATGGCAGGGAGCATAGTGAAGTGTTGTTGCATACATCTCTACTGCAACGCCTGCAGGAACGAGGAATGCCTCGATCTTGGATGTGTCATATGTGAAGTCATCTGTGATGTCCTTCAACTCACCGATGAGAAGGACCATGTCATAGAGAGCTACGTTGATCTCAGAATCCCTGTGATACTCAACAGCATTGAGTGCCTTATTGTGTCCGTTGCACATACCGATCTGGATGGGCATTCCGCCGTAAAGGCTCTCGGAGATGATCTTTGTTGCAGGGGTAGACTCGAGCTCAGCTACACCGGGGAAATACTCAACGCCTTCTGCAGGCATCGGAAGAGCTTCCAGATTAGCCAGGATCTCAGAAAAATCTATACCTTCGATGATCTTACCGTACTTCTTAAATGACGGATCAGTTACTTTTTTGATTTCCATTTTTTACCGCTCCTTTGTCGTTTTTTCGCATTGAATGCGATTTTTATCACTCATATATTATAGAGATTTTCAGGTTAATTTCCAACAGATTTTATAAGGCTTTACGCCCCCTATCGGGAGGAAATTATAGTCTGAAAAATCATCCTTTCCCGTTAACGAATTTATCGTATTTATATAGGAAGGTTACCATCTGGCGCCTAAGGCACTTGCCCTGGGGCCTGAATGTTCCGTCCTTATATCCTTCTACGATCTTTTTCTCGGACGCCCAGATTACAGGCTTATAGTAATAATCCTTGGCCTTAACGTCCTTAAACTTGCAGGTCTTGGCAGCGGGCGCAGGCTTCTTTGCCATCCTCCAAAGGAAGGTAACAGTCTGGGCTCTGGTGCATACACCCTGAGGAGCAAACTTCTCCTTGGATACACCGGTGGTGATCCCGTTCTCAACTGCCCAGATAACAGGCTTGAAGAAATAATCCGTCTTCTTAACATCCTTGAATCTGCATGTCGCGGACTTGGTCTTGGGTTCTCCCTGGAGCCTGTAGAGGAAGGTCACCATCTGGGCTCTCGTGCAGTCGTTGGCAGGCTTGAAATTCGTCTGCTTGTCGTAACCCTTGACCACACCTTTGGCTGTCAGATAGTTGGTAGGAGCATACCAGAAGTCTTTGGTATTGGTTACATCCTTGTAGAGGACTGTAACCTTACATTCAGCCTTCTTACCGGCGGCAGTCGCGGTGATGGTTACCTGTCCTGCCATCTTGGCGGAGATCTTGCCGTTGGCATCAACTGCAGCGATCTTCGTGTCAGAAGACTTCCAGGTGATCTTGCCGGTTGCGCCAATAAGCGTTGCCTTCAAAGAATCGGTCTTGCCACAGACAACAGTCAGATCTTTCTTATTAAGTGTAAGAGTAACGGTCGCAGCCTTCGTAGGTTCTGCAGCCTTCGTAGGTTCTGCAGCCTTCGTAGGTTCTGTAGCCTTTGTAGGCTCTGCTGCCTTTGTAGGCTCTGCTGCCTTTGTAGGCTCTGCAGCCTTTGTGGGTTCTGCAGGTGTAGGCTTAGCGGGCTCAGTTGGTGTAGGCGTCAGCTTATCTATACTATATGTCTCTGTTTCATTACATCTTGAGCACTCACGGGTCTTGATGCCTTCTTCATCGACTGTAGGCTCCTTGGTAACTACCCACTCACCCCAATCGTGGCCAAGCGCATCTTCTATCTTATGTTCACTTGAGAGCACTTCATTACACTTGGTGCAGCGGACAACGATGTCGTATGAGCCGTCTTGGGTACAGGTAGGATCTACATTGTTCTCGTTGGCAGGTTCTCCTTCAACGTGAACTGCGGTGACCTTCACAGTTACATCATAGAGCCAGCTTCCGGGAAGACCGTTTACGACGATCTCGCCATTAGTAACTTCGGTAATTCCCTGATCGAAGTAGTAACCGAATTCAGCTGTAAGCCAGATTATCGCATTATAGGTCTTGCCTCCTTCCATTGTTCCTTCGAAGAAGCCACTGCCGTCGGGCATGTTTGTCCACCAAGCATCCCGGTCGTCTTCTTCGAATTCATAATGCTTACCGGAAGGAACGGTGATCACGGGGCTGTTGGTCTGAACGGGGTCAGTATCGCCTTCTGTTGTAACCAGGGTTCCGCATACGGGCACGCCGATCGTTACATCAGGTGCTTCGCCGATGGCTTTCAACATGATGGCATATACTTCCGTATCTTCATTGATGACCGCAGCCGGGTAGATCCTGTTGGCTTCGATCTCGGCCATATCGGCGCAATCTGTTATCGGTTTCTCGTGGAAGAGTGTATCCGCTTCCACATAGCCTTCCCTGGTGAAGTAATCCTTACCGGTCGAGCCACCATATTCCTTGCCTGTCGATGCAAGGGCATCCGCAAAAGTTCCGCCCTTAGGGACCTTGAAGACCATAGGTTCCATAACATCGAGACCGTCAATGGAAGACCAGTGGACTGTTAAGGTCTTCTCTTCAACAAACGTATATGTGAAGGTGGAATCTTCGGCAATCGTCTGTTCTGAAGGTTCATTATCCCATGCACCGCCGCAGTAACCTTCGGATGCGGTCATACCGGACGGCACGCGCACCGGATTATTGCCATTACGGACGAGTTCAGTCTTATCTTCCGTCGTTCCGTCTGCCCATTTGCCGTTAACCAGTTTATACGTTACTTTGTAATATTGCGTCTGATCTCCGATAACTATATTCGTAGGCACTGTTGTTCCGTCAGAAGAATATATGACATTATCTTCAACAATTGCCCCCAAAGGGAACTTGACCTGGCAGGGAGAATTGATTGTAAGATGACCTCCTATATGGTGACTTACTGCATTATCCCCCGATGCACCGATAGTGACCTTACTTGTGCTGACCGTGAAATTCCCTTGAACATTGATTCCCATAGACTGCACATCCGATGTCTTGCCATCTGCAAGAGTGATCTCTGCACTGTTTTTTCCGTTTATATCAACTTGGGAATCAGTAACTGTGAAATAATCCTTTGACAGGAGTCCTTTACTGTAAACAGGTATGTTCTGACCGTTGCTGATATTAACCTTTGAGTCGTTATCTGAAAACAGACTGACAACGGAATTACCGAGATCTAATCCATTCTCTGCAAGGATACCATATGCGCCTAACCGCATTTCATCTGTTGATGTATTTCCTCTTACATTATATTCGCCTACATTTACTCCGTTAGCGGTAATCTCGGAATTCCTGACGACAATCTCCTTTGCTGAATAGACAGCACATTTGCCTTTAGCAGTTACTATCGCATTCCGGATTGAGAAAGGCTTGGATCCTTCATTGTTTTTCGAATATATACCATACATGGATCCTTGGACGTCTATCTGACCTCCTTCGATCTCGATATCCTTATAAACCCTTATCCCACAACCTTCATTCTCCTTGCTGCCCGAAGCATTTACAGTACTGTCTTTGATGACCAGATTCTCTTTACTATGTATTCCTGCAACTGCACCATTTGCGGTAATATTCGAGGAAGTGACCGTCAGTTTTTCAGAATATATTCCGTAATCACTGCCGCTTGCTGTGACTCTTGAGTCAGATATACTGGTACCGACCCTGGAAAGATCATAGATCCCATCACTTCTTGTCGCTGTTCCCTTAACATCAACAACGGCATTATTCTCAATGGTGATACCTCCATCACTGGAATAGATGCCTTCGACCGTACAATCGGAAGTAATTGTTCCTCCGCTTATCCTGAGCATATAAAGGGCATACAAACCATATTTTCCGATAACAGATATTTCTGCATTTTCTATATTAACCGTCTTATGGGAGTAGATACAGAATTCTTCGGATCTGAGGTTCATTGTTCCGCCCTTTACGGATAGATTACCAATTGAATAGACAGGTCTTTTACGCATTTGCGCATGGATATCGGCGTCTTCAAATATCAAGTCCTTTTCCGAGACAATACCGTATCCGTTGCCCTCAAGATCGACTTTTCCCCTGATGGTAAGAACATCTGAAGAATATATCTTACATAGATCGCCGTTCCTATCGTATTCACCTGCAATTACAGGATCGTCAAGAGTCAGGGTTTTGGTATCAGGATCGTAGCTTGCCTTGCCGTCACCCAGGATATTATCCTGATTGATATTCGTTACCTGGGTATTGCCAAGCCAAAGAGGATAAGAATTTTCGGGTGCTAAAGCGGAATCTGCCTTAACAGATGCACCCGCAGTATTCATCAACACCGATGTCGCCGTCAGAACAGCCAATACCGCAGCAAAAATCTTTGTCCTTTTGGATATGTGTGTCCTCATGAAGAATTATCTCCCTTCAAATGATTTATCTGGAAAATGCCCATATTTATTGATTATATGATAGCACCATTGATTTAATTGACTATCAGCATCTCGAAAACATTTGATTAAGAGAATATGAACTCTCCGTCCGCGACCTCCCTTACGAATGCCGTATCGTGCACGACGAAGAGCATCGTAATCTCACTTTCCTTTACCAGACGCTCGATCTCATGGCATATGATTCCTCCGAAAAGTTTCCTCTGCCGGATAAATCAACAGCAGCTCCCGGGTGTCAAGACAAATACATCAGGAACATAAGATCCCGGCAATATCCGCAGAACACCCGCAGCACTCCACAGAAGGGATATTGTCGGGATAGAACCTTGAACTCATGACGAACCTTCCGCCGTTAATGAAGATCTCGAGGCTTGATGAATCGACCAAGATCTTAAGATCCCTGATCCTGCTACACCTTACCTTGCGGATATCTCTTCCACAGCCACTGCTGCCGAAACTTAAAGACAATACTTCATTCTCAAATCTTAAGACGGCATCGCCGACACAGATGGTAAAAGGTCCCTGTTCTTCATTCTGATCAAGAACTACTGCAAAAGGTTCGCCTTCCTTATATTCACAATAATCCACAAGCGGTATCTGGCAGATCCTTCCGTCTTCTTCAAGTTCAAGTCTTCTGGGGATCGTAAGACAATGCTGCCAACCCAGTGACGTCGTAGGATTGCTATACCTGCTGTCGCCCATACCCATCCAGCCGATAAGGATCCTGTCGCCGTTCGCATCAAGGAAAGTCTGGGGCGCATAGAAATCAAACCCGTAATCGAACTCTTCAAGATCACTGACACTATAGTTATCCCGGTCAAAAGAAAAATAACCTGAACTGAATGTGTTCTGATACTTGAATTCTTCATGGTCCAATCCCTGAGGACAAACTGCAAGGAAGGTCTTCCCTCCCAATTCAAAAAGATCGGGGCACTCCCACATATAACCCATGTCAGGTGCCGTTACCGATCTTACAAAATGCCAATCGTCAGGATCAGCCGCTTCAAAGAAGAGGACTTCTCCCCTGTCATCTTTCGTCCTTGCTCCGAGAACCATCTTCCACTTGCCGTCTTCTATCCATACTTTGGGATCTCTTACATGGCAGGAGCAGTCATCAGGATAGTCCCTGTTTTTCAAGATGACTTTCTTCGGGCTCATCTCAAAGCCGTCAGGACTTACGACGTGTATCTGGTTGCCTTCGCGCCCCTCGTTTATGTAATCGTAATTCCCCGGGTGTTCAACATTCCCCGTATAGAAGATATGCATCTTGCCGTCTTTTACGACCGCGCTGCCGGAGAAAGCACCGTCAGAGTCTTCGGGTATGTCAGGACGAAAGACAATTCCCTTATATTCGAACCACTTAAGATCAGGGCTTACAAAATGACCCCAGCATCTCTTGGTGGTGCCATCGGCACTTCCAGGAGAATACTGGAAAAAGACGTGATAGAGTCCCTCAAAAAAGCAGAGACCGTTAGGGTCGTTCATCCATCCTTCCGGGGGCTCTAAATGTATCTTCTGATGCCAGTCCATCCGTCTTAATAAACCGTCCTTATCTTGTCCGTACCGACCTGTCTCATGAACTCGTCGATCTCGGATTGGCTCGTGACAAGCTTATAGTCGATGAACCTGCCTGTTGCAAGGTCCACAAAACCCACTGTCATCTCTCCCGTGCAGATGCTCTTGCGTACTGCAGGTTCCTGACGTGTAGGATCGTAGTCTATCTTCTTTGCTTTTCTCATAGTCATCAGAGATCAAAGTTAATTTCTTCTGCGCCTGCTGCGAAAGGACCGGGGATTATCTCATCTCTCTTATTGCCGAAGAAATCCTTATCGAAGATGATCTCTGTTCCGTCAGGATTCTCGAATCTCTGTTCAGGTTCGAAAGCCTTGCCAAGAACATCACTTGTGATAAGTCCTGCCTTGAAGTCCTTCATTATCGAATAGATATTCGTATTAAGCTTGATGCCGTTACCGCACTCAAGATCCGCATAAGCCTTATCGGAAGAGTTAACGAACTTGTTGGATTCCTTGGCATATTCGTTCGCACCGTTAAAGTATGCGTTGCCGTCGATCCATACAGGGAGATGGCCGAAGTGGGCCTCGGCAAGCTTCATCATGTTGGCTTCTTTCGTGAAATCGAACTGATCGGCCCATTCCTCGTAAGTCGGGAAGATATCAAAGCAAGCCGTTCCTGCATGTCCGTAATCAGCATCCTGGGGAGTCTTGCTCTCATCTGTAACGGGATACTTCTGGATGATGATGTTGTTATAGATCCTGTCGTCACCGTGAAGGATGGTCATGAATCCTGCAACCTCAGTCCTGTGGCGGATATGGTAAGGAGTGTATCTGGGCTCACGCTGGTTGTTGACGATGCTGTCAACGCCTGAATTGATAAGACCGAAGGAACCTGCCATCAGGTTATGAACGCAGCCGATACCTTCACTCGGGATTACAACGGATACTTTAGAGAGGAGTACGTTGTTATCGATCAGAGTAGGTCCGTGACCGACTTCGATGAAGACATCACAGTTGAACATCGCGCCTTCAAGAGCTTCGACTCCATCGGGACGGTGATTGTCGTGCATTAAGTTCTGTGAGATCCTTGCACCCTGGGCCTCCCAGTCGAGCCATACGCCCATGATGCAGTTATGGATATAGTTCCTCCGGATAGTAACATCGATAGCTGCATGGAGCTTGATGCCTGCAGTCTCGGCGCCGCCCAGCTGGTGGGAATTACATACATGATGGATGTGGCAGTCTTCGATCGTCGAGAATACGGCACCCATCCTTCCGACGATACCTGTCTGTTCACAGTGGTGAACATTGCAGCGTCTTACGATATGGTGGCCGATGTTTTCCTTGAGCCAGCCGTGATACTGACCGCGGCAGACAGCGTCTCTTTCCATCTGTGTAGGGCTCTTAACGTGCTTGGTGAAGAAATACATGTCGTTCTCTTCGTCGTAGTACTTACCAAGAGAGATTCCGCAGCAGCGGCTTCCCCAGATCTCGCAGTCTTCGATGATCCAGCCCTTGGACCAGTGAGGTCCGATCATGCCGTCCTGATATGCAGCAGGAGGAGCCCATGTCGTAGCTGCCTTGTTGATGTTAAAACCTGATACGGTAATATAATCGATCCCGTTCTCTACCGGCATGAAGCAGTTACGTCTTACGATTATCTCAACATTTTCTTTTGTGGGATCAGCTCCGCGGAAATTTGCATAGATAACTGTCTTATCACCATCCTGTTCCGTGTACCACTTATAGCGGGACTCATCAGGGTTCCAGGCGTGGATATCGACAGCGCCCTCGAGGCACTCATCAAGACTTGAAGTCTCATACATCATGAGGTCGTTAAAGAATACTGATCCCGTGTGTCTCTTGATGGGAGAGAAATACCAGTCACCTTCTACGGCAACGATATAAGGATTAAAGTCCCCGAAGATCTTGTTGTCGATACGGGTTACCCAGGTATCGCCCTGAAACTTTTCCCAATCATTGGCAGGCTCACCGCCTGTGATAACTGCGCCCAGAGGAACTTCTGAACGGTATGTGATCCTAGCATCTTCCGTTCCCTTGTTTACGGGGATAACGTGCTCACGGTAGATACCGGGCTTAACGATAACTTCATCCCCCGGCATAGCGACTTTAGCAGCCTCGTTGATAGTCTTAAAAGCAGCCCCTATGCTTCCGTCACCGCTTGCTGCCACACTAGCATCAACATAATAGATCTTAGCCATAATCATTCTCTCCTTCTGTAATCTCGGGTTGGATCGCCAAACTGTTCTTACGACAAAAGCGCACCCGACATCATCTAAAGTGTCAAAGGTGCGCTTATCATTATCACATGATCTTATCCCCCGGAAAGATTTTTCGAAATGTATATAGATTATACCATCTGATCTCCTTCTGAGGCTGTCTCGACTGACGAATATTTGTCCAAAAATTCCTTATATTTGCGCTCGCTTATGGAATCCTTCAATTGCTTAAAGTCATGCATATAAGTCGTGTAGTCTTCTCTTGTGGGATTCTTGAACCTGTATGCGATGGCCGCGATATTGAGACTGTGCTCAGCGATCCTGACGCAGCTGTAGAGGATATCGTTGAAGACGAATCCCTGTTCGGTGGTGCACTGGCCTGAAGCAAGCCTCTCAACGTGATTAGCCTTGAACTGGTCGCTCATCTCATTGATAACGATCCTCAAGGGACCTATGTCCTTGGCGCCTCTTGCATCCTCAGAAAGGAAACAGTCAATAGCCAGTGTGTAGACTTTTCTTACGGCATGAACGATGCGGATAAGCTCTTCTTTCGCATCAGCGGAAAATTCGATCTTCTTATTGAAAAGTTCTTCCGAAGAATTGGACAGATAGTTGGCGTGATCAGCGATCCTCTCTATCTCACCTACAGCCTGGAGCATCCTCGATGAATTGTTCTTATCAGCAACAGACAGATGCTGGGTGGTGGTTAATGTCATGAGATATCTTCCGATACGGTCCTCGAACTTATCTATTGATTCCTCATTCTTCTTGATCATCTCAAAGTCAGCATCGTTGTAGCCGTTAAGGAGCATGAGCGTTGATACATCGAGACCGTCCTTAGCCTTGGATATCATCTTCTTCATCGAGTTACGGCACTCTGCAACTGCGATGGAAGGTGTGAGCATGAGACGTTCGTCCAATACAAACTCCTTCTCCTCTTCCTTCTCTTTTATGAAAATTCGCGACAGTTTTACCAGCAGGCTTCTGAAAGGCAATAGGATTATCGAATTAGAAATGTTAAAGATCGAGTGGACCATGGCGATCCCGACAACACCTATCTTCTCGTCCATAAAAGGAATCTTGAATACATAACTCATAAGGCAGTAAGCAACGAGCCAGATAAGAACACCTATAACCTTGATCTCTACATGGATCGCCGTAACCCTCTTTGCATCACGGGAAACACCGATCGAAGACAGGACCGCGGTAGCGCATGTTCCGATGTTGGCACCCAGGATCAGAGGGATCGCAACGGAATATGACAATTGTCCTGTCATAGACAAACTCTGCAGGATACCGATGGAAGCTGCAGAACTCTGGATGATTCCTGTTACTACAGCTCCGGCAAGGATACCCAGGATAGGATTGTTGAAAGCCGTGAGCAGGTCCGTAAAACTCTCCATCTCCTTCAAGGGTGCCATGGATTCGCTCATCATGGTCATACCCTGCATAAGTATCGAAAAGCCCAAGAGCATGGTGCCGATATCTTTATTCTTCTGTTTCTTGGATGCCATCAGGAGCAATATGCCGATGAGAGCGATTATAAGGCAGAAGCAGGAGGGCTTTAATACCTTAAGGATAAATACATCACCACCGTCGATACCGGAGAGTGATAAGATCCATGCGGTAAGTGTCGTTCCTATATCGGATCCGAAGATAACGCCTACTGTCTGAGCCAATTCCATAATGCCGGAATTGACAAAACCTACGAGCATGACTGTCATGGCAGAAGACGACTGTATGGCTACAGTTATCAGCGCACCTATACCCAAACCCTTTATGGGATTATCTGTTGCTTTCTTCAGGAGTGATTCCAGCTTACCTGCTGCTGTTTTCTTCAATGAATCGGAAAGGACCTTCATTCCGAAGAGGAAGAAGGCAAGGCCGCCAAAGAGCGTTACAAACGAGAATATATCCATATAAATATCTCCCTAGCAATAATATGCATTCCTATCCGCATTTTACAAGTGATAAGGTCAAATGTAAATTGGTTTTTTGCTCTTTTCCCGCCAAAAAACCAACATATAGATATACGTCTATGTTTATTCCTGAAAGCCTTTAATTTGCTTGATTTCAGGGCTGGGTCCTAAGCATATTCCCGACCAGACCGTTAAGTTTCTCATTGTCCTGCCCTACACACCCGAATAAGACCCTGAGAAAATCTCCTGTATCGGCATTCCGGAAGGCATATCTTTGGACATAGGCTCTTAAGGCTCCGTGGAATTCTTCCCTCCCGCAGGCTTCCTCCATCTGGTAACAGAATGCTTTGCCAGTATCGTAGATGTAGGCTGTGTAATATGCATCCGTGGGGAACTTGCTGTAGGGAATATCAAGATATGGCGAGATGTTCTCCTCCAGGATACCGTCTTCCCTCTCCTTGTCCCTGTCGATCTGCTTAAGATCCCGGTCCTCCGTGCGGTAACCTTGGATGTGGTCATCAAAGACCTTGCCTCCAAGATACTCGTAGTAGACCAGTTCAGTATAGGAGGTGACCGATTCATCGAGCCAGGGTTCAGCTCCCGAATTGCTGCCGACTATTCCCATGAACCACTGGTGGCCTATCTCATGACAAAGACAGTTCTCCAATTGATCAAAAGGTTCAAAGACCATAACGTGGTCATGGCATACTTCATTTGCGACCAGAACGAGGTTGGGGTACTCCATGCCGCTAACCTTAAGAGGCGACAAAATGATATCCAGTTCACCGTAAGGGTATTTGCCGAAAGCCTCACCATAAGCCTTAAGCGAACTGTCCGCCACTTGGAAACACTTATCTGTAACTCCGGTCATGTCAGGTTCCGCAGGCTTATCTTTGCTAAAGAAAAGGTTGACCTTAACGCCGTTCATATCCTCCGTTTTCTTCTCAAAAAACTCACTTGCGCTAAAAACAAAATCCCTGACAAAAGGTGCTTCAAACTTAAAGGTCTCTTTGCCACCGGTCTTAACGGAAGAGATCTCTTCACCCGTTGTCGCAAAAACAAATCCTTCGGGTGCTTCTATCGTCACATGGTAATTCGCGACCTCCGAATAGAAACATTCACCGATATTAAAGTAAGGTTCATGTGACCAACTGCCGTCAACGTACTCAGCCAGTATCGGATAAAAGTTCGTAATGTTATATATCCCGCCTGCAAGACCAAACCTGTCGGGATTAGAAGGGATCAACGCCAGGAAATCGTAAGTCAGTGTCGTGTGTTCACCCGGAGCCAGAGCTTTCCCGAGTTTTATCCATATGACAGACTTATCACCGGGATCCCTTTCAAAGTCCACCCCTCCCGTCCTGCTGTCAACAATGTTTTCGATACGGGTAATGCCGCCGCTGTCTTTTACTCTCAAAGCATAGGCATTCATGTCATCAAAAAGGGACGGGTAATCTCTCATGCAAAGTTCATTCCATACATCTTCCGAGTCATTGAAGAAATCAAATTTCACGTGTCCGCCTATGGTCTGCCCTGCCGGGTCAAACTTAAGGTCCATTGTGTAGTCGTAGACATCCCGGTCTGGGAATCTGATCTCACAACCCTTATCGGGAGGAGTTATCTTCTCTATCTTTTTGGTAGCCCGGGTAGCAGAACTTTCTTCTGTAGATCCTTTTGAAGGATCGCTGTCTGACGGGGAACATGCCGCAAAAAGGAGCATGCTGATCAGTATTAAGACCGCTGTTATCTTGCATGATGTCTTTCCCACGATTATTCCCCCAAAAGATAAAAATCTCTTCTTACATAATTCACTAAGATTATACAATAGCGTATGCTATAATCGTGCGGAAATAAATGAAGAAGGTAATAACCATGAAGAAGATCGAAAGCATTATAAGCATTGCACTTATCGCATCCTTAGTTACGGGATGCAGCGTAACAAGCACGCCAACCGATACTACGGCAACCTATTACACATCTGCCATCGAGACAATTGAGACGAGTACTGCTGCGGAATCGTCCGAGACTTCCGAGACAGAGCCGACCGAATCAACTCCAAGAGCCAAAAAAGAAGGCCATTATAAGTTTAAGGACCACGTCTTCCCTGAATACATGGATGAGATGATGGGCAAGAAGATCCACGAAGCATACGACAACTATATTGACGCTGTCCTTGCAGGCGAAGACTATTTCGACTGCGCCGACCAGCAGACATACGACTGGATGATCGGGCAGTGCGCCTATGCCTGCTATCCCGTTATAGCAAGATATACGGGAACTGCATATGCCGATGGATTTAAGAACGGCAAGGGCATGATCCGTTACGACCTTCCCAAAGACGAACTGAAGCAGAAGATCGAAGAATTCAAGACAATGATCGAAGGTATATTAAACGAGACGTTGGAGGACGATTATTCCGACTTCGAGAAAGCTCTTGCTCTCTATATCTACTTCGCCGACAACTACACATACGACTACTATGCAGCAGATAACTTCCTTGACAGCGACCTCTGGGCCTACAGGGTCTTCACGGAGAAGACCGGCATCTGTCAGGAATTCTCGGTCGCATACTCCTATCTCCTTCTCCAGGCAGGCGTTGACGCAACTGTCATGAGCGGCAGAAGGTCTTACGACCAGGCATCGCACCAGTGGTCCTATGCAACCATTAACGGCAAATACTATCAGATAGATCCGACTTATGTCATAGGCAACGGATATACCCTCTTTTATTTCCTTATGGACGATAACCAGCGTACTGAGGCAGACACATATGTCCCCGCCAATAGCATCCTCTGCAATGCCTATGCAACCGAGACTAAAAAAGGCTTTAAGCGTGACAGCAAATACGACTGCACCGACACCTCCTATCAGGAAATCTGGAAGGGCAACTTTGATTCCATGGATACGGATAATAATATCCTGAGATATTTCACCTGGGATGAAGACTTCAATCCCGTATACCATACTTTCGATTACGGAGCGCTTGAGAACTGATCATATAACTCCTCCTCTCTGTTACGGTGAGATCTGTTGTTATATAATCATCTTATGAACAACGATCCGACATTATTTAGGGAACTGCACTCTTTTGAGGGATCAGACCAGAGCCTGGTGATAAACGAGATCACGGGTGATGTCGGTGTGCGGAAAATACTCACATACTACAACGAGGAAGTTTACGACCAGCTCGCAACACTCGATTCCAGACACTTTCCGAGGATACTATGTCACGGCCTTTTTGACGGTAATTACATCGTGATCGAGGAACACATAAACGGAGTTACTTTAGAAGAACATCTTGAAAAGAACAAACCCGGTTTTAAGGAGCGCATGAGGATCTATAACGAGATCGCTGATGCCCTTGGCGAACTTCATGGCCTCCCCCGTCCTATAATCCACCGCGATATCAAGGCATCCAACATCATGATCACGAACCAGGGCGGTGTGGTGATAATAGATTTCGATGCGGCAAAGATCGCAAACCCCGCTGAAAGCCGCGACACGACGCTCATAGGGACCCAAGGCTATGCCGCTCCCGAACAGTACGGCTTCGCCCCTTCGGATGAGAGGACTGACATCTATGCCTTCGGCAAGCTCATTGAGAAGATGTTCCCTGATTCTCCCAAGATGTTGAGGATCGCAAAGAATGCGACCAGGATAGACCCTGAGAAAAGATTCCGGAACATAAAGGCCATGAAGAACGAGTCCGTTGACCTTAGCCACTCGATCTTCCCTCCGCCGGGCTTCAGGAACAAAAAGCCAGTCAGGGCGGTCATCGCAACACTTGTCTATGGCTACGTGGTCTTCGACTGCTTCAGGATAGGCTTGATGAATATGCCGCTTCTGATAAAGATGGCCCTGCTCCTTCTCTACCTTCTGACCTTCCTTGCTGAACTCGACCTGGTCTTTGACTGGGTCCACATCATGTCGCATCTGCCCTATGTGTCCCACCACAGAAAAGACATAAGGGTCACGGCAAAGATCATCTGGGCGATGCTTACACCTGTCGCCACCTTTATAGCTGTATTTATCTTCTCCATATTCATAGGCATGATCTTAATGGCCGCAGGAGTCGATACGGATCCTCTTATCAACGGCTGATCCCGCCCGGTTTTGACAATAGTGATATAATCTTCTCGAAAACAATATAAAAGGAGATTAAAAATGTTCAACAAGAACAAGTTCGTATCAACGATCCTGGTCGCAGCATTCGCCGTGACAGCATTAGCAGGATGCCAGGCAGCTCCCACCGTAGCTAAGCCTGAGACAGACAGGGCAGGAAACGCCATCAAAGTACCTTCCAAGGTCGAGAAGATCGTATCTTTGAACCCTGCCATCACACAGACACTTATTGATATGGGATTAAAGGACAAGATCGTAGCGATCGACGAGTATTCCGCTGAATACAAAGATTCCCTTTCTTCAGACGTTCAGGTCTATTCACTTGATACTCCCGATCAGGAGAGCATCATCTCTTTAAAGCCTGACATCATGTTCACATCCGGCATGCTCTATGTAGGTGGCGTAAACCCCTACCAGACAGTATCCGATGCAGGGATCTGTATCGCTGATATCCCTTCTTCCACATCCATTGCAGGCATCAAGGATGATATAAAGTTCGTAGGCGACTGTGTCGGAGCATCCGCTGAAGCAGAAAAGATAGTTAACGACATGACGAGCAAGATCGAAAAGATCACTCAGATAGCTACTAACATCAAGGACGAAGACAAGAAGACTGTTGCATTCCTCCTGTCCGTACCTGATGACAACTACCCCACAGTTTATTCTGTAGGTAAGTCTACATTCATCGATGAGATGATCACACTGATCGGCGCAAAGAACGCTTTCGGTGATCAGGACAGCTGGCTTGCTTTGAGCGAGGAAGCCGTTATCAACGCTAACCCTGACATCATACTTCACTCCGTATCTTATGTTCCCGATGCAGATAAGGCTCTTGCCGCAAGACCCGGATGGGATGCAATCGCAGCTGTCAAGGACGGCAATATCTTCTACATCGACGAGAACGCTTCCAACCGTCCTAATGCCCACGTAGTCGAGGCTATGGAGCAGATGGCGGAAGCTATCTACCCTGATTACTATGCAGCAGTCGATAAGGCAGCATAAGAACTATACACTTCCGATAATAATATCGGTCATTACCGCTCTCATAGCGCTCGTGCTCTGCACGGGCCTTGGGAGCGTTAGTATAAATGCCGCTGATTCCGTGAGGATCGTGGCTAATAAACTTTTCGGAATAAAACTTACAGACAATATAACCGAAGGCATGGTTGCGATCCTCTGGGACATAAGGATCCCCAGAGTCATCACGGCTTTCGCGGCAGGCGCGGCCCTGTCGGTATCGGGTGTCGTAATGCAGTCGGTATTACGTAATCCTTTGGCTTCATCCTACACTCTGGGTGTGTCTTCAGGCGCATCCCTGGGTGTCGTAATAATCATGGTGTCAGGAATTACAGTCCCAATCCTGGGATCACTCCTGATGCCGGTCACGGGATTCATCTTCGGCTTCATAACCGTCATTGCAGCCCTCGCCCTCTCACAGATATTGGACAAGCACGGAAGATCAGACACTATCGTTCTCATCGGAATGGTATTGTCGCTCTTTTTAAACGCAGTCGTTACCTTCATAAGCCAGTTCTTTCCTGACCACAGATCAAGGATCGCGATCTGGCTCACCGGGTCTTTCTCGGGACGCAACATCAACCATGCTATCGTAATGACAATAGTAACCATCGTATCCTTGGCTATCCTAATGATCTTCTCCAGAGAACTTGACATCATGACATTTGGAGACGAACAGGGTCTTGCAATGGGCGTTGAAGTCAAGAGGGTAAGGAACATCGTCCTTGCCATAACCGCCCTCCTCACAGGTGTTGCAGTCTGCCTTTCAGGCATCATCGGATTCATCGATCTTATAGCGCCCCATGTTGTCAGAAGAGTCGTAGGAAGCCGCAACAGGATCGTCCTCCCAATGGCAGCCATCTGGGGCGGCATCTTCATGGCAGTAGCAGACCTCGTATCAAGGACCGTCCTGGCTCCGCGTGAGATCGCCGTCGGCGCTATCACCGCGATAATAGGCGCTCCCTTCTTTGCCTATATCTATTTTGCAAGGAGGAAGCACTGATGGGAAACGCCATTAAACTGGAAAGACTCTGTGCAGGCTACGATAACACCAACGTCCTGCAAGATATAGATCTTACCGTTCCCGAAGGCTGCAAGGTCGCTCTTGTAGGCCCTAACGGCTGCGGCAAGACGACTCTCTTAAGAGCCCTCATCGGTGCAGTAAGATCATCCGGCAGCATTAAGATCGCTGATAAGGATCTTAACAGTCTTTCAAGAAGACAGATCGCAGGCTGCATCTCCCTCCTGTCCCAGTATCAGGAAAACTATTTTGAATACACAGTAAGAGAGACAGTTGAATTAGGAAGCTATGCCCAAAGCGGCAATTCTTCAGTTGAAGACATATTGGATAAAACAGGTCTCATAAGCCTTGCCGATACTCCCGTATCGACTTTGTCCGGTGGCCAGAAGCAGCGCGTATTCCTTGCGAGGACTCTGGCTCAAAGAGCTCCCATAATGCTCCTGGACGAACCCATGAACCATCTTGACATCAAATACATCAAAGAGATCTCAGACCTCCTCCTGGAATGGTCAGAAGGCACGACAGTAACCCCCGGCGGAGTTACTATGAAAAATACCCTCATTGGAGTATGGCATGACATCTCAATGGCGCGCATTATGTCCGATATGGTGGTATTCTTAAAAGAAGGAAAGCAGATTTTGACTGCCCCGACAAATGAGGTTGATTATAAAACAACGCTCAGTGACATATACGACATGGACGTCTATGGCCACATGAACAGCATGAGCGAACTTTGGAGATAAGGTATGGCAGGACTTAAATACCCGGTCCTTCTCGTTCACGGAATGGGTTTTCGGGATAGAAAACATTTAAACTACTGGGGGCGTATCCCCAAGGTCATAGAAGAGGAAGGCAACACGGTCTTCTACGGCAACCAGGATGCCAACGGTTCAGTTGTAACTAACGGCGAATACCTGGCCCAACGAGTGCGCAGGATCGCAGAAGAAAACGGGATTGAAAAGTTCAACGTAATAGCTCATTCCAAAGGCGGAGTCGACATAAGATATGCCATCTCCACTCTTAAGATCAACGACCTTGTTGCATCGGTTACCACGATCAATACACCCCACAACGGGTCTGTCACATTGGATCACCTGCTTAAGTTCCCCGACTTCCTGATAAGGTTCGGCTGTAAGGTGACTGACCTCTGGTTCCGTCTCCTGGGAGATAAGAAGCCTGATACTTACAGGACCATAAAGGACATGGAGACAGGCAATTCCGCGGAGTTCAACAGAAAGAATCCTGACGCCCCTGACATCTACTACCAAAGCTACGCTTTCTCCTGCAAGAAAGTAACGAGTGATTTCTTCCTCTGGTTCACAAACCTTGTCGTAAAGCACTACGAGGGCGAGAACGACGGGCTCCTGGCTCCCCGGGCCCTTATATGGACCAACTTCCGCGGGCATTTCAGAAGTGCTACAAACAGAGGGATATCCCACTTTGATGAAGTAGATTTCAGGAGACGGCCGCTTACCCGCAAGAAGCTTGACGGGATCACGGACATCACGGATTTCTACAGGGACATGGTAAGGGAACTTGCCGGAATGGGCTTCTAAACTGCTGTTCCAAATAAGTGATATAATAATCAAACATGAAAAAGGTCAGAGGGGAATATTATGACAGTTAAACAGATCTTAAAAGATAATGAGGTAACGATCTCTTTCGAGGTCTTCCCTCCCAAGACGGACGACAAGTTCGAAAGTGTTGAGAAAGCATCCATGGAGATCGCGGCTTTAAAGCCTCACTTCATGTCAGTTACATACGGTGCAGGCGGAGGAACTTCCGCTAATACGGCAGAACTTGCAACAAGGATCCAGGACAAGTATCAGACTCCTGTCATCGCCCACCTCACCTGCGTATCTTCAACAAAGGAAACAGTTGCCGAGCGCATCAAGGAATATCAGAAGCGCGGCATCAAGAACATAATGGCTCTCCGCGGTGACATCCCCAAGGACGGACGCGTTGCTTTCGACTATAACTACGCATCCGAACTCATAAGGGACATCAAGGCGATTGCTCCCGAGATCTGCATTGGCGGCGCCTGCTATCCCGAAGGCCATATCGAGTGCGCAAGACAGTCCGAGGACATTATCCACCTGAAGGAAAAGGTTGACGCAGGCTGCGACTTCCTTACTACCCAGATGTTCTTCGATAACAATACCCTCTATAACTTCCTCTACAGGATCCGTGAGGCAGGCATAACCGTTCCTGTCATCGCAGGCATCATGCCCATCACGAACGCCCGTCAGGTCGACAGGTCAGTCGCGATGTCCGGAGCTACGATTCCCCAGAGATTCAGGACTATGGTCGACCGCTTCGGCAACGACCCCGACAAGATGGCTCAGGCAGGCATCATCTATGCAACAGAGCAGATCATCGACCTCATCGCAAACAACGTAAACAACATCCACGTTTACTCCATGAACAAGCCTGAGATCGCAGCAGGCATCATGAAGTCACTGTCCAACATAATCTCATGAAGATAACTCCTCCCAGGAAAGAGATCGAAAGATATCTTGGCTACCGCGGCTTTACCGCGGATGATACTGTCGCGCCCGTTATCGATGAAGTGGTCGAAGAGCTCGGGAAGAACCTCCAGCCCAAGTCGGTACATAAGGTTTTCGATATCGAAAAGCTCACTGATAAGGAGATCTCCTTCGCAGGACTTAACATAGGATCAGAAGGCTTAGCCAAAAATCTTTCAGGCTGTGACAAGGTTGTTATGGCAGCCTTTACGATCGGACACGGCATAGACCAGCTGATAAGAAGATATGAGAAGACAAACATCTTAAAGGCCGCCTGTTTCCAGGCAGCAGGAGCTGCTTTCGTGGAAGAATACTGCGACATGGTAAACGAGCAGATAAGATGCTATGCCCAGGCCACGGGGCACGGCATAAAGCCCCGCTTCTCCCCCGGCTACGGAGATCTCGCATTAGACCTCCAGAAAGACTTCGAGCGTATCCTCGGCATGAGCAAGACCTGTGGTATAGCCCTCACCGATTCATGTCTCATGATCCCGTCAAAATCTGTTACGGCATTCATCGGAATGTACCCTCTTGACAGCGGAATCCCTGAAAGCACCTGCGGATCCTGCGAGGATTGCAGTCTGGCAGGAAACTGCAGTTTCTCTAAATAAACACTTTCCCTCTCCTTCATCAGAAGGAGTCTTTTCTTTGGTATAATATCGAAAAGATATTTCCAGTTTAGGAGATCCCGTTTATGAGAAATCTTACCGACAGACTCGGCAGCGAGTGGCTATTTTGTGACGGCGGAGCAGGCACTTTCCTGCAGGACAAAGGTCTTGCGGGCGGTGTTCTTCCCGAGACCTGGAACATTGATAATCCTGATGCTATAACAGACCTTTACAGAAGCTATTTCCAGGCAGGTGCCGATATCGTCAATGCGAATACTTTCGGCGCCAACGTCTTGAAGTTCGGCGATGATCTGGAGAAGATAATAAAAGCCGGTGTCGACCTTGCGGTCAAAGCAAGGCTTGATACAGGCAGGTGTGATGCTTATATAGCACTCGACATGGGATCGACAGGCAAGCTCCTCGAACCCATGGGTGACCTGTCTTTCGATGAGGCATATGATATCTTTGCAAGGTCCGTAAGAGCCGGCGTTGATGCAGGTGTAGACCTTATCCTGATCGAGACGATGAGCGACCTTTACGAGACCAAGGCAGCCGTCCTTGCAGCAAAGGAGAACTCAGATCTTCCTGTCATTGTTACTTGTGTTTACGACACCGAAGGAAGGATGCTGACCGGCGGTACCGTAGAAGCAGCTGTAGCGCTCCTTGAAGGCCTTGGGGTTGATGCATTAGGTATCAACTGCTCTCTTGCTCCCGTCGACATGTACCCTGTCGTAGAGCGTCTCGTAGCGGCTTCCTCCCTGCCCGTTGTCGTTAACCCTAACGCAGGACTCCCTGTAGTGGAAAACGGCAAGACTGTCTTCACCGTAGGACCCGAAGAATTCGTTGAGCAGATGATCTCCATCGCAAAGCTCGGAGTCAATGTGGTTGGCGGCTGCTGCGGCACTACTCCCGCCCACATAAAGCTCCTGAAAGATACAGTATCAAAGATGCCCTTCATTCCCGTCGCTGCAAAAAACGACTGCGTCGTATCCTCGGGCGCGGCATCTGTTACTATCGGCGGTGGCAGAGGAACCGTCGTTATCGGTGAGAGGATCAATCCGACCGGTAAGAAGAGATTCAAGGAAGCCCTCCGCGAGAATGACATAGACTATATCGTGGGCGAAGGCATCCGCCAGGAAGATCAGGGTGCAGACATCCTTGATGTCAATGTAGGTCTGCCGGAGATCGACGAGCCGGCCATGATGGAGCGTGTCGTAAAGGAACTCCAGAGCGTAACAAATCTGCCTCTTCAGATAGATACAACAGATATCAAGGCTTTGGAGCGGGCCCTGCGGATCTATAACGGCAAGCCCATGATAAATTCCGTCAACGGCAAAACTGAAAACATCGAACAGGTAATGCCGCTTGTCGCCAAATACGGCGGTGTCCTGGTCGGACTCTGTCTGGATGAAGACGGTATCCCTACAACATCTGACGGCCGTATCAAGGTTGCAAACAAGATCTTAAAGGCTGCCGACAAATACGGTATCCCTCGCAAGGACATCGTCATAGACGGACTCTGCATGACGATCTCATCTGATACTTCTTCTGCAGTCACGACACTTGAGACGGTAAGGCGAGCTACAGAAGAACTTCACTGCAACACAGTCCTGGGTGTATCGAATATTTCCTTCGGACTTCCGGCAAGAGAGATAGTTAATTCCAACTTCCTTACAATGGCGATACTGTCAGGTCTTTCATCCGCGATAATCAATCCCGGATGTGAGCCCATGATGCAGGCTCTGACATCATCCAACGCCCTCCTTGACCGTGATCCTCAGTGCATGAAGTTCATCAACCGCAACGGCAACTATATCCCTTATGCAAAACTCGTTGCAGGCGAAGCGCAGGCCGCAGCAGGCAGTACTGATACTGCCGCCAATACGCAGCAGACACAGGGTGCGAAGGACTCGCTTTTCGAGTGCGTTAAGAGAGGTCTTAAGGATGGTTCTGCCAAAGCTGCAAAAGAAGCTCTTGCAACACGCGATTCACTGACAGTGATCAACGAAGAACTTATCCCCGCTCTGGATGTCGTCGGCAAGGGTTTTGAAGCAGGCACTGTTTTCCTGCCCCAGCTCCTGATGAGCGCTGATGCGGCAAAGGCAGCTTTCGATGTCATCAAGGCGTCGATGGCAGGCGAGAACCAGGAGATCAAGGGACGCATCATCCTCGCAACAGTCAAGGGTGACATCCACGACATCGGCAAGAACATCGTCAAGGTCATGCTCGAAAACTATGGCTACGAAGTCATCGACTTGGGTAAGGACGTTCCGCCCGAAGTGATAGTAGCTAAGGCCGTCGAAGAAGACATTAAGTTAGTCGGCCTCTCTGCTCTCATGACAACTACCGTCGTAAATATGGAAGAGACCATCAAGCAGCTTAAAGTCGCCAAGCCCGACTGCAAGACGGTCGTTGGTGGCGCGGTCTTAACTCAGGAATATGCCGACATGATAGGCGCAGACCACTACGCCAAGGATGCGATGGCGACTGTAAGATACGCAGACGAAGTTTTCGGGCAGTGATCAATACAAAAAAACAGCAATAAAAAAGCCGGTCCATCAGGATCGGCTTAATAATTTACATCTCAGCGATCTTCTTAAGTTTTGCCCGCATGGCATCAATTTCGGACGATGCGCTCCTGGGCTTCTCTTCCGCAGGCTTATTTGCGGACAGGTCAGATACCGTACTCTTGGATGCTGCAACACCCTTGTCATCATAACTTATGCTGTGGGCTATATCACGCAGGCTCTTTGCAGGTGATAT
>JAGAAI010000005.1 GCA_017615325.1 Clostridiales bacterium | reverse complement strand
GCGCGGCACTTGGCGGGAAGCAGGTCCAGGAGACCGCTTGCAAACTTGCCGGGCTTTGCCTTCATGTCAGAGGGGAGCTTGCCGCAGCCCCTGTGGGGGCGGACTTCGACTTGAGGCTGACTTCCTTCTATCTCCTTGCGGCAGATAGCCTCGACCATCCTCTTGACGACTACTGCACCGGATTTATCTTCTGCGAGGATCTCTATATTCACTCTTCAGTCTCCTCATCCAGATGTCCGCCGTACCAGATGGCTCCCATTCCGACACCCTGACGGAAAAGTTCGTCAACGAGAGGGTCGGCCCCTGCGCATGTTATCCTGACGTCGCCGTCGTGCTTATCGAAAGTCCTTTTGAATACCCAGACTTCCCTGGGCGATAAGTCTTCCATAATGTAAGGGTTATGGGTCGAGAAGATTATCTGGCTGTATTTATTCTTGAATGAGTACTCCCTCATCTCATCAGCCAGGACATCGACCATGTCGTGGTATAAGTCCTTGTCAGGAGTCTCCATGAAGATCGTGGATCTGGGGCATTTGTCGTTAAGGAGCAGCAGATACAAGAAGAGCCTGTCGGGAGAATCAGCAAGTTCAGAAGGCAGGTTCTTGCGCTTCTTCATGTTGGGGATCTTGGCCTTGATGGATTCAACCGTTGCCTGATAGATCTCCTCATTCTCGGCCTTTAAGTACTCCAATACGTTCCTTACGTTGGAGCCCTTGCTGTTTAAGTGCTTGTGGCCTCCCGGAGCCTTGGTGCCGAGAAGATAATCGTTATCAGGATCATCAGATGAGAACTTGCAGAAGAACCAGCCCGAGATCTCCTTATAGAGGTCGCACATATCTGTGTAGCCTGAGAGCTTGCCGTAGATCGAAAGTGCGGTCAGGTGTTCGTCTTCTATGTCGATAGCGCCCATCTCGCCGTCTCTGGCCCTGGGGTATGCAATGGTTCCGGACCCTCTCTCCATATCAAGGATCGTAACCTGCTTATAGCCGTCTTTATCAGGATCCTTGTCTGACCTTACGGCCTTTTCTGAAGCGACATAGGGCCTGCCGTAGGGATCGGATGCGATGGAGAGTTCGTATCTTATGTACTTGGACTTGAAGGATATCCTGTCACGGAGCTTAAAGAAGAGCTTAAATGTGGCGGGCTTGTCCTTATCGCAGACCATGTTGGCAAACCCGGGTCTTACATCCTTAATGGCGGCATCAGCAACATTTATGACTACTGCGTCCCTTATGAATTCGAATGTGTTCATGAGGCAGGTCTTGCCTGTATTGTTTCTGCCTATGAGCGCTGTCATGTTGCGTAGGCGGCAGGGATTATCGCCGTCATTGCCATCCTCTAAGATACCTATCCTGTCGTCATCGAAAATATCAAAGTTAATGATCTCACAACCCAATAACACTCCGGATCACCACCTCTCCCTATAATAAGATCCCGCTGAATTTTCGCTAAAAGAAATATCCACCGGGATCGAACTTTATTTTGTAAGTTGATATCAGAGATTGTCGATCGCCGAATCGATCTCCTTGAGATTCGTCTGAACCTTGGCTGAGCTTTCTGCCAGTGTCTCGTTCAATCTCTCGAGCTGCTGCTTAACGTAGAGGTGAGCATCTCTTCTGAGTTCTTCAGCCTGAGCCTCAGCCTTAGCGATGATCTCAGCAGCCTGCTCTCTTGCGCCTCTCGTGATCTCGTGATCGTTGACCTTCAGGGCATACATCCTGTTGGCATCGTCGATGATCTTCTTGTTCTTGTCACGGGCGGTGCTGATGATGTCCTGTGCACGGGCAACAATATCGTTAGCCTGGGCGATCGTGCCCGGGAGATTGTTCTTCAGGGACTGAAGTGAATTGATCATCTCCGTTCTCTCGATAGAACACTTGTCCGTGAAGGGAACGCTGGTCGCATCCTTGATCGTATCGATCATGTAATCGATATGTGTCAGGGGATCATATCTCTGATTCGAATTGTTATCCATAATTACAACTTCCTTTCAGTAAGTTTGTTTTTAACCATTTCCACAATCTCGGCGGGAACCATCTTGGAAATATCCCCTCCGTAGTGACCTACTTCCTTGACTATACTCGAACTTATGAGGGACATGTCATCCCTGCAGGGGATCAGTACAGTCTCATATGAAGGATATAAAAGCCTGTTCGCGAGTGTCATCTCCGCCTCATATCTGAAGTCAGACTCAGACCTGATGCCTCTTACGACGGCGCAGCACCCCATGTCCTTATATATGTCGACCAAAAGTCCCGAGGACTTTATTACTTCGATATTATCATATTCTGATATCGAAAGGCGAACCATTTGTTCCCTCTCATCGGGGGTGAAGACAGGCTTCTTGGCGGAATTCTCCATCACGGCGATGATCAGCCTGTCACAAAGACCGGACGCGCGGCGTGCTATGTCGCGGTGTCCTCTCGTGAAAGGATCGAATGTACCCGGAAAAAGATATGTCTTCAACCTTAGCCTCCTAACTTAGGCAATCAACTCTTGCCCCTCTTAAAGAATGTTATCATTGTTAGCCCGTAACTACAAGAACGAAAGAATTCAAGGGCGGAAACTTCCTTAGCCACGTCCGTATCCTTATCGTGCTCGACGATGAAGATCCCGTCTTCCGAAAGGAGCCCTTTCTCAGCTATGAGAGATGCCGCGGAAGCTGCATCAGATGCTGCTTCCCTGTAAGGCGGGTCCATGAATATGATATCAAAAGACTGTCCTTCTCCTGCAAGTTTCAGGAGTGCATCATTTGCTGCCATCCTCATAAGGCCTGCCGTATCTTCATCCAATCCCAGCTTCGTCAGGTTCTCTCTTATAACAGCGCAGGCCCTGCCGTTCCTCTCGGCAAGGAATGCCCTGTCAGCGCCGCGCGACAGAGCCTCGATCGCGATCTGGCCGGACCCTGAATAAAGATCCAGGAATACTGATCCCGGGACCCTGGTCTGTATTATCGAAAACAGGGCCTCCTTGACCTTGTCGGTCGTAGGTCTTGTCTTATCACCTTCGGGGGCCTTTAAGACCCTTCCCTTATACTGTCCTGCAATTACTCTCGGCATTATAGCGTCCTCGCAGATTCCGCGAATCTTAAGTCAAAGAGTTCTTTAATGTTCTTCTCGATCTTTTCTGCTTCGGCACTGCCGGAATTTAAGACCTCTCCTACTTCCGTCACTGCCTCTTTTGCAAGTTCAAGGTCCGTATAGAGATTGGCGGCCCTTAGTGCCGGAATACCATGCTGACGGGTTCCGAAGAAGTCGCCCGGGCCGCGGAGCTCAAGATCTTTCCTTGCCAGCTCGAATCCGTCATTAGACTCACACATCATCTTCATGCGGATGAGGGCATTCTCTGACTTATTCTCGGAGACAAGGAGACAGTAACTCTGCCTTCCGCCCCTGCCGACACGGCCGCGGAGCTGGTGCAAAGTAGACAGGCCAAACCTGTCCGCATCCATTATGATCATGGCGTTGGCATTGGGGTTATCGACACCGACCTCGATGACGGTCGTGGATATAAGGATCTTGATCTCACCTTCCGAAAACTTATCCATGACAGATAGCTTCTCTTTTTCGGGCATGGGACCATAGAGGATCCCTGTCTTATTGTCTTTCGTTATGCCCCAGTTATCGAGTTTCTCCTTCATCTGCATGACGCTCGTTATGCTGTCGTCAGACTCATCGTATCTTAAGAAGAATGTTCCTTCTTCTTCCGTCTCGTCGTCGATCTTGGCGCATACTATGTAGACCTGGTCGCCGCCTTTTATCATGGACATGATAAGTTCCTTTATGTCCCTGGAGTCCTTGCTGCCCGTAAAGTAGGTCTTGATCGGGATCCTGCCCTTGGGCTTCTCTTTTATCACAGTCGTATCCATGTCACCATAGAGGACCATGGCAAGGGTCCTCGGGATCGGGGTTGCCGTCATGACGAGGTTGTGCGCGGTATTGGGCCCGAACCCGGAAGGTGTCTTTCTTACGAGGAGCTTGGATCTTTGCTTTACGCCGAACCTGTGCTGCTCGTCTGCTATCACAAGTGCAAGATCTGCAAAGACTATGTCGTCGGTCAGCAGGGCGTGTGTTCCTATTATGACCTTGGCGCTGCCTTTTTCGATCGCATTCTTGATCCTTGTCTTCTCTGATTGTGTCGTCTTACCCAAAAGCAGTTCACACTCTATACCGCTGCCCTTAAGGATGTTTAAAGCCGTGTTGAAATGCTGCGTTGCGAGCACCGATGTGGGTGCAAGCAATACGGACTGATAACCCATTATCGCGGTCATGGCCATCGCGAGGATCGCGACTGCCGTCTTACCTGATCCTACGTCTCCCTGAACGAGCCTGTTCATGGGTTCGTCCTTCATGAGATCCTGCTGTATGCTCCTTATGGCATTTTTCTGATCGCCCGTTAAGTCAAAGCCTAAGTTTGCGACGATCTTCTTCCATGCGGAAGCCTTGTCAGAAGGCAATGAACCCTGGGGGATGACTACGGGTGCGATCTCGTCTTTATTCCTCCTGTTGGACATCCTCATCCCTATCCCTAAGAGCACGAGTTCCTCATATGCTATCTGCTCTCTTGCGCGCCTTGCTTCATCAGTATCGGCGGGAAAATGGATCATGCGGTAGCACTCTTCGGGAGATACAAACCCTCTCCTTCTTATGACCTCTTCGGGGATCACCTGCAGCATCTCCTTGCCGCAAAGATCCAGAGCCGTCTTGACCCACTTGGAGATCTGCTTGGATGTGATCCCCTGCGTAAGGCTGTAGACAGGTTTTACGAGAGCTTCCTCGTCCACTGACTCAGCCTTCTCCATATAGGGATTTACGAGTTGGAGGCCGCCGTTAAAGACAGTCACCTTGCCGTGGCAGAAGACCTCGTCTCCCCTCATGAACTTCTCTGCAAGATAGGGCTGATTAAAGAAGGTTACCTTAAGTCTTATCCCCTTGTCGCCCACGAAGAAAGTGATCGGCTTGAGCTTGCTCTTGGCATTGAACGAAGGCATCGTCAAGACCATGCATCTTATCGACACTTCAAGGTCTGCTCCGACGCCCGTGATATCGGCGATATTGCTCCAATCGTTATATCTTCTCGGGATATAGGTTATGAGATCGTATATGTTATAGATTCCGAGTTTGGCAAGTTTTTCTGATGCAGTCGGACCTATGCCGTAGAGGGATACAACGGGACTTGTAAGCGTTACTCTCATAATCCCCTCCTTTGGCAGGAAGATGCAAGCGGACAGGCCTTGCAATCCGGCCTTTGTGACTTGCAGTATCTCCTCCCGAGATCTACGGCAAGATGCCCCAACCTTATCCATTTATCCTCGCTGAAAACCTTGCATAGATCAGCTTCTGCCTTCAGAGGATCCGTTGATTCCGTAAGTCCGATCCTGTACATGACCCTCTTGCAGTGCGTGTCGACCACGACTGCGGGGATCTCATATATCTCACCCATTATGAGGTTTGCGATCTTCCTTCCGACACCGCGGCAGCGCATCAGTTCTTCTCTTGACTCAGGGACTTCCCTCCCCCATTCTTCCTCATATAACCTTGCAAAATCCATGACGGATGCCGCCTTTGCCTTATGGAGTCCGCAGGGCTTGATGATGCTCTCGATATCAGAGATATCCGCCTTAAGGACATCTTCCATCGAAGGATACTTATCGAAAAGGACACGGCATACTTTATTGACTGTTATATCCGTACACTGGGCAGATAAGATCCCTCTTACTGCAAGGCGTTCGGGACTGTCTTTCTCAAGTGAACATGCCGAATCGGGGAACTCGATGTTGAGCTCATCCCATACTTCGTTTGCAAGTAACTTCTTCTTTGCTAAAGACAACTTTCCCATTTATTCCTCCGGCGGATAAGGGAAAGAGAATATGAATTTGGCTCCGCCCAGCTCTGTCGATTCTTCGCAGACGATAGTCTGGCGGTGACCCATCAGGATCTGCTTGCAGATATAAAGGCCAAGACCAAAACCTTCCTGTTTCCGGGAAGGATCGCCCTTATAGAAACTCTCGAAGATCCTCTGGCGCTTGTCGGCCGGGATGCCGGGACCCGAGTCGTCGACCGATATCCAGATCTTGCGTTCCTTCCTGTCGGTCTCAGTCGAGATCTTGATCTTACCGCCCACAGGCGTGAACTTTATTGCGTTTGTAACAATGTTACTCACGACTCTGCCAAGCTCCATGGTCTCCCCGTAGGCTATGATCTGGGGGCCCGGGTCAAGGGACTTTACGAGAGTGATGTTCTTCTGGTCGAAGAGGCTCTCAAGGTCGTCCGTTATGCCGTTTAACATCTCATTTACATTGAATTCCTCCATCATCTCAGGCGATACGTGAGACAGGGACGATGCCTCGGTCATGGATGTGACCAGGGACTTGATCTTACCTACCTGCATCTTGATGATCTCAAGATACTTGGGTCTCTCGTTATCCCCTATCGTGCCGTCTAACATGGCGGTAACGAAGCCGTTGATGGAAGTTAGCGGAGTCCTTATGTCGTGTGCAACCGATGATATGAAGATCTCACGGTCTTTCTCCTGGTTCTGGAGGGACTCGATCATGTTGTTGACCGTATTTCCCATCTCGGTAAACTCGGATGTTACGGTGAAGTTCATGAAGTTGTCCGAATTGGTATATGCTTCATCGACACGGGCCGTGTAATCGCCTTCTGATACCTTCTGGATAACGCCGGAGATATTACGGACAGGCCTTAAGGATAACCACATGAACATAACATAGAGCACGATGGATGCGATCAGGGCAACTATCGCAGGCTCAACGACTAAGGACATGTAGTTGCCAAGTATCTCGTCCGTTCCGACGGAACAGGCAGTCACCACATAGTAGTCCATATCCCTGACTTTCTCGCAGCAGACTGAAAGAATGACCTGGCTCTCGGTCTTGCTTATTCCGGATGTGCCGTCCTTGGCAGCATCCTTCAGCATATCCAGGGCTTCGTTATTGCTTATGCGGTATTTGGAGTCAGTTGAATAGACAGTGGATATGAGACCGTTCTCTGAAGGCAGATCCAGGTTGGTCATATAGATAACGCCCTTGGCATCAACGATCATGACCTGATGCTGCGTTGAATAGATCGGGGAATTAACGAATTTCTCGATCGTCAGTGTGCGTTCGAGATTACCCGTGCCGTCATTATCACGGGTAAAGACGAATGCCGTATTGTCAGGGACTAGGGACCTTATATCGGAAGCTAAGCTCTTGGCTGCAAGATCCGTTTTTTCGATGGTATCAGACACCTGCGTGTTGTACATGTTCTCATAGGACAGGACAAGGAGCAGAGTGAAGACAAGAACCGTCGTGAATATAAGGAATGATATGATGAATACGGCAAAATTTGCCGATACTTTCTTATTCTTCATATCAAGGACTTATTACTTGGTTACGAACTTATAACCCTTGCTCCAGATTGTCTGAATATACCAGTCATGCTCAACATCAGGCTTCTCGATCTTTGCACGGATCCTCTTGATGTGTACGTCGACCGTTCTGGATTCGACATATACATCATAACCCCAGACGTTCTCCAGAAGCTGCTCACGGGTGAACACTCTGTTGGGGTTGGAAGCCAGGAAGAAAAGGAGTTCCAATTCCTTCGGCGGCATGAAGATCTCCTCGCCGTCGATCGTTACAACGTATCTTACCTTATCGACGGAGAACCCGGGATAAGTGATGATCTCTGATGAATCAGGAGCAGAAGCGCTGTCAGCTTCAGGCTTGCTCTCGAATCTTCTTAAGACTGCCTTGACCCTTGCGAGCACTTCCTTAGGCTCGAAAGGCTTAGCAATATAATCGTCGGCACCGAGTTCCAATCCCAGTACCTTGTCGAGCGTATCTGTCCTTGCAGTGAGCATGATCACCGGGATATCCGATGTCTTGCGGAGCTCTCTGCAGATGTCGTTGCCGTCCATGCCGGGAAGCATGAGGTCCAGCAATATGATGTCAGGCTTGAACGAGTCAACTGCCGCGAGTGCCATGTCACCCTGGCTGCATGTGGAAACCACATAACCTTCCTTCTCGAAATATAATCTCAATACTTCGATGATACCCGGATCGTCATCTACCAAAAGGATCTTCTTTGCTGCCATACTCATTCACCTCTCTTGTCATCAACATCTTTATCTTCCGCAGGTTCAGCATTATCCCCGGCTTCATCTGCGGATTCAGGATTTCCGACGCCTGCTATGTTTGCAACCTCAGTCGCAAAGCTCTCCGGATCGGTAAAATCCTTATAAACTGAAGCAAATCTTACATATGCAACCTTATCGACTTCGTAAAGTCTCTTCATGACATACTCGCCGATCTCGTTGCTGGTTATCTCCTGTCTGTATCTCTGGATGATGTCGTTCTCGACACAGGATACGATATCAGTCAGGATCTGGTTGGATACGGGCCTCTTCGAACATGCGATCTCGAGACTCGTCTTTAATTTTGACGGAACAAAGGGTTCCTTCGTTCCGTTCTTCTTGATAACGGTCGGAAGAAACCCTTCGATCTTTTCAATGGTTGAGAATCTGGAGTTGCACTCCAGGCAAACTCTTCTGCGTCTTATAGCATAACCCGACTCAGAAGCACGTGAATCAACTACTTTATCATTGTCTTTCGCGCAATAAGGACAGATCATACTCTTGCAACGCCCACTCCTTAATTCTGGTTGTTGTCCTTACCGAACATGAACCAGGGCTTAGCGGACTTAGCGGGCTTATCCTCAACAGTAGGAGTTACTGTTGCCTGAGGGTGACCGCCCATCTGAGGCTGCTGTACGGGAGCCTGAGGCTGCTGATACTGAGGAGGTACCTGCTGAACCTGAACGGGCTGTACAGGGATCTGCTGAACCTGAACAGGCTGTACCTGTACGGGCTGTACCTGAACAGGCTGAGGTGCAGGTGCTGAAGGCTGCTGAGATGCGCCCTTTACGGAATCATCACCGAAAAGGAAGCCGGGAGCTGCCTTGGGAGCAGGTGCTTCGGGAGCCGGAGCCTGGGCCTTGGGCTGATATTCAGTCCTGGGAGCCTGAGGCGCGGGAGCCTTCTCAGAGATAAGCGTAGGATTGTTGCGGGACAGAACGGATGTTGAAGCCTTCCTGCCTGCAGAAGCATTTACTGTGTTGTCGAATCCGGAAGCTATGACTGTGATCATGAGCTCGTCCTCGAGAGAATCATCGATAACGGCACCGACGATGATCTCAGCTTCGGGAGAAACTTCCTCACGAACGATCGTGGAAGCCTTATCGATCTCGGTGAGCTTCATGTTGCGTCCACCGGTGAAGTTAACGATAACACCTGTAGCTCCGTCGATAGTCGTATCGAGGAGAGGTGAGTTGATAGCCTGTCTGATAGCACTCTGTGCACGGTCCTCGCCGGAAGCGCGGCCGATACCCATGTGGCAGATACCTGCGTCAGCCATTACTCTCTTGACGTCAGCCAGGTCGAGGTTGATAAGTCCGGGGATAGCTACGAGGTCTGAGATGCCGGCAACACCGAACTTCAGTACCTGGTCAGCCATATTGAAAGCTTCATCAACGGATGTGTTGTCATCTACGATCTGAAGGAGCTTGTCGTTGGAAACTACGATCAGGGAATCAACGTTCTTCTGTAATTCACGGATTCCGCGGTCAGCGTTAGCTGCACGTCTCTCACCCTCGAAGAAGAAAGGTGTTGTAACAACAGCAACTGTGAGGATGCCGTTCTCTTTTGCGATCTGTGCAACAACGGGAGCAGCACCTGTACCGGTTCCGCCGCCCATGCCTGCCGTAATGAAGAGAAGGTCTGTACCCTGGATAGCCTCAGCTATCTCTTCTCTGGACTCCTCTGCAGCCTTCTCACCGTTTGAAGGATCAGCGCCACAGCCTAAACCGCGGGTAACCTTCTCACCTACCTGAAGCTTTATATCTGACTTGGATCTTGCCAAAGCCTGGTTGTCTGTATTGATCGTAATGAAGGTGACTCCCTGGACACCGCTCTCGACCATTCTCGTTACGGCGTTGCATCCGCCTCCGCCTACACCGACTACCTTAATGCTAGCAGCATTTGATTCATCCAGTGAATAAGTGTATTTGCTTTCAGCCATCCTTAGTTCCTCCGTCACAGCAGATTGATTAGCATTTAATCACATTGCGGGGTATCCCCCAATTAACAATATAATACCACATGTAATTTTAACCCAAAGAAATCAAGCGGTCAAACTATTTATATTATAATACCGTGTCATCTGGGTAACGCGCGGACATGTGCGCTTTATACTATTCTATCCCCTTCTGAACGTTCGAAGAGCCGAAAGTCAAAGATTTTCGCGGCAAAGAAAAATTTTCAAGACTTTTTGTCAAATATACTTGACATTGTGTCAAACTCGAGTTACTATTGACTCATAAACAAGGAGGTGAATAACCATGGCAAAGAAATCACGCATTATCACAATGATCGTATCTATAGCAGTAATCATCCTGCTCGCGATCGCAACAGGACTTACAAACAACGACCAGACATCAACTGTATCGATACCCGTAAAGGTGAAAGATAACAGAGTCGAGAAGACCCTGATCGATCCGATCTACTTTAACCCCGCAGGAGAAAGCTGCGGCTTCACGATCGACATCGAGGGACCCGAAGACTTAGACTACAATATCAGGATCAATACCGCGGACATAAAGAGTGAGGCCGTATACACCGGGAAGACAGGCAAGGGCACGGTAAAGACAGGGGATCTTACCGTATTCGATAAAGGCATGTTTGTCCTGATAGATCCGGAAGTCAGGGAAGGCGCAACGATGGCAGATGCCGAATATAACATCCGCTGCGGCTTCATCCTCGATTCCTACGGTTATTCTTTCTGGAGCATCTCGATGCTCGTCATAGTCACGGCTTTCTTCATCGCAGCCTGCGTAGGTCTTGCCTTCCTCGGCAACAGGAACACGGATAAGGACTTCGACGAAAGACAGGTCAAGGCCCGCGGCACGGCAGCTTTCAACGCCCTGCTCATAACGATCCTGGTAGCACTCGCTCTGCCGACATTGTCCACTCTTACCGGCAGGCAGCCTTTCGAGCCTTTTGAGTACGGCATCATCGTCTGTCTCTCCGGGATACTGGTCTTCATTATCCAGGCAGACATCAACGATGCATTTATCGGAATGAAGGATAAGAGGATGCCCCTGGCGATCATCTACACCATAGTCGGTCTTATCGAGATCGGCGTATCGATCGCTGAGAATGTTATGGCCAGATCAAGCATCCAGCTCTACACAATGATCTCCGGCATCTTCTTCTTAGCCATGGGCATAGAGATGCTCATCAAAGCAAGGCTCGACAAGAAGGAGGCGATGGCAGATGAAGAATCTTAAACTCAAATCCGCCAGAGCCGCACTGGATCTGTCGCAACAGGACTTAGCAGACAAAGTCGGAGTATCCCGCCAGACGATCAACGCGATAGAGAAAGGCGACTACAATCCCACAGTCAACCTCTGCATCGCGATCTGCAAAGCTTTGGGCAAGACATTGGATGAACTCTT
>JAGAAI010000059.1 GCA_017615325.1 Clostridiales bacterium | reverse complement strand
GGGGCGGGATTTCCCGCCCCCTTTCATTTGCAAAAATTTATATCTGATAAGCGATCCGGGATAGAAAAAAATATTTTGCCTAAAATTTTAACAAATTGTTAATTTGTTGTTGAAAAAAATTGAAAACCAAGTATAATGAAAGAGAAATGAAGATGAAATAGTTTAATCTTTTATATACGGAGGAGCTTATGAAGAGACTTTCCAAGACAAAGAGAGGTTTTACACTTCTGGAGATCATAATGGTTATTGCTATTATCATTATCCTGGCATCAGCTGTTGCCATCTCTGCCAACGATATATTGAATAATGCTCATGCAGGAAGAGATTCCGTATCTGAGCGTCTTGTTACTGAGCGTGCGGGAATATCTGCAAGTGAGCAGAAATTATCCCAGTACGGTTTCTAAGGAGGTCCATATGTTAAAGATTGTTAAGGTTAAGAAGACAAAAAGAGGCTTTACACTCCTTGAGACTCTCTTGTCGGTTGCACTTCTCGTTATCGTATCAACTATGATGATGAACGGATTCATGGCAACGATCAATTACTCACATAACACATCGGTCTTTGCAAAGTCATCCGGTACTAACTATAAGAACGCAATGTCGGAACTCGGTTACTATGCAGTCAAGGCTGCTATGGACAAGAAGGTTGCATATTCTGCATTGGATGGCCAGGGTGCTTCCGGAACGATGACATTTACCGGAACCGGTGTTGCCGGCACCAACCTCATCCTGAACAGTGACGGCGAGCTCAAGGTCAAGGTATTTGCCAAGACTAATAATGATACTAACCTTCACCAGAACATAGGTCTTTCAGACTATTCTGAGAACTATGGCGGCGGTGATGACAGTTATGCAGATAACAGGTATTCATTTACTTACATTCCTTCCACCAACAAGGATGGTGACGACCATCACACAGGTGAGATAAGGATCTTCAGGAAGAACGGAACAAGTCCTGTTGAGTATTATTGGGGCTATAAGAAGGATGACGGAACGGTTGTAATCCTTTCACAGGTTAACAGCTGATAATATTGATCCAAAACTTTCTAATCGGGAGCGAAGTATTATGAGAAGGATATCAAAGAATAACAAAAAAGGTTTTACCTTGCTGGAGATGATGCTTTCCATCGCGATCATTCTTATGATCAGCGGTCTTACGGTCATCCTGATCGTAACCATCAAGGATTCGTTCATGACGGTCTATAACCAGAATGACTCTGCAGATTATGCCATGATGTTTGGCAGAGGTTTTGAGCAGTCATTCCTTGATAAGGTCGTAAATGAGCATACTGATAATACTTTCAAGTATCAGGTTGCTGAGATCAGCGGTCATTCTTACAGGCTTCAGTGTAACGGCAACTCAGTTTTCAGCCCTGCACAGAACAGGACTGCAAATGACACCAAGGACAAGTGGCTGATCAAGATGGGTTATAAGTGGGATGAGAGCCGTAACATGGTCTACTACAGAGTTTATGTCTGGGATAACTACTATAACCCCGGTAAGTTCGTATATGTTTACGAAGACGGTTTTATGCTCCCTCACTTCAGTGACGCTATAGGTGAGATCTCAACAAGTGGCAGCGCTATCCTTACAGGCGGTGACGGTTATCAGGCAGATGACGGTGATTATAAGAGCATGATCACTTTCAAGGCTGCATAAGATCAAAATATTATAGAAGAATTCAAGGGACTGTCGAAGGACAGTCCCTTTTCTCTTTTTGGGCTTAAGATATGGTAGAATAAACGATATTCACTAAGGAAGGCGGCAGTATGAGTATCAGGATAGGACTTGATATCGGCGGAAGCACCACGAAGATCGCCGGGATAAAAGACGGTAAGATAATCTACACATCCATTGTAAGATCTGATGACCCGGTGGCATCATCAGCCGGTGCTGTCGGCAAGCTGATCGATTCTCTCGGTATACAGGTATCTGATATCGACAGGATCTGCATGACCGGTGTCGGTGCCGGATTCAGTGATAATCCCATTTTGGGAATAGAAACGATAAGGGTAGATGAATATACGGCAATAGCAACAGGCGGTCTGTTTGTTTCCGGCAAAGATCACGCAGTGATCGTAAGCATGGGAACCGGAACCGCCATTCTGGAAGCCACTAAAGAAGACGGAAAGATCGTATCAAGACATGTTATCGGTTCCGGTGTCGGTGGCGGTACCCTGGTAGGTCTCTGTAATTCAGCAATAGGAATATCAGATCCTGTCGTACTGGCTGAGCTTGCAGACAGCGGTAACGCAGGAGCAGCAGATCTTACGATCGGAGATATTACTGACGTTGAGATCCCGGGTCTTCCCATGGATGCAACTGCGTCCAACTTCGGCAAAGCCACAGACGGTCTTGCTAAGGAGGATATTGCGGCATCGGTTTTCAATATGGTCCATCAGGTCATAGGCTGTCTTGCAGTAGTCAGTTCCAGATATTGTTCTGTTAAGGATATCGTACTGACAGGTCAGCTTACAGGCTTTGGCTGGTGTAAGAAGACAGCTGTTGATTTTTCCAAGATGTATGATGTTAACTTTATAATCCCCGAGAATGCCGTCTATGCTACCGCGATCGGCGCATATGTCGCAGGAGGCATGGAAGATGAAGCGTGACAGAGCGTTCGAACTGGATCTCCTGCGGGGCATTGCTATCATATTCATGATCTGCATGCATTTCTCGTGGGACTTAAGATACAGTTTCAAGGTCCCTGTTTTTGAATATCTGGAGCAGGAATGGTTCCAGGGACTTTATCATCCTATCTTTCTTGTGATATTCGTCGGAGTGTCAGGAATATGCTGTACCTTTTCAAGGAACAATCTCTTCCGTGGATTAAAGCTCGTTACGGTAGCCTTGGCTCTTTTTGTCGGAACATATATCGCTACCTATAAGTTTGGGATCTACTGCCTGATCATATTTAATGTAATAGGACTTCTTGCCGTAGGGATCCTTTTCTATACACTTGTCTCATTCATAGAGAAAAAAGCCAATATAAGGGCCGGGGTCATAGACTTTATCCTTCTGTCATTGGGCGCATATGCTACCTGCCTTGGCTACTATATCTCTGTTTTCGATTACAAGGTCAACAACATCCTTCTTCTTCCTACGGGAATAATGATGGAATGCCTTCCTTATCAGGGAGACTTTATGCCTCTCTTCCCATGGATCGGTGTATTCCTGATAGGCTGTGTTGCAGGGAGAAGATTATACAGTACAAAAAAGACACTTTTCCCTGATGCTCCCGGCTGGGTAAGATCAGTATCCCGCCCGATAGAATTCCTTGGAAGGCATTCACTGATCATATATCTGGTGCATCAGCCCGTCATAATAGCGGTCCTGACAGGTATATTCATGTTGCTTAAGATCCTGGGCGGTAAATGATGAAGGTCCTTGCAAAGAAGAAAGCATCATATGCCCGGACGATAGTAAGCATACTTATCAAGATAAGCCTGATCTCACTGCTTTCTCTCATCCCCAATATCCTGCCCCGGGAATGGGCGGAGTACTATTGCGGATATATATACGAGTATGTATCCTTTATACCTTTCTCCATCACCAATATGCTCCATTTTTCTCTCACGGAACTGGTCGTTGTTGTGGGAGGCATCATGCTCCTTGCGGGAATAATTGTCTTTATAGTGACCTTTATAAAGAAGGCAATATCGGGCGGGGCAGTAAGATATCTTCTGAACGTATTGTGTCCGGTTCTGTCTGTTGTCCTGGTCATTGCGATCTTCTTTGATCTGATGCTGGGCATAGGATACAGGAGAAAACCTGTTTCCCAGTATTTTAAACTTGCACGGGGAGATTATTCTTACGAGGATTATCTTAGTGTTCTTGACTGGTCTTACAAGGGCATGGTCAAAGCAAGGGCGAAGATCGGCGAGGATTATATGGGTGTAGGGCATACCTCAAGGAGTTTTGAGGACAATGCGAGATATGCCAACAGCCTTATCGATGCATTTGCTCTAAAGTATGAGATCCCCATGTCAGCGGCCTTTATAAGATCAAAGCCCGTGGCGGGGAGTCACGTATGGAGCATGACAGGGATCGTCGGATGCTTTGATCCGGTCCTGGCGGAGTCCAACATCAATACTGACTATATGGATATAACTTCTTTCCCCGTGACATTATGTCATGAGATCTGCCATGCCAAAGGCCTGGCAAGGGAAGGCGACTGCAATCTCGTGGCATCACTTGCCTGTATCCATTCCAAGGACAAGGAGTTCTCGTATGCGGGCTACTACTATATATTCATGAATCTTTACCCGGTCGTAAAAGAATATGCCGAACACGAGGGCAAGGACTTCCCTGACTACTTTTCCTATGGATCGGCTTATCCCGTCGTAAGGGATATCAACGCATCGGATGCTTATTGGGACTATATCCACGGTACAGCTTTCGCCAGGTTCATTCACGATATGGGGACCAGGATCAACAACATCTACTTAAGATCCAACGGACAAAAGGGCGGTGTTGAGAGCTACCATGTTCCGGATAATGTCTATGTCGATTTCTACATGACATATCTTAAGGGTGAGACAAATGATTAAGGTCATTCTTAAGGGACATGATAAATACTACGGGATAGCTGATGTCGTAAGGCTCTTTTTCCCGTCCCCGGTGGAGGATAAGGAGAACGGTATCGTTTATTGTAAATCTGCTCCCGATATCCTGATCGAAAATGAGCTTCTCCCGACGGGTCTTGCAGTAAGCAGAACGGACAGCAAAGAGTATTTTTATGACGGTACCCCTGAAGAAGCCGGGAGGGAAGTCAAGAGATCCCTCTATATGGCTCTTGCGGATATTACGGGGATGAGACCTCCCTGGGGGTGCCTGACGGGAATAAGACCCACTCTGGTGGCTCTGGAGACAGGTTCTGCCGGGGCCCTGGCTGACAGATTCCTTGTAAGGCCCGACAAGGCCAGACATGCCATGAAGACAGGACAGGCCGAACTTAAGATCCTGGAAAGGATAGATCCGGATGACATCAATATCTACATAGGGGTCCCTTTCTGCCCTTCGCGGTGTGAGTACTGTTCCTTTGTTTCTTCAGACATCTCCCACCATATGGGGAGGCTTAAGGATTATAAAGAGCATCTCATAGAGGAGATAGGCCTTATAGCTCCAAAGATCAGGAGAAGGATAGGGACCCTCTATATGGGCGGAGGAACACCCACTGTCTTTGACGACGGAGACTTTACAGATCTGATAGAGGCGATCTATGGGGAACTTTCCATAGATGATGGTTGCGAAGTTACCATTGAGGCAGGACGACCTGACACGATAACGACAGCCAAGCTCAAGGCTATGGCAGATCACGGCATAAAGAGGATCTGCATCAATCCCCAGACCATGAACGATACTACTCTTGCAAGGCTCAACAGACGCCATACGGCGCAGGATACCGTAAGGGCGATCGAGGAGGCCCGTTCCTTTGGCTTTGATGTCATCAATTCGGACATTATAGCAGGGCTCAAGTATGAGACGGCAGATGACTTCATCGATACTGCCGGAAAACTCATAGATCTTGATCTTGCCAACATAACGGTACACACCCTCTACAAGAAGAGAAGGGCTTCCATGAGCCTTGAGGATGTCATGGCAAATGATGAGGCCGGGGATGTGGATAAGGCTGTTACGACTGTTTATGAGATGTTAGAGGAAGCGGGCTACAAGCCCTACTATATGTACAAGCAAAAAGATACGGGTCACGGGCTCGAGAATACCGGCTTTGAGAAGGGCAATACTCCCTGCCTCTACAATGTTGCCATGATGACGGATGCAAGGGATGTCCTCTCTTTCGGCGCAGGAGGCATGAGCAAGAGAGTATTTGATCAGCTGGGAACGGCAAAATACCGTGTCGAGAGGTGCTCCTCGTCCAAGGATGTTCTTGATTATATGATGAGGACGGAAGAGATCGCACGCAAAAAGGCGGATTTTTTCGGTCTGTAAAAAAACCAAGGATATATTATAATATTATGGTTGAGTTTGTCTTTTGATTGGAGGATGACATATTATGGGTATGGTCAAGATATTAACTGATTCCTGTGGCGATCTTGGTAAAGAAACAAGAGAGATCTATGACATCGATTATTGCCGCATGAATACTCAGTACGACGGCAAGGAGACTCCTGCAAGTCTTGATTGGGAATACTATACTCCAAAGTCTTTATATGACATCATGCGTGACGGCAACAGGGTCTTCACGACCATGGTACCGACCGAAGAATTTGTTAATGTCTTCGGCAAGTACGCAGGAGAAGGCTATGACATCATCTACATCGGATGTTCCCTTAAGCAGTCAGGTTCTGTCAACGTAGCCAAGACTGTAGCCAAGGATGTAATGAAGATCTACCCTGATGTTAAGATCCACTGTATCGATTCAAAGCATGCCTCAACGGGTGAGGGCATGATAGCCATAAGAGCCGCTGAATACAGAGACCAGGGCTTAGATGCCGACACTATCGCCATGAAGGTTGAAGAAGATCTTAAGTACTGCCATGAGTTCTGTACCGTACATACACTTGACTGCCTTAAGAGGGCAGGAAGAGTCAAGGCATCCTCCGCATTCTTTGGAAACCTTTTGGGAGTTAAGCCTATTATCATTGCTGATGCCGAGGGCGATCAGACAGCCATAAAGAAGGTCAAGGGAAGGAAGGCAGCTTTGGACGAGATCGTGGATCTCCTGGCTGAAGCCGTTATAGATTCCGAAGACCAGACTCTCTTTATCTCTCATGCGGACTGCCTGGATGAAGCTGAATACGTAAAGAAGCAGATGGAAGAGAAGATCCCCTGTAAGGAGATCAGGATCGAGTATATGGGACCTATCATCGGTTCTTCAATAGGTCCTTCCGGCATGGCTGTGTTCGGCTGGGGCAAAGAGATAACATTCAGATCCGGAGATAAATATGAGCAGTAAGGTTCTTGACGGTCCTATGTTTCTTGAACTCCTCCGCGGAGGAGTCTTCTATTTGAGCGCAAATTGCCAGGAAGTAAATGATCTTAACGTATTCCCGATACCCGACGGTGACACCGGCGAGAATATGATGAGGACCATAAACGGGGGCTTGAGTTATGCTGAGAAGTGTGAGGATGATTCTCTCTCATCGGTTGCCCAGGCTGCCGCAAAAGGAATGATATTGAATGCCAGGGGCAACTCGGGCGTTATCTTAAGCCAGCTGGCCGCAGGTCTTGCAGACGGCTTTGAGGATTGTGATGAAGCTGATCCTGAGAAGATAGCTTTCGCATTAAGGTCCGGTGTGGAGAGAGCATACGGTGCGGTCATGAATCCTACTGAAGGAACGATGCTGACCGTTGCCAGGGAGTCATCCGAGTATGTTAACAAGAGGATAGGGGATGACAGTACCGTCGATTCCGTTATCGAGGACTGCCTGCAGGAGATGGACAGATCCCTTCAAAGGACCCCGGACCTTCTGGATGTTCTTAAGGAAGCAGGTGTCATCGACAGCGGCGGAGCAGGTCTTGTTTATATCGTCCAGGGCGCATACAGCGTTTTGAGAGGCGAGACTCTGTCTTCCCATATCGGCGCTACGGAAGTCAAGCAGGTTGATATCACCAAGTTCAATTCCGACAGCATAATGAGATTCGGCTATTGCACCGAGTTCCTTCTTCAGCTTCAGAACAGCAAGATCTATATAGGTGATTTTTCCGTTGACAAGTTCAAGGAGGAATTATCCGGATTCGGCAACTCCATAGTCTGCTTCCAGATGGATACGATCGTTAAGGTCCATATCCATACGATGAATCCCGGAGATGTTCTGAACCACTGCCAGAAATACGGTGAGTTCCTCACTATGAAGATCGAAAACATGACCCTCCAGCATAACTCCAGTTACCATGAGTCCGATGTTGAAGAAGAGAAGAGCGACCCTTCAGAATATGCATCAGTCATTGTTGCAACAGGGTATGGTGTATGTGAGGTCATGAGGTCACTTGGTGCCGATGTCATCATCGAAGGCGGGCAGGGCAACAATCCTTCAGCCGAGACCTTCCTCGATGCATTCCGCGCGGCCAATGCCAAGACCGTATTCGTTTTCCCTAATAATTCCAATATCATCATGACCGCCAAGCAGGCAGCTGATCTTTGCGAAGACTGCGATGTAAGGGTCATCGAGAGCCGTGACATAGGACAGTGCTATGCTGCCATGACCATGACAAACTACGATCTTACAGATGCCGATGCCGTGGAGGAGAATTTCAAAGAAGCCATGGAAGGCGTTAAGACTGCTACGGTTACAAGATCCATAAGAGATGCCAATATCAATGACATCAATATCAGTAAAGGCGACTTCATCGGATTCTCCGGCAAGAACATGCTCTCTTCTGAGAAGAACATCTGTGATACGACAGCATCCCTCCTTCATAAGATCCATGCTGATGAGAACGATATCCTGATCCTGATCTACGGCAATACCGTTGAAGATGCCACCAGGAAGTCGATCGTGGCCCAGACCAGATTCGTATATCCTTTCGCTGAGATCTTCGAGATCGACGGCGGTAACATCGACGCCGATATCATCATCATCGCGGAGTAAGAGTAAATGGATCTTCCCTTTACGATAGTTCTGTTTGTTTTGACGGGAGTCGCAGCTTACCTTGTCTGTGCATTGAACCCTGCGATCATAATGGCAAGGCTCGTCTATAAAGAGGATATCAGGACAAAGGGGAGCGGGAACCCCGGATTTACCAACTTCAAGAGAGTCTACGGCAACAAGGTTGCCTGGTTCGTTTTTGCCCTTGATATTGGAAAGACGGTAGTAGTTATCCTCGGAGGCATTCTCCTCCTGACAGCATTTGGTTTTGACAGAAACCTGGTAGCGTCGTTTATCGGCATATGCGCACTTATGGGTCATATCTTCCCCGTCTGGTACAGATTTGTCGGCGGCAAGGGCTTCCTTGTATGGGCCGTTGCGATCTTCTTCTGTGACTGGAAAGCAGGCCTCGTGGCACTCGCCATGATGGCGCTTTTCCTCTTTACCAAGAGATACATGTCACTTGCCGTATTGATGTTCTGTTCGTCAGGCACCATAGCGATCATAGTATTCGCGGCGATAGCCAATATTCCGTATTTCTGGCCCGTGATCCTTATCATGACGGCAGGTACCGTTCTTGTTACGGTAAGGCACAGGGAGAACATAGTAAGGATCAAAAACGGCACGGAATCCAAGTTCTATTTTAAGAGCCGCAAGGATGATAAAGAGGCTCCTTCCGCAGATAAAAAAGATTGATTATAGCCCCGGATTCTAATATCCTATAAAGACATCAAGCGGATCCAAGACATTTAGGGGGAACACTTAGTGGATAAGTCCGTAAGGAAAAGGATAGCATTACTCTTAGGACAGGCTGAAGAATACTCTCAGACCATGTTTATCGAGGGCTTTCTCAAGGCTTCCTTTGCCCGCGGCATGGATGTCTTTATCTTCTCCACATTTATCAAATATCAGAATACTCCGGAAAGAGAGGTCGGTGAGACTTCCATCTTCGACCTTCCGAACTGGAAGACCTTCGATGCAGTAGTGGTCCTTGCAGATACGATCCAGACTCCGGGCGCGATCGAGAGGATAGAGGAGGTTCTTCGCGCAAACTACGACGGAGAAGTTGTTTTTGTTGAAAAAGACAGTCAATCCTACAGAAACTTTAAGATGGATAATTACACTTCCGTCAAAAAGCTTATCTGTCATCTTATAGAGACTCACGGATTTAGAGATATAGCATTCCTTACCGGTAAGTCCTGGCATCCGCACTCAAGGATACGTCTCGAGGCTTATAAGGATGCCCTGACGGAGCACGGCATTGCTGTCGATGAGGACCGGATCTTCTACGGGGATTTCTGGTATTCGAGCGGTGAGAGCCTTGCTGATACGCTCTTAGGATCTGCCAGAGCACTTCCCCAGGCTGTTGCCTGTGCCAATGACTGTATGGCGATAGGTCTTGCCAAGGAATTGTCCTCAAGGGGAGTCAAGGTCCCTGATGATATAGCCGTCATAGGTTACGACAGCAACGAGGAAGGACAGCATGCACCTGTTCCTCTTACATCGGCTCCCGTGCCGATGGAACAGTTTGGCCGATATTCTGCGGATTCTGTCTTTGAGATCTTATCCGGCAGAGAACCCAAGCCTTTCAAAGCAGAAGTTGATCTTTTCATAGGCGGAAGCTGCGGCTGCGGATGCGATTCGGCAAAACCGACCTATCACACAAGAGACAGATGGGAGACGGATCTTTCCAAGGGTACGGTATTCTCCCTCTTCAATAATATGGATGATGACCTTCTGGGACAGACGACTTTTACGGGCCTTATAAGCACGATCTCATCTTATGTATATCAGATCAGGGATTTTGAGGATTTCTGTCTTTGTCTGAATGAAGATATCAGGGACAGCGGCAGGACCGGAAGAACGACTTCTTCATATACAAGGCGGATGACGCCGGTAATAAGATGCGGTCCCAAGGGAGCCAACCAGGACCATCTTGATCTTAAGGACAGTTTCCCGATAGGATCTGTCCTGCCGTCCTTCAATGAAGACCGCGATCACCCGGTCGCATACTATTTTATGCCCGTAAATTTCGACGACCATGTTTTCGGTTATGCTGCGATAAGTTACGGGGATAAGATCCGGGTCGTTGACCACGAATACAGAGCCTGGCTTAAGAGTGTCTCAAGGGGTATAGAATACTTCAGGAGGTCGGATGAATTCGTCAAATCCAATGCCATCCTTGAGACGGGCATCATAAGAGACAATCTTACGGGCCTCTATAACTATCAGGGATTTGTCAGGCAGGCCCAGACCTTTATCAACATGGTAAAGAACAACGGCAACTATGTCGGAGTCCTTGTTGCGGACATTAAGGGCCTTTCAAATATCAACCGCGAATTCGGCAGGGAAGAAGGGGATAAGGCGATAGTAACGGTTGCGGATTTTCTGGAGGGGACTTTCAGATCCCGCAACAGCATGTGTCTTTGCATTGGTAACGGAGAACTTGCTGCCGTCAGGATAACGAGCGGTGATAACAATTCCGAGCTCCTGGATCTTCGCGACGGATTCCTTGCCAAGATCGATGAGTATAACGCATCAGGCATTGCAGAATACGATCTTGATGTCTACTGTGCGACGGAGACGGGATCCCCTTCAAGCGTTGATGAACTGGAGAGGATGGTCAACGTCGCGATATCCAAGAAGAACAATTACAAGATACAGTCAAATAAGATAGAGAGCGAAGAGTCCCTTACAGAGGCTGAAGCCCTGGAGGCCAAGATCGTCCAGGGGATCCTGGACGACGGAAGGATGTCTTATTCTTTCCAGCCGATAGTAAGGACCGATAATGGCGATATATTTGCTTATGAGGCTCTGATGAGACCGGATCTTGCGCCCGGGATAAGTCCTGTTACGGTCTTAAGGTATGCTGACTTTTTCGGCCGTCTCTACGATGTTGAGAAGATAACTTTCAATAATGTCCTGAAGATCATCAGGGAGAAGAAGGAAGAACTGGCAGAAGGCCGCAAGATCTTTATCAACAGTATCCCGGGTCACATGCTGAAGCCGGAGGATATGGAGGCATTAAAGGCGGCTGTTGACAGGAGTCCTGATTCCATAGTAGTCGAACTGACTGAACATGCCGAGATGACGGATGAGGATCTGGTGAAGTTAAAGAAGACTTTGTCCGAGGCAGGAGTTGAGACAGCCGTTGACGATTACGGTACGGGCTATTCCAATGTTACCAATCTCTTAAGATATATGCCGGATTATGTGAAGATCGATAAACAGCTGATGTCGGGCATCCAGGACAGCCCGCAAAAACAGCATTTCGTCAAGGATATCATTGAGTTCTCACACGGGAACGGGATAATGGCCCTGGCTGAAGGAATAGAGACGGAAGACGAACTGATCATGGCGCTGACCCTGGGTGCGGATCTTATCCAGGGCTATTACATTGCCAAACCGGACAAGGATCTTGTGAGTTCCATAGATCCTGTAGTTTTGAAGAAGATACGCAGTATAAGCAGGATGATCGATTGATCGGAGGTCAGGATATATGAGAACTTATGATGTTACTGAAGAAGACCGCTTGATGATAAAGAAAGCATACGATACGCTTGCCAAGGCCCGTGTTGAAGGCAACTTCTTCCACACGGTCGGCTGCTGCCTTAAGACGCGCCAAGGCAACTTCTATACCGGCGTCAATTGTGACTGTATCCACGGATCCTGCGCGGAATTCATAGCTGTGGGAAATGCCGTATCCTGTGGCGAGCACGAACTGGATACGATCGTATCCGTTCATCCTGATGGCCCTGCAGGCCTTTTCTCTCCCTGCGGCAACTGCCGTCAGATGCTGATGGAGTATTCGCCCGAAGTAAAGGTCATATTAGCTGATGAGAAGGGCGAGATCATCAAGACCGATATAAGAGAACTCCTCCCCCTTGCATGGACAAGGCTTCCCACCGGAGATCTCATGCATTAAGCGATGACGGCGCTCTCGTGACCCTTGACGGTGACGGTCATGTTGTTGCCGTCGCGGTTAACACTGATATCACCCATTATCACATCGTATTTTACGGATCCTTCAGCATGGAAGGTTACTGTTGCGTCCGTATCATCACAGTTCAATATCACGAAAGCTTTCTTCCCGTCTAAGTCCCTTGCGAAAACGAACTGCCTGTTGCTTATCGCCATAGGGCAGTAACCGCCGCGTCTTAAGGCAGGAACCTCCTTATAGACTTTGCCAAGTTTCCTTATGTGTGACAATAATTCCGTGCCGTATTCTTTTTCCCATGCTTCGGGGGTGAATTCCGGGCGGAGGTTGTCATCGCTCCCCTCTATCTTGACCGCTTCGATACCGTATTCGGAACCGTAATAGACGGAAGGAATGCCGGGCATCCCGTAGAGAAGGGTGTAGCAGTTCTTAAGGTCATTCTTATCCTTGAGGGTTGATGCAAGCCTTGATACATCGTGGTTATCGACGAAGGTATAAAGGTTTATCGATGAATATATCCCGCCGTTGCCTGACTGCCGGTTGATGGAGTGGGCTATCTCAAAATAGTTCTTGTCGTTATGGGATGACCAGATACCTTTAAAGCATTCGTAGTTCGTGACTGAATCCATCGCACCCGGGTGAGCCCAGCGGTTGTAGTCACCGTGGATTATCTCGCCCATGAGCCAGAAGTCAGGCTTGATCTCGCTAGTCTCGCTCTTAAGCCTTTCAACGAAGTTCATGTTGAGGCAGTCGGCTGCATCGAGCCTTAATCCGTCTATGTCAAACTCAGAGATCCACATCCTTACAGCTTCCATCAGGTAGTCGCAGACATGCCAGTTTGCGAGATTGAACTTGACCAGGTTATAGCAGCCGTTCCAGCTTTCATACCAGAAAGGATCTCCCATGGGGGAGCTGCCACCGAAGTTAAGGTTTGCGAACCAGTCGCAGTAGGGGCTGTCCTGAAGCTTTTCCTTTACGTCGAGGAAGGGAGCGAACTTACGGCCCGAATGGTTGAATACGCCGTCCAATACGATCCTGATCCCTTCTTCATGGAGCTTATTGCAGACTATGCGGAAGTCTTCGTTAGTTCCAAGGCGCCTGTCGATCTTCATATAGTCAGTTGTATCGTAGCCGTGGCTCTCTGACTCAAAGATGGGGGCGAAAAGGATCGTGTTAAAGCCTAAGTCTTTTATATGGGGGATCATGTCCATGATCTTTAATATCCTGTGTTCTACGGGGCCGCCGTCATTATTGCGGGGCGCTCCCAACGCTCCTATCGGGAATATGTGATATATGAGGGCGTTGTCGTTCCAGTTATCAAGCATTGTCAAAACTCCTTTAGCGTGATCAGGTTTCTATTCTACTCCAAAATCCTTTTATCAGAAGCTCTGCTGTTACTTTTCGGTGACAAATAAAGATATTGCACCATAAAGCCCGCTTTTTTGTAGAAAATGGCAAGCGGCTCTTGTTGTTAGCAGTGGAAGTTAGTGTTAAAATCGTTCCGTCAGATTGATATATTACAAGTAATAAGAGGTGGAGATAATGAAGAGATTAAGAATGATCGCTGTTATAGCAGCGCTTTCCATGGTTTTGGCTATGGCTGCCTGTGACACCAAAGTAGAGCCTACAGAGGCTCCTACAGAGGCAACGACCACGACAGAGGCTACAACCACGACTACTACGGAAGAGACGACTACGACTACAACTACTGAGGCTACAACTACGACAACAACGGAAGAGACCACGACAACTACTACGACCGAAGAGACTACAACGACTACTACGGCTGAGGAGACCACGACTACAAAGAAGAAGCCCAAGGAGACAGAAGACCCCAAGGCTAAGTACAAGGGTATGAGCGACATCGAGATCGCTGAGTCTTTCATCGGCAAGAAGGCTAAGAGCCTTATCAAGGTCTTAGGCGGCAAGCTCAAGGTCGTACAGGCCTGTGACGATTCCCAGGGTTATGCCATTATCGAGTATAAGGGCTTCACTGTTCAGTGCACACAGAGTAAGCCCGATGCTCCCTGGATCGTAGACAGCGTATTCTGATAACGGACTATATATCAATCAAGGTGAATTTATGAAAGATCTCAAAAAAGTCTTTAGGAATATAACGATATTGGCTCTTGCCTTAATTGCCGCAGGAATCCTTTCTGCCTACATAACTGATTCCAAAGGAACAGTAAGGGCGGATATAGTAAACCAGGCATCTGAAGAAGACGATGCGGAAGAACCGGCGCAGTTGAACGGTTTTGTGAAAGACGGCGGAGAGACTTTCTACTATAAGGACGGCAAGAAGGTCTTAGGCTGGGTCAAGGACGGATCAGACAAGTACTATTTCTACAGATCCGGCAAGACCACGGGCGGCGCTGCCCATACTAAAGGCGCTATGGCGACAGGCTGGCAGACGATCGATGGTGAGAGATTCTATTTCTACAGGTCTTCCAAGACCACGAGCGGTTCAGCCCATAACAAGGGCGCTATGGCTACGGGCTGGCAGAGCATAGACGGGGAGAAGTTCTATTTCTATCAGTCTTCCAAGACCACTAGCGGTTCTGCTCACAGCAAGGGCGCTATGGCAACAGGCTGGCAGAAGATCGATGATCAGAAGTTCTTCTTCTACAGGTCTTCAAAGACTGCTTCCGGCAAAGCGCATACTAAGGGCGCTATGGTAACAGGCTGGCAGACCATCGACGGAGAGAAGTACTACTTCTATAAGACAGCCAAGACCTCTTCCGGCAAAGCTCACCGCAAGGGGGCGATGGCTACAGGTTGGCAGACTATTTCCAAAGAGAAATACTATTTCTACAAGTCCGCAACATCGACACGTAAGTCCGGTGTCATGGCAAAAGGCGGCATCAACATCTCGAACAAGGGTTATATCTTCGATGAATCAGGCAAGCTCATCATGTCCAACATGAAGGGCTGGTACAAAGTCGGTGAAGACTACTACTACTGTGACCGTAAGTCAGGCAAGCTCTTTAAGAACGATACGGCCAACGGCATCTACCTCCGGAACGACGGCAAGGCCCAGCTTACGGATTTTGCCAAGGAGAAGATCCCTGTGATGATCAGATCCAGAGAGATCGTTGCCGAGATCACGAACAAGAACGATACATTGACCCAGAAGAAGTGGAAGTGCTATAAGTACGTAGCCAAGTTCCCTTACATCTACAAGGATGCTCCCATCGGAGACCACATCAAGGCCAAGGATTACGCATGCTGGGATGCCCACTATGCAAATAACATCCTCAACGCCTACGGTGACCAGAAGACCTGTGGCGGCGAGTGCTGCGCCCAGTCCGTTGCTTTGGGCTACCTCTTTACAGAGCTCAACTTCGGTACGGTTACTTTCAATACATCCTATACTCACGGCTGGATCGAGGTTAACGGTCTTTGCTACGATACACTCTTCATCAAGTCCAGAGGTATGGACTGGTGGGAGATGAAGCACTATCCTGCAAGTCCTTCCTACTCCGCAGTCATCTGATAAGGGAGACCCTTCATGAAAAAATCCGGTTCGCTCATATTTCTTGTCCTCGTCCTGGCTTTTACAATGGGACTTGCTTCCTGCAACGGCGGAGAAGTAAAACCATCCGTAACTGATGCTGCAAGTTCAGAGACTTCTGCAACTGAAGAAAGCAAGGAGACATCAGGAAGCAAAGAGACTGATGAAGTTCCGGAAGGAGATATGAAGGGCTGGTATGAGATCGAAGGCAAATACTGCTTCTTTGACCGCACGACCGGCGTTAAGGCAGTATCTGCCAAAGTAAACAATATCGAGATCGACGACATGGGCTTTGCAGTCATGAACGGCTACTCTGAAGAGAAGCTTCCCGTACTGGTTGCTGCAAGAGAAGTCGTAGACAGCCTAAGAGAAGACGGTATCTCCAAAGAAGATCTCATAATGAAGTGCTATAAGTACGTTGAGGACAGCCCTTATCTTTTGAAGGACTATCCCATCACCGATCATATGAACGATTACGAGTGCTATGATGCCCATTATGCCAACAATCTTCTCAATGCGTATGAGGATCAGCTTAAGATCGGCGGAGACTGCACATCTGATGCCGCGTGCCTGGCTTATCTTTTCGATGCGGCAGGTATGACTGATGTAATCTATTGCCACACGGAATCCCATGCCTGGGTCGAAGCAGACGGGCATTTCTGGGACCCCCTTTATATTGAGACCAAGGGCATGGAGTGGTATGATATGACGGAATATCCGGAGGAGCCGGCCTACAAAGTAGAGATCTAAAGGATCGGGTTAAATTGAAGACAAGAAAACCAGTTATAAAGATGATAATGACGGCAGTCCTGTTAATAGCAGCGGCGGCCGTTTGTTATATGGTGAAATCTCCCGTTATAGCGGCCGAAAACCCTGCCGGCTTCGTCAAAGAGGACGGTGAGACATTCTTCTACAAGAACGGCCACAAGGTCACAGGCTGGCTTTCGTATGAAGGATCCCGGTTCTATTTCTACAGGTCATCTTCGACCGCATCCGGAGAGAAGCACACAAAGGGCGCGATGGCAACGGGCTGGCAGCTTATCGATGGCGAAAAGTTTTATTTCTTTAGATCCCGGAAGACAGAATCCGGAGAAGAACATGCCAAGGGGGCTATGGCTACCGGCTGGCAGAAGATAGACGGTGTTAAGTACTATTTCTACAGATCTTCGTCCACGGGATCAGGTCTTTCCCACACAAAAGGGACCCTGGCGACAGGCTGGCAGAAGATCGACGGGTATAAGTACTATTTCTACAGGTCATCCGACGGATCTCATCTTAAGGGAGAGATGGCTAAGGGCTGGCAGACCATAGAAGGAAGCAGATACTATTTTTTTAAGTCTGCCAAAACATACGGCAGATCCGGTATCATGGCGACGGGTGCAAGGAACATAGATGACAGGGGCTGTGTGTTTGCGGCAGACGGCAAGCTCCTTAAGACTGATATGTACGGCTGGTACAAAGTTAATGGCGACTATTATTTCTGCGACCGAAAGAGCGGGAAGATGGTGAAGGATAAGACCGTTAACTGCATAAAGATCGGCAAAGACGGTAAAGCCGTAAATGATAAGTATTCCGAGGAGAAGATCCCTGTCATGATAAGAGCAAGGGAGATAATCGGGGAGATCTGCAAGAAGGACGACAGTATAAAAGAGAAGCAGTGGAAGTGCTACGAGTATGTGGCCAAGCCGCCTTATCTCTTTAAGCACTACCCTCTGAAGAAATATAGAGACAAATTCGCCTGCTTTACGGCCATCTATGCCAACAACATCCTGAATGCATATGGTGATCAGGACAAGATCGGTGGTGAATGTGTCGCCGAATCCGCGGCTTTGGGTTATCTTTACAACGAACTGGACTTCGGCACGGTCTATCTTTGCGACGACGGCGGTCACGCCTGGATTGAGATAGACGGTAGGACCTGGGATCCTTTGTTTGTGGAAGCAAAGGGCAAGCAGTGGTATAATCGTAAGGGTTATGCGTACCGCGCACTCAATAAGACAGAGATTTGATGAAGGTTAATGTTGATATGAATAAGGTATTGTCACGTATCATTACTGTGATTCTTTTCCTGGCGGCATTTGCTGCCAGTTCATGTTTCCTTCTTAAGCAGAAGGTTACCGTAATCTCCGACGACCGCGTATCAGGTTTTATAACTGACGGCGGTGAGACTTTCTATATGGAAGACGGCAAGTATGTAACCGGCTGGAAGACCATCGACGGAGTCAGGTTCTATTTCTACAGGTCTGGCAAGACTACGGGCGGCGCTTCCCACACAAAGGGCGCCATGGCCACAGGCTGGCAGACCATCGACGGTGAAAGATTCTATTTCTACCGTTCATCCAAGACCTTGTCAGGTGATTCTCACAAGAAGGGCGGTCTTGCCACGGGCTGGCAGTCCATCGACGGTGAGAAGTTCTATTTCTATAGATCTTCCAAGACCACATCAGGTTCCGCTCATTCAAAGGGTGCCATGGCCACAGGCTGGCAGCTTATCGATGGAACAAAATACTATTTCTATAGATCCGGCAAGACGACGTCGGGCGCAAAGCACAGCAAGGGTGCGATGGCAACAGGCTGGCAGACCATCGACGGCAACAGATTCTACTTCTATAAGACTGCTGCAACCTCATCAGGCGCCAAGCACAAAAAGGGCGCTCTTGCCACAGGCTGGCAGACGATAGACAAGAACAGGTATTATTTCTATAAGACCGCCAAGACGGCCGGCAAGACCGGAGTCATGGCCAAAGGAGCCGTTAACATCGACGGCAAGGGCTGTGTTTTTGCAAAAGACGGCAAGCTCATAAAGACTGATATGTACGGCTGGTACAAAGTCGACGGCAATTACTATTTCTGCGACCGCAAGACCGGCAAGATGATAAAGAATGACAAGGCTAACGGGATCAAGCTGGCATCAGACGGCAAGGCAGTTCTCAATGCATATGCCAAGGAGAAGATCCCTGTCATGATCAGAGCCCGCGAAGTCGTTGCCCAGATTACTGACGACTCGATGTCCCTTGCTAAGAAAGCTCTGGAGTGCCGTAAGTACGTTAACTCCTTCAAGGTCCTCATAAAGGACATGCCGATCAATGCCCACCGCAAAGACTGGGCCTGCTACGATGCCCATTACGCAAATAATATCCTTAATGCTTATGGTGATCAGAGGACCTGCGGAGGCGAGTGCAATTCCCAGGCTGCCGCCATGGCATACCTTTTTGTCGAGATAGGATTCGAGAAGGTCGAGTTCTGTCACGATACCCACGGCTGGGTCGAAGCAGACGGCAAATTCTACGATACTGTTTTCTACGGAAGAGACGGTTGGTGGGCAGGCAAAAAGTCTCCCATCAAGTCGAGATACAGGATAGAGATCTGATCCTTTTAGGTCAGCCTAAAATGTAACTATTATTCATCGCTATTTATGGTATATTTAGTGATGAAATTTTTGCGGACTATATTATTGGAGGATAAGACAAATGCCAAAGAGAGAAGACATCAACAAGATCCTGATCATAGGTTCGGGCCCGATCATCATCGGACAGGCTTGTGAATTCGACTATTCCGGAACACAGGCTTGTAAAGCATTGAAGAAGTTGGGCTACGAGATCGTACTCGTTAATTCCAACCCCGCTACCATCATGACAGACCCCACCGTTGCAGATCGTACTTATATCGAGCCTCTCAACGTTAAGCGTCTTACCCAGATCATTGAGAAAGAACGTCCCGATGCACTCCTCCCCAACTTGGGAGGTCAGTCGGGACTTAATTTATCTTCTGAGCTTGCCAAGGCCGGAGTTCTCGACAAGTACAACGTCAAGGTCATCGGCATCCAGGTCGACGCCATCGAGAGAGGTGAGGACCGTGTCGAGTTCAAGAACACCATGAACCAGCTCGGAATCGAGATGGCAAGATCCCACGAAGTCTATTCTGTTGAGGATGCAGTCAAGGTTGCCGAGGAACTGGGTTACCCTGTCGTATTAAGACCTGCCTACACGATGGGCGGCGCAGGCGGCGGCCTCGTTTACAATGTTGACGAACTCAAGACTGTCTGTGAGAGAGGTCTTGCAGCTTCCCTCGTTCATCAGGTCCTTGTAGAAGAAGCAGTTATCGGCTGGGAAGAGCTCGAGCTCGAGGTCGTCCGTGACGCCAAGAATAATAAGATCACTGTCTGCTTCATCGAAAACATAGACCCTATGGGTGTTCACACAGGTGACTCCTTCTGCTCTGCTCCTATGCTCACGATCTCTGAAGAAGTTCAAAAGAGACTTCAGGAAGCATCCTACAAGATTGTTGAGGCGATCGACGTCATCGGCGGCTGCAACTGCCAGTTTGCTCATGACCCCGTATCAGACAGGATCGTAGTCATCGAGATCAACCCGAGAACATCAAGGTCATCAGCTCTTGCTTCCAAGGCGACCGGATTCCCCATTGCTCTCGTATCTTCAATGCTCGCATGTGGTCTTACACTGGATGAGATCCCCTGCGGCAAGTACGGCACACTCGATAAGTACTATCCCGACGGCGACTATGTCGTTATCAAGTTCGCAAGATGGGCTTTCGAGAAGTTCAAGGGCGCATCCGACAAGCTCGGCACACAGATGAGAGCCGTAGGTGAGGTCATGAGCATCGGTAAGACCTACAAGGAAGCTTTCCAGAAGGCTATAAGATCTCTTGAGACCGGCAGATACGGTCTGGGATTTGCAAAGGACTTTAATGAGCTTTCCAAGGAAGAACTCCTTAAGAAGCTCACAGAACCCACATCCGAGAGACAGTTCATCATGTATGAGGCCTTGAGAAAGGGCGCAACAGTTGATGAACTTTACGATCTTACCCGCATCAAGAAGTGGTTCATCGAGCAGATGAAGGAGCTCGTTGAAGAAGAAGAGAGCCTCATAGCAGAAGCAGGCAAGGTTCCTTCTGAGGACGTTCTCCGTACGGCTAAGCTCGACGGTTTCTCAGACAGATACCTTTCCAAGATCTTAAACGTTTCCGAGGATGATATCCGTGCTGCAAGATATTCTTACGGCATCAAGGAAGCATGGGAAGGCGTTCACGTATCCGGAACCCAGGATGCAGCTTACTACTATTCAACATATCATCTGGCAGAAGACAAGAGCCCTGTATCTTCCAACAGGAAGATCATGATCTTAGGCGGCGGTCCTAACAGGATCGGTCAGGGTATCGAGTTCGACTACTGCTGCGTTCATGCGGCCCTGGCACTCCGTGACCTGGGCTTTGAGTCCATCATCGTCAACTGCAACCCTGAGACGGTTTCAACTGACTACGACACATCCGACAAGCTCTACTTCGAGCCTCTGACATTGGAGGACGTTCTCTCCATCTTCGAGAAGGAGCAGCCTCTGGGTGTTATCGCCCAGTTCGGCGGTCAGACACCTCTGAACCTGGCAGCAGACCTCAAGCGCAACGGCGTAAGGATCCTGGGTACTTCTCCTGAGACAATAGACCTGGCAGAAGACCGTGATCACTTCCGCGCCATGATGGATAAGCTCGGCATCCCGATGCCTGAGTCCGGCATGGCCGTAACTGTAGATGATGCCCTTTCGATCGCAAACAAGATCGGGTATCCTGTCATGGTCCGTCCTTCCTACGTATTGGGCGGAAGAGGCATGGAAGTCGTACACGACGACGACATGATGAGAGTCTATATGTCAGCAGCTGTAGGCGTTACACCCGACAGACCCATCCTGATCGACAGATTCTTGAATCACGCAACAGAGTGTGAGGCTGATGCCATCGCTGACGGTGACGAGTGCTTCGTTCCCGCAGTCATGGAGCATATCGAGCTCGCAGGTGTTCACTCCGGTGACTCTGCTTGTATCCTGCCTTCACTGAACCTTTCCGATGAGATTGTTGCAACGATCCGCGACTACACAAAGAAGATCGCATGCGAGATGCACGTTGAAGGTCTTATGAACATGCAGTATGCCATCGAGGGTGATACGGTCTATGTATTAGAGGCTAACCCCCGTGCATCAAGAACCGTGCCTCTCGTATCCAAGGTCTGCGCCATCAACATGGTCAAGGCAGCAACAGCCATCATGACCGAGGATCTTACGGGCAACGCATCTCCCGTTAAGGATCTGAAGAATAAGAAGATCCCTCACTACGGTGTTAAGGAAGCAGTCTTCCCCTTCAACATGTTCCAGGAAGTCGACCCTGTCTTGGGACCTGAGATGAGATCCACAGGTGAGGTATTGGGTATCGCTCCCAACTTCGGCGATGCTTACTGCAAGGCTGAAGAAGCAACGAAGTCTGAACTTCCTGCCGAAGGAACAGTCCTCATAAGCGTATCCGACAGAGACAAGATCGATCTTATCGATGTTGCCAAGGCTTTCTCTGATCTGGGATTTAGGATCCTTGCAACAGGCAAGACCTACCAGATGATCGTTGATAACGGTATCGAAGCCGAGCTCGTTAAGAAGCTCTATGAAGGCCGTCCCAACATCATGGATCTTGTAACCAACGGAGAGATCGATCTCATCATCAATACTCCTGCAGGCAAGGAAAGCGTTAACGACGACAGCTATATCCGTAAGGGTGCGATCAAGAACCGCATTCCTTACATCACGACGATGGCTGCTGCCAAGGCTTCCGCTGAAGGTATCAAGGCTGCAAGGAGCGGTCAGATCGGCGTAAAGGCTCTCCAGGATTTCCACGCTGAGATCGAATAATGATACAGGATATCTTTCCTAAGAAATACCATAACGAATACCGGCCGTCCGCAAGACCTCTTGCGGATTCGCCGGTCTTTTGTTTTGACGGGTCCGATGTCTTCCTTAAGGATAAGGACGGCGATCTGTCCTTGCCCCTTTATTCGGAGATCGGGGGAGACGTTGTCTATGCTTTCGCGATCGATGATCTGGAATACTTCGTTTTAAATGATCTGCCTGAGTCAATAGAAGGGCTGTCTTTTTTTAACTTAAGACAGCTCCGCCGTTCGGGCAGATTTGATAACGGCATGATGTTTGCGATCTTTACCGCATACCATCTTTCGACCTGGTATAAATACACGGTCCGCTGCGGCAGGTGCGGGACTAAGCTTACCCACCACGATAAGGCCAGGGCCATGGTATGTCCCGACTGCAAGACAGAGATCTATCCGAGATTAAACCCGGCGGTAATAGTTGCCGTTATATCGGATAAAAGGATCCTCGTTACCAAATACAACAGACCCAATGCTGATTTCTATGCCCTCATAGCAGGCTTTGTCGAGATAGGCGAGACTTTAGAAGATGCCTGCCGCAGGGAAGTTATGGAAGAAGCGGGGCTTAAGATCAAGAATATCCGCTACTATAAATCCCAGCCCTGGGGCATAGCAGGTGATATCCTCTGCGGATTCTTCTGTGAGGTTGATGGAGACGATACTATTAGGATGGATGAAGTTGAACTTAAAGTCGCTCAATGGGTAACACCGGAGGAGACCGTTCTCCAGCCCGACGATTTCTCATTGACCTGTGAGATGATGAGGATGTTTAAGGAGGGCAAAATATCCTGATTGCAACAATTCTCCCCACGGGAATGTATAATATGGTATATGGAATTATCCCAGGGGGAAGACAATATGCGTAAGATCATTTCTTTTACACTGATAGTTGCTGTCGTTATATCCACACTGTCACTTTCGGCTTGCAGTAATATCACCGATCCGATAACGCCCAAAGAAACGGAAGAAACAACTGTAACTTCTAAAGAGACTGAACCTGCGTCTCTTACTACGGAAACCGAGACCGAGCCTTCGGAGGAAACTGATGCAACAGAATATAGTGACCCTTCTGTTATGCCTCTCATATCCGATTCGATCTATCCTCTGAGGCAAAGAGTAATGGAAGCGGTGGCTTTTATGGCTCAGGAGGGAATGACGAAAGTAGATGATCTTTGCTATCTGACATTTACTTATAAGCCCGACGGAGCCCACCCTTCTGAAAAACTTGAAGAAGTTGACCCGCGTACACTTCCCTACGAAGACGGTAATCTCAAGATCGATCTTAATCTCCTCTGCTTCCCCATTGACCGCAGCAGTGAATACACCTATCAGGTCTCAATGATCTGCATGATCAACGGCAAGGTATACGATTTTAAGCTTGGTGATAGAAAGAGCGGGAACGGCGTTCTTGTAATGGATCTTGATGCAGATACTGACTTTCTTGAATCTCTGGATATTACAGGGATCCCGGTAAATAAGGGTAATAACAGTTTCTGCTTTATGGCATCTTTCTACTGTCCCCGGCAGGACCGGTATTTTCACACTAATGTCATCAACGGCAAATTCGTATCAGACAGTGAAGTCAGCGGCAATAAGCCTATCGATGTTATATCCGAAAAAAAGATCAAGGGAATAGAGATCAAGTCAACTGAGGGCTTGAAAGAAAGCCAGATCATTTACCCGTCATTCCCCTTAAAGCTCGTTGAAAATGAGGATATCCTGAAAATGATGGATGAAGAAAGCGATGTCCTGACTGTAAGGACGAAAGCAACTATTACCAAGCAGATCCTTAACACCAACAATGAATTCGGTCCATCCAACCGCGGCGGCATCCTACTGGTCTTTAATTCCGGTAAGCTCGTTCCAGTTTTTGCCGGCAAAGAAATGATGTATGTCAGCCTGAAGGACGACTGCCTGCTAAAGTCAGTGCCTCTGGATAAGGTATTCAAAGCAGGCGAGACAACAAATCTTCTGCTCTGTTACGTGGAATCTGACAACGACTCTGAACTCGGATCCATCGATGTAATGGAAGATGAGATAAAGATCGCGTTCAAGGACTGATCAGCTCTGAGCGTTGTGGATCCCTTCGAACACGAGCTTCTTGGTTTCGTTGTGTTCAACCGTCCAATTCACGGCCCACTCTGACTCAAAGAGGATGACGGGTGCATCGTCACGGTCCAATACCAGGCAGGATGTTGAAGTCAGTGTCAAAGCCGTAGGGTCGAATGCAGGATCTTCTTCTGATCTGACCCAGCGCGCGAGGGTGTAGTTCAGGGGAGTCCTTAAGATGTCTACGCCGTATTCTGATTTCAGTCTGTATTCGATAACGTCTAATTGAAGTATGCCGACGACGCCCATTATGTATGTCTCGGTGCCGATGCCGGGCTGCTTATAGAGCTGGACGGCACCTTCCTGGCAGAGCTGCTCGACGCCCTTGACGAACTGCTTACGCTTCATGGAGTCCTTGGGTTCGACTCTTGCGAAGTTCTCGGGTGCAAATACCGGGATGGGGTCGAACTCGAACTTCCTGTTGGATGAGATCAGAGTGTCACCGATCCTGAAGTGGCCGGGGTCGAATATACCGATTATGTCGCCTGCGAAAGCGTCTTCTACTATGTTACGGTCCTGGGCCATGAACTGCTGGGGCTGGGCGAGAGTTATCTTCTTGCCGATCCTCAAGTGGTTTACGGTCATGTTCTTCTCATATTTACCGGAGCAGATCCTGACGAAAGCCATCCTGTCGCGGTGGTTGGGGTCCATGTTGGCCTGGATCTTGAATACAAAACCTGAGAACATGCTGTCTTCGGGGAGGACTTCGCCGTCAGTCGTATGGTGGGGCTGGGGAGCCGGAGCCATCTCGAGGAAGTGACGCAGGAACGTCTCGACACCGAAGTTGGTGATGGCAGAACCGAAGAATACGGGGGTTAACTGTCCTGCAGCTACCCTTTGGGCATCGAACTCGTCTCCAGCCATGTCGAGGAGCTCTATGTCGTTCTGTAATGTCTCAAGGTGATAGTGGTTGATTATGTTTTCAAGAGCGGGGTCGTCAACACCTGCGACCTGCTCTGTTACCATGGATGCACCGTGGTCTTCGTTGGCCTTATCGAAAAGGAGGACCTGCTTGGAGTCTCTTTCGTAAACGCCTTCGAAGTCGCCGTCTGTTCCAATAGGCCAGTTGATCGGGCATGACCTTATTCCGAGGACCTTCTCGAGCTCATCGATCAGGTCGAAGGGGTTCTTGGCGGCGCGGTCCATCTTGTTGATGAAGGTGAAGATCGGGATCCCTCTCTTGCGGCAGACTTCAAAGAGCTTGATGGTCTGGGTCTCGACACCCTTGGCGCCGTCCAATAACATTACTGCACAGTCAGCAGCGCAGAGCGTTCTGTAGGTATCCTCGGAGAAGTCCTGGTGGCCGGGAGTATCGAGGATATTGATGCAGTAACCGTCGTACTCGAACTGCATGACGGAAGATGTAACGGAGATACCTCTCTTCTTCTCGATCTCCATCCAGTCGGATGTGGCGTGACGGGCTGCTTTCCTGGCCTTGACGGAACCGGCCATATGGATCGCGCCTCCGTAGAGAAGGAGCTTCTCGGTCATGGTCGTCTTACCCGCGTCAGGGTGGGATATAATGGCGAAAGTCTTGCGCCTTTGTATCTCTTCTTGTGTAGTATATGACATTTGAACAAAAACCTCAGTGTTGTATAATTAGCGTGGTTTATTATTAATTAAGCCAAGATATTATATAGAAGTTCGAGGTGGAATACAATGCAAAGAGGCGGAGGAGTGCTCATGCACATAACATCACTTCCCGGGCCTTTTGGTACGGGCGTGATGGGAGAAGAGGCGGTTAATTTCGCCAAACAACTCCAGAAACAGGGAATGAGGTATTGGCAGGTACTGCCGTTCACCTATCCCGGAATGGGGAATTCTCCTTATCAGAGCTTCTCGGCATTTGCTGGTAACTGGCTCCTTTTGGATCCCAGAAGACTTATGAAGTTAGGCCTTTTGACAGGCGATGATGTAGTGGCGGCAGAATATAACGGGAATAAGTGGAGGATCGATTACGATTACTTAAGGGTACAGCGCGAAGGAATGCTCCGTATAGCTTATTCCAGGATCTCCGATGAGATGAAGTCCGAGGTCAAGGCTTTTGCCAAGAAGAACAAGTGGGCAGACGATGTGGCCCTCTATCAGACGATCAAAGAGAATAACGGCAAGAAGGCCTGGTGGCAGTGGGAAGACAAAGCCCTGCAGGACCACGACGATAAGGCCATAGCCAAGGTAAGAGGCAGTGACGAATACTATTTCCATGCTTTCGTCCAGTATCTTTTCATAAGGGAATGGACTGAGGTCAAGACTGCGATAAACGAATGCGGGATCTCCATCATTGGCGACATGCCTATCTATGTTTCCTGTGATTCAGCTGATGTCTGGGCTGCAAGAGACATGTTCAAGATGGCAAAGCCCGGCCGTAAGAAGAAACTCGACAGTGAATATGCAAAAACAGCAAAAGAAGACGATATGGCCATGCCTCCCAAGGAGACGGCTTATGTCTTCGAGAAGGTGGCAGGAGTCCCGCCGGATTATTTTTCCGCCGAAGGCCAGCTCTGGGGCAACCCGATCTACGACTGGGCCAAGATGGCGCAGGACGGTTATTCCTGGTGGATGGACAGGATCAAAGAGAGCTACAAGCTCTACGATTTCTTAAGGATCGACCACTTCAGGGCTTTCTGTTCCTACTGGGAAGTCGATTCCAATGCTGATACTGCCAAGGAAGGTGAATGGGTAAAAGGACCCGGTCTTGAATTCTTTGAGAAAGTCGACAAGAGATTCGGAGGCAGGGACAGGCTCATAGCTGAAGACCTTGGCGAATGGACTCCCGATCTTGAGGCGTTCCTTTCCAATACCGGTATCCCCGGCATGAGGATAATGGAGTTTGCATTTAATCCCGGCGATAACAGCACATATCTGCCGCATAACTTTGACAGCAACTGTGTAGCCTTTACCGGAACCCACGATAACAACACCCTTTTAGGATGGCTTTGGGACAGCCCCGAGTCCGTAAGGAACTGCTGCCTGGAGTACTGCGGATTTGAAGGTGACAACTGGGGCGAGGGCGGCACGAGAAGCGCTTCCTGCAGAGCCATCATCAGGACTTTGTGGATGAGCCATGCGAACGTGGTAATAATCCCCATCCAGGATATGCTGGGCTATGGCGGTGATACAAGGATGAACATACCCGGTACTGCCACAGGCAACTGGGTCGTAAGATTTACGGCGGAGGACTTGGGATCCGTTGACGACGATTACTATAGGAACCTCAACAGGATCTATTTCAGGTAAGAAAGAGGTCAAAATGGGCAAGTACATTCTTTGCATCGATCAGGGAACGACATCGACCAAGGCATTCCTTCTAAACGAGGAAGGCGGACTTTACCCGGGACAGTCAGTGGAACTGACTCAGATCTATCCTGCACCGGGTTTTGTAGAGCACGATCCAAAAGAGATCTTCTATTCGACCGTAAAGGCGATATCAAACCTCTTCGGAGAGCATCCTGAGGCAATAGGCCAGATCGAAGCTGTCGGTATCACTAATCAGAGAGAGACAACTATAGCTTTCGATAAGGTTACAGGTGACCCCTTATGCAACGCCATTGTCTGGCAGTGCAGAAGGACAGCCGATATATGCAAGAGAGAAGTATTCAAGTCCAAAGAGAAAGAGATCTCGCTTAAGACGGGCTTAAAGCTCGACCCTTATTTCTCGGCAACAAAGATGGTTTGGATCAGGGAAAAGTATGGTCTGGAAGAACAGGTCAGATCAGGATCCGTCCTCTTTGGAACAGTTGACGGTTACCTGGTTTATAAGCTTACGGGCGGGAAGTCTTTCGCGTCTGACTATTCCAACTGCTCGAGGACCCTGCTCTTCAACATCAACGATCTTGATTACGATAATGAACTCCTGGATCTTTTCGGAATAACAAGGGCAAATCTTGCTGAGCCCAAGCCCTCTTCATCTGACTTCGGTGCGGTCGATCTTACGATGGAAGGTCTTGTCGCATCAGGTCTTGATGAAGGTCAGGCAAAAAGGGTCCTCTCACTTAACGGTGTCCATATCACCGGTGTGATCGGCGACCAGCCTTCGGCTCTTTTCGGTCAGAATGCCCTGTCCAAGGGCGAAGCCAAGACGACATACGGAACAGGTTGCTTCATACTGATGAATACCGGCGATAAGCCCGTATTCTCCGATAACGGTCTCCTATGTTCCGCTGCATGGTCTGTCGGCGGCGTTACCGCATATGCTCTGGAAGGATCCGTATTCCAGGGGGGCTCGATCATAAGCTGGCTCAAGGATGAGATGCATCTTATCGATAAGCCTTCAGACTGCGACATCGTAGCAGCGCGCGCAAAGCGTGATTCTGGCGTTTATATGGTTCCTGCATTCACAGGTCTTGGTGCTCCCTATTGGGATCCTGATGCAAGAGGCATCTTAACGGGCCTTACCCGCGGAACATCAGCAGATGACATCGTCATGGCATCGATCGAATCGATCGTATATCAGGTTACGGAACTCGTTCAGCTCATGGCAAGAGACACCAACAGTTCCGCATGTGAGATGAAGGTTGACGGCGGTGTCTGCGGCAGTGATTACCTGATGCAGCTCCAGTCTGACATGCTCGGCATAAGGATAGTAAGGGCGAAGACAGATGAGATGACAGCCATGGGCGCGGGCCTTATGGCAGGTCTTACATCAGGATTCTTCGAAGGTATTGATAAAGTTAGTTCTCTCTACGCATCAAGGAAGGAATATGATCCCAAGATGCCGCAGGAAGAAGTTGCAAAACGTATGGAAGGATACAAGAACGCGGTAAGGACTGCGATCTACTGCAAAGGATAAAGGATGACACAGATCTATTACGTTACGATCAAGATAGTTGTATGCTTTATCATCGGTGTCATCCTGAAGCGCACCGGCGTTACCGATTCGCGCGCCGAGAGGAGCATCAGTGATATCCTGATCAAGGCGATACTTCCATTTATGATCCTGTCTTCTTCCCAGTATGTCTTCAACGAGGAACTGGTGAAGGGCATCATCGCCGTTGCATGTTATGCAGGTATCTTCTACCTGGGCATGGTCGGCATCATGACCATCATCAACAAAAAGTCCAAACAGGCAGACGGTGACAAGAGGATCATGAGCGCCTGTCTCATCTTCTCCAACACGAGCTTCATCGGTGTTCCTCTGATGGAAGAACTCTATGGCGACGAAGGTCTCCTCCTGGCGGCCGTGTTTAATCTCGTATTCAACATCTTCTTCTACACATTCGGCGTTACGATCATATCAGGCCGTAAGTTCAGGCCGAGATACATCGTCACGGATATCGTGTCGACAGCGTCGATCGCTGCCGTTATCCTCTTCCTTCTTCCCTGGAGATTCGGCTATCCGGTTACTTCGACATTGAGCTTTGTCGGTGACATAGCTTTCCCGCTGGCCCTGATCGTTCTGGGTTCCAATATCGCCGAACTGGATTTCAAGAGGATCTTCGCAGATTCGAAAACATACATAACGGTTGTCCTTAAGATGGCCCTGATACCTGCAGTTGTATTCGGCATCATCCTTGTCCTGTCGTCTTTTGTTGAGATAAGGCCCGTTACCAGGGCGACGATCGTTCTCATGACAGCCATGCCTTCAACATCACTTTGTGTCGTATATGCAGACAAGTACAATATGTCTCCGTCCCTTTGTGCGAGGATCGTTACTTTCTCAACGCTCCTAACCCCTCTGGCGGCCCTCTTCTGGACCTGGCTCGTAAGGGTTGCATTCTTCTAGCTTAAAAGGACTTTTTTACCCTGAAGATTTTTAAAGGAGAATGCTTATATGAATGACAAGATCGAAAATAAAGAACTCAAGGAACTGATGGCAAATGTCAGGGCTGACTCGTCCGAGGAGAACATGTTAAAGCTCCTCAAGGCTGCAGCCGTTGCCAGCTTCATAGTACCGGTCGATGGCAAGGAAGGGGACTTCAGGTTCCATGCAGTATCCGACGGCAAGAACAGACGCCATATGGTCGTCTTCTCTGATTCGGCGTCTTTCGACAAGGCATCCGAAGGCAAGAGGCAGAACGGCATCGTCGCGACTTTCGACGATATCCTTTTTGTTGTTACGGAAGAGAAGATGGGTCTTGACGGGTTCGTTATTAACCCGGGCACTGATGAGGTCCTTTTCGGCAAGGATATGTGTGACATGATCAGGGAACAGATAGCTCCTCCCGATGAATCGGTCAAAGTAGGTCAGCCTGACCACTGGCCGGAGAAACTCCGTGAGATGACGGAAGAGTTCTTTAAGATCGACAAGGACATTAAGAAAGTCTGGATCCAGCTCATGAGAAGGATGTCAGACGATAATATGAACTGGCTGATTATAATCGAATCTGATCTTGAAGACGACAGGGAGAAATACCTCCTGGATTCCTTCAGATCATACATAGTTCCTTATCTTGATTCGCTCCCCCCTGTGGTAGTATCTTTCCGCGAGGATTTTGCAAGACAGGTTACGGCATCGACGGATCCTTACTATGAGAGGGATATAAAGTGAATAACAGAAAGACATTCCTGATCTTCCCGCTTGTCGTAATGTGTATCATGATGGCTTTTCTTGCGGTCATCATGATAAACAACAATGCCCAAAAGAGAAATGCCGCAGGGGAGAAGGCCTTGGAACTTACGGAGAACGCAAGGATCTTATCGGAGCGTGATATAACTATCTACTGGTTAGGAGAGTTCCCCGCGGAATTATCCCCCTTGCAGGAGAAGACTGTCATAGTAACGCCCGGCAGCGCAACATCGGATGTCATGCCCGTAAAGGCTTCGTCGGTAAGTCTCATCGAATACGATAAACGGGGCCAGGTGGTATCTCAGGTCAATGCAAGGACTTATACATCTGATCTTCTGATCGTTATCAACAAGGTAACGACCCTGACAGAAGACGATATAGAAGTCATAAGGCAATGCATAACTGCTAACGATGTCCCTATAGTCATCATGGGGAAGGATCCGATCGTAAACATAAGGAAAGCGATGTATAAGATAACGGGCAGCTACGATCAGTACGATTCTGTATTCTATGTTTTCGATGAAGGATTCGACGAACACATAATAGATAATAAGATAACTGAAGAAGGCGGTGTGGCATACTACCGTGCCTTGACGGATTACCTTCTCAAATATTATGAAGCCAAGGATAAGGCGGCAGAAGAAGCCGAGGCTACTGCGACAACTACTGAAGAAACTACAACGGCTGAAGAGACGGAAGAGTCCGTAACGGACAGCGACCCGTCTGAAACTGAGACTGACGATTCTTCCGAGGCTACGTCACAGACGGTCGATGTCAGTGATCTCTTATAACGGAGTAAGGACGAAAGATGGCAATAGACAAGAGCAAATTGGAACAGGTAAAGGCAAGGTTCGATGAGGTGACCACATCTTTGCAGGACCCTTCTGTCGTGTCCGACCGCGATAAGTTCACGGACCTGTCGCGCGAGCTTGCCGATATGGAAGAAGTCATAACAGAGATAAAAAGATTAGAAGACGCCGAGATGAGGATAGAAGAGGCCCTGGAACTCTTATCAGGCGGAGATCCCGAGATCAAGGCTCTGGCAGACGAAGAACTTGCAGAAGGTAAGAAGGATTTATCTGAAGCAGAGAAGAAGATAAATGAACTCTTAGCTCCCAGGGATGTCCGTGACGACCGTTCGGTCATCATGGAGATAAGGGCAGGAACCGGAGGAGAAGAATCAGCTCTCTTCGCATCTGACCTCTATAAGATGTACATGGGCTATGCTTCGGCTCACGGCTTTACGGTCGAGATAGTAGACCAGACTCCTACGGAATTGGGAGGCTATAAGGAGATCGTCTTCGAGGTCAAAGGCAAACGCGCTTTCTCCAGGCTCAAGTTCGAGAGCGGAGTCCACCGCGTTCAGCGTGTTCCGGTAACGGAATCCGGCGGAAGGATCCATACATCGGCCGCAACTGTTGCAGTCCTTCCCGAGGCCGAGCCCAGAGATGTCGTGATCAACCCCAACGACATCAAGATAGATACTTACCGCGCATCAGGCGCGGGCGGTCAGCATATCAACAAGACTGACTCTGCAGTAAGACTTACCCACCTTCCCACCGGGATCGTCGTGACCTGTCAGGACGAGAGATCGCAGATCAAGAACAAGGAGAAAGCGATGGCAGTCCTTACTGCCAAACTCTGGGATATCGCAAGGACGGCTGATGCCGGCGAGAAGAACGACGCGAGAAGGAATCAGGTCGGATCGGGCGACAGGTCCGAACGCATAAGGACATATAACTTCCATCAGGGAAGAGTCACGGACCACAGGATCGGTCTGACACTTTATAAACTGGATGAAATCCTGGCAGGAGACCTGGATGAGATAATCGATGCGTTAACCGTTGCGCAGGCAGCGGACAGCGTAACGGAAGCATCGTGAGGATTGAATATGGAAAGAAAGAAGATCTACGATCAGACCATTAAGGTCAAAGGAAATGATAACGAAGCAATAAAGGATTGCGCCCGCCACCTAATTGATGGCGAAGTTGTTGCATTCCCGACGGAGACTGTCTACGGCTTAGGCTGCAATGCCTTCTCCGGAGAATCAGTCAAAAAGGTATTCGAGGCCAAGGGACGTCCTTCGGATAATCCTCTTATCTGCCATATATGGGATAAGTCACAGATAAGTGAGATCGCATCGGAGGTAACTCCTGTTGCCCAAAGCCTGGTCGAGGCTTTCATGCCGGGGCCCGTTACCGTCATCATGCGTAAGTCTGACAAGATCCCGTCAGAAGTTACGGCAGGTCTTGATACTGTCGGAATAAGGATGCCGTCGCACCCTGTCGCAAGAAGATTTTTGGAAGACTGCGGCTGTCCGGTTGCAGCTCCTTCGGCAAATATCTCGGGAAGACCTTCTCCTACCACGATGGATAGAGTAATAGAGGATATGGACGGATTCATCTATGCCGCAATAGACGGAGGTCCCTGTGATGTCGGACTGGAATCAACAGTCATTGATGCAACAGGCGAAGTTCCTGTCATCTTAAGGCCAGGTGCCGTAACGCGGGAGATGATCGTTGCGATAGCAGGCTCTTGCGAAGAAGCATACGCAATAAAGACAGGTGAGACCCCGAGGTCGCCCGGAATGAAGTACCGCCACTATGCTCCTTCATGTGATGTGGAGATATTGGACCTTCCCGAAAAGATGGAGGCCGAATACGGGATCTCTGACGGCAGGAGAGAAGAAGTCGATTATAAGGAGATGTCTGAAGATGACAGGCAGCTTCTGGTCAATATCGCGTTCCCTTACGTTGAGAAGGTCAAAGAAATCATAGCAAAAAACCCTTTTGCCAGAGTCGGCATCTATGCGGGTGTTGAAGTAAGACATCTTCTGGAAGCAGCTTTCGATAATGCAATATTGATGCATATTGAGTTCTATACATACGGCAAGGCAAAAGATGTTGCCGCAGCCGCGCATTACCTCTTCGAAGGATTGAGGGATCTTGATCTGCAGAAAGTCGATCTTATCCTGGCTCAAGGCTTCCCCGAAGAAGGTCTGGGAGTTGCCTACATGAACAGGCTCACAAAGTCTTCCGCAAAGAAGAACGAGTCAGATGAAGTCAAGGACCAGGTAACTAACAGGGTTACAAGATCAAGAGACGAATATAAGTCAACGTATACTGCCCAGGTCCTCTTCGTAGATGAGAAAGATCTTACGATGGCACCTGCTGCCGAGATCATCTTCGATGAACTCATCAACAGGGAAGGACCTTTCAAGCTCGAAGCGGATGACGATTGCGACTGCGAACTGTACGGCGATTCCGCCGGCCTTACGATTTTCGGTGAAGAAAGTCCTGATCCCAAGATGGTCAGGGCCGTGTCGGATCTGATCGGACGCGACATGAGTTATCTTAAGTCAAAGAGGGTATCTGTTGACGTATATAATTCGGCAGACCTGATACTTACTATGAGGGACGAAGAGGCTTACAGGATCGTATCCGATTACCCTGACATCAAGGACAAGGTATTCTCATTATCGACCTTCGCTGCAAGGTGCGGCCTTGTAATGAAGAACGGGGAAGGCAAGCTCATTTCCGTGGCTATCCCTGATCCTGCGGGAGAGAACGATGCAACATACGCTCATACGGCCAAGGCACTGGCTGCGTGGATCGAACTGATCTTCCCCTACATCTTAAAAGATCTTTGCGCAAAGAGAGCATAAGGAAGAAGAGGATAAAAAATGGAAAACAATATGGCAGATCAAAAAGATTATGTGATGCTTACCCCTGTCTCAAAGGAAAAGGTCAAGAAGGAAAGACCTCCTTTGGAATTTAAAAGACCGAAGCTTATGGTACTTTCCAAGTGCCTGCTTTTTGCCATGGGATTCCTGATGTATGTTATTGTGGTAAGGATCGCAATATTCCTATACGCTCTCTTGACGGATAATCCTGTTACAGGGACCAGACAGCCCGAGACTATGCTGCCGGCATATCTTATCATCGGCTGCACCGCATCTCTCTTGGGAACAGTTGCCATTATCCTTGCGGCTATAGCCGCCATAAAGAACGAGAAGTCCTGTTCCGGCCTGACCCTTGCGCTTAAGTTAGTTATGATCCCCTGGTATATAGGGAATTTCATCCTCTGGACTTTCCTGGTCCTGGGATTGATGAACCCTTTTACATTTATCGGCATACCTTTTGCAATGGCTATAAGCGTAGGCCTGACCTATGTCAGCATGCTGGCCATGAGCCTTCCGGATTTCATCTACAGGGTGGTCATGCTGGTAAAGAAAAGAAAGCGCCCTTCAACCAGGATCGTATTGGGCCTGATATTCAGCTTTTTCTTTGTGACTGACGTCGTGGCCGCCATCCTCTTTTACATGGAAGATGTCAGTGAGGAAACGGGGGAGAGCAAAGGCCTTTTGGCTCACCTCAAGAATAAGGGCAGCAAGAACTATGCCAAAGAAGGCCAGAAGCTTCCTATGTATGGTATAGGTCCCTTTCTTATCGGCGGGATCGTATTGATATCGGCAGCGGTATTTGCCGTATGCTACATATTCTTAGGTTCTTATTTCTTCTCGGTTTGGCCGGATCTTACCCAGGTCGCGATCGATGAAGTTGAGCAGATCTATAAGATCACAGGTGATTATACGGGCTGGCCTGAATATGTCATGATCGCTCTTGGTACGGTGCTGTTCTTCTTCGGCATCTTCGTCTGGTATTCCGGAGCTCAGAATTCAGATGCCGACAGTTACATTATAGAGAACCGCCTCATGACAGAAGGGATATTCGCCAATGTAAGGAACCCCATGTATTCAGGCTGCTGGTTCATGACCATGGGCGTATCATTTGCCTTCTGTTCTCATCCTCTGATATTTATCACAGTCCCCATCCAGTGGCTGGTCCTGACTCTGGTCTTAAGATTCACAGAGGAAAAGTGGCTCGAAAACCTATACGGCAGTGAATATCTTGAATATAAAAAGAGGGTCAACAGACTGATACCGATGCCCGCAAAAAAGCGGTAACCTTTTTTATTTCCGGGATAACTGATTTCGCCAGACTCCCTGAAAAATGGTACAAATGGGTGATACGCAGGCCAATACCACTATGGTAGAATCAAGGCTGTTATTCTGAGAATACCAGAGGTGCCATGTCCTTGTTGCCATGGCACCTAAAGAATTTGGAGGTGTTATTGATGAGGATTCAAAGAGGGAAAGTGTTGCTAAGTGCATTTATCATGCTTTCTATGATATTGAGTATGGTATTGTTTGCACCATTCGCGAAAACCGTAAATGCAGGAATAGTCGCAAGTGGCTCTTGCGGTGACAATGTCACATATACACTCGATGATGCGGGTAAACTCACGATCAGTGGAACCGGACCTATGTATGATTATAAATCCAACGGATCAAATCTATCACCTTTTGCAGATGATGACGATATCAAGTCAGTTGTTATCAACTCCGGTGTAACAAGCATTGGAGTATATGCATTCCATGGATGTAAAAATCTTACATCCGTAACGATTCCTTCAAGTGTTATAGTCATCGGCGGATTTGCTTTTTATGATAATTCTTCTTTGCAATCTGTTACTATTCCTAACGGAGTGAAAGCGATTGAATCTTATGCCTTTTATGGTTGTGATGATCTAACATCCGTTACTATCCCAAACAGCGTGACAAGTATCGATTATGTTGCATTTGGCTGCACTGGTCTTACTTCCGTAACGATTCCTTCCAGTGTGACAAGTCTTGACCCCCAAGCTTTTTCTGGTGGACTTGTTTCCATTAATGTAAACAGTAATAATCCGAATTATTGTAGTGAAAACGGTATAGTATTTAATAAGGATAAAACCGAAATAATAACCTTTCCAAAAGGGAAAACAGATGCATCATATACTATTCCTTCCAGTGTGACAAGTATTGGGGAATCGGCATTTAATGGTTGTTATAATCTAACATCTGTTACTATACCTGACGGTGTGACAACTATTGGAACATATGCGTTTGGTTATTGCAATAATTTAAAAAAGGTTGTTATCCCTGAAAGTGTGAATGAGATAGGCTATCATGCTTTTAATAATTGTCCTGTGACGATCTATTGTGCAGCAGGTAGTTATGCACAGACCTATGCGGAAACAAATGGTTTATCGTATAAGTGTTGGGTATCAGTCAAATATGAAACAAATGGCGGAACTGCTTTTGCTCCTGAGCAACTGTGGGTCGGAGAATATGCAACTACACCTCCTGACCCGACAAAAACAGGATACACATTCGGCGGATGGTACACTGATTCTGCATGCACGAGCACGTATGATTTCAATACACAAGTAACGGGTAACATCACACTATATGCGAAGTGGACTGTAGCACCTACTACCGCACCAACAGTAAAACCTACAGTTGTACCTACTGCAACTCCTGCATCAAAGCCGACAGCTATGCCCACGGCAACTACAACCCCCACTAAGATGCCTACAACAGCTCCTTCTCGGCCGACTACTGCCCCCGCAGCAGTTAACCTCACACTTGATAAGACAACAGTCCAGATCAAGTGCGGCGGCTCTGATACGCTGAAGGCTACGCTCAGCGGTTCTTCAGACAAGATCAGCTGGAAGTCATCTGATGCGAAGGTCGCAAAAGTAGATGCAAACGGTAAGGTAACGACCAAGCAGGCAGGAACTGTAACCATTACTGCTTCCGCTGCTGACAAGAGCGCAACATGTGTTGTAACAGTTCTTTATAAGGACGTAACGAATACCAAAGACTTTTGGTATGCTCCTACTAACTATCTGACTGCTGCTAATGTAGTCAAGGGTTACGACAAGCAGACAAAGTTCAAGCCTGCAAACGATTGTACAAGAGCACAGATGGTAACATTCCTCTGGAGGCTTGCAGGAGAACCTGCACCCAAGTCAACGACAACCAAGTTCAAGGATATCAAGAGCAAGGATTACTTCTATAAGCCAGTACTTTGGGCAGTAGAGAAGGGAATCACCACCGGTGTATCCAAGACTAAGTTCAATCCTAAGGGAGTCTGCACGAGAGCACAGACCGTAACCTTCCTCTGGAGGATGGCGAATAAGCCTGCGCCTAAGACGACAAAGAACAAGTTCTCAGATGTGAAGAGCAAGGACT